>NZ_JAKMUZ010000014.1 GCF_027570195.1 Corynebacterium yonathiae
TTCTCACCGTATTTGGGGGACCATGGGGGTAAATATTTCCCTTAACTTCATGAAGTTGACTGCCATAAGTAATAATTAGGACTATGAAAATCCTTGTGGTGGATGATGAACAAGCTGTCCGCGAATCGCTACGCCGTTCCCTACGTTTCAACGGCTACGATGTTCTGACCGCTAATGACGGCTTGGAGGCCGTGGAGGCGGTGCGTACTGAGAATCCAGAATTGCTCATTTTGGACGTCATGATGCCTAACATGGATGGCCTTGAGGTGTGCCGCACTCTGCGCAGCGAAGGCTGGGACCGCCCTATTCTCGTGCTGACCGCACGCGATGGTGTTTCGGACCGCGTTGCTGGCCTTGATGCCGGCGCGGATGATTACCTACCAAAGCCGTTTGCATTGGAAGAGCTTTTAGCTCGCGTTCGTTCTTTGGTTCGTCGCGCCTCTGCAGACTCCATTGCTACTGAAGCTCCCGTGGAGAGCAAACTCAGCTTCGAGGACCTTGAACTGGATGCAGATACCCGCGAAGTAAGCCGCGGTGGCCGCGCAATTTCTTTGACGCGCACTGAGTTTGCCCTGTTGCAGTTGCTTATGGAAAATCCCCGCAAGGTTCTCTCTCGTAGCAAGATCTTGGAAGAGGTTTGGGGCTACGATTTCCCTACCTCTGGCAATGCGCTCGAGGTCTACATTGGCTACCTGCGCAAGAAGACAGAGGCGGATAGTGACTCCCGCCTCATCCACACTGTGCGTGGTGTGGGCTATGTCTTGAGGGAGTCTAATCCGTGATTTTAAGGAAGCCCGCTTCCCCCGCGGTGGCTTCCGGGAATGAACAGTCCACGCCCGTTTCTGAGTTCTCCGATAGTCAGGGCAGCTGGGCCTCACGGGCGCCACTGCGGTGGCGCCTAGCTACTGTAACCGGCCTTGTAGTGGCGGTAGCTGTAGCCTTGATGACCTTGGCAACCTACTGGGTGGTTTCTATGTCCTTGACCGCCTCCGTAGATGACCGCCTGGAGGCCAAGGCTGATGTTTTGTTGCGGCAAAGCCAAGACCCCCGGTTCATGGACCACGTGGACCAGGAAATTGAGGACTTCAAGTCCTATAACCCCGGTACCCGGGTGGCCCTATCTCCGCCCTCTATGAGCTTTTCCTATGGCGATACTATTCCCGTGGGCGGGGACTTTCACCGGACCGAAGACTATACGGAAACCTCCGTGCGTACCGTCGGGGGCGAGCGCGTATTAGCTAAGCGTCACGACCTTGGCTCAACAGTTGTCGTCGCGCAGTCCCTAGCTCCTACCCAAGAGCTCATCGCCATCCTGGGTACGGTTCTCCTGATCATTGTTGCCATTGGCATTGTGCTCGCCATCTTTGCCGGACTCATCGTCTCTAAGACCGGTATGCAGCCCATTGCTAGGTTGAAGCGCGCAGTGGATTACGTGACGCAGACAAATGATCTGCGCCCCATTGAGGTCTCTAGTAATGACGAGATGGCCCAACTGACTACCTCCTTTAACCAGATGCTAGAGGCGCTGCAGGAATCTCGTTCGCAGCAGTCTCAATTCGTGGCCGATGCCGGACACGAGTTGAAGACACCGCTGACCTCAATGCGTACCAATATTGAGTTGCTGATGATGCTCAACCGCGCTGGTGGTGGCTTTGGCATGAGTGATGAGGACCGTAAGGACCTGGAAGACGACGTCATGTCCCAAATGAACGAACTATCCACTTTGATTGGGGATCTCGTTGATCTGGCACGCGAAGACGGCAACGAACGCGAGCCGGAACCGGTGGATCTTTGTGAAGTCATGATGTCTTCCCTGGAACGTGCTAGGCGCCGTCGTCCCGATGTGGAATTCTTGGTGCGCTTTATTCCGTGGGAGCTAGATGGCGATCCTTTCGCGTTGGGTCGTGCCACGCTTAACCTGATGGACAATGCGGCTAAGTGGTCGCCGGCTACTGGCACGGTTCGCGTTTCTATGGAACAACTATCCTCCCACGAGGTGCGGTTGCGCTTCGATGACTCCGGGCCGGGCATTGCACCCGAAGAGCGGGAAAAGGTTTTTGAGCGCTTCTACCGTTCTGCAGAGGCTCGCTCAATGCCGGGTTCTGGCTTGGGCTTGGCCATCGTTAAATCGGTGATTGAGCGTCACGACGGCACCATTAAAATCCGTGAGTCCAATGATGGCGGCACCCGTATGGAAGTGATATTGCCGGGCCAGCCCGTGCCGGGTGAGATCTTTGTAGATGGTTTGGCGGATCCGCAGGAGGGGCTGCCGGGTGGCAAAGAAGACCCGCGTGATCGCGGTGAAATCTTTGCACAACGCTGGTTTAACCAGGGGTGAGCAAGAGCCTTTATACTGGTGATGTCACACAGTTACCTTTCAGGAACTCCTAGTAGGTTGACAGATCAGTATCAGTCTTGACCAAGCGAAGTGAGGCATAGTTTTCTCATGAACATGAGGAATGACGATTACCGCGGCTTTGAAGGAACCTCCCCGGAGGGGGAGTCCCAAGAAGGCTCTAGTCGGGCCGAGCCGGTACACGGTGGTCCGAACTTTGGAGAAGGCGGCCAGCCGAGCGCAGACGCTGGCAATGCTGGTCCCTATAGCAACGGCGCCGGCGCGCAAGCATATGAGACTGGCTCCTACTCGCAAGGCTGGAACCAGCCGCGCGGCGGCGCGGAAAGCGCTGATCCGCACACAGCAGAAGCGCTGGGTCCGTACCCGAATGGACCGCAGACCCAAAGTTTTAACACTCAGGGGCAGGAAGGTCCGATGGTTACCCCGCTGCCCCCACAGCCGGAGCAAAAGAAGAAGATCGGCCTCGGCGCTGCCACTGCCTTGGCGGCCGTAACTGCCATCGCTGCGGGTTCTATCGCCGGAGCTGTTGTTGGAATGAACTCCGGGGGAGGAAATAACGATACGTCAGTGGTCAATGAGGCGCTCAAGGCCGAGCCGGCCAACAATAGCACTGGCAAGGAACCAGAAAAGGGCTCCGTTGAAGAGGTGGCCTCCAAGGTTTTGCCGGCGGTGGTTTCTATCCAGACGATGACTCGGACGGGCGGGGCAGAAGGCTCCGGTTCCGTTATCTCCCCGGACGGCTACGTGTTGACCAATCACCACGTGGTGGCCGGCGCCGAACAGGGCGGCATACTGCAGGTGACCATGAATGATGGTAGCAAGCATGATGCTGACGTAGTCGCCTCCGATGTGAATACTGACGTGGCCATTGTGAAAATCAAGGATGTTAAGGATTTGCCGTTCCTGCAGTTCGGTGATTCTGATTCCGTCGCTGTGGGGCAAGAAGTAGTCGCAGTGGGCTCTCCTTTGGGGCTCAATGCAACCGTAACCTCCGGTATCGTTTCTGCTAAGAACCGTCCTGTCCGTGCGTCCCAAGAAGGTGGCGAATCCTCCTTGATTGACGCCATTCAGACCGACGCCGCGGTTAATCCTGGCAACTCCGGCGGTCCGTTGGTGGACCGCGACGGCAATATCGTGGGCATGAATTCCATGATTGCTTCGCTATCGAGTAATTCCACCGGTGAGGGTGGCTCCATTGGACTCGGCTTTGCTATCCCGTCCAACTTTGCTAAGCGCATGGCAGATGAGCTGATCAACAACGGCAAGGTTACCCACCCGACCCTTGGCGTGAAGGTGCTGGCGCGTGACGACGGCAATGGTGCTCGCATCGCCGAGGTCGAGCCGGGCGGCCCAGCGGATAAGGCGGGTCTGAAGGATGGCGACATTGTTACCCGCGTCAATGATCGCTTGATCGAGAATGCCGATGCACTTATTGCAGCGGCGCGTTCGCAAGACTTTGGTGCGACGGTGACCTTGGAGGCTACCCGCGAAGACTCGGATGAATCCCGTCAGGTAGAGGTAACCCTCTCTGGCGAGTAAATTACTGTGCAAGAGCACTGTTAGGTGCTGAATGCGCCGTACCTCACCCCGCCGAAAGGCCATACCGCCCTAAACTAAGGAGAAATATGCCAGATTCGCAGCACGACTTGACCGACTCCGCGCAGCTGGAGGGCGAAGACAAGCACGATTCTTTGATGGATGTCGCCGAACCAGATGATGCCTTTCTGCTCGCCAGTGAGCAGGAGGATAGCGTAGCTGCCCCGCGCCGCGCTCTCATCGTTATTGTCACCGATCATCCTGGCGAGCAATCTGATAGCACCTCTCAGTTGGTAAGTGAGTTGCTTGCAGAGGCTAACTTCCGGGTTGATGGCGCCATTGTGGTCCGTTCCAAGAAGTCCAAGATCCGCCAGGCTATTGAGACCGCCGTGGTCGGTGGCGTGGACTTGGTACTGACCGTTGGCGGCACCGGTGTAGGCCCGCGCGATAAGACTCCGGAGGCTACGCGCTCGGTGATCGACAAGATGGTTCCGGGCGTAGCCCAGGCGCTGCGGTCTTCTGGACAAGCCTGCGGTGCGGTGGATGCCTGCACATCTCGTGGCCTGTCGGGCGTTTCTGGCTCTACTGTCGTGGTCAACCTTGCCTCTTCGCGCGCTGCGGTGCGCGATGGCATGGCTACATTGGCGCCGCTGGTACATCACCTCATTGATCAGCTGCAGCAGTCCAGCGTCCAGTAATCTCAAGGCATTTTCTATGACGTCTCGGAAGTATCGCCGGCGCGCATTCCGCCAATCGGATGCGGCCGATTATGATCGCAGCGCCGATCAGCCCGGTGTATCGGTGACACATGGGTCCGATGAAGGGCGAATCGTCACCGTAGATGACGCAGGCTCAGCCGCCGAAGCAGAAAGCGAGTCTGGCCAGCGTGATGAGCAGTTCTATCGGGAGAACCGGCCCCCGCACTATGGCGGTTAGTGCACAGGGAAATCTGCGGCCACGTAGCTAATAAAAGGTATGCAAAAGCCCGCGCAGGAAGGGGTTACTTGGCCTGGTGGCGGCCGCCGCCGGTGGAACCGTAGTCAGTGTCGGTCGCGGCGTCGGCGGAACCGTTGATCCCGGTGCCCGGGATCTCCTTAGCGGAAACGCTCTGGGCCTCAAGCAGGTCGCGGATTTCGGCAAGCAGCTCCTCGGAGGTTGGGGCGGGCGCCTCAGGGTCGACACCGTGGCGGCGCTTAGCGGCCTCGGTGAGCTTATTGATTGGCATCACGATGAGGAAGTAGACTACTGCGGCGATAATGAGGAAGTTGATCGCCGCAGAGATGACGGCGCCAAAGTCTACAAAGGTGTTTTCTGCATCCGTGATCTGGAAGCCAACGGCTCCCACCTCGGCGGATCCAAGGGAGTTAATGAGCGGCTGGATAATAGAATCCGTAATGGATTTGACGATTGCGGTGAAGGCAGAGCCGATGATGACCGCGGTGGCAAGTTCGATAACGTTGCCGCGCATGATGAAGTCTTTAAATCCCTTGAGCATGGTGAAATGCACTAACCTTTCTGGGAATAACTAACGGTTGCTAAAACCAAGGACAGTGCGAAACCTTAGTGGAGCCGGTAACCAACCACAACTGTTGTGTCTGAAAAGGTCTAGTGTTGTTGAGGGTGAGCGCGGTCACCAACTATGACGACGGTGAGTGGCTGGCTTAATGACGCCGCGGCAACATCATTGGCATGGTCATGGGGCAGCGCGAGCAAAACAGTAGACGAAGAAGCCTTGCCTTCAGCGTTAGAGGTGGACACCACGCGTCCGCCGGTGGCGATAACGCGCGTGGTGGGCATCGCAGGATCCGCACCCTCCTCGGCTGGGGCAGACCCGGCGTCCACCGCGGTCACCACGTCCACGGCATCGCCGTGATGTAAATGCGGAATAATATCGGGCTCGGCTAGTTTGACCGGAATCATCCGTCCTGCCGTGGCTTTGGGGCCGCCGACCAGGGTGGAGACTAGATCTTCTCCCAGAAGCCGGGCATCGGTTACTACCTCGCCCTTGCCGGCTGCGGCGGTGATAATGCGGCCGCGAAGTTCTTCTGGCTGTGCAGCTACCGCGGATTCGGGGATAGAGGAAGCCGGAAGTCGGGCCAACTCGACGTCGGCAAGCGCAAGCTCTGCTCCCGCCGGCAGATCGCGGCTAAAGACGGGCACGCGCGGTAGCTCCTTGGCTGCGGACAGGGCCGAGACAAGCGCGGCAATAAGCAGGGCCACTGCAATGGCGCGGCGTACTAATACGCCGCGGCGGTGGCCAGGGGTGCGAAGGGTGGAAAAGAGGCGGGGTAAACGCGAAGTGGACATACTCTTTTAGACTGCCCGAAGCCACGCATGGTTCCCACGCCCTGGAAATTAGAAGCAGGTGATGCCCTCAGCAGTAACGGCGGCATCGACCTTGCGGTCATGGTCTTCGGTAGGCAGTTCATCTACCAACTCGGCGGGGTAGACCATGGCGAAGACCGGTGGCTTGCCGTGGGGAAGCGGCTCTAATGCGCGGTCATAGTAGCCACCGCCTTTGCCCATGCGGTTGCCCTTGGCATCTACCGCCATGGCAGGGGCGAGCACCAGATCGCACTCGGCCAGCACGCTGCTATCAAAGGTCGGACCCTGCGGCTCATTCAAGCCCAGTGGGCTTTCGTGCATGGCCTCTTTGCCGCGGTATTCGGCAAAGGTCAACGTGCCATTCTTGCCGGAAATTGGCAAAAGGACGCGGGAGACATGTTCCTTGAGCCAAGGCACAAAGTCGGCGCCACCGGGCTCGGAGTCTAGTGGCCAATATGCGGCCACGGTCATGGACGCAGTGAGTTCGGATTCAAGGTGCTTGCGCACGGCGGCGGTAAAGGCAGCGCGGTCCTCGGTGGAAAGTTCGCGGCGGGCCTGGACCAAGCGGGCGCGCAGCTCGTTTTTAGCAGTGTTGGGAGACGTCATAAATAAATCATAGCCCCGCGGCGTAGCGGTGCACGGGAAAAATAATGTGGCGTTGTACGCTATTACGCATGGCTATAGAACGCGAAGATTCCGCACGCGGAATCACCACGGTTGTAGTTCCAGCGGCAGGTATGGGCACGCGATTTTTGCCCGCCACCAAGACGGTTCCGAAGGAACTGCTGCCCGTTGTTGATACTCCCGGCATTGAGCTCATCGCAGAGGAGGCGGCCTCTGTGGGAGCGCGCCGCCTAGCGGTGATTACCGCGCCTGATAAGCAAGAAGTCATGCGCCACTTTGAGGCTTTCCCAGAGTTGGTGGATACCCTTGAATCCCGTGGCAAGGATGAGCAAGTAGTCAAGGTCAAGCGCGCCAACCAGCTCATCCACCCCGTTGCGGTGGAGCAGAAAAAGCCCCTGGGTTTGGGCCACGCGGTAGGGCTGGCAGAAGAGGTGCTCGGCGAGGATGAGGATTCCTTCGCTGTCATGCTCCCAGATGACATCGTGCTGCCCGCCACTGTCATGGCGGACATGGCTCGAGTGCGCGCTGCTTTGGGCGGTAGCGTGCTGTGCGCCTTCGAAGTCCCGCGCGAGCAGACCTATAACTACGGCGTCTTCGACGTAGAAGATACAAATGCCCCCGGCGTTAAGAAGGTCGTGGGCATGGTGGAAAAGCCGGCGGTAGAAGATGCCCCGTCTAATCTTGTGGCCACCGGTCGCTACCTATTGGATCGCAAGATCTTTGATGCCCTGCGCCGCATTAAGCCAGGCAAAGGTGGCGAGCTGCAGTTGACCGATGCCATTGAGCTCCTCATTGAGGAAGGTGAGCCCGTCCACGTAGTAGTCCACCAAGGAAAGCGCCATGACTTGGGTAATCCCGGCGGCTATATTCCCGCTAATGTGGACTTCGGCCTGCGCGATGAAAAATATGGTCCCGCGCTGTATAAAGCGATTAAGCAGATTATGGCCGAGTATGAGGAAGAGCACGGCCTAGCCTAGGGAGGTTTCCCAGGGGCCGAGGACGCGGAAGCGAAGAAAGGGCGGGCAGAGACCTTATGCGTTCAGTGGATGACCAGTTGGCGCTGGTAACGGATGCGGCGACGACACCGGAGCCGGTACGCATCGGTATTTCCAACGCGCTGGGCTTAATGTGCGCAGAGGAAGTGCAGGCTAACCAGCCCCTGCCGGGCTTTCCGCAGGCAGCCATCGATGGCTATGCGGTGCGCGCCGTAGATATTGGAGGCGAGCGTGGCTTGAGGGTACGCCGTCCCAAAGGGCAGGAAGAACAGCCTGCGCAGGGCGAAGAGGAGTCAGAGCCCCAGCAGCCAGAGGTAGAGCGTTCCTTACCTGTGGTGGGTGAGGTTCCGGCCGGTTCCAAGCAGCCGCTGCGCCTGCAGCCTAAGCAGGCGGTGCGCGTGTATACGGGTGCGCCTTTGCCTACGCTTGCCGACGCCGTCCTCCCCCTCGAGTGGACCGATCGCGGCCGCAAGCGTGTCACCGCTCATCGCCCAGTGCGCTCCGGTGACTTTGTGCGCCGAGTAGGCGATGATATCCAGCCTGGTGATGTCGCCGTATCTTCTGGAACCGTGTTGGGCCCCGCCCAGATCGGACTTCTGGCCGCTGTCGGCCGCTCTAAGGTGCTGGTTTATCCTCGCCCGCGCATCACCATCATTTCCTTTGGCCGCGAACTGGTTGATTTGGACCAAGAGCCAGCACTGGGCCAAGTCTTTGACGTCAATTCTTATTCTCTTGCCGCCGCGGCCCGCGAGGCTGGGGCAGAGGTACATCGCGTTGGCATTGCCGAGGGCGAGCCGCGCCGCATCCGCGAGGCGCTGGAAAAGCATATTGCCCGCAGTGAGGTGCTGGTGATCTCAGGCGCGGTTGGCGGCGCAGGTGCCGAGGCCATCCGTGAGATTCTGGATGACCTTGGTGATGTCGATACCTCCCGTGTGGCCATGCATCCCGGCTCTGTCCAGGGGTTTGGCTTGGTAGGCGAGGAGCGCATCCCGACCTTTTTGCTGCCGTCTAATCCGGTGTCCGCGCTCGTGGTCTTCGAGGTATATATCCGCCCGCTCATCCGTTTGGCACTAGGCAAGCGCAATGCACACCGCCGCGTGGTGCGTGCCCGCGCGTTGAACCACATTGATTCGCGTCCTGGCCGGCGCGGATTCATCCGCGCGCGCTTGATGCGTGATGCGGAAACCGCAGACTATCTGGTGGAAGGCCTCGGCGGTGCTGCAGGCGCTCCGGCGCACCTTTTGGCTGGCTTATCAGAGGCCAATGCCATGGTTCGCGTACCAGAAGAGGTAACGGAAATTCGCCCTGGCGATGTGGTTGATGTGTTGTTTTTGACCCAGCGCAGCTAATGCTTGATCCCTTTGGCAACGCAGCGGATAGATTCCGCCATCCTGCTAGCGGCCCTACCGATGACGTGCATCCGGGGTGGCCGGAATCTACTCCCTTTGTGCGGCTGCCCTCTTCTTCTGTCTTCCCTTCTGGGGCGCGGCTGCGTTTGCGGCCGCTGCTGCGTTCCGATGGCCACGAATGGCGGCGGCAACGCATCGAAGATGAAATGTTCCTTCGCCCCGTTGAGCCGACCCAAACCGCTCCTTGGGCGGCGGCGCATAGCCAGCAGGCGTGGTGGAATCACCTGATGTACCTGCGCAACGCCGCGCGCGAGGGGCTGGTGGTCCCACTGGTCATTGAGGTCGAGGGCCAGTTTGTAGGCCAGATGACTTTGGGAAATATCCAGCATGGCAGCATTCGCGATTGCTGGATCGGCTACTGGGTATATTCCGCGGTCCACGGTGCTGGAGTAGCTACGGCCGCAACCGCCTTGGGAGTGGACCATGCCTTTGGGCGGGTGGGCCTACACCGAGTGACAGCCACCTATTTGGAGCACAATCCTGCTTCCGGTCGGGTTTTGGCCGCCAATGGGTTCCGGCACGAGGGGTACTTGCGGCGCAACCTGCATATCGACGGCGCGTGGCAGGACCACCACTACGTGGCGTTGGTAAGAGAGGACTACGCCTTTACTGCTGTAGATCGCCTCCGCCAGGCTGGTCGATTGGTATGAATCAGCTTCCCATTCACTGAGTTAACAACCTCAATTTTCACATAAGTCACAACATTGTAATTTATGTGTATTTAGGGTGCTACAGTGCGCTTTTACCGTTTAAGGTGGAGTAATCATCTGCATCCTAGGGGAAGGTCCTATTCGTGTCGACAGCTGTGCCGATTATCGCGATCATCGTGGTGTGGCTCTTCGTACTCGCACCGTGGCTATTGGGGAGGAATAATCGCCCTATGAGCCATACCGGTGAGGCCTTTGAGGATACTCGTGTCCTTTTCGAGGGAGATTCCGGCAAGGTTGCCGGCCGCCGACGCCCACGTTTGCGCGCTGATGATGTCCACCTCCGCGATGACCAGGATGAGGCGGACTATGAAGTGGTAGAGGCCGCAGACGCTGCCGAGGATGAACCGGATGTCGAGTCCATTAAAAATTCCTCGCGCTCGGTGACTATTGCCGGCGCCGCCCGCCGCGCTAAGTCTCAGCCTTTTGGCACCGGTAGCCGTGCGTTTACTACAACGGCGGCGTCTACCACTGATGAGGAATCCCCAGCAGAGGCGGACACTGTCGACGGCGAAGTGGTGGAGGAGGGCCTCGCGGAAGAAGGCGATTCTGCTGCTAAGCCACAGGCAGATGCGGTTCCGGCCTCTCGACAGCCTGATGCGGACCAGGCCGCTGATACCGGCGATGCAGACGATGCTGATGATGTTCTTCTTGAAGACGAGGAGGATGCCGCGGACAACGCCGCAAAGGATGATTCTTCCACTGTTGACGCCGCCGAGGCAGAGGTCTTTAGCGCTCCGGCAGTTTCTTCCGTGGCGAGCGATGCTTATGCTTACGACGAGACCTATACCTCCCCGGTAGATCTTATGTATCCGGGCGCTGTAGATAAGGCCGAAGTCAGTGAAAATGACGCTGCGGGTTCTGATGCCGCGGAGGATTCCGAGCCTCACTCTGCGAATGCGGCTGATGCCGAGCTCGCTGAAGAGCCGGCCAATGCCGCTGAAGTAGACGATGCCGGCATGGACACCGATCTATCCGAGGACGAGGTGGAATTTGCGCAGCGCCGCTTGGGCCGGGGTGGCTGGGATCCGGTAGCAGAAAAGGAAAAATCTGCTACTCGCTACCAGCGCCGCCAGCGCACACTGCTGGGCCTAGCGGTGGCCGTGGTCCTCACAGTGGCCCTGGGCATCGTGGTGGGCGGCTGGACCTGGTGGTTGGCTGCGGTCGCCGGAGTACTTACCGTGGTCTACCTGATAGCGCTTCGCGCCCAGGTTCGCCAAGAACAAGCACTCATGCGTCGCCGAGTACGTCACTTGCGCCGCGCCCGTTTAGGCGTGCGCAACGCGGACGATGAAGCATTGAAGATCCCGCGCAACTTGCGCCGCCCGGGCGCTGTGGTCGTGGAAATCGATGATGAAAGTCCCGACTTCGTGCACCTTCCGCTGAGCTATAGCGATGGTGAAGACGGCGACTTTGACGGCCCGCATGCCGGGCCCGACGGCTATGGCCGCCGCGATGACTTAGCAGCCCGCCGCGCTGGATAGGAATTGATGATGGCTTAGCTAGCGGCGCTTTGGGGCCCGGCGGAAGAGGCTGGCTGGGAGTGCGTGAGCGCGTTATATTCCTGGGCTAGGCCGTAATTCGGTACGCCGCTGTCGTGCCATACCCCGGAGGTGCCGCGGCGGTGAGAGCCGATGAGGTGAGTATCAATCATGCCGATAGCCTCCATGAGGGCGAAACAGGTAACTGGGCCGACGAAGCGGAATCCCTTCTTCTTTAGCTCGCGCGACATGAGCTTGGACTCGTAGCTCTTTTTCGGAATATCTTCCATCACGGTGGGGTAGAGGTTCTCTGGAGGTTGGAAGGCCCAAATGAACTCCGCTAGCCCGCCTTCTTCGCGCAGAGCAATGGTTGCTTTGGCGTTATTAATTGCGGCGCGGATTTTGGTTTCGTTGCGGATAATGGAGGCGTCGCCAAGCAAACGCTCAATATCTGCTTCACCGAACTGGGCAACCTTGTCCGGGTCGAAGTGACAAAAGGCCGCGCGGAAGGCCTCGCGCTTCTTTAAAACCACTGCCCAGGAGAGGCCGGACTGGAAAGACTCCAGGCTCAAACGCTCGTAGAGCGCAGCTTCATCGAAAATGGGCAGACCCCATTCGGTGTCGTAGTACTCCTTCAACATCGGCGAGGACATGGCCCAGGGCGGGCGGCCCAAACCATCATCGTCGTAGACCAAGGTGGTGCGATCTTCGGACTGCGTAGTTGATTCGCTCAAGGTGTTCTCCTTTAATTCTTCTGTGCGTGGTACCCATTGAAACAGCTCGTTCCCCGCAGAGCTGCTCCTTCCCCCCGCCAAAGGGCGAATTTCCCAGGAGTACGGGTCTAGCCCACTGCCTTCGCATCGGGAGAGTGGTTCAGGGTAATCTGTTCAGCATGAATAGACCTGCCGTACGCGATGCTGCACTGCTAATTTTTCGAGCGGTCCTCGGATTAATCTTTATCGCACACGGCGTGGACAAGATGTTTATGACTGGCATGGATGAAACCGTGGGGCAATTTTCCGCCCTCGGGGTGCCGCAGCCACAACTTTCTGGCTATATAGCCGCCATCGGGGAGATGGCGGGCGGAGCCTTCCTCGTCGTCGGGCTGCTCACCACCTTTGTCGCCGGTGCTCTTGCCTTGCTCATGGGGTGTGCCTTGTATTTCGTGCACCTGGGCCACGGCTTTTTTGCCGCCGATGGTGGAATCGAATACCCACTGGTCTTACTGCTATCTTTGCTGATGATCGTAATTTTTGGCTCCGGTCGAGCCAGCATGGATGGGGTGCTCAGCAATGTTGACGCATAGTCAAGTCCAAGCGGCGATCTCTGCCCAATTGGACGGTGAGCACTCGGATCTGCCTAAGGACGTCATTGATGCTCACCTGGAAAGCTGCGCCGAGTGCCGCGCTTTCCGGGATAAAGCGGCCGCGTTATCGCGCTCATTGAGCTTTGTAGAGCCCGCGGATTCCGGCATGGCGCCGCCAACGGACCTTTCTGAGGTCATTTTGGCCGGTGTGGAGCCGGAATGGCGGCGCACCTCGAGCGCTCGCCAAGCCAACCTCACGGTCGCGCGCGCCGCCATGGTGGCTATGGGCGCCGTCTTTGCGGTCTGGGCTGTGGTGCTTATCGTGCATGCCTCCGGGCTTGTGCCGTTGGGGGAGGATGCAAAGGTGCTTGATCCTACTGCGGATCCAGGGCGAGCCAACCTGTTAATGGAGGGCGCAGCGGTGCGTTTTGGCATGGCCTGTGGCCTATTGTTCAGCGCTTGGCGCCCCGCGGCGGTGACCGGCCTGCTCCCCGTTTCGGCCACGATGTTTGCCTTTCTCTTCGGCTTTGGCATGCGGGACATAGCGTTGGGCACCGTGACCATTGAGCAGGTGTATTTCCTTATTGCTACCGCGCTGGCAACTCTGAGCCTGGGGTGGGCTTGGGCAGCAGAAAAGGGCTACTTGGTGCGCGCTTGGTGGAAGTCCCTCAACGCGCAACCGCAATAAACCCCGTTGTCGTGCGGCTAAGTCCAGCTAGGCAGCCACATCATGGAGTGGTACCAGGAATCTGGAATCTTGTATCCGTACAAAATGGGAGAGAAATAGAAGAACATCGCTACTACCAGCGCTAGGTAGAATACGGCGGCGATAGTTCCCCAGCGCACGGGCCCGCCCGCTAGACTTTCCAGCCACCCCCAGCGCACCGGCCTGCCATGGCCGATGAGTTGGCCGAGTGCCAAGGCAATGAGCACGATGACAAAGGGGATAAAGGCGGTGGCGTAGAAGAAATACATCTGGCGGTCAAAGGCTGCAAGCCATGGCACAAAACCTGCTGCAAAGCCCACCAAGGGGATAAGAAAGGCGCGGTTGCGGCGAATGATGAGGGACCACAGTCCCCACAACACGGCCGGGATGACCAGCCACCAGATGGCCGGGGTGCCAAAGAGGTAGAGCATCTTGCGGCATTCGTTGCTGCCGTCGCCGCACTGCAAGTCGGTGGAGGAGTAGTACAAGATGGGGCGGGCAGCTACGAGCCAAGCCCATGGCTTGGAATCCCATGGGTGGTGGTGGCCACCGGAAGAGGTCAGGCTGGCGTGAAACTCTAGTACAGAGGAGTGGTAGTAGAACCAGCCGGCCAGGGAATCGGGCAGGTGCATCAGCCACGATCCATTCTCTATGGTGCCGTCAACCTTGGCGTGGCGGTATACGGCAGTCTCTGAAGAGAACCAGGCGCGCCAGGTCCAGGCGTAGAGCAGCACTGGAACGAGGACGATGGAGGCCAAGGCAGCGGGGGTATCGCGCACTAGGGTGCCTAGGATATAGCGGCGCACCCCGTAGCGCTTGCGCAGGGCAAGGTCGCTAAAGACGGACATCAGGCCGAAGAACATGATGAAGTACAGGCCGGACCACTTTACGCCCAAGGAAAGACCGAGGAAGACACCAGCGAGGAGACGCCACCAGCGAAATCCAAAACGCGGGCCGAAGGCCGAAGAGCCCATCCGGCCTTGTAGAAAAGCGGCGTGGAGGCGCTCGCGCATCTGATTGTGATCGCGGGCGAGCGCCCAGGCGGCGGCTACGACGAAAAAGACTTGGAAAATATCCAGCATGCCGAACTTGGAGGAGACCAAGAGCACGCCATCAAAGACGGCGATAAGGCCAGCCAGTGTTGCTACCTGCCAGGATAAAGAGACGCGGCGCGCGAGTGACATGGTCAACAATACGGTGGCTGCACCGAAGAGGGCCGTCATAAAGCGCCACCCCAGAGGGGAATAGCCAAAGACCCATTCGGATAGTGCCACGATCTGCTTGCCTAGCGGTGGGTGAACCACCAAGCCGTACCCGGGGTTGGTTTCAATGCCGCCGATGAAAAGGTTATCCCAGCTTCGCACCATGTCCCAGGCCTGCGGAACGTAGTGCTTTTCATCAAAGACGGGCGTGCCTTTTGATACGGGCGCGGTCAGTCCGACAAATCGGGTAAGGAGCGCGAGCACGCCGACGACGCTAGTGCTTATCCAGTCAGCCTTGCCCCACTGATAGGCGCGGGGTGCTGGCGGGGCCACGGTGTCGTGCGTGGTGCGCGATGGGGCAGCGGTAGCAATAGTCACTTGGTTGAGTCTAGGCGACAAGCTACCGCGACCGCGCATTAGAGAGTATGGAATGCTAGAGACATGTCTGATTTAGGTCTGGATCCATTACCGCGCGGGGTTATCCTCGCCGCCACGCCGCTGGGAAACGTGGGGGACGCCTCCGCGCGTTTAATGCATGCCTTGCAGCATGCGGACGTCATCGCGGCCGAAGACACACGGCGCGTGCGCAATTTGGCCCAGGCTTTGGGGATCGAGATTTCCGGGCGCGTGGTGTCCAATTTTGATCACAATGAAAAAGACCGTGCCCAGCAGCTTATCGACGCCGCCGCGGCCGGCACTGTCCTTGTTGTTACCGATGCCGGAATGCCGATTATTTCTGATCCGGGCCTGTCCATTGTGGCTGCGGCGGCCGAGCGCGATATCCCCGTGACCTGCTTTCCCGGACCTTCTGCCGTGCCGACAGCCCTGGCACTGTCTGGCCTAGGCGTGGGGCATTTCCTCTTCGACGCCTTTCCTCCCCGCAAGCCCGGGCCCCGCAGAGCCTGGCTGGAGTCATTACAGAATGAAAAGCGCGCCATTGTCTTCTTCGAATCGCCCCACCGCGTGGCCGAAACACTGGCAGAGGCAGCGGAGGTTCTCGGCGCCGATCGCCCGGCCGCGGTGTGTCGGGAGCTGACCAAGACTTATGAAGAAGTACGCCGCGGCAGCTTGCGTGAGTTGGCCGAGTGGGCGGCAGAAGGAGCCCGGGGAGAGATCACCGTGGTAATTGAAGGCGGTACTGCCGCGGCCGCCACCGCCGCAGATTTGGTTCCCCAGGCGCTCGAATTGGCGGCAGCGGGAATGCGGCTAAAGGACGCCTGTAAGCAGGTAGCGAAGAGTACCGAAGTTTCCAACCGCGAGCTTTACGACGCCGCTTTGCAAGCCCGCAAGTCTTAGACAGCATTGTTTTTCGACTACGTCCCACCTTGCAGCACCCGTAGACAGCTTCACTAATGGTCCCTTTGTAATTGAATTGTTATAGTTTTCGGGCGTGTGAGCGGCTTAAAGCGCTATCTACATGGGGAAATGAAGCGTAAAAATCCTTCAGATAATCGTGGAAAATCCCTGGCAAACGGCGTTGAGCAGCGAAGTTTATGCGTAAATCGTTTGATAATTGGGCAGTCCGGCACCACTGTATAGTTCATGACAAACTCGGATAACATGGGCACAGGCGTGCCAGAAGAGGGAAAGGAACCGGTCGGCGCACAGGCGCAGCCGGCTTCTGCTTCTTCGAGCGAGCAGCCTATTGAGAATTATCAGACTGTAGATGAGCAGCTGGACGCACAATCTGCCACCGGCCAGCTGCAGGATATGATTCACTCCGATGGTTTCCACCCGGAGCGCTACGACGATCCTGAGGTGGAAATTGCGGCCGATCGTGACAATATGCCAATCGATTGGTCCATCGTTGGCATCGCGGGCGTGCTGATTGCCGCGATCGTCGTCTGGGGCCTGGCCGCTCCGGATAACTTTGCAAACTTCTCCTCTTCGGCTCTGACCTGGGTCGTAGACAACTTTGGATGGGCTTATATTCTCTTCGGCACCGTCTTTGTGGTGTTCGTTGTCTTTATTGCTGCCTCCAAGTTTGGCTCCATCAAGTTGGGCCGCATTAATGAGGAGCCGGAATTTTCCACGCCATCGTGGATCGCCATGATGTTTGCCGCTGGTATGGGCATCGGCCTGATGTTCTACGGCGCCTCTGAGCCGCTGGCTAACTACCGTGACGGAACTCCGGGCCAGGGCACTGGCAACGTCGGTTCGTCCATGGCCTATGCCATGTTCCACTGGACGCTGCACCCGTGGGCCGTCTACGCCATCGTTGGCCTGGCTATTGCCTACTCCACGTTCCGCATTGGCCGCAAGCAGCTATTGAGCCAAGCCTTCGTGCCGCTTATCGGCGAGCGTAATGCTAATGGTGCGGTGGGCAAGTTCATCGACATCCTGTCCATTTTCGCCACCGTCTTCGGTACCGCCTGCTCCTTGGGCCTGGGTGCCCTGCAGATTCAGGCCGGCCTGAAGGCTTCCGGAATCATCGATAACCCCACCAACTCCGTGGTTATCGGTATTGTGTTGGTTCTGACCCTTGCGTTTATGCTGTCTGCGATGTCCGGCGTGGGCAAGGGTATTCAGTACATCTCTAATGCGAATATGGTCCTCGCCGCAGTGTTGGCTATCTTCGTGTTCATCTTGGGCCCGACCGTTACCATCCTGAACCAGATTCCTGGCTCCATTGGTAACTACCTGAACTACTTCACCGAGATGATCGGCCGCACCGCCGAGTCCGAAAACGGCGCCGCCGCTGAGTGGCTATCCGGCTACACCATCTTCTACTGGGCATGGTGGGTTTCCTGGTCTCCGTTCGTGGGCATGTTCCTTGCACGCATTTCCCGCGGCCGTTCCGTTCGCGAGTTCTGCTTGGGCGTACTGCTTATCCCAGCTGGTGTATCTACCCTGTGGTTCGCTATCTTCGGCGGCACTGCTATCCACATGGAGCAAAACGGCGAATCTATTACCGGTGAGTCTGCCGAGGAAGAGCTGTTTAACCTCCTGCAGTCCATGCCTGGTGGCTTCGTTGCCGGCATCGTCGCGGCAATCCTTCTGGCTACCTTCTTCATCACCTCTGCGGACTCCGCTTCCACGGTGATGGGCTCCATGTCCCAAAATGGTGCTTCCACCGCTAAACCATGGCTATCTGCCGCATGGGGTGCACTGACTGCCTTGGTAGGCCTGACCCTGCTTTTGGCTAATGAGGACGCACTGTCTAACCTGCAGAACGTCACCATCGTTGCCGCATTGCCATTCCTGTTCATCGTTATCGGCCTGATGTTCGCCATCTACAAGGCGTTGAGCGAGGATATTATCTACCTTGAGTACCGCGAGGCACAGCAGTTCCAGCGCAGGATGGCCCGCGAGCGTCGCCTGCACCGCGAGTACCAGCGCACGCAGGTTCTCAAGAAGCGCCGCAATGAGCGTTTGAAGCACCCGATGAAGCGCAAGTAAAACGCGCCTTGCTCGGTTGCCTAGATAGCGCCCATCGTTTCCACAGCAGTGGGGAAGCGGTGGGCGCTTTCTGCTGAAAATGCGGTTCACCTGCGAGGCAAATATTCGCCCTAATCGTGTGGGCAGGAGTCGGCTTCGATAGAGTAGAACCCATGACTGAGTCTGTAGTAGTTAATGTTGCTTGGCCCTACGCCAACGGCCCGCGCCACATCGGCCACGTGGCCGGCTTCGGTGTACCTTCCGACGTCTTTGCACGTTTCCAGCGAATGCGTGGCCGCAACGTTCTCATGGTCTCTGGCACCGACGAGCACGGTACTCCGCTATTGGTTCAGGCGGACAAGGAAGGCGTCTCTGTTCGGGAACTTGCAGACCGCTACAACCGTCAGATCGTTACCGACTTAGCCAACTTGGGCTTGTCCTACGATCTCTTTACTCGCACTACCACCCGTAATCACTACTCCGTAGTGCAGGAGCTATTCAAGGGCCTTTATGCCAACGGCTACATGCTCAAGGAGACCACTCAGGGCGCTATTTCGCCGTCTACTGGGCGCACCCTGCCGGACCGCTATATCGAAGGCACCTGCCCCATCTGCGGTGCGGATGGTGCCCGCGGCGACCAGTGCGATGAGTGCGGCAATCAGCTTGACCCTGTGGACCTGATCAATCCCGTTTCCAAGATCAACGGCGAGACCCCGAAGTTTATTGAAACCGAGCATTTCCTGCTGGATCTGCCATCCATCAAGGATGAGCTGCAAAAGTGGCTTTCTACCCGCGAAGATTGGCGCCCGAACGTCCTGAAGTTCTCCTTGAACCTGCTAGAAGATATGCGCCCGCGTACCATGACGCGCGATATTGACTGGGGTATTCCGATTCCGGTCGAGGGTTGGCAGGACAATAATGCGAAGAAACTCTACGTGTGGTTCGACGCGGTCATCGGCTACCTGTCTTCTTCCATCGAGTGGGCATATCGAACCGGACAGCCTGAGGCGTGGAAGGATTTTTGGCAGAACCCAGAGGCTCGCCACTATTATTTCCAGGGCAAGGACAACATCACCTTCCACTCCCAGATTTGGCCGGCCGAGCTTTTGGGCTATGCCGGCAAGGGCAGCAAGGGCGGCGAACTCCACCAGTACGGCGAGCTGAACTTGCCTACGGAAATCGTCTCCTCCGAGTACTTGACCATGTCGGGCTCCAAGTTCTCCTCGTCCAAGGGCGTTGTCATCTACGTCAAAGACTTTTTGGCGGAGTTTGGCCCTGATGCTTTGCGTTACTTCATCGCCGTGGCTGGGCCAGAAAATAACGACACGGACTTTACCTGGGATGAGTTCGTGCGCCGTATCAACAACGAACTGGCCAATGGGTGGGGAAACTTGGTCAACCGCACCGTATCCATGGCCTTTAAGAATTTCGGCGAGGTTCCTGCACCGGCGGGGCTGGAAGAAAAAGATAAGGAAATCCTGCAGCTAGCGGAGGAGACCTTCGATACCGCCGGAGCCTTGCTGGAGCAGTCCAAGTTCAAGCAGGCGATTACCGCGATCATGCACGTTGTGGGCGAGGCCAACGCGTATATTGCAGACCAAGAGCCCTGGAAGCTGGCTAAGGATGAAACCCAGCGCGAGCGCCTAGCCACTGTGCTGTGGACCGCCCTCCAGGTCGTTTCTGACTGCAATGTCATGCTCACGCCGTACCTGCCGTTTACCGCGCAGAAGGTGCACGAAACCCTAGGCCGCAGCGGCGTGTGGGCGGCCCAGCCAGAGGTACGCGACGTTAAGGACGATATTCCAGTAGAACTCGTGGGCGCTGGTCTGCCGCCAGAGGGCCACGAATATCCGGTCATCATGGGAGACTATACCCAGCAGCAGGCAAAGTGGGAGCGCATTCAGGTAGAGCCAGGAGTCACGCTGGCGAAGCCGAAGCCGCTCATCTCCAAGCTGGACCCAGAGCTGGGTGAGACTGGCCCAGAGTGGGCTCCTGTCTCCCAGTAGCACCATATAAATAGCCGCGTTATTGCCCTCTTTTTACGAAATTAAGGGCATAACGCGGCTATTTGTGTGCTCCGGCGCTTTGTCGTGGAGCGGCTAGGAAAACTTGGCGGTTAGTGCTGGAAATCGCGCTGTAGGTGCACCAGGCCGAGGCGGACGCCATCCTTAGTATGGATATTCGGCATGCGGCCGGTCTCGGTAAAGCCGAACTTCTTGTGCAGGGCAATAGAGCCCTTGTTGGTATCGACGATATAGGTGATCATCGTCTGCACGTAGTCGTCATCGGCTGCATGGTCCATGAGGGCGTCGAGAAGCTCGGAGCCCACGCCCTTGCCCTGGGCGGAGGGGGCAATATAGACGGAATCTTCTACGGTGCCGTAATAGATGGCGGGGGTTACAAATTGGAAGTAGGCCGCCCAGCCAATGATTTCATCGTCGTGTACGGCGACGAAGACCGGGGAGCCAGCCTCAAACATCTCCTTGAGCCACTCTTCGCGGTCGGCCACATCTTCTTGCCAGGTGACCAGGTTGGCGGCGGGTTTCGCTGCGGAGCCGGCGTTGTAGATAGCGGTGAGCGCGGGGGCGTCGGCAAGCTCAGCAGGGCGGATATGCATAGAAATTCCTTTACACCAGAAGTTGTAGGTGGGCGAGGTTCAGCCAATGATCGAACTTGTAGCAAACCTCTTTAAGAGTACCCACGTTTTCAAAACCGAACTTCTCATGCAACTTAAGCGATGCCGCATTGGTGGAGACGATGAGGGCGAGCAGTGAATGTACCTTCTTATCGGTACGGGCCTCCTCAATCAAGGCGCTCAGGAGGGCGGTGCCCACGCCCTTGCCCCGGGCAGTCGGGGAAAGATAGATGGTGGTCTCATAACAACCAGTCCACACCTGTGGATCGCGGTAGGGATGGTAGAGCGCCCACCCCAGGTAGTCGCCAGAATCGGACTCCGCAATGAAGCAAGGGCAATCTTCTTCCCAGATATGGCGCAGGTAGTCCTCGCGTTCGGCGATGCTGGCCGGGTTAGTGCGGAAAATAACGTCGGTGTGCTCGATAGCCCAGTTGAGGGTTTCGGTCATAGCGGGCACATCCGCAAGACCGACGGGTCTGATCAACATGGCAGCCAATATTACAATTGCGAACATGGCTAAAAAGAAGCGACGTCGCACTCCCGTTCCGGCACCGGGCTTAAGCGGCCTTACTGATGCACACACGCACCTGTTTTCTCATAAGGACACCGATGAGGTGCTGGTCAATCGCGCGCGCACCGCCGGCGTTGGCCGCATGGTCACGGTAGGCGATGACCGCCGCGAGTCGGAGGCTGCACTGGCTACTGCTCATGCCTTCCCGGATGTTTATGCTGCTTGTGCCATCCATCCAGTGCGCGCCAATGAGCTGGATGCACCAACTAAGAAAGCGCTCGAGGAGATGGTGGCGGATCCGCGTTGCGTAGCGATAGGGGAGACTGGCCTGGATGCGTACTGGGTGCATCACGAGCCGGAGACTACTGCGACCATGGCCCAGCAAGAGGAATCCTTGCGGTGGCATATTGATCTTTCGGTGCGCCAAGGCAAGACGCTAATGATCCACAACCGCGAGGCGGACGCGGATTTAATGCGCATTCTTGCCGACGCCCCCGCTCCCGCTACCGTTATGCTGCACTGTTTTTCTTCGCCGCTGAAGGTGGCAGAGGAGGCCCTGGAGCGGGGCTACGTATTGTCCTTCGCTGGCAACGTAACCTTCAAGCGCAACGCCGAGCTGCGGCAGGCGGCGGCGAAGGCGCCGGCCGGCCAATTGTTGGTAGAAACTGATGCGCCGTATATGACTCCAGAGCCCTACCGTGGGCAACGCAATGAGCCCGCTCTTATCGGCCACACATATGAATGTATCGCCCGCGCGCGCCATCAGACGGTGCAGGCGCTTGTGGCGGAGGTAAACGACACCTTTGATCGCGTCTACGGCCTGAACTAATGCCTGGGTGATGGTTTTCACAAAAATAAAACCCGCTGGTCAGGGGTGGCGTGGGTGTTTGTTGTGACGGCTGTGTGCTCAGTGAGACGTGTGGCGGATTAGTCCTCGACTTTATGTTGCTGTTATCGTATCGTTATTAAACGTTCGTTTAGGTTTTAGTATCCCGCAGCGCCGCCTTTGGTGCGGCAGCAGCGGATCTGAGCACAGCAATTGCCTGCGAGGACAACTTTGCTGGCCTAAACTCTTGTAATTGTTGAAACCTGCACTACCGGAGATTTATCCAGCATGTCACCTCATCAGATCAAGCGCATCAATAACTCCCGCTCGCTGCCACTGCGCCTGGCAACGGGTGGCGTACTGGGCACCCTGGCCGTTGGCGGTGTGGTTGCCGTAGCGTCACAAAAGGATGTCACCGTGGACATCAACGGCGACAAGGTGGAGCTGGCTACTTTTGCTAAGGACGTCGACGGTGCGCTGGAAGCAGCTGGCGTCCAGGTAGGGGAGGAAGACATTGTCTACCCCGCCCCCTCCGAATCTGTGGGCGATGGCGATGAGATTTCCGTGCGTACCGCAAAGCCGGTGGCTGTGACTATCGATGGCGTGCAGCAACAGCTGTCCACCACCGATCTCACCGTCTCTGACCTATTGGGCAACCTAAGTGGGGTGGCCAAGGGTGCTTCTATTAAGTCTGGCGACTCTGACGTGGACGAGGATGCCCAGCTAGAAGAGGGCATGAACCTTGAGGTTGTTTCCCCGAAGATCGTCAAGATTAATGACGGTGGCAAGGTAACCTACACCAAGATTGCTGCCAAGACCGTCGAGGACGTTCTTAAGGCTCGCAATATTGACGTTGACGATGATGATCGAGTCTTCCCATCCAAGGACACCAAGGTTACCGACGGTATGTCCATCAAGGTAGATCAGGTTTCTACCACCGTCTATGACTCGGAAGAAGAGTTTGATGCCGAGCCAAACTTCGTCGATGACCCAGAGCTTGAAGAGGGCACCGAGGAGGTCCGCGAGGAAGGCGTTAAGGGCAAGCGCGTTATTACCCACAAGCTGGTAATGAAGGACGGCGCCAAGGAATCTAATGACGTCATCAAGGAAAAGGTGACCGTAGAGCCTAAGGCTGCCACCATCGCCCGCGGCACCAAGAAGGCCGAGGAAGCTAAGCCAGAGGAGGGCGGCAACTCTGGTGCTGCTGCTCCGGCAGTCGCCGATGGCTCCGTCTGGGATTCCATTGCACAATGTGAGGCCACCGGCAATTGGTCTATCAATACCGGCAATGGTTTCTCCGGCGGCCTGCAGTTTACTCCATCGACTTGGGCCGCATTCGGTGGCACTGAGTACGCACCGGAAGCATGGCAGGCTTCCCGCGAGCAGCAGATTGCCGTAGCGGAAAAGGTGCAGGCCGCGCAGGGTTGGGGCGCTTGGCCAGCATGTACTTCCAAGCTGGGCCTGCGCTAAACTGAAGCGCCTTATCGCCGCACGCCACACTGTGGTGTGCGGCTTTTTCACCTCTTCTACTAAATTAGAGGGCATGACTGATTCCACCGGCGCCGCGCTTTTGGGGCCCGTAGAGATCCGCGCCCTCGCGGAGAAGCTCGATATTGTGCCCACGAAGAAGCTGGGGCAGAACTTTCTGCACGATCCGAATACCATCCGGCGCATCGTCGCCGCCGCTGAGCTGGATCCCGCAGATCGCGTACTCGAGGTAGGCCCCGGATTGGGCTCGCTGACCCTTGGCCTGGTTGAAGCCGTGGGTGAGGTTACCGCGGTAGAAATCGATTCGCGCCTAGCCGCGCAACTGCCCGATACCGTGGCCGAGCGGGCACCTAGGCGTGCCCAGCGCCTTCGGGTGGTGGAAAAGGATGCACTGCGGGTGACAAAAACTGATGTCACAGAGCCAACCGCTCTGGTGGCCAACTTGCCTTATAACGTGGCCGTTCCGGTGCTGCTGCACCTATTGGAGACATTCCCTTCCATTCGCCGCGTGCTGGTTATGGTTCAGCTAGAGGTAGCGGATCGTCTCGCTGCAAAGCCGGGCAGCAAGGTCTACGGCGTGCCCTCGGTCAAGGCGGGCTTTTATGGCAAGGTCTCCAAAGCCGGCACGATTGGTAAGAATGTCTTTTGGCCGGCGCCCAATATTGAATCCGGGCTGGTACGCATAGACGTCTTCGACTCTGCTCCTTGGCCCGTCACTGACGAGTCGCGTGCTAAGGTCTGGCCGGTTATCGACGCCGCCTTTGCCCAACGCCGCAAGACTTTGCGCGCGGCATTATCGGGTCACTTTGGTTCGGGAGCCGATGCCGAGGAGGCGCTGCGAGCGGCAGACATTGATCCGAAGCAGCGCGGCGAAAAGCTTAGCGTAGAAGACTTTGTACGATTGGCAGGAATCTAATGACCGCCCCCATCGATAACGAACCATTCGTCTACACGGCTCGGGCTCACTCCAAGATCAATATTCACCTTGGCGTGGATGAGCCACGCGAGGATGGCTTTCATGAGCTCGCCAGCGTCTTTCAGTCTTTGGAATTGCACGACACCGTGACATTGACGGACCTCGGCAACCTCGAGGTGGATAAGCCACGCATTCAAGGATTAACAGTCACGGGCCCTCACGCACAAGGTGTGCCGGGGGACTATACGAACTTGGCGTGGACCGCGGTAAACCGCATAATGCAGTACTTGTACACCACCCATGGGCCGAAGGCGTTGCCGGAGGTGGCGCTGGAAATCCATAAGGCCATCCCTACCGCTGGTGGCATGGCGGGTGGATCAGCGGATGCGGCGGCCGCGCTGCGACTGGCTGAGCGCTGCTATGGCGGCTATTACGGCATCGATTCGGTGGGTGAGCCGATCTTGGATGCGCTGGGTGCGGCATTGGGCTCGGATGTTCCCTTTACGCTGCTGGGCGGCACCGCGCTCGGCACGGGGCGCGGCGAGCAGCTGACCCCGATGATGGCGCGCGGTACCTACCATTGGGCGCTCATCGCCTCGGACCGGGGGCTTTCTACCCCGCAGGTCTTTCATAAGCTCGATGAGATGCGGGAGAAGGGCCGCGGCGGTGAGCCACACATGGACACCGCCGCGGTATCGCAGGCGCTCATCTCGGGCGATCCGCACCGAGTGGCGCAGCACTTGCATAATGATTTGCAGCCGGCGGCCCTTTCGCTGCGCCCCGATCTGCGTAAAACTTTGGAGGCCGGCGTGGCTGCCGGAGCCCTCGCGGGCATTGTCTCCGGCAGCGGGCCGACCTGTGCCTTCCTCTGTGCGGGAGCAGCGGAAGCTCGGGAAGTGGTGGCCCAAGTGACGGTGGAGATTCCCGGCACCAAGGGAGTGGCTACCCAGGGGCCAGCTGATGGCGCCGTGGTGCTGTAGTTAGAGCACCGTCATCTCGGTGGGCTCGATGTCGAGATCGAAGCGGTTGACTTCCTTTTCCTGGAGGAGGTCGATCACCACGAGTTGCTTCTTTTGCGCGTCAGTAATGAACGCATAGCCATCAGCAGCCTGCAGAATGGGGCCCGGCTGCTGCCATTCCTTATTTTCCTTCCACGGGGTAATGGCATCAATCTGCTTGGTGATCTCACCGGAGTCTGGATCGATGACGTTAAGCTTTCCGTCGGTGGTGAGTACTAGCGCCTCGCCCAGCGGGCCGCGGGCTAGGGAGCGGAACCAATAAGAAGCATCGAGGTCTACCTTCTTGGCCGAAAAATTCTTGGTATCTACCAAGGTTACGGAGGTAGGGCGCTCGAGCTCTGCGTCCTTGTCAGTTTTATTATCGGCCAGAATAACATCGGATTCTTCCGAGCCTGCGGCATTTCCGGAGCGCTGGTAGCCTCCTGCACCGGCATAAGCAGAAGCGTCTACCTTGTGGAACTTCTTGCCATCAAAAACCACAGGGCCGTCCTCGCAGCCAAAGAAAATATTGCCGTTACCAGCGGCAGCCTCGCCATGCACACCAGGGCATTTGGTGGTCTCAGTAAGGAGCTTGCCCTCCTTGTCCAGATGCTGGATGGTGTGGCGTTCGTCCTCGGTGCCCTTAGTGATAACTACCGAGCCATCCTTGAGCGGTACGGCCACACCGTGGTGTGCGGCCCCAGTATCAACGGTATTGACTGGCTGGGCGTCCTTTTTGCCAATGTCTTCGGTTTTATAAATTTTTGCTACGCCATCGCCATCTGAAAATAGCGCGGTAAAGCCGTCGTGGTGGACCACGTGGCCGGCATGCGGTGCCTTAATGGGGGCGTCGCCAAGCGCGGGCTCTGCGGTGTAGTAGTGGTTGTGATCACCATGGCCCTTGGTAATGCGCCCAGTGTCGTAGGTGAGGAAGCTATCGCCCTTAGTCACCATGACGTGGCGATTATCTCCGGCATCGCTGAGGCGAAGGAAGGCATTCATCTTGTCCTCGCCGATTACTTTGCCCGTTTTGGCGTCATAAGCGCTCAAGCCGTCCGCATGAGAGATAACGATGCGGGTGGGCAGCTGGGCTACCTCGGTCTCACCCTCTTCGGCTTCGAAGCCTTCGTGTGAGTGCCCAGCGTGTTCATGGCCGTGCTCGTGGTCATGCGCGTGCTCATGGTCGTGTTCATGGGCATGGTCGGCCTCACTATGTGCATGGTTGTGGGAGTGTAGTGAGTCCTTTTCCTCCTCGGTGGGGGCGGAGCAGGAGGCGATGGCTACTGCGGCAGCGGACAGGACTGTGCAGAGGGAAAGTGTGTAATTCTTCATACGTAGAAACAATATTGGACCTGAAAATCAATAGCAATAGGTAGCAGAAATGCGGGGGTACGCGCAGGGAAGTATTAAGATGGACACTCGTTATGGCAAACCTGATCAACCTCGAGCAAGTCAGCAAAACTTATGGATTAAAAACCCTTTTAGACGGGGTGTCCCTAGGTGTGCAAAGCGGCGATCGGATTGGCATCGTCGGCGTTAATGGCGGCGGAAAAACCACCCTGCTGGAGGTGCTTACCGGCATCGAACCGCCCGATGCTGGTCGTGTATCCCATACTTCGGACCTGCGCATGGCGGTGGTTACCCAGCGCTTCGACCTCCCCGATGAGCTAACCATCGCCCAAGTCATTATCGAGCCCCTAGAACTGGAGACCTATGAGTGGGCATCCAATGCCAAGGTGCGCGATGTCTTGGGCGGCCTGGGTATTGTGGATCTTGGGCTAGATACCCCAGTAGGTTCGCTTTCTGGTGGAGAGCGCCGCCGCGTGAACCTAGCCGCGGCGCTGGTGCAGGATCTGGACCTCGTGGTGCTCGATGAGCCCACCAACCACCTCGATGTGGAGGGCGTGCAGTGGATCGCAGATCACCTGCTCAAGCGCAATCTAGCCGTGGTCGTGGTCACCCACGATCGCTGGTTCCTCGATACCGTGGCCACGTGGACCTGGGAGGTGCACGATGGCGTGGTTGATACCTACGAGGGCGGCTACAACGACTGGACCTTCGCCCGCGCCGAACGCGCCCGTCAGGCCGATGCCATGGAACAGCGCCGCAAGAATCTTGCCCGCAAGGAGCTGGCGTGGCTGCGCCGTGGCGCGCCCGCGCGTACTTCCAAGCCGCGCTACCGCATTGAAGCTGCCGAGGCGCTCATCGCAGACGTACCGGAGCCGCGCAATAAGGTCGAGCTCATGGCCTTTTCCAAGCAGCGCCAGGGCCGCGTGGTCATCGAGCTTGAGGATGCCACCGTCAAGTCCCCAGACGGCCGCACCTTGGTCGATCACCTTACTTGGCGCCTAGCCCCTGGCGAGCGCATTGGTTTGGTAGGCGTCAATGGTTCTGGCAAGACCACCTTATTGCGCACCCTGGCCGGCGAGTACGAGCTGGCCGCGGGCAAGCGCATCGAGGGCCAAACGGTGCGCCTTGGCTGGTTGCGACAAGAGCTCGATGACCTGGATCCGCAACGCCGGCTTATCGACGCCGTCGAAGACGTCGCCACCTATGTCCAGCTTGGTAAAAAGGAGCTTTCCGCCTCTCAGCTGGCCGAGCGTCTAGGTTTTTCTGCCAAGCGACAGCGCACCCCGGTAGGAGATCTCTCTGGCGGCGAGCGCCGCCGCCTGCAGCTTACTCGCGTGCTCATGGCCGAGCCTAATGTGTTGCTGCTAGACGAGCCCACCAACGACCTCGATATTGATACCCTGCAGGAACTGGAGTCTCTCTTGGATTCTTGGCCAGGAACTATGGTGGTCATTTCGCACGATCGCTACCTTATCGAGCGCATCGCGGACAATACTTATGCGCTCTTTGGAGATAGCAAGCTCACCAACCTGCCCGGCGGTATCGATGAGTATCTGCGCAAGCGCGCCGCACTTGAGGCACAGCAGAGCTCCGGTGTACTCAATCTGGGAGAGAAGAAACCAGACAGTTCTACACCGAAGCCGGAAAAGAAGCTCTCATCCCAGCAGGAGCGCGAAATCACCAAGAAAATGAACGCGCTCGAGCGCAAGATGCAAAAGCTCGAGAAGGCGGCCGCGCAGATTAATGAGAAAATGGCAACTGCTGCGGAAAAGGTCGACAGTCAAGCCTTGACCGAACTGGACGGAGAACTAAAAGACAACCGTAGCGCCTACGAGGAACTGGAGATGGAATGGCTGGAGTTGGGGGAGAAGCTCGAAGGGTAGAGGCTCGCATCGCCGATATCGTCGGTCACCTCGATCTGTGGGGCATTATCGGCGCAGCAGTCCTTTTTACCCTAGGCCTTACCCCATCCCTCCTGCCGCGGGACTGGCTCTACCAAGGGCTGGTCTCCGGCATCGCCGCCGGACTTGGTTATACGCTGGGCATTGCTCTCAAGCACGTGTGGTACCGGCTCGTGGTGCGCTATGTGGCGCCCCGATATTCCTGGCTCGATGCCACCACGTGGCCGCCTAGGCGCTACCGCGTTGCCTCTCGCATCGCTACCGGCGTCTTTGTGCTGTGGATGGTGGGCTTTGCTGTCTTCGCCGTGCGTTGGCAGCGTCAACTTGCAGATGCCTTAGCTGCCCCGGCGCCGACCATTGCCAGCTATGTTCTTGTGGTTCCCCTCGCCCTAGCGGTATTTACTGCCTTCTTGTTCATATTGCGTGTCCTGCGCTTTTGCGTGCGTTGGCTTTCTAGCCACTTTCCCCAGCGCTTCCGCGCTGCCTACCGCGTCGTAGGCGCGGTGGTCATCGTGGCGCTGGTGGGCACGTATACCGTGGAAAACCTCATCCCTGGTGCCATCGTGGGGGTGGGAGAGCGCTTTTTTACCGCCCAAAACGCCGAGCCTGATCCCGCCACCCAGCGGCCCTCCACCGCCGAACGTAGTGGTTCCCCGACGTCCCGTGTGGATTGGAACGGCGTGGGCCTGCAGGGCTCGCGCTTCCTTTCTTCCGGTGCGCACCGTGCGGAATTGGAGAAGGTGACCGGAAAACCCGCCAAAGAACCCATCCGCGCCTATGCTGGCCTGGGCAATCGTGACTCCAATGAGGAACGAGCGCAGTTGCTTATCGACGAACTAGAGCGCACCCACGCCCAAGACCGCAAAGCCCTGCTGCTGATTATGACCACCGGCACAGGATGGGTGTCGTCCTATTCTGCCCAAGCCTTCGAACTCCTCTACGGCGGCGATACCGCCATTGCGGCCGCCCAATACTCCGCTATGCCTTCTGCACTGCACTTTCTATCAGGCGGCGCCCAGGTAGAGCGCGCCGGGGAGGAGTTCATCAACCCTATTGTGGACTGGTGGAACGGGCTGCCGGAGGACAAGCGCCCGAAGCTCTACCTATATGGTGAATCCTTGGGCACCACCGGCATTGAAGCGGCTTTTTCTGGGGTGCGCGACATTGCCAACTCCGTCGATGGCATTCTGCTGACCGGACCGCCGCACTTTAACCGCTTGCGTACCCAGTTTGTAGAGCGCCGCGACCCCGGATCCTCTGAGATCTCCCCCGAATATGCCGGGGGCCTCGTGGTGCGCTTTGCCAATGATGATGCACAGGTGCGCCAGTGGGGTACGGTGCCGGAACAAGAGTGGGGGCGCACCCGCATGCTCTATATTCAGCACCCCTCGGATCCCGTGGCTTGGTGGTCGCCTCAGACGGCCTTCACAGAACCGGATTGGATGCGTGAGCGGACACCGTACTCTGCCGAGCGCGTAATGCGATGGATGCCCATCATCTCTTCCCTGCAGGTAGCCGCCGATCTGCCCGGCGCAAAGGACGTTTCCGATGGACACGGACATAATTATGGGGCTTCGGTGCTCGACGGCTTCGCCGCCATCGCCGGGCCAGACGTGGCAGGAGACATCGATCCCGATGAGCTGCAGCGCGAATTTGCCGCACTCGACGTCGGCGTTTACTAGGTCTTTTAGCCAAATAGGGCTGCGATGGCCAGCATCGCCGGCAGCGAGAGGAAAGTAGTGAGAAAAACTGTATCCCGGGCCACGGTTTCTCCCACCTCATAGGTGGCGGCATAGTTATACACGTTTTGCGCCGTGGGCAAGGCTGCCAAAATTAGCGCCGCGTATAACTGCGCGCCGCCCAAACCCAAGGCGGTACCTACAGTCAGCGCGATAGCGGGCATTCCTACCAACTTCAAAACCGTCGCGGTAACGGTGGGTAGACGGTCTTCTTCCAACAGTGCATCGCCTTTTAAAGAGGCGCCAAAGCTCATGAGGATCATGGGAATAGATGCGCCACCCAGAATCTCTAATGGCTTCATCACCACATCCGGTAGCTGCCACTCTGCTGCGGAGACGATAAATCCCGCCACCGCAGCTAGCACTACAGGCGCGGTAATTCCGGAGACCACGGAGCTCCATATTGATCGCATGCTGGTGCCCCGCGCATTGAGTCCCGCAATGATAAACGGCGAGAGCACCGCCATCTGGAGGACCAAAGCAGGGATGACGTAGGTGGCATCACCTATGACATAGGTGGCAATCGGCAGGCCAATATTGACCGAGTTGTAATAGCTCGCCGCTGCGGCACCTGCCATGGTTTCGCCACCACTGCGCGGAAAGAGTAGCCGGCTGCACAGCCAGTACACAGCCATGGTGGCTATGGACGCAACCGCGATAACAGCCACCACGGGAGATACGAACGCAGAGGTATCGGATTTAGCCACGCTGGAGAAAATAAGAGCCGGCGTTGCCGCCCAAAAGGCGGTGCGGTTGAATTGCAATCGCGCCTCGCCCTTGCCAATGATGCCCCTGTGCGCCAGCACAAATCCCACACCGATGACTACGAAAATGATTGCAAACCCAGTCAATACGTCCAGCAACAGCCAATAACCTTTCGCACTAGTCCAGCCAAATGCGCCGTGGGGTCATTGTCCCATTACCCGTGGTGGCCTCAGAATTCGGGGACATAACAAAGTTGTATCGAATTGCCTATGTAGCTCCGAAACGCCTTCCTTTTTGCTGGCGCTTTGTGGCACGGTGGAGGGCATGAAGCTTTCTCACCGCGCAACCGTAGCCGCCCTATCCACCGTCCTCGTGATCTCCGGAACGTCTACCGTGGCCTCTGCTCAGCCGGCCTTGCCGCCGCAGATTCAGCAGGCTTCTTCGCAGGCTCAGCAGCTTTCTTCTGATCCTTTCGCCGCTTTAGAAGATTTCCGCCTCACCCTGCCGCCGCAGGCCTATGAGCTGGCCGAGAAGTACAATATCCCGCTGCCAGAATTCCTCGCCAAGCCGGTGGGCCAGGCGCCCAAGGTTGCCGGCCAGCTAGGCGCCGCCACCACCGCCCACCTTGAAGAGGCCGGGCACCGTAAAGATGCGCGTGCAGCGGCTATCGCCCAGGAATGGGCCAACCAAGGTGCCGCCGGCAAGCTTGAGTACAAGGATGGCATAGCCCACGGGTTGAATCACAAGGACGAGGGCCAGGGCACGGTTCGTCGCCTTAATGAACAACAGGCGCAAGACCGCCTGAACTGGTTCAACCGCGACGTCCCAGTCAACGCTGCTCCCCAGCACGGCTTTGGCGTGGCAACCGCCTACGATGGGATCTACATCTATGTTGCGGAGTTCTTCCTCAACTAAATTTCTTATCGCAAGCCTCGATTCCGCCGCGTTCCTAGCATTCATCTGCAACGATGACGAAGCCGCAAGGCACCGGTAGAATCGAGGCATGATTCTGATTAACGTACAATTCCACGTCAAGCCTGAATATGCAGAGACCTTCCTCGATGAAATTAACTGGTACACCGAGGCCTGCAATGCAGAGCCGGGCTGCATCGACTTTAAGTGGTTCCGTGATCCGGAAGATCGCCAGCGCTTCCTGCTGCTGGAGTCCTACGTAGACGGCAAGGACGTAGAGCACGTCCAGAGCGAGCACTTCCAGCGCTCGACCGAGGAGTTCCCGAAGTACCTCGTGGAGACTCCGGACATCATTAACGTCCACATCGACGGCCGCACCGGTTGGGACAAGATGGGAGAATTCTCCGTCGACTAATCCCAACGAATAAAGCTCGCCCTCTACCGCGCTGTAGAGGGCGAGCTTTATCCATGTCTAGGCCCGTATAGCATAACGCCCTCCGCGCTCACGGCGAATGCTAATGCTAGTGGTGCATGAGCTTCCGGTGAGCGCGAAGGGCGGGCAGGGGGAGCCTAGGCGCTTGCCGACGCCGCACTCCGGCACTTACTACGCCTCTACTGCGGCGCGCACTGCGAGGACACAGTCTTGTCGTATTTCGAGTACTGCTTCAGGGCATCGTAGAAGGCATCCGAATACTCGCCGGTGCGCTCCGGCATTGGGTGAACACCATCGGAATAGAGGATTGCGGGGTCGCTCTGAGCGTGTCCGCACCAGTCAGCGATGTAGACATTGTCGTATTCCTTGGCTGCATCAATGACATCCTGTTGGGACTGGGACATCCATTCACGGTCGCCATAGGGAACCGCCATAACAACGGTGCGGTCTTTGCCGATGATATCTAGAGCTTCCTTGATCTGATCCGGGAAGGCAGGTCCGTTAGTGCCGAACCCGAGGAAAACGGTATCGCGCAGCTGGCCGGAATCCTTCAGCTGCTGGAGAACTTGAATTCCCGCGGTGTAGTGGCGGGATACGTCTGCATCGACATAAATCTGCGGGAAGCGCTGCTTGAGGGCGCCGCTAGAAGCCAGCATCACAGAGTCACCCACAGCGGTAATGTCCTTACCCTGTGGCATGGGGCGGGTCTTCTTGTCCTTCGAAGAAGTCTGATCCTCGTCCTCGGCAGGTGGCTGTGGTGCAGCATTATTCGGCTGAACTGGGGCATTGTTGCTGCTCTGGTTCTGCTGCTGGAGCTGTTCCAATTGCTGCTCCAACTCAGTTTTATCGCTGGAGTTAATAACGCCGTAGACTACGCCCGCTACAGAGGCAATGACGAGGAATGGGACTACCGGCCACATGGTCTTGCCAAAGCCATCGCGCAATTCGCTAAATCCTGGGCGGGATGACCAGTAGGTCTTCCACGTCTTCTTATATCCGCCGCGGCGGAACGGATTTTCAATGAACTGATAAGAAATCTCGGATAGAAGCAACGAAATTGGCACGGCTACCAGGCCCAGAATCCAGGATTTATCGGAATTCTGGTTGCCCTCGAAAAGCGCCTTGAGAATCATGATGACTGGCCAGTGCCAGAGATACAGCGAGAAGGAACGCTGGCCAAACCAGCGCATGACCTTGGTCCTAAATAGCGAGGTCATAGGGCCGTATTCGCGGACCACGCCCCAGACCATAAGGACACCGAGCACGCTGGTGAGGAGGAGCCCGCCCCGGTAGGTGATTTCCGCATCATCCGGCATGAGGAATAGCTGTGCACCGTAGCCGAGGAGAGCTAGGGCGCCGATGACCCCTGCTATACGGGATTCAGACTTGCCGGCCGCGGCCCAAGAATCCGCCTTTGGGTCAGACTTAGTAGATGTCATCAGCAAAGACAGCACGGCACCGGTGAGCAGGCCGAAAGCGTGGGTATCAGTGCCGTAGTAGACGCGTGTTGGGTCCTCTCCCGGCACGAAAAGAAGCGCCATGGCCACGGCAGAGCCTATGGCCAAGACCGTCGCTACGAGGATAGGAAGCCGGCGCGGCTTGCGGCGAGAGATCAGGAAAACGCCGGTGATAAGAAGTGGCCAAATGACATAGAACTGCTCCTCTACGGCCAGCGACCAATAATGGGCGAAAACCTGAATCTCATTGTCCGCGAAGTAGGACTGGGAGGTCGCGATTTGGGTCCAGTTATTGACAAAGAACAGGGTGCCCAAGAACTGCTGGCGCAAGCCAACCGCTAGGTCGTCTCCGATCCATGCCACCAGCGCGGTGCACATGACCAGAACGGATACTGCGGCCGGGAGAATGCGCCGGAATCGCCGCACCCAGAAATCTTTCAAGCTAATCGTGCCGGAGGTGCGGAATTCTCGTACCAGCAACGAGGTAATGAGGAATCCGGAAAGAACGAAGAAGAGGTCAACGCCTAAGTAGCCTCCGGGTAGAAGGGAAGGGAAGAAGTGATAGAGCACCACGGCAATGACTGCGAGGCCGCGCAGGCCGTCAAGACCCTTGACCTGGCGCAGACGGGCGTGACGCTTTTTCTTGACTACCTTGCTCTCCGGCGGTGTCGCCAGCGCTTCAGGGTCATTGGCCTGCTTTTGCAGCGGATACTTGGATTTAGCATCCCCCTGCGGAGCTGTCGCTTTCTGTGTTGCTGGTTTCTGGGCAGCTGGTTGCGCTTGGTCCGGCGCTACTGGTGCCTTTGGCTTATTCGGAGCTGGCTGTGGTGCCTTTGCTGGCTGTGCCTTGTCTCGTTGCCTCTCTTTAGCCGCGGCGGCAGCGGCGGCGGTGGCCGCCCCTGCTCCAGCTATACCACCCGTCGCTGCGGGCGTGCTGGTTTTTGCCGAAGCCGTCTTTGGGGCTGCTTGGGGCTCTGCCTTCTTCGGCCGGGGCTGTCCAGACTGCTGCTTCGCTTTAGGCTTTGGTACAGCGCGCGGTGGATTTTGCTGAGCCGAGGTAGGGGTGCCTACCTGCTGAGATTTACGGGCCAGCCCGCGGCTGATATCAGATGGTTTTACCTCTGGGCGGCGCTTTGTCGTCTTCCTAGCCTTGTCCTGAGGCGTCGACGCCTTCGACTGTGGCTGTGGCCTTTGCTCCTGCTGCTTATCAAGACTGCCCTGTGAGGATCCGCTTTGGTCCTTCTTCGGCTGGGCTACCTTATCCCTATTGTGGGCAGTCTTATTCTGAGCCGACCTAGTGGGCTGCTGGGAAGGGGCAGCCCCAGTCCTTGGTGCGGTTGCCTTCGGCGTGGGGGCAGTAGTGTTCTTCTTTTGTGTAGCAGTTTTCGGTGCTGATGCCTGCGGGGCAGCCTTTTGGTTTGCGGTACTAGGCGTGCATGTTTCGCCCTTGCTCTTAGAAGGCTGTTTTTTTTCTTTCGATGCTGGGCGTGGCTGAGTCGTCTCCTTTGCGGTGTCTTCCTGCCTGCGCTTTTGGGGGCGTGGCTTCTGTGTTTGCTGCTGCTTGTCTGCGGCCGGCTTGGCTGTGGCAGGTTTAGCGGTGGCAGGGTTAGTCTGCTTCGGCTTAGCCTTTTGTTGTTTAGCTGGCTTAGAAGGTGCCTGTGCTTGTGCAGCAGACGGGCGCGGCGACGCCGGCTTCGGGGAAGGCTTCTTCGGGTTGGGAGAGGTGGATGACTTGGGTGCCTTCTTTGGTTGTTGGGCTGCAGGTCGAGTCTGCTGCGATGGCTTTGCAGCGCCTTGCTGAGACGGCTTTTTGCCGGGCTTTCCCGCCGGCTTCGGGGAGGTATCGCGGGCAGAATCGGCCTTCGGGGAGCTCGGCGAGGTCGTGGAGCTAAAGCTGGCACCGCGGCGCGGTCGCTGAACCGGTTCGTGCGCCTTGCGTTGGGGCTTCTTCTCCTGCGCGTTCGATTGCGGCTGTTTCTCTACCGCTGCTGACTTAGGAGAGGCTGCTGGCTTGCTCTGCTTAGTGGCGGCGGGTTTAGATTCGGAATTTTGGGAAGCTGGCTTGTTTGTCGCTGCTTTGTTTGCGGGCGACTGCGAGGCTGCCTTTGCCCGCTGCGGTTTAGCGGAATTTGCCGCGCTGGAGTGTGGCTGCGCGGCCTCGGGACGAGAGGCGTCTTTGGCGGCAGCAGGCTTGGGCTCGGTAGCCTTCGCGGGCTTTCCTGCAGGTGTCTTCTTAGCTTGGTCCTTAGACTGGCCCTCCTGCGCAGAGCGGTCCTGTGGTTTTCCTTGCGGTGTGGTGGATCGTGCACTCGTGGTGGACTTGGTGTTGTCCGATTCTTGGGGCGCGGAATCTTTTTTATTTGGGGCCTGGGGCGCACTGGCAGAGCCAGCTTTGGGCTTTACTGGCTGATAGACCGGTGTGCGTGGTTCATCTGAACGCCCAGGTTTCTTCTTTCCCAGCAGTGAGCGCAAAATCTGCTTCACAAAAACTCCCAAAGCACTACGTATATTTTCTAAACGGATTATTTTAGCCTGCACACAAGCACTTTGCCCCCAAGAGGGGAGCAAGGGTGCGGCGCCGGCTGGAGGCGAAAATTCGAGTCTAAGACTCTTCGCTGTCAAAAAGCTGACGCAGAACTGTCATGACCCCATATTCGGTATTGGGTGGGGCGATGCGATCGGCCATCTCCTTTAGCTTTGGGTGTGCATTCTCCATCGCGATGGCGGTGCCGGCCTCGCGGAGAAGCTCGTAGTCATTGAGGAAATCGCCAAAGGCGGCGGTGCGAGAGATGGGAACCGCGAGGAGCTCGGCCATGGTGTGTAGCGCTTCGCCTTTATTGACGCCCGCGGCCATAACGTCGAGCCAGACGGCGCCGGAAATGGCGATATTGTGCTCCGGAACGGCCGCGAGGAGAGGCTGGTGGAGGTGCTTTTCGCTGCCGTCGGCGCAGTAAACCGCGATCTTGATTATGTCCGCATCGAGTAGGGCATCGAGGTCATCTACCCATTGCACTGCCTTGTAGTACTTGGAAATCTCTGCGCGGGCCTGCTCATCGGCGCCTTTATGTACATAGGCGGTATCCGGAGTACACAGCACTACGGTATGTGCGGCATCGACAGTGCGGAGGGTAGCAACGGCGGCGCGCACCGCTGCGGTGGGCAGGGTAGTGGCGCTGATAACGCGATTATCGTGCACGACGACGGAGCCATTTTCGGCAATGAAGGTGTCTTCCTGCGGAAACATCTCTTGCAGAGTGGCAAGCTGGCGGCCCGAGGCGGGGACGAGCGTGACTCCGAGCTGGTGGGCACGGGTGCTGATCGCTGCAAAATCTGGTGGAAGCTGGCCGTTGCCGTCCAGTAGGGTGCCGTCCATATCCAGGGCGATGAGCTGTGGGAGCAAAATTCCAAACCTATCTGTGAATTGACTATTGGTGGATAGGAGCATGAGTTCTGTGTCACACTAGGGGTTATGGCTATTACTGCACCTATCGTGTCCTCAATCCGTAACCATACCGGAGTCATTGAGCTCAACCGCCCGAAGGCTCTCAATTCCCTCACCCCGGAAATGATTGACCTCATCGCGGCATCGTTAGCGCAGTGGCGTGATAACGATGCGGTGGAGCAGGTGCTTTTTCTCTCGACCAGTTCTAAGGCATATTGCGCCGGTGGTGACGTCCGCTTTGCCCGCGAAGGCGTCCAAGAAGGAAAACTAGGCGATGTCGACAAGTTCTTTGCGGAGGAATACACCTTAAACGGCGATATTGCGGAGTATCCGAAGCCGGTCATCGCGCTCATCGATGGCATCGCTATGGGCGGTGGTCTGGGCATTGCCGCCCATGGCACCCACCGCGTAGTTACGGATAAGACTTTTGCCTCTATGCCGGAGATGAATATTGGCTATGTCACGGACGTAGGCATAGCTTATGCCGCCCAGCGTGTGGTGGGAACGCGCGGGAAGGCCTCGCCTGAGTTGGCAAAGTTCTGGGGTATCACCGGGTATCGCATGTATGCCGCAGACCTTGTGTGGAGTGGGTTGGCCACTCACTATGTGGCGGACGCAGAGGCCTTTGCTAGCGCGGTTATCGAGGAGGGGTTGGCCGCGGCGCTTTCCCAGCACGCCACGGAACCCGCGGATGAGCCTGCTTTGGCTGGGCTTATTGATTCCATCGAAGACGCCTTTTCCCACGACACCTGGCAGGACGTCACCGCGGCTTTGGATAACTACCCTGAGCTTAAGCAGCAGGTAGAGAAGTTGACTGCACAGGCGTGCCCTACCTCTATTGTCGCGGCGATGGAGCTCTTCCGTGCCGAGCAGGAGTGCAGCAGCGTGCGCGAGGCCTTGGAGATGGAGACCAATTTGGGCGCCTTCATGTACCGACGCGCGGACTTCGCCGAGGGAGTGTGTGCGGTCTTGGTGGATAAGACTAATGATGCAGCGTTTGAGCCAGCTGTGCTTGACGACGTCGACGTGGACGCCATCCGCAGCGCCCTACACGTCCACCCCGCGAAATGATCCATAGGCGGTGCGGGCACGATCGGCATCGATCCATTCCGGAGGTTGAACGTCCAAAGTTGCCTCTGTAGCTGCGGGCGTAGGCTCGGGCAGATGCAGCTCCGGCGCATCGAGGAGGACGAGGGCGATGCGGCCGTCGGAAAGCGTAGTGCCAGCCAGCGTCCAGATGCCGAGGATGGGTAAGGCCAAGTGGGGCAGTTGCTGCCTGCGCGCCAGCTGGAGCGGAAGGTGCGGACGAACCAGCTCGGGAACGACCTCGTTCATGCCAAAGCGGGCCAGGCTACCTGCCCACTTGGCGGCCGCAGAGTTCTTGAGCGAGGGATCGGCCCAAGCCCAGGTGAATTCCTCCGCCGATATGGTGGCTATAAGCACCGCTCTCGCCACAAATTGTCCATCGCGATAGGACACGCTAGCGGTGGCTTTGTCTGTATCGAGTTCTATTGTGGCAGCGGGGAAACGGCCCTGAAAATATAGTTGGCTCTCCACCCCGAGATAAAAAGCATCCTCGAGGATGCTGGTGGCGGGAAAACCCGGGGTGATGCTGGAAATCTTGTGAACGCCGTGCTCGGCTTGTTCAAAGCGCACCGTGGTGCCATCGGAAAAGTGCACGTACGGCTCTTCCTCGGTGGAGTCTATGTCCACATAACGAGCAAGGGTGAGGGCCGGCCCCTTTTCATCCTCGTCCGCTCTGCTCTGTCGCAGGCCGCATAGCAGAGCCTGGCGAAACTCTAGGTGGGGGTGAAAATCTACCGCAACGATAGCCACGTGCTCACCCTGCTGGGCGCGAAGTATCGGCATATTGCCCACGATGAGGGAAGCTAAAGCAATCATGCTTTCTGGGTCTGTTGTCACCGGGCTGTCCTGTGGTAAATCAGCACTATATTCGGTGGCTGTGGTGGTCCAGTGCCACGTGTTGGCAGAAATGACGGCTAGCCGCACGCCACGGAAATCAGAAACCTGCTGCGCGGAACTTATCCTCGTCTCCACTAACTGATCGGTGACAAAATTGCCTTTACCGTTAGTGGAGGGGCCGAGGAAATTAAATTCCACGTCGGTTGCCTTACCAATGTGGTCTTGAAATGTGGCATTAACGCCCGCCTGAATGAAGCGGGCGTTATGCGCGGTGCTCGATATAGGGGCTTTCTTATCCATAACTACTGCCGAGCATACGGATTAAAGCGCCCATTAGGCTAGCTAGTCGATGGCGCGCACGGTAGCAAAGGCTGTACGCACTATCTCATGTTGTGTGTGAGCGGTCAGTGATTCTTCGGCCTGGGAGCGGCGGTGGATTTCTTTCATGCTCACCGCGGCGGCGCCCGCACAGGCCTGGAGGATGACCGCGACCTCAAAGCGCGATTTATCCGGAACGCGTTGGTGGAAAGCTTCCAAAACTTGCTCGGATACGACCTGGAATTGTTGGCGCTCTTCTGTGGTATGGCTCAAGTTTTCTAAAGCCTCGCCGATAGTGAAAAGAGAGGTGATGGAATGTAACTCTTTTCCTTCATTTTCGGTGGCATCGAGCGTTACCTGTTCGAAGAATTCAGAAATGGATGAGTTAGGAAAGACAGTGGGCACTTCCTTAGAAAACTCGGCAAGCACATTGGTGCCAAAGGACAGTAGCGCATCAGAAACCGAGGAGAAGTAGTTATGGAAGGTGCGCGGGGAAACCCCGACGGCGGCAGTTATGCCTGAAACCGTGGCAGCTTCAGCGCCACCGTCGAGGACGAGGCGCGCTGCCGCATCGGCCATGGCCTGACGAGTAGCTCGCTTCTTTTCTTCGCGCAGACTAGTCACGGTGTGTTTCGCCTACCTTCTCTCGTTGGGTGCGCAAGAGCTCCTCGCGCTCTGAGTGCAAGGCCTCTCCCTCGATATCCATGTTTGGGGTGATCTTATCCAACCAATGTGGGAACCACCATGCCTTCTTATCCAGTACGAACATGGTGGCCGGGATGATCATCATGCGGACCACGAAGGCATCGATAAGCACGCCGGCGGCCAGAGCAAAGCCCATGGTCTTGATAAACAGCTCATCCATCAAAATGAAGGCGGCGAAGACCGAAATCATAATCAGGGCTGCAGCCGTCACCACGCGGGCGCCATGCTTAAAGCCATTGGAGGTAGCGTTGCCAGCCGTCTTGCCATTGACAAAGCCCTCGCGCATGCGGGTGACCAAGAAAACCTGATAGTCCATGGCCAGGCCGAAGGTAAGGCCGATGAGCATGATAGGCAGGAAGGAAAGAAGCGGCTGCGGGTCATCGACGATGCCGAACATACCCTCCTGCCAAATGGCTACCGTGATGCCGAAGGTAGCGGCCATCGAGAGTGCGAAGCCGGCCGCGGCGATAAGCGGTACCCAGATGGAACGGAAGACCAGCATCAAGACGATGAAGGCCAAGCCCAGCACGATGGCTACATAAGGAATGAGCACGTTATTGAGGCGCTCAGAAATGTCATCGAAGATCGGGGTGATGCCGGTGATGCCATAAGAGCCGCCGGTCTTTTCAAACTCACCCTGGTGATCGCGCAGGTGGTTGAGGGTCTCGGTGGTTTCTTCATCGGTGGCGCCGGTGGTTGGCGTGATCATGATCTGTGCAGCATCACCGTTGTCAGTGGTTTGCACGATCTGGGCGTTTTCCACACCCGAAGTACCATTGAATTTCTGCAGCAGATCCTGGAACGCCGGCATGCGATCCTGTTCGGACACGTTAGCTACGTCAACGAAAGCGATCATTGGCGCATTGCGGCCTGGACCAAAGGCATCTGCCGTAATCTCATAGGCCTCGCGCTGCGGGGTACCGGGCTTCGCGGTGCCATCAGTGGGCATGGCCAAGCGCAGCTGGGCGAATGGTACAGCCAGGATGCCCAGCAAGACGACGCCGGCGATAAGGTGTAGCCACGGATGGGCGCGCACGCGGCGCACCCAGCGCAGGCCCATGGTGGGCTTTTCGTCTTCTGGGTCCGGAACCTTGGGGCCGGGGACCCGGCCGGCAAAAATCTTGGTGCCCAAAAGGCCAAGTAGGGCAGGGATAAAGGTATTGGCAACCAGCACAGCGATGATGACCGTTGCTGCGGCGGCGATGGCCATGGTGCCCAAGAAAGGAATGCCGATGATGGTCAGAGCGGCCAAGGCAATGACCACGGTGGTGCCGGCGAAGACGACGGAACCGCCCGCGGTACCCAGCGCCATGCCCATGGCGTGAGCTCGGGTGGCCTTATCCATCTTCTTGAGCTCTGCGGCTAGCTCCTTAGGCGAAAGATCATTGAGGCCAGAAGAGGTAATGAGCTCATTGCGGAAACGATTAACAATAAATAGTGCGTAATCGATACCGACCGCCAGGCCGATCATGGAAGCCAAGGTCGGGGTCATATCGGAGATAGTATCCGTGAATACGGTGCATACCTGCACACCAAGAATGCCGATGCCCACACCAATGATGGCGGAAATAAGCGGCATGCCGGCGGCGACGAAGGAACCGAAGGTAATCAGCAGCACGATTGCGGCGACGATAAGGCCGATGATTTCGGCGCTGCCACCCATCTCTTGGCCAGCGGAGTTAAAAGCATTGCCCTGGTATTTGACCGTGAGCTCGCCCTCGTCGTACTTGTTCAACACATCCGTTACCGCAGTCATATCCTCTTCCGGGATGTCCATGACATCGTCGGCGTTGAAGGCAATAGTGACGGTACCGGTAGTTTTATCCTCGCTGAGAGGGGAGAGCTGTTGCAGGTTTTTCTTCACCTGCTCCTCCGGCATGTGCTGGGCTTTCATCTTTTCGCCCATTTGCTTTTCCATGCCAGCGGCGGCCATAACCGGACTGACCAGCTTGTCTTGCTCCTTGAGCGCACCAGTGTCTTTGAGGTCACCGAGGAGGTTATCCACCTCGCCGGCTACTTGCTTATCGGTGAGGTTTTTGCCCTCCGGTGCTTGGATAACCACTGTGCCTTCGGGGGCGCTCATGGCATCGGTGTCTTGGCCGAAGCGTTCCATCATCTTGTCTTGGGTGGTGGTCGAGTCCATCTCCGGCATGGAGAAGTTGGGGTTCGGTGACTTGGCAAAGCCGGCGGTTAGACCCACCATGGCCACCAAGACGATAAGCCAAAAGGCCAGGAAGGGCCATACCTTGCGGTATGCCCAGCTGCCTAGCCGGTAGAGAAATTTAGACATATTCGTGCTTTCTAGTCGAGTGAACGGGCAATGTTATGCGCGCGGATAAGCGCGGATATGCGATCCGCGAGCAAAGATTGCATTTCATGAGAAACATTGCACAGTCTATGCAAGATTGCTTAGTGTGTGCAAAGATCTGTGTGTCGTGTCATAAGTTAGCGCTATCGAGAGATGAAACATTCATCTTCTTCGGCATCGGAGATTACAGCGTGGAGCGGTAGACTATCCGGCATGCTCCATGCCGTTAGTTTCGCCCTTTTGGATTCCGTCAATGCCTTGCTTATTGGCATCCTTGTGGCCATCGGCATCATTTTGCCCCGCGGTAAGTACCGGCGCATCGCCGCATTGGTGGTGATAGGGGATTGGGTCGGGGTGCTCGTCGCAGCGGCCGTGGTTATGTTTTTGCTGCTTGGGGTAAAAGATCAAATTGAGGCCATTTTGAGCTCGCCCATTGCCGGCTGGGTGCTTGTCGCAGTTGGCATCGCAGTGGCCATCGGCTCGTGGCGCTCCAAAGGGCAACCCAATGCCTTGGTCAACCGGCTACTAGAACCATTGCGCACGCCGTCGCTGATTACTGCACTCATCGGCTTTGTGATGGGTGTCGTGCAATCACTGACTTCGGTGCCTTTTTATTACGGGCTAATGCACTTGGCCACAGAAAAGATTGCTCCAGCAGCACAATATGGAGGCCTAGTGTGGTACGCCAGCCTAGCCCTATCCTTGCCCACCATCTGCGGCGTATTTATCGCTGTGGTGCGCGCGCATCCCGATTCGGCGGCGGGCAGGCTTTTTGCCGCCGCCCGTGCCAATAGCACCCAAGTGGCGCTCTTTGGCGGTTACCTCGTGGCGATCTTTCTCATCCTCATGGGCGCATTGTCGCTTTAATCAAAGAGGACTTCATCCAGGCTTAATGCCTCATTGGATTGGCGCTGGGCGCACTCCACGTAGCGCGCCGCGTGTGGGATGAAGGCTTCCGATTCTTCTGCGCTGAGTTCGCGGCGGACCTTGGCCGGCACGCCGGCGGCGAGGCTGCGCGGCGGAATGTCTGTGCCCTCCAGTACCACGGCACCGGCGGCGATCAGCGAACCCGCACCGATCGTGCAGCGCGAAAGTAGCGAGGACGACATCCCGACTAAAGAACCTGCCTCCACGTGTGCGGCGTGGACCATAGCCATGTGTCCCACGGTGACATCATCTTCCAGTACGCAGGGGGTATCTTCTTCCACGTGGAAGACACAGTTGTCCTGAATATTGCATCGCGCACCGATCCGAATTTTGCCTACATCACCGCGCAGCACGCTGCCATAAAATACGGAGGAGTCTGGGCCGATTTTTACGTCTCCAATGATGGTGGCATTAGGGGCAATCCACGCGCTGCGATGGATGCGTGGCTTCTTTCCAGCAAAGGGTAAAAGGAGCATGTGCGGATTCCTTTCAAAAGTTATTCGACTACTAAAGCCAAGGCGGGGGAGAGCTCATATTCGCCGGGGCGGGGAAGGTGGTCTAAGAGGGCGTCGGCAAGCGCGGGCGTAAGCGGAATAACCCAGCCGCGCTTGGGATCCTTGATGGGCAGTGCATCCTTCTTTACAGCCGGGAAATGAGCCGTTGCGGTGGGAGAAACCAGTGTGGCCGATTCGCGGGAGCGTGCTACCTCGCGCAGAACCTCCGCGCCGGGCTGATTGGTGACCATTATGATCATTGAGCCGGCGGTGTGGATTTCCAGTTTTTCCACTTGGGCTATGGGAGCGGCGGAATCGGGGCGCGCTAAGCGCGGGGACTGCGTGCCGGTGAGCCGAGCAAGTGCATCTTTTAATCCCATAAGCCCCTAGTCTAGTGAGCGCGCACCGTAACGGTGCGGCCGCGCTCTAGATCGAAGTAGGTGCGTTGCCCCGTGGCGGCAACGTGCTTGTGAGCTAGAGATTCGTCTTGGGTAACCGACGTAGCGAAAAATACTAAAGGGCCGCCTGGGCGGCGATAGGTACTGAGATAGCGTGCGCCTTCTTGCCTGGCTAGTGCGAGGGCTGTGCGTATCACGTCCGGAGTGGGCTCATCTGCTTTCAGCAGTGCCTTCCCGGTGGGGGTATAGGCAAACCCGGTGCGGGGCTGCTGGCCGGTTTCGACGTCGAAAGTTCCTTCCTCGTCCGCGAGCAGTTGCCGGAAAATGCGCTTCATTGGGCCCAGCGTAGTATGGGGCACCATGATTGACGCCAGCAACACCGCACTCGTTATTGAAGGCGGCGGCATGCGTAATTCTTATACCGCCGCCTGCATGGTTAAGCTCATCGAAGAAGGAGTAGACTTTGGTTGGGTAGGCGGTGTTTCAGCCGGGGCATCCCACACCGTTAATTATTTATCGCGCGATGCTCGGCGTGCGGAAGAGTCGTTTACGGACTTTGCCAAGAATCCCAGCTTTGGCGGCGTGGGTTCGCTGGTGCGTGGAACGGGCTATTTTAATGCGGAATATATCTATGAGCGAGCCGCCGATAAAGATCTGCCCTTTGACTGGAAGGCTTACCGCGAGCACCCGGCCGATATGGTGCTGGCGGCAGCACGAGCGGATACCGGCGAGTCCGTTTATTGGACGCGCGAGGATGTTCACACCCCAGAGGATCTTTTTGTGCGAGTGCGAGCCTCGTCCACGCTGCCACTGATTATGCCGATGCGCTTTATCGACGGCGCACCATATGTAGATGGCGCATTGGGCTCTTCCGGCGGCATCACCATCGCGCAAGCGGAGGAGGCCGGCTATGAGAAGTTCCTTTTCATCGGTACTAAGCCGCGTGGGTATGTACGTCCTGAGGTGGCGCGCCCGGCCTTCATCCGCCGCATCTTCCGCAGGTACCCCGCTATTGCCGACTCCCTGATAGCCCGCCCTGCTATCTACAATGCCGCCAAGGACCGCCTTTTGGAATTGGAACGCCAAGGTAGGGCCCAACTATTTTTCCCCGAGGATATGCAGGTCGCCTCTACTGAGCGCAATGTACACAAGCTGAGCGCGAACTATCAGGCGGGTAAAGCCCAGACCTATACGGAGTGGCCGCGGTGGAAGGAATTCCTCCTCGACTAGTTCACTTTGGATAGTTGTTGTGAGATGTACCGCTGCTGGGGGTGGTCGGTCGACGGTGAAACTGGTCTAAGCAGTAGCGATGCCGAGTGTGGGCTTTGAAGAAAGTGCCTTTCACGTGGCACTTTGCTGGAAAATGCCTAAACTATTCCAGCGTGTTAGCAATTTTTGATGGAAATATATGGCTGAGCATCTTTTTCATAGTGCTGCTCGGCACGTTATTTGGCATGATTCCTTTCGGGCCGTTGCGCTTTGGCGCGGCCGGCACGCTTTTTGTGGGTTTGGCCCTCGGCTCGTTTATTGACCTGGACAAAGACATTCTAAGCTCCCTGCAAGAGATGGGCTTGGGTCTCTTTATTTATATGCAGGGGCTCTCCGCCGGCGAGCGCTTCTTCAAGGGCTTTTCTAAGCAGATGAAGCACATGCTCACTGCTACAATTGCGATTATTGTGGCTGCAGGTGCAGCCCTATTCTTTGGTGGCATGCTGGGACTAGACACCCTAGCTTCCGTTGGCGTATTCGCCGGCGCCACCACCTCGACACCGTCGCTGGCTGTGGCCCAACAGCAAACGGGTGAAGAGCTACCTGCCGTGGGGTACTCGCTGGGCTATCCCGTGGGTGTGGCAGTGGCCATCCTGGTGGTGGCCTTCCTGCTCAAGCAAAACTGGCCTGCCAAGCGGGATAAGGACAATTCTGCCTCCAAGATCTTCCGTTCCCGCACTATCCGCGTCACCAAAGACGTGAACTACGATGATCTGGAAGAAAAGTTCAAGGATCACTTTGTGATCGCCACCATCCGCCGCGGCAATAAGGTGCGCGTGGCTGGTGACCGTCCAGAACTGCGCAAAGGCGATATTCTGCGCGTGATGGTCACCAAGGCTAAGGCCCGTGAGCTCACCCAAATGCTGGGCAAGCGCCAGCCGCAGACTCCGTTCGTGGATAAGCGCCTAGTTATTGAAACCGTGGCTGTATCTAACCAGGATATTGCCGGTCGCACCGTAGGGGAGTTGAACCTGTTTTCTCGCTATGGCGGGCGCATCGTGCGCGTGCAGCGTGGCGATGAGGAGTTCCTGGCCAATAATGAAACTCATTTGGCCTCTGGCGATACGCTTGAACTCATCGTGAAGTTTGACCGTTTGGGCGATATCCGGGATTACTTCGGTGACTCCGTTAAGTCCTACTCCGAGTTGAACTGGGTGGCACTAGGCGGCGGCCTATTCTTGGGCTACCTGCTCGGCCAAGTCGTGGTACCGATGCCCGGTGGTGCCTCCTTCGAACTGGGCTTTGCACTCGGACCGCTGATTACGGGCCTAATTCTCGGCGCGCTGCACCGCACCCGCCGCATCCCATGGCAGGTTCCGGCCTCCATTAACACCGCCTTCCAGCAGTGGGGCCTCGTCATCTTCTTGGCATCCGTGGGCCTATCTTCTGGTGAGGCATTCCTGTCCACCGCATTCTCCTGGATGGGGCTGAAGTGCATGATCCTCGCCGCGATCGTCACCTCGGTCACTGCTGTGTTGTTCGCCGTGGCGAATCGCTTCATGGGACAATCTGAAACTCGCACCGCCGGCGGACACTCCGGCATCTTTGCCCAGCCAGCCGTAGTCAACTACGCCACGGGGCTGAGCTCGGACTCGCGGATTATGATCGGTTATGCAGCCACCATTGTGGTGGCGCAGGTCGTCAAAATCGCCGTAGTCCCAGTGATGCTGATGGTTTAACCGGCAACCGAAAAGGCCGCTCCCCAGAATGGGAAGCGGCCTTTTCCCATGTTTTATAGAGATTGAGAAAGCTGTGCCGCTTTAATCCGCCACCAGCGTTTCCATGGTCAGCTCTGGGTGTTCTTTCTCAATGAAGGCGAGCTTCCACTTATCTCCAAAGAGCGCGATGAGCTCGCCGTCTTGGCGGGTAAAGATCTCCACTCCGCGCTGGCGGCCCAGTTCCGGGGCAGATTCGGCATCGGTGCGCCGGGCCACGGAATAGGGGATGGGTTCGGTGACGGTTTCTACGTTGTATTCGAACTCCATGCGGGCCTGCATGACCTCGAACTGCATGGGGCCAACCGCCGCCATGACCGGTGAGGCATCGCCACGGGTCTCGTTCTTGAGAATCTGAACCACGCCCTCGGCTGCTAGCTGATCCAGGCCCTTGCGGAAGGCCTTGTACTTGCCCAGCGACTTCGCGCGCAGAATCTGGAAAGCCTCCGGGGCGAATTGTGGCATCGGCTTGAACTGGACCTTTTTGCCGGAATAGATGGTGTCACCAGGGGCGAGCGATCCGGCGTTGACCAGACCCACGATATCGCCGGGATAGGCGGTATCCACGGTATCGCGCGTGCGGCCGAAGACGGTCAGCGCATACTTGGTGGAAAAGCTGCGGCCAGACTGGGCGTGGTTGACCTGCATGCCGCGCTCAAATTCGCCAGAGACCACGCGCATGAAGGCCAAATTATCGCGATGCTTTTGGTCCATACCTGCCTGAACCTTAAAGACGACGCCGGAGAAATCATCGCTTACTTCGCGGACCTCATCGATAGCACTGGTGGCAGCCTCAACCGCCTTAGGATCAGATTCGCGCGAATGCGGGGCCGGGGCAATGGCACACAGCGTATCCAGGATTTGGTGTACACCGAAGTTCAGCATCGCAGAGGCAAAAATGAGTGGGGAAGTCACGCACTGCTCGAAAAGCTCCTGATCATGCAGGGCACCATCGGCGGCGAGGAGCTCGGCCTCTTCGACCGCGGTTTCCCATACATCTGCTTCCTTCTCACCGGCGGCCTCCGGATCGAAGTGTTCCTCCGGTGCGATGGTGGAGCCACCTGCGGTGCGGATGAAGTGGATATACTCATCGGCCTCGCCGTCGTCATTGATATGCGCCAGACCGCGGAAATCACCGGCGATGCCCACCGGCCAGTACAGCGGGGTGGGCTGCAGCTGGATTTCGTTGACGATCTCATCAACGAGCTCCAAGGGCTCGCGGCCCACGCGGTCCCACTTATTGATCACAGTGACGATCGGCAAGCCGCGGGCCTTGCAGACGCGGAAGAGCTTGAGGGTCTGGGGCTCGAGGCCCTTGGCGGCGTCGATAAGCATGACTGCCGCATCTACCGCGGTGAGTACGCGGTAGGTATCTTCAGAAAAGTCTGCGTGGCCTGGGGTATCAACCAGGTTGATCATGTAGGGCTCGCCCTCGTGTCCCTCGGGCGCATACTCGAACTGCAGCGCTGAGGAAGCCACGGAAATACCGCGGTCCTTTTCCATGTCCATCCAGTCAGACACTGTGGACTTGCGGTTGCCCTTGCCGTGGACCGCGCCGGCCTCATTAATAACGTGTGCGTGCAGCGCCAGCGCCTCCGTCAGCGTGGACTTACCAGCATCCGGGTGGGCGATGACGGCAAACGTGCGGCGGCGTGAGGCCTCAGAAACGACAGAACTCATGCGGCATAGTCTAGTGGGTTCGCGCTACCACTCCACATTGAGGCGGCGCCCCAAATCATCAAAGATGCGGCGGGCTACCGATAGCTTCTTCGCAATGGGACGCTGCAGCCCGGGTTTGCGCTTGTCGTTATAGTATTCGCCGGATTCGAAGTGGATGCCTTCCGTGCCGGTCAGGTAGTAGGCGAGGCTATCGGCGCCATCTGCAGGCTTGCCAAAGGTTTTGCTAAGAAACCCCGAATAAATCCTGGACATCATGCCAGTCGAGGATTTGGAAAAGTCCGTGGCCAGCACTCCCGGGTGGAAAGAGACTGCATTAAGCCCGTGGGCATCGAAATAGCGGGTAAGTAGGATATCTCCCAGCTTCGCGTTGCCATAAGCACGCTCGGGGCTAAAGTGCTCCACAGTATTGGGATCGTTTGGGTCAAAGTTAGACATGAGGAAATTGGCCAACGAAGCGGTCTGGACCACGTTGGCAGAATCTGCGCGCAGCTTCTCGCGCAGCAAAGAGGTCAACAGGAAAGGTGCAACCACGTTGACCTGCCAGGTGCGCTCAAATCCATCAGCAGTGGTGGAGGGACCATCGAAAATGCCGCCAGCATTATTGCCTAGCGCATGAATATGCTCCAGCTCGCTCAACTCTCCGGCCAGGCGGCGCACCTGCCCCAATGACTCGAAATCGGCAAGGAAGTACTGGCCTCCTACTTCCTCTGCCACCGCGCGCGTCTTCTCCGGATTGCGGCCGATGATAACCAGGTTGTCTTGCGGGCAGGTGCGATGCAACTGTCGTGCGGCCGCGGCACCCAGCCCGCCCGATGCGCCCGTAATCACAATCGTCTTGGCAGTGCTATGTGGCGAAGTCATAGCCCCAATCTTAACTTCGAGGCGGGGGTGGTGCCCGCTAGCAGTTTCCTTGTACCCCAAGCAGGTCTATACTTCCGCTCGTGAAACATCTGCTTTCCATACGGCAGTGGGGACCGGCGCGCTTAACCGCAGCCGGATTTCTTTTGCTCATTTTACTGGGAACGGTTTTGCTCATGCTGCCGTTCGCCGAGGCCGGCACCGCCCGCGCTTCTTTTTTATCTGCGCTATTCACCGCCACGTCCGCAGTCTCGCTGACTGGGCTTATCGTGGTCGATACCGGCAGTTTCTGGAGCCCGGCCGGCCAAGTGGTCATCTTGGCACTCATCCAACTGGGTGGCTTGGGCATCATGTCCTTAGCCTCGCTTTCCGGCCTGCTTTTTACCGGCCGGATTAGCTTCAAAGCACGCAAAACGGGTGCCTATGAAGGGCGCCCCATTGCTCCTGGCGGAATTCGCAAGACGCTGATTTTTACCTTTGCCTTTACCGCTGTAGCAGAGATCATCATCGCTGTCATCGTGGCTGCGCGGTTGATGATTGGCTATGGTCATTCCTTTCCGCGCGCGGTATGGGAAGGCATCTTTCACGCCATTTCTGCATTCAATAACGCGGGATTTAGCACCAATAGCGATAACCTGGTGCCCTTTGTTGCAGATGCCTGGATTCTGCTGCCCTTAGCCGCCGCGCTGATCGGTGGCGGCTTGGGATTTCCGGTATGGGCCGAGCTGGTACGCCTCGTGCGCCGCAACCGTCCCGTGGTCCACCGCATCTCCATTACCGCGCGCATGACTTTGGTTGCTACGGCTGTGCTCTTGGTTTCTGGTGCGGTCTTTTTCGCCTGCATGGAATGGACCGGGCTGATGTCGTCCATGTCGCTGGGAGAAAAACTGCTCAACTCTTTCTTTGCCAGTGCATCTCCGCGCACGGCCGGCTTTAATGCCATCGACTACGGGCAGGCTCATCCCATTACCCTGATGGGCACCGATATTTTGATGTTTATCGGCGGCGGTTCTGCCGGTACTGCCGGCGGCATCAAGGTCACCACCGCGTGCGTGCTCCTGGCAGCCATGGCAGCTGAATTTATGGGCCGAGAGACGACCACCATTGGGCACCGCAGCCTTCCGCGCTCAGTCACGCGGCAGGCCCTGGCCTTGAGCTTTACCGGAGTCATGGTGGTCACGCTGGGCGTGGCGGCCCTGCGCTTTTTCGATCCGGAATTCAGCGGTGACCAAGTCTCTTTCGAAGTGCTCTCCGCATTCGCTACGGTGGGCTTGTCCACCGGAATTACCGCGAGCCTATCTGCTCCTTCGCAGATAGTGCTGTGCCTCATCATGTACCTGGGCCGAGTTGGCCCAACCACCTTGGTAGCGGCGCTGGCGGCAAAAACCGTAAGTCGGCGTTTTAGCTATCCCGAAGAAAGGCCGTTCCTTGGCTAATATTCTCAAGGCGCTGGGCCGCACCCGCGCCGGCATCGATATTCCACCCGTCGTCGTCATCGGCTTGGGACGCTTTGGCTCCTCGCTAGCCCATGAGTTAATGGCCAATGGTGTAGAGGTCCTTGGCATTGACTCCAGCGAAAAGAGAGTGCGCGAAGAAGCGCCTTACCTCACTGAGACCATTGCGGCAGACACCACTGACCCAGAGGCCTTGCGTCAGCTGGGCGTGGAGGAGGTCGAGCGCGTCATCGTCGCTATCGGCTCCCACCTGGAAGATTCCATTCTTACCGCATCTAACCTGGTGGAGCTGGGGGTGAAAGATATCTGGGCCAAGGCAGATTCGGAGGCGCATGCGCGCATTTTGAGCCAGATAGGCACCCACCACGTCATCCGGCCAGAGCGCGATACCGGCCGCCGTGTGGCCTACCTTTTGGGCGGGCGCTTTCGTGATTTCGCAGAAATCGCTACCGATTACGGCGTGACCCAAATGGCCGTTCCTAGCTCATTGGTGGGCCGACCGCTCGACCTTTCCGCCATCTGGCGCACCCACCGCGTGCAATTGGTTTCGGTGCGTTGTGCGGAAGGGCAGTGGGCCCCGCTTGCCGACGCCACCGAGCTCGCCCCCACCGATTTCATCGTCGCCGCCGGCAGCCCCCAGGCCCTAGAGAAATTCTCTCAGTGTTAACGCGAGTGGTTAACGCGAGTGGATCTGGTTTTGGGCTTTGCTTAGCCCTTCGGTCACGATGAGCCGAGCTGCCTTAGCTGCAGTGGCAATGGCGTCGTCAAAGTCCGCGCCGGTATCCACCGGGCCTAATACATAGTCTGGAATCGACGAGCCCTTGGGCGGCCGTGCAATGCCAATTCGTACACGCAAGTAGTCGCGCGTGCCTAAGCGCTCGGTGAGGGATTTGAGCCCGTTGTGCCCGTTTTCATTGCCACCCTGCTTGAGCCGGACCTTATTGGCCGGCAGATCGAGCTCATCGTGGAGGACAATCACATGGTCTGGAGCGATTCCTAATTGCTGCGCTAGCGGTGCCACAGGATCCCCCGACAGGTTCATAAAGGTGCCCGAACGCACGGCAAGTACTTTATGGCCCTCCCAAATAAGCGGAGCTGCCTGGACATCCATCCCGCGCACCGGCACGAGGACATCTCCACCAGCTGCGAGGAGATCATCGATGGCCATATAGCCCACATTGTGGCGGGTAGCGGCATACTTCGCGCCGGGGTTGCCCAAGCCCACGATAAGCCAGCCCGCCTCCAGATCGTTCGGATTAAGCTCCGATTGCGTCTTCTTTTCTGCGCCAAAGATCCGCGCGAAAAAATCTCCTAAAGCTGCCACTGCGCTAGCTTCCTCTCTCGGTAGTGTGGGGTGGTATGAGTCAGGTTATTAGCTCCCTTTCCCGTAACGTAATTCCCGCGCCAATGGCCGGTGGTCCCACCACCCCGGAACTGGTGCACGCAGCATTTGCGGCCGGCTCTTTCGGCACCCTAGGTTTGGGCTCTGCCAGTATCGACTCTGCTCGCACACAGATAGAACAGTGCGCCGGCATTCCTTTCGGGGTGAACCTCTTTTGCCCCCAAGATCCACTTCCCGAGCCGTACTTGGCAGCCGCACGCGAGCTTGCTCAAGCAGAAAGCCAGCCGCTACCCGAGCCCGACTACTCCTTTGGCTTTGAAGAAAAGCTGGAGCTAGCCCTGCGCGGCGGCGCCCGAGTGGTGTGGTCCATGTTTGGAACCTTTAACGCTTATCAGGTAGAGCAAATTCATGCCGCAGGAGCAGAGGCGTGGGCCACCGTTACTACCCCTAAGGAGGCAATTGCGGCCGCACGTGGCGGCGTCGACGCGCTCTGCGTCCAAGGTCCGGCGGCTGGTGGACACCGTGGAACCTGGGAGCTTTCCGCAACCCCAGACTCCCGGGACTTAAAAGAGCTAGTGGCTGATGTGCGCGCTGCGGCGCCAGAACTTCCCCTTATCGCAGCCGGTGGCCTGCGCACCGCGGCTGATGTAGCCAACGCTATGTCCTGGAGCGGAGTTGCCGCCTGCTCTTGCGGGTCCGCCTTTTTGTTGGCTGCCGAGGCCGGCACGAGCGACTATAACCGGCAGCTTCTTCGCCGTGGTGGGAAGACCGTCTCCACCCGTGCCTTTTCTGGCCGGTTCGCCCGCGGTTTGGAGAGCGATTACACCCGTAGACATCCCGATCTTCCACCGGTGTATCCGCTTTTGAATCCCGTGCTCAAGGAACGCCGTGCGCAGCACGATGATGTCGTAGCTTATTGCCTCGTAGGAACCGAAGTGGAGAAAATAAACGGGGGTACTGTGGCCGACATCCTTAACCGACTATGCCAAAACCCACACTAGTAGGCGCTAATATTTATGTTTGTAGATTCAATGCCACCCCCGTGACAGAAAAGGAATGAATTACGTGACCGCGAACGCACATGTTGGCCATGATGATTGGAACGAGCGCCTTGAGCTAGCGCAGCAGATGATTCCACTCATCCACCAGCTGCACCGCAACAATAACGTTGTCACCACCATCTTCGGCCGCCCGCTGGTGGGCCAGACGGATATCGACATCATCAAGTCTCACCGTTACGGTCGCCGCATTGCGCAGCGCCACCTGTCCACGGCGGAGACCCTGCCAATCCTGGTGGAATTGGCGGACATGAACCTAGGCGCCGCCAGCGTGGATCTAGGCCGCTTGGTTCTGGGCTGGGAGGAGTCCAATGAGGAAAACCTCCGTATGTACCTGGAAGGCGAGCTGTGCGAGATCGTCGGTGCTGGCGTGGATCTGGAAACCACCGACGTCGTTCTCTACGGATTCGGCCGCATTGGCCGACTGCTGGCCCGCCTGCTCGTCGCCCGCGAGGCAGCCTATGGTGGAGTCCGCCTGCGCGGCATTGTCCTGCGTAAGAAGGGCGATGGGGATATCCTCAAGCGCGCCTCCTTGCTGCGCCGCGATTCCGTCCACGGCGCTTTCAACGGCACCATCTCTGTGGATGAGGAAAACGAGGTGATCTGGGCCAATGGCACCAAGATCCAGATGATTTATGCCAACGATCCCGCTGAAATCGACTACACCTCTTATGGCATCAACAACGCCATCCTGGTAGATAACACCGGCGCGTGGCGCGACCGTGAGGGCTTGTCCCAGCACCTCCAGGCCAAGGGTATCTCTCGTGTGCTTTTGACTGCACCGGGCAAGGGCGATATCAAGAACATCGTCTACGGCATCAATAACGAAAAAATCACCGATGAGGACCAGATCCTCTCCGCTGCATCTTGCACCACCAACGGCATTACCCCAGTGCTCAAGGTCATCAATGACCGCTACGGCGTAACCCACGGCCACGTGGAGACCGCGCACTCGTTTACCAATGACCAAAACCTCATTGATAACTATCACAAGGGCGATCGCCGAGGCCGCGCTGCGGGCCTGAACATGGTGCTCACCGCTACCGGTGCTGCTAAGGCTGTGTCTAAGGCCCTGCCGGAATTTGAGGGTAAGCTCACCGGCAACGCCATCCGCGTTCCTACCCCGGACGTGTCCATGGCCGTGCTCAACCTTGAACTGGAGAAGGAAGTAGACCGCGAAGAGGTCAACGACTTCCTGCGCAACGTTTCGCTGCACTCTGACCTGCGTCAGCAGATTTCCTACATTGCCTCCCCAGAGGTTGTTTCCTCTGACTTCATCGGCAATACCCACGCTGGCATTGTCGATGGTGTTGCCACCATCGCCTCCGGCAAGCACCTCGTGCTTTATGTGTGGTACGACAACGAGTTCGGCTACTCCAACCAGGTAGTACGCATCGTAGAAGAGCTGGCGGGTACCCGCCCGGTTGTTCTGCCGAAGCGCGTATCTCCTGCTGAGCTATAAAGCTCAATGAACTATAGCCCGCGGTTACCCGCGGGCTATAGTCGTTTTCCGGGGTATTTTCAGCAAGGCGTAAAAGGTTTGAGCACCGAGCACCACTCGGCTTAGTTTGCCGGTCGCAGCGCTTTAGTCTTAAGCAGCCGGATGACCATCCACGTGCCAGCCGTGGCGAAGATTCCTGTCAACACCACTGCCAGAATATAGCGGGCAGGGGAATCTGCGTTCATGGGCCATGCGGGGAAGGCGATCAACCACAGCGGGGTTCTAGCGAGGACGTCTCCACCCAAGGTCACGGAGACGATAGTGCAGACGATGCACAGTGCCAGGCCACTCATGATGCCCAGACGAATCACGATGAGAAGAGAGAATACCGAAATCACATATCCCACCCCAATGGCTAGGGGCAGTTGGATGATCGACGTCGAAGCCGGGCTGCCAGAAGCAATAAGCGCGAGCGAAGCGCCCATGCATACTGCGGATACTATCCCGAAAAACCACCAGAGGAGGGCGCTGGAACAATGGCGGGATTCCATGTGGCTGAGCGGCCATACCGGCGCGAGTAATGGCCACACCATAACCGGTAGCACACCTGCCCCTACGGGGAGAAGCAGAAAAACAAAGAAGCCCTGGACGTAAGTCGGAGGATAGAAAAGGGTAAGAAATAGCAATGCCAAGGCACTTAACGCCAAGCAGGCGATAACCGCTGGGCTGCACGCCGCCCGGTGGAGACCAACTAGCGCGCCTGCAAAGCGGGGGCGGGCGGTGGCACGCGGTGCTGTGGCCGGGCGCCACGTGGCAGTGGCGCCGCTAAAGGCAGGGGTCGTCTGGCCGCGGCGAGGTAAGGCGAGGCGGCGCAGGCGGCGCGGAGTGACGATGGCCGCATAGATGCCCATTACTGCGAGAAGTAGCGTCAGAGCGAGGGCCGGCAGCGGATTTTCTTGCAGGAGCGGATCGCCTGGATCCAAGGGCACGGAATTTTGATGAATGCGCAGTGAATGAAGCAAGAGTCGCATGGGCCAAGCTGGTGGAAAAACCCACCACATAGGGCCTTCGACGACCTTGGAAGTCACGCTTAAAACCTGCCAGATAACGCTGAGTATTAGTGTCGCGCCAAGGCCATAGCGTCGCGAGCAGGCAGAGGCAAGGCCAGCAATGCCAATAGCACCGAGGAAAGAATATAGCCCGGCGAGTGCCACGAGGTTGTGCTGTTCGCGGCCTTGTGCGAACACTACTGCCCAGGACACCCCAAAGTTGAGGAGATGGAACGCGGCCAAGCTGGCGAGCACTACCACCAAGCGTGCAGTGTGTTCGTAGCGAGTAGTGAGACGGCGCCACCAGGTGCCGCCGCCGCGGGCGAGAACCTCTCGGCGCTCTGTAACCGCGGCAAATACCGCAACGAGTGGGGCGTACATGCCGGTGACAAACATAGATTGCCAGCCGAGAACACCGGTAGCATCCTTAGCCGGGGAAGCGATAGCAGAAAAGACTATGGTCATTAGCGCAAGCGGTAAGGCGAGAAGAGGTAGCCACTGCACAGCGCTGCCGCGACTGCGCAGCAGCTCTGCCGAAAGGTAGCGCTTAAACATCGGCCTCACCACCCAGGGAGGTGAGGCGGAAGAACGCGGACTCCAATTGGCCGCTGGGGGCAAGCTCCTGCAAGGACCCGGAGTAGCGAATGGTGCCCTGAGACAAAATGGTGATGTCGTCGGCCAAATGAAGGACCTCGCCAAGCTGATGAGAGCTGACTACAACAGTATGGCCGGCTGCTGCCAAGTCTCGCAGCAAAGTACGCAGCTCCACTATGCCCTGTGGATCAAGACCATTTTGAGGTTCATCCAGTAGCAAGATTTCTGGATCACCTAATAAGGCCTGCGCCAATGCCAAGCGGGCCTTCATACCAGTGGAAAAGGACTTGGCCTTCTTGGAACCGACCTCGGTGAGCCCCGCAATGGCTAAAACACGCTCTACCTCAGACTCCGGCAGGCCTAGCAAGCGGGTATGTACGCGCAGGTTGGCAGCGGCGGAAAGATGCCCGTAGAAGGCGGGCCCGTTCACGGATGCACCCACATGGTCGAGTACTTCACGTGACCAAGGAGCACCAGCCACGCGTACTATTCCGGAATCTGCCGGCAGCAGGCCAAGGAAGATGGAAAAGAGGGTGGATTTTCCGGCCCCGTTGCGTCCTAGCAGGGCGTGGACTCGGCCAGGGGTGATACGAAAATCCACATCCCGCAGTACCGCGTGGGAGCCAAAGGATTTGTTGACGCGTTCAAAGGAGATCTCAAAACTCATACCGCCTAGTCTTGCAGCACAGCGCCGCAATAACCTCCGCCCAGGCTGTGGACCTTAGCGCGAAGTTCTCCTACCACGGTAGGAGGCTTAGGCGATGCCAGCCTTTTGCGCCAAGAGCACTAGAGCTACGCGGTCGCGTGCAGCCAGTTTGGAAAGCAGAGAGGAAATATGTGTCTTGACAGTCGTATCCGCGATGACCATTTCACGGGCAATTTCCGCGTTGGTGGCACCGCGGGCGATGAGGGTTAAGACTTCTCGCTCGCGACGGGTGACAAGGCTTAAGCCTTGGCGCTCTTGCGCGCTCAGCTGCCCGCGCGCAATTGCGGCGCGGTAGGTCTGCAAGACTGGGCCGGTTACCTTAGCGGCTAGGACCGATTCGCCCTTGGCGACGTCCCGAACAGCCCCCGCCAATACTTCCGGTTCCGCGTCTTTGAGGAGGAACCCATGCGCGCCAGCGGTGATAGATTGAGCCACCAAATCATCTTCATTAAACGTAGTGAGCATGATGATTCGGCAGTCAGGCACCCGAGAAAGGATGGCTTGAGCCGCGGCAATACCGTCCATCCCAGGCATTCGGATATCCAAAATGGCGACGTCAATGCGGTGGCTTATCGCCGCGGTAACGGCTTCGTTGCCGGTGTGCGCGGTGGTAACGACCTCAATATCATCCTGAGCATTGAGGATCGTGGACAAAGCGGCGACGAGCAGCGCTTGGTCATCGGCAAGCAGTACACGAATCTTAGACACGGTTTTCCTTCTGCAACGGAAGCTCGGCGAGCAGGGTGAAATTTGTGGCATCGCCCCAGCTCTCCAGCTTTCCACCCAATGCGAGGGCACGTTCTTCCACACCGATTAGGCCCACGCCGCTACCTGGGACTTCGCTGGGAGTCGGGGAGGGATTGGTAGAGGTTAGGGTGATCCGGGCGGCGTCGGCAAGCGCGAGCTCTACTTCGACGTGCGTGCCGGGGCCTTGGTGGCGCAGAGCATTGGTCAGGCCTTCAGAAATGATACGTACCAAGGCCAATTGCGTAAGTGCAGGCGCCTCATAGGTCACCGGTAAGTCCGCTGCAATCTCTAAGCCCGCCGCGCGGAAACCGTCGATGATGCCCTCGAGGTGCTCTAGCTGCTCTGTCGGTTTGAGAGCGGAGGGGCCGGTGCTCCGCAGTGCCGTGACAATGCCGCGGACCTCTTCCAATGCAGAATCCGCGCCCTCACGAATAGTGGCAAGAGCATCCTGGGCAGCGTCACTATTTACACGCCCGGCAATGATCCCGGCATTCGCCTGAACTTTGATCAAAGTAAGAGAATGAGCGAGTACATCGTGCAATTCCCTAGCAATGAGCAGGCGTTCTTCTTCTTGGGCTTGGTGGAAACGCTCCTGGGCTAGCCGCTCGTGTTGGCGCGCCAAGTCAAAGTAGCGCGCGGCTATGAAATAGGTGCTGCCCAAAACTGCCCAGTGCACCACCAGCATGGCCAAGAAGCGGCGGTCTAGCTGGTAGTGCAGCAGGAATGACTCCGGATCAATGCGCCACATGAATGGCGAGATGAAGGAGCCAAGAATCGCCAGCGCCAGTACCGTTCGGGGAATAACGCGGCGCGTGACATAGCGGGAGGTGGCATACACCGCCATGGGTGCCGTCAGGGCCCAGGGGGTAAGCCCTAGATTGGTGGGCAGCTGGCTCATCCAAGCTACGGCCCATGCCGCGAGCAGCACAATAAAGCCCGTGGCGCTGAGCACGGGACGGCTCCGCCAGACCCACATAAATGGCAGGAATAGCAACGATAGACCTGCCTGAATAATCTCAATTATGCTGGGATTCTTCGCGGCAGAAATGACATAAAATAGCGCAATGAGCACCGCCACCGCAGTGAGGATTTTATCTCCTAAACGCGCTTGCGCGACGGTGTCAGTGCTCATAAAAGAAGATAGTAATACAGCCGGTGCTGCTACTTCTTCTTATCCTTCTTCTTGCCCTTCTTGGACGTCTTCTTTGCCGTCTTCTGCTCGGACTTGCGCTCTAGCTTGGCGGCGACGTCCGGCACGTAGCGGAACTCTTCGCGGGCAGGGCGTTCATAGGTTTCGCCATCGGAATCCGGGCGCTGCGGAATTTCCGGCATCTCGCGCTCGAGCTTCTCGTACGGAATGGTGCTCAGAAGGTGCGAAATGACGTTAATGCGGGAGCGCTTCTTGTCTTCTGATTCCACGGTGTACCACGGCGCGGTTGGGGTATCGGTGTGGATGAACATCGCATCCTTGGCACGGGAGTAGTCCTCCCAGCGGGTAATGGACTGCAGATCCATAGGGGAGAGCTTCCACCGGCGCAGCGGATCATTGCGGCGGGACTCAAAGCGCTTAATCTGCTCCTCATCGGAGACAGAGAACCAGTACTTGCGCAGCATGATGCCGTCTTCTACCAGCATCTGCTCAAAGGTAGGTGCCTGGTGCAAGAAGCGGACGTATTCCTGATCGGTGCAAAAGCCCATGACACGTTCGACACCGGCGCGGTTGTACCAAGAGCGGTCAAAGATGACGATCTCGCCCTTGGTTGGCAACTTTTCCACATAGCGCTGGAAGTACCACTGGCCCTGCTCGCGGGAGTTCGGGGCGGGCAGCGCCTCGACACGGCAGGTACGTGGGTTGAGGTACTGGGTGATGCGCTTAATCGCGGAGCCCTTGCCGGCGGCGTCGCGGCCTTCCATGATGATGACGACGCGGGCTCCAGTTTCAACGACCCACTGCTGCATGTCCACGAGTTCTGCCTGAAGGCGCTCGAGTTCCTTCTCGTAGGCCTTCTTGTTGAGTTTCTTAGGGGCTTTACTGCTCTTAGTGCTCATTACCCCAGCTTAACTGCCGTTGCTAGCAGGGGAGAAAACTGCACCGCCCTCTTTGGAGTGAGAACCTGGGCACAGCTTAAGAACAGGTGCAGCCTGGACCGCAGCCTGGTTCGCCGAAATAAGTTGTATTGGAAATATGCCCCAAGCCTTCGATGGCGATGGTGACGTTCTGTCCATCCTCGATAAATTGCTGTGGAGTGCGGGCAAAGCCCACGCCTTCCGGTGTGCCGGTAACGATGACATCGCCTGGATTAAGCGGATAGAGCTGCGAGCAAAATTGGATGAGCTCAGCGACGGAAAAGATAAGGTCATCGGTATTATCGCGCTGCCTTTCCTCCCCGTCTACGGAAGTGGTAAGTAGGGCACCGGACCCGGGTGACCACTCATCCGCGGTGGTTAACCAGGGGCCGAAGCCGGCGGTGCGATAAAAAGATTTACCGGCATGGAATTGGCTAGTCTGGCGTTGGAAATCGCGCAGCGTGTAGTCATTCATAATGGCGTAGCCGGCCACGTGTTTTAGGGCTTCATCTTGGCTGACGCGGTGGGCGCGCTCGCCGATGATGACCGCCAGCTCGCCTTCATAATCCAGCTTCTGTGTGGCATATTCTGGAATGAAGACATCATCATAGGGGCCGGTAAGGGCATCGGCGAACTTGATGAACAAGGTGGGGTGTTCGGGGAATTCGCGTCCCATCTCGCGTATGTGCTTGGCGTAATTGAGCCCGACGCAGATAATCTTGCCGGGATTCGGTACTACGGCCTCCAAGTCAGCGTGATTGAAGACTACGGGTTCGCCGGAAAGCTGTGCGGCCTTCTGCCAATCTTCGCTGCGTAGCAGCTGGCCCACATCCTCATAATCCAACTCGACGCCTACATTATCGCCGTCGATGCGGATAGCGGAGGTGCCAAAGCCGGTGCGTAGGGTAGCCAGTTTCATGGCGACTATATTACGCGCAGGATTTCATCAACCGCGTATGCGCAAATGATGGGTATTTCCGCCCGTTCCTGCTTTGTCCATGGTTTGAGTACAAACGATGCTGGATCCATGCGTCCAGGCGGGCGTCCGATTCCTACCGAAAGCCGCTGATAGTCCTTGGTTCCCAGGGACTTTGTGGTAGAACGCAGGCCATTGTGGCCGTGGTCGCCCCCGCCTTGACGCAGTTTAATGGTGCCGAAATCAAGCTCCAGCTCATCGTGAATAACGATGATATCGGCGGCGGAGAGATGAAAATATTGGCTTAGGGCTTTGATTGGCCCGCCGGAGAGGTTCATGAACGACCGTGGCTTGGCACAGATAATCTTGCGGCCGCCCGCCATGGCCTCGGCGACCTCGGTATTGGTCTTTTTATGTACCGAAAAGCTGCTCATGAGCTCGCCAACGAGTTCATCAGCTACATCGAAGCCAATATTGTGACGGGTTCCTGCGTACTTGGGGCCAGGGTTGCCAAGGCCTACTACGAGAAGTGGAGTCACGAGCTCAATTGTCTCATATGTGCCAAGAAATACGGCAAGGCCGCCGCGAGAAGAGATTCTCACGGCGGCCTACGCGCTTGAAGGGGAGGGGATTACTCCTCGGAGTCGGAGGACTTTTCGTCCTCATCTGCGGACTCGGCGCCAGCGTCAGCGCCGCCTTCCTCAGCAGCCTCGGCTGCTTCCTCGAGCTCCTCATCAACCTCAGGCAGGGAGATGGAGACGATAACGGTGTCTTCCTCTGCCACCAGGGTGGTATCTTCCGGCATGGTGACATCGGCAGCGGTGATAACCGCGCCATCCTCGAGGCCCTCAATGGAAACCTCGAGCTCCTCCGGAATGTTCAGTACGTCTGCCTCAACCAGCAGTACGTCAGCATCCTGGATGTGCATGGTGCCTGGGGCCGGCTCGCCGGTCAGGGTAACCGGAACCTCAACCTCAACCTTCTCGCCGCGCTTAATGGCGAGCAGGTCAACGTGGTCGATGTCGAAGGTCAGGACGTTCTGGTCAACGTGCTTAACCATGGTCAGGTACTGCTCGCCGTCGATCTCCAGCTCCAAAACGGCGTTGACACCGTTATTGCGGACGAGGGACTGGATGTCCAGCAGCGGAACTGCGAAGTGAACCGGCTCCTGGTGTGCACCGTAGATGACGCCTGGAACCTTCCAGTCGCGGCGCAGGCGGCGTGCGACACCCTTGCCAAACTCGGTACGTGCTTCAGCCTTGATTACTGGGCGCTGTGCCATGCTTCATTCTCCTTAGTCAAAGTAGTGCGGCGCGGCCAACGCGATAAAAACGACGAAAGCCTGCCGATGGACGTCTTGGACGAGTCATCGCAGGCGTATATAAAAGCAACATGCTCTAACTTCAATCGCGTCGATAACGGCTTCCTCATCCTGAGGTCGCCCTCGCCGAGACTGAGTTAGATTAGCACGTCAGGCAACTATAAATCAAAACTCCGGTCCAAGTTTTTAGCGGTCATGATCGTTCTTTCGGACGTTGAAATGCTCTGCATCCGGATCTCGCAGCTTCTCTGCGGCAGGATGCGTTGCGTCTAGCTTTTTCCAGTCTTCTTCTAGCTGGTAATCCTCCGCGTGGAAAGAAGAGTCATCTTCACTGTCAAGTTCCGCGATGACGTCGCCGGCGAGCTCGTTGCGCAGGTGTGCGCCGGACAAATTGGAATTATAAACCTCACGAGAAAGCTGAGATTGGTCCGCCGTGGTGAACTTTTGCTTCGGGTCAATCATGCGAAGAATTAGTGCGCGGATCTTGTCGCGGCGGCGAGATTCAGCACTCACGATGCCGCGCCCGCGGCGCAGCCAAGTATAGATGAGCAAGCCGATGACGATGATGCCGATATAACCCAATACCGGGAACACTATGCCGACGAGGGTGCCAAAAGGAACAAACGACAAAATGAATGCGATCACGACGCTAGCGACCAAGATAGGCATGTACCGATGTGGCCGGCGAGCACTGAGGCGTCGTGCCATTCCGTAGAAATTGGAAATCGCGGTGGAGAAAATCATCAGGTAGATAAAGACAGCGGCCGCGGTTCCCAACCAAGGGTGAATCTCATTCAGCATTGCAAGAGTAGGCAGGTCGGCGTCCCAGACATCTTCCACGCTAAGCAGCAGAGCAATTACCAAAAGCACCAGCATTCCGGAAAAGAGTAGGCCACCGAAGAAACCTCCCCGTCCCGCTTGCTTGGAATTTAGGGTGTCCGCGCCCATAACAATGCTCATCGCGGTCGAAGCCATAAGCGCAAGCCCAAGGTAGTTCAAGGCTGCAACCCACCAGAAAGGGAGTGGGGAGTCCACGTTGGCGGTGGCAAAATCATGCGCCTGTTGTAGCCCAGAGGGTGGATCAATGAATGCCGCGCCCACGGCCAAAAGCAGCAAGATCAGCACGAAGGGAGTGATCGCTCCGAGGACGCTCGTCACCTTCCCCACATTCATGGAACCGACGATGAGGACCAAGACAGCCATGAGTGCAGAACCCACCCATGGTTGTAGCCCCCATTGCTGGTGCAGGTTGGCTCCCCCGCCAGATAGCATGACAAAAGTGTGACAAAACTGGGTGAAAATGATGGCGTAGTCCACAAAGCGTGCAACCGGCTTAGAAGCAATCGAGGAAAACACGCGCCCGTGGGATGTCGCCTGAAAGTAGGAGCCGTACTGCATTGCAATCATGATGGTCAACGGAGCGAGGATTAGCCCTACGGAGGCTCCAACAATTCCCCATATGCCGAAGGCGGTGAAGTACTGCAAGAGCTCTTGGCCGGAAGCGAATCCGGCACCGACAACGGAACTAAAATATGCGAGAGCTAGTAGAAATACCTTTTTCACTTAAAACCTCAAAAGAGAGAGTGCAAATGACAGTATTTAGGCTAGGAGACTTGCCGCGACCTCGCAGCAAAAATTAAAGGTGGTGAGCAAAAGTCATGCTCACCACCTTTAAGTAATTGTTGTTTAGGCGCGGTCGAAGAGGGTGGTTACAGAACCGTTCTCGAAGATCTCGTGGATGGTCTGTGCCAGCAGCGGCGCGATGGACAGCACCGTGAGGTTGGACCAGCCTTCGGTGGACTGCGGCAGGGTATCGGTGGTGATAACTTCCTCCGCACCGCACTCAGACAGACGCTCGCGGGCGGGATCGGAAAAGACGCCGTGGGTGCAGGCAATGATGACCTTCTTGGCACCGGCGTCCTTCAGTACGCGCACGGCGCCGGCAATGGTACCGCCGGTGTCAATCATGTCGTCGAGAAGCACGCAGTCCTTGCCCTCAACATCGCCGACCACGCGGTTGGACACCGTCTTATTGGCCTCGGTATTGGAGCGGGTCTTGTGTACAAAGGCTAGCGGGGCATCGCCCAAGTCATGGGCCCACTTTTCCGCAACCTTGACACGGCCAGCATCTGGGGAGACCACGGTGATGTTATCGGTGGCGTACTTGGACTTGATGTAATCGGTCAGGATGGGCTGAGCGTGCATGTGATCAACCGGGCCATCGAAGAAGCCCTGAATCTGATCGGTGTGCAGGTCCACGGAGACGATGCGGTCCGCGCCGGCTGCCTGCAGGAGGTCTGCCACTAGGCGAGCGGAAATCGGCTCGCGGCCCAAGTGCTTCTTATCCTGGCGTGCATATGGGTAGAAGGGCAGGATGGCAGTGATGCGCTTCGCGGAGCCGCGCTTGAGAGCATCGATCATGATGAGCTGCTCCACCAGCCACTTATTGAGTGGCTGAGTGTGCGACTGCATTACGAAACAGTCTGCACCACGCACGGACTCTTCAAAGCGGATAAAGATTTCGCCATTGGCGAAGTCACGAGCGGTAGTAGGAACCAGATCCGTCTTCAGCTCCTTAGCCACAGCTTCTGCCAGCTCTGGGTGTGCACGCCCAGAGAAGAGCTTCATGTTCTTGCTGCTACCAGTTACCTTGCCAGTCATGGGAGAATATGCCCCTTACTTTTCGTTGTCCTGCGCACGGGCTGCGGCCTCAGCCGCGGGAGTACCCGGACGCTTCTTTTGAACCCAGCCCTCGATGTTGCGCTGTTTGCCACCGGAGACTGCGAGTGCTCCCGCAGGAACATCGTCTTTTATTACTGTACCCGCACCGGAGTACGCGCCATCACCGACATTGACCGGAGCGATAAACATTGTGTCAGAACCGGTGCGCACGTGGCTGCCGATGGTGGTGTGGTGCTTGTTCACGCCGTCGTAATTTACAAAGACGGAAGAGGCGCCGATATTGGATTGCTCGCCTACGGTGGCATCGCCGATATAGGTCAGGTGCGGCACCTTGGAGCCGCGGCCAATCTGTGCATTCTTTGCCTCTACGAAGCCGCCGAGCTTTCCATCCTCGCCCACCACGGTCTTCGGACGGATATAGGTAAACGGGCCGACCTTAGCGTTGGTGCCGATGACAGAATCGCTGCCATGAGTGCGCACAACGGAAGCACCTTCGCCCACCTGCATATTGGTCAGAGTGGTGTCAGGACCAATCTCGGCATTATCGGCGATGCTGGTCGTTCCCCATAGTTGGGTGCCGGGGTGAATGATGACATCGGAGCCCACGGTGACATTGACCCCAATCCAGGTGGTCTCCGGATCTACGATGGTGGCTCCGCCGCGCATCGCCTTTTCCACCGTGCGTCGGTTGAGCTCGCGGCCGGCAGTGGCGAGCTGCACGCGGTCATTGACACCCGCAAGTTCGGCCGGATCCGCTGCCACATGCGCGCCGACGCCGTGTCCAGCGGTGCGGGCAATCTCGAGCACATCGGTGATATATAGCTCGCCTTGGGCGTTATTGGAGTCGAGCTTCTGGAGGGCGTCGGCAAGCACGCGGCCGTCAAAAGCGAAGACGCCGGAGTTAACCTCGTTGAGCTGACGCTGCTCTTCGGTGGCATCTTTTTGCTCGACAATGGCAGACACGCTGCCGTCTGCAGCGCGAATAATGCGACCATAACCGGTGGGATCCTCCAAACGCATTGACAGCACGGTTACCGCATTGCCCTGCTCGGTGTGGGTAGCGCGCAGGCCCTCGATGGTCTTTGGGGTAAGCAGTGGTACGTCGCCATTAGTGACGATGATGGTGCCCTCGAACTCCGGAATCGGCTCCAAGCCGCAAGCCACTGCGTGGCCGGTTCCCAGCTGCTCTTCCTGCACCGCTTGCAGCACCTCGCAGTCCAGCTCTTGAGCGATGGCATCTACGGCGGGGGAGACCTGGTCGCGCTGGTGGCCTACCACCGTGACAATGCGTTCCGGATTAATCCCGGCTGCGGCATGCAGAGCGTGGCCGAGCAAGCTGCGTCCGCCAATCTCATGCAAGGTCTTCTGCTTGGTGGACTTCATACGGGTGCCGGCGCCAGCCGCAAGGACGACTACAGCACACGAGGTTGTTGCTACCACGGGTTATTGAACTCCTGGGGGTCGAGTCTGTTTCTTATCCGGACTACATCCTATAGCCCGAGTGCGGTTTATGTGTGAGAAACCTCTTTCAGGCCGCGGGCGCGCCACACACCAAGGAAACCTATCAGGGCAAGAAAGAGTAGTGCTGCCTCTGGTCCGGCCAGAGCAACCACGGAGGAAATGCCACCGACGATGAGCAAGATGACGCCCATCATCGTATTGGCCGCACCTACATACTGGGTGCGTTTATCGCCGCCGGCCATGTCCACCACGTAGGTCTTACGTGCCACGCGAATGGCCGTGTGCGCTAGATTCACGGCGAAAAAGCCAATGGGCATGACCCAGGCATTGATGCTATCTGGGGCCCAGTGCGAGCTGGCGACCAAAAGCACCAGCACGAGGGAGGCCACAGCCGCTCCTACAGCCATGGTGTTTTTGGAGGAATTATCCGAATACACACCGGAGATCCGTCCGCCCACCAACGAGGCTAGGCCCGAGGCAAGCACGAATCCGTACAGCCCGGAAAGGTTGCTGCTGAGCAGCACGATAAAAGAGGTAGATAGCGCCGAGACCAAAAGAAGCGCGCGGACGATAACGAAGTTGCGAAACTGCCCATCGCTAGTAAAAAGCTGCCAGGTGTCTTTCCACCAGTGCTTGTCGATGCCCCCTTCGGTTTCCTCCGGCACCGGCTCGTCCACGTGGGAAAATACCCACGCGGCGATGGCCCACGTGGCCGCGCCAACGCCGAGGACCGTGCCCATCATGGGGATACTGAGCTCGCCCAAAAAGTAAAGGATAACGCCGGTCAGCAAAGTGGCACCGCCACCGAGCGCCGCCGCGCTACCGGTTACTCGGCCGCGCGTACCCTTGGAAATCGTGCGCGCCTGTACGTCCTTGCCCGCAATCGAGCACAGTGCGCGGAAAAGGGAAAGGGCAGCCAAAGCCATCAGCGCCACCACGCCCAATAGCGCCCCGCGGGTAAAAAATGCCGCTAGCGCAATGACCGCAGCGGATACCGCTTGGCCCAGCGAACCGATAATCCACAGGCGCTTGCGGGCCCTATGCGTAGTCACCCACGGGGTCAGCGCCGCCTGCGGCAGCATCGAACCGGACTCCCGAATAGGGGTGAGCAAACCGGTAAAGAATGCAGGCACTCCGGCCGCAGCAAAGAGGGCTGGCAGCACCGTCTTGGCCGCCACAATCTGATCGCCCAAATTTTGCAGGCCATTGGACCAGATGAAATACCGGGCATTGGATTGAGACATGAGAAATTCGATCTTTCAGAGAAATGAGTTGGTTAAATTAAAGCCATGTTGACACGCCGGAGAGTAAAACACGGCCGCAGTCACGCCGAAATTCTACCCGCGCGGCAGGAGGCCTAAGAATCATGCATGATGTTGATCCCCTCATCAATTCGCTGTACCAAGCCTTCGATCTCTTAGGGGTGATTTTGAACGGCATCATTGGCGGCACCATTGCGCGCCGCCGCGAATTCGACATCGTGGGCTTTGTGTTCCTTGCGCTCTTTTCTGGGTTGGCAGGCGGCATGATTCGTGACATGCTCATCGGCGATGGAGCAGCCGCAGCGATCTCGGACCCGTGGTACCTAGGGCTTGCCTGTGGTGGTGCACTCATTGCGTTTTTAATCGATCTCAAGGGCAAGGCATGGGAGCTTTTCCGCGAACATGGCGATGCCGTCATCCTCGGCGTGTGGTCCACTACCGGTTGCGTCAAGGCACTCACACACGGCATGCCACTTATTCCCTGCGTGTTCCTTGGCGTGCTTACCGCGGTGGGAGGCGGAATGGTTCGCGATGTTGCTTCTGGGGAAATCCCCTCTATCTTCGGCGGCAGCCCCCTTTATGCCGTGCCGTCCATCCTGACCGGCGTCGTTATGGTGACCTTTGCCCACAACGGACAGTTTGCCCTCGGCATGATTATTTCCCCGATTGTCGGAAGCGGCATGGCCATTTTGTCCTATTGGCGCGGCTGGGTGTTGCCCCGCGCTGGTGTAGCCCCCGTTAATTACACCGCGGCCCAAGTGGCTGCCATTGCGAAGAAAGCCGAGCTCAAAGGCTTTCGTCGGGGCAGGAAGAAAAACTAAAAAAGCTTCCCCACCAGGACTCGAACCTAGTTAACACCCCAGCTAAACAGGACTTTTAGCCCCAATTGACGACATATTGACGACATCCGAAAACCCTTCATCCAACTTCGCAGCCACAGAATCCAACCCATCATCAAACAACTCCGCATACACCCGCAAAGTCACCGACGCATCAGCATGTCCCAACTGGCGAGACACTGCCAACACGTTCGCCCCCGCATTCACCAGCAACCCTGCAGCCACATGCCTAAGCCCATGCGGAGTCACACGCGCCAACGACGGGTCCTTCACCATCGCTCGCTTCAATGCCCCGTCAAACCACGTATTATGCCCCGGTGTGCGTAACCACCCACCACGCTGGGCTGTCCACAACAACTCTTCCGAATCCAAACCAACACATCTATCAGCCAACATTCTCATCACATGCGACGCCACCGCCACCGTTCGTCGCTCGTGTGTCTTAGGCGTGCCCACCCGAATGCCGTTGCCCACCTTTGCAGCGTTGCGCACCACATGGATCCGATTCCGCTCGGGGCTCAAATCGCAAGGGCGAAGCGCGATAGCCTCACCCCACCGCAAACCCGACGTCCCCAAAAGCAAAATAAGATCTTCACGGTCACCACACTCCGCAGCGAACAACCGCAACTGCTCTAACGTCCAATAGACCTTCACCGTCGGCACCTTTCGTGGCAGTTTCACGCCACGCGCCGGATTTTCACGAATACGCCTATCCGCTACCGCAACATCCAGTACCTGTGCCAAAACATTATGCGCGTGCCGCACCCACGACGGTGAATACTCCAACCCCGATACCCACCGCTGAACCTCGGAGGGCTTAATCGACGCCACCGCCGCTAGTCCCCACTCTGGCTTTACACATCCGCGCCACACTTGTTGATACAGTTCCCGCGTTGACGGCTTAACATGCGACAATGTACTCAACCATGTGTTTCCAAGCTCAGTGACTGTTACACGGCCTGAATTAGGGTTTATCCAGTCTTGTTCACGAATCGACACTGCATTTTTATCCGACCATGCTTGGGCTTCGTTCTTTGTGCGGAATCCACGCTTTGTGCGTGATTTGCCATCGGGGGAGCGGTATTGGACGCGCCAGGCTTTTCCCTTGTTGGTTTTGTAGGATTTGATAGAAGACATTGTGTTGGGGTGGGGATAGAAAAATGCTCTGGGCGTTGTAGTAACGCTCAGAGCACTGGTGGAGTTTGTTTTAGTTAAGCGAGCTTGCCCGCGATGATGATGATTTTTTCGACAACCTTTAGTGCGTCCTGAATCTTGTCAAAGTCGATGTTCTTGATGAACTTGTCGACCTTCGCGTTGAAGTCTTCAGTCTTGCTGGAAAGTGCGTCGAGCTTGGCGTCGAATTCTTTCTTGTGCGCTTCGTGCTTTGCTTCGCGGTCTTGCTTGTTTTCTTGGTGCTTGCTGGAGAGTTCCTCGAGCTTGTTGTGGATGTCGTCCTTGCTGAGTTTGGAGGAATTGGCCTCCTGCTCTGGGGCGGTCTCGGTGGTGGCGATGGCGTCTGCTGGGACGGTTTCGGAGGTGATGGTGTTGTCTGCCATTGCTGGTGCGATGGCGGTGGTAGTGGCAATGGCCAGGGTGGTCAGGCCGATGGTTGCCTTACGTAGCATGATGTCTCCTTGGGTGAATTCTTGAGGGATTTCTTTACGGGCAAAACGGCATATTAGTCTGCATTAAAGAAAAAGTCAGGTTTTTGTGTTGGAATGCACAGGGTTTGTGATGGCTTTGATTGTCCATGGTGTTAGCGGGGTGCCATTGACTGGGGTGGATGGTGTTAGCGTTCTTGCTCGACGAAGAGAAAGCTCGGGCCTCTAGTGTAGGTTTTCTAGGCGCAACTCTTACTGAGCTCTTATGTTTCTAGCGATGATGTTTGCTTTGCGGGGGAGGGGTAACAAGGGGGTGGAGACGTCGAATCGTTACTTTTGGGAATGTCTTGGTGTGTCCCTTTGTCTGTGTAGTGTTTGCGGCTTTTTGGTTTTGCTGGTTAAAGTATTGGTGTCAGTCACGGCTTATTAGTTCTGGCTGGCAGAGGGTGCGACTCCTCCCTCTTAGCCTTTTCCATGGTGATTTCATTTATGTGGAAAGGTGTTTCGTGTGACGGTCGCTAGGCGGTATAGGCCCCTTTCATACTCCTGGTTTATACCCCTAGCGGCCTTTTCGGTGTCTGAATTGGGCCCCTAGATGTATGTGGCGTGGAAACTTTTACTTTTTGGGGTGGGGGAAATTTTGGGGGTGAATGCGGCGGGTAAAAATATCCTATTGTGGCGCACATCGCTTCTTAACTAAGAAAAAGCTAAAAATTCACAGATCAAACAATATTTATATGATAAGTATTATGAGAAAGCTTCTCACCGGTGGACAATGATAGGAAAGTGCCTATCCTGGGCAGTGAGGGAGAATGAAAACCATCTCCAACATTCGCTCTCTCAGAAAGGCACACAATGCTCATCCCTAAACCAGCAAAATTCGCCACACCCATCGCGGTTACATTAGCCCTCATCGCAGGGGGCATCGCAGCACCAGCACAAGCCCAAACTGCATCTTCTGACCTCAGCAGCGACACCGTGTCCGCTAACGGCCTTTCCTCCCAGGCCTCCAGCAAAGTCGCCAGCATAGAACCAAACGCTGTACGGGCAGAATCCATCTACATCCACACCAACGGTGTGCGCATAGTCAACGGCCGCAAACCGGTACGCAAAAGCCCAGCCCTTAACCACCTCTCCCAAGACTGGGCAAACCACCTAGCCCAAGAGGGCGAACTACAACACCGCCCCAATCACTGGGAATACTATCCCTCTAGCATTCCGGCAGGCGGAGAAAACGTACTCCAAGCATGGGACGACTATTCCAACGCTCAGCTAGTTAAATTGTGGGCCGATTCTCCAGGGCACCGGAAAATCCTTCTTGACCCCGACGCAAAATCTGTTGGCATAGGAGTTGCTAAGGATAAAGACGGAAAACTCTTCGCAGTCCAGAACTTCGGACGATAAACCAAAATCAGGCTTCAGGCTTCGAAGCTGATAAAGGCGTCACCAACAACTGCGTCGCATTTGCAGTAAAAGGTGACGCCTCTTCTTCTTTGTAGACATTAAGCAAAAGCTTGTACTAAACTCAGGTTCACTCGGTTTTGCTCGTTGAATCCGGGTGCCGGCAGTTTCCTTTTGTAGTCCCTTCTTTGGGAAAATGAATGATGATATGAGTGATATAGACTGCCGGCTTTGGAAGGTCACTAGGCTTTTGGGCAGCGTTTGCAGGAGGCGCTGCTGGTCTGGTGGCCTTTCTTTTATGGTGTGAGGTGAATGCCACAGTTTGAATAATAGATTTATGAGTTTCTTAATATTAAGGTAAGTCTTGTCGGTCAGTTACATTGTTCTGACTGATGTCCAGGGGCGATCTCTCCCTGGTCACCCATCGCATTTCGCCTGTGTTGTATGTGATGGGTTCTCCGGGAGAAGGCCACCAAGCTCTTTTTCATCCTTGTAGTTATGTGCCTGGTGGCCTTTCTTCTGATTATGTGGCCTCCGTTCGTTAGGGGACCATCCTCGGGTTATTGCGCGAGGCATTCTTTTGCGGCTTCCGCCGAGACTGTTTTGTGGACTTTCGGCGGTTACTTTTCAGGTTTCGAGATAGAACTTGGCGGTGAAATTTCCACCACTGCCCCGTGAAGAGTTACCGGGCGCCCTTAATGGTGGTCAAATTCAATGCTCCGGTAGTAGCCGCAACCACAGATGGAACAATCACTAATGCATTTAAATCAGTTGTTTGAGTTAAATGAAATGCAAACAACCCAGAAATGACCCCAATTGCTAGAAGCAGTACGCTGCTGAGATCGATGACTTTTTTGGGCTCCGAATAGCGTGGTAGCTCGTCAGATGGCTGAATCTGATTCATCTTCATTAGCCCCACCTTTCTTTTGTATCTTGAGGATAGTCCATCTCTTAGTGGTCCTGCCATTCTTTGTGACACGATCTTCACGGATTTTTAATTCAAATGAGTCCGTCGAATTTAGATATAGACCGTTTCCAACTTTGTTGAGGAAGTCTTCATCTTCAACGGTTGCCACTCTCGTAGCAAAGGGAGTCTTAATTTTCCACCTGTCTGGGTCATCAAAATCGATAGCTGATAGTTGACCAGAAGTTTCGAATATATCGAACTCTTCCTCTTCGCTGTCATCTGGTGCAACAGCTTTAAAGTCGTCCTTAGTTAAGGAAATAGGCTCCTGTTTAGGTTCGTCTGCTGTGCTGCCGACCTCTAGTTTATTTACCCGTGCGTCTTCCATCGGGCGCATTATTTCCCGGAGCTGTTTTCTTCTGCGACGCTTCCTTTTGTTGAGTTCTTCCCAGACAGCGGGGGTTACCTCGGAAGCAGTATCGTCCTTCCAAAGTATTTTCACGTTCCCGTTTTCAAGGTATTCAAAGTCTTTGAGCTGGTCTTTAAATATTCGAATTGCTGCCCATAGAATTTGGCTAACTGAGGGAACCCCTAGTGCTGCACCTGTTTCAACGGGGTTTTCGGCGATCGTTTGAGCCGCTTCGCTATCGACGATTACTTGTACCAACTCGATAATGAATGAGCCTTGTTGTGCGGGCCTTACAAAGAGATCTCTGGTGTTTGGCCCGGAGTTGTGGAAGGCCCCGGCTTTATCGAAGTCTTGAGTTAGTTCTGAGATTCCCTCAAGTACTTCTGATATGTGTTTGGCGCGAAGTTCGTGGAAAGAGGTACCGTCGCCGTTTTCTCCAGTGAATCGTAACGTGAGTACTTGTTGCTCTTTGGGGCTACCAGATTTGTTGGCGGCGGTCGTGTCCTGCGTGAATTCCTCGTTTTTCATGCTGTTTACCTATCGTGGAGGAGTGGCTGTGTTGGTGAGGGCTTTGAGTTAGTCTGGGGTCTATCCTAGGCATTCTTTTGCGGCGTTGGTGCCGTCGTACGGTCCGCCTGGGGTCTCGGGCCAGTTGAATAGCTCGGCGGTTCCAGGGTTGGCGGAAGTGATGGGGCCACTGCCGTCTTTAGGAGTGGTGAAGTCTGCGGCAAACGGTTCATCTTCACCTTCCCAGGTGATGTTCGCAGCAATGAAGTTATTGTCCTCGCCCTGGACCATGACAGCCTTGTCCACGGTGGCGTGAGCACCGTCGTCCCACTTGTCGCCACCTATGATTCGCTGCATCGTTTCATCTGGCACCGGCTGGCATTCCCAGTCTTGGCCGGCGACGTTTACAGTTTTGCTTTCTTCTTGTTGCGTATCAGCGTTGCTGCATCCTGTGAAGATGAGTGTGGAGAGTACGAGGAGGGGGAGTAGCTTTTTCATGCTGCTGTCCTTTCGTAGAGGGAATTTTTAAGGCTTTAAAACTTGATGCGTGGTTCTGCACCGGACTCAAGGGCGCGGACTCGGTTGTGCATGATGAATGCGTCTATCAGCCACCAGATTCCGAAACCTCCTGCGGTGAACAATTGGATTATGCCGATTCCGATGTTGCCGAGGTAGAAACGATGTCCGCCGAAAAGGCCTAGGAAAAGCCACAGGAACCACAGCAACGGCAGGCTGATATGAGCCGCTGGGAGGTATTGCGGCGCATAACCGCCATCGGCGTGGTAGCGGTCTTGCTGCAAATCCTGGGGGTAAGGGGAGGGCTGGGCATGCGACTCCTGCCAACCGCCGTATGGACTCGTGTGTCCTTGCTCGAGCTTTCTCTGGGCGCGGTATTCCTCAACTTCACGGCGGGTAGCTTCTGCCCGCTGCTCTACTTCCTGCTCGGTCATTCCGTGGGCTTCCACCCAGCGTGGGTCCCAGTATTCCTCAATGTAGTTGCTGAAACTCGTCCACGCTTTTCGATTTGCGGAAGTGAGCTCTACACCATCATTTTCGAGTTCGGTCTCTGCTTCCGCCATGGTGGGCATATCCAAGCGCACCGAGGCGTAGAAGTCTTTCTCCCAATCGCGGCTAGTCCATACGCGTCCGGGTACTTCGATGGTGCCGCCGGCGTCGTGGACAGCACAGGCAAGCTGCCACCAATAGTCCATGTCCTCCTCTGGCAGCCAGCCCAAAGTATTGATTGATTCGCGGACGATGATCGCTTTGTCCATGCCGTAGTAATCAGTAACTGGCAGTAGCTCAAGGTCGAGTTCAATCTCTTCCCCTGGGGCCGCTGAATTGTCTTCGGCCAGTTCACGAAGGTTGGAAAAGAATAAGCCTTCGCGGTCGACTTCTTGGGTGTAATCTTCGCCAAGAATTTTTAGGAGGGTCATTAGGCTACTTGTCTTTCGTGTAGGGTTTGCCAGGTTTTTAGGACTTTGACTGTGACGCCTAGTTCGTGGGCTAGGACGTTGGGGTGTGGTCCGTAGATTGCCTCTGTGGTGGCGTAGTCGGTGGAGTTGATGAGGAGTCGGGCGGCGAACCTGTCGGCGCGTATTTCGTGGGCGCCGTGGTGGCCGGGAGGGTCACCGTAGTGTGCGTGGCCTAGCTCGTGGGCCAAGGAACACAGTGTGGTGGCATCGTCCATGCCTAGGCGGAGGGTGATGATGTTGCATCTGGGTATCCATGCTGCTTTCGGCCCGCCACGGTGCCACCTCACCCGATACCCGCGCCGCTGCGCCACATCAATGAGGGCATCAGTGTTAATCAATCAAATCTTCACCTCGTTTCTCTCGTTCTTCTTGCTCGTTGGGTGATGAGTCGGCTGCGTACTCGTCGGGGGAGTAGTCAAACTCACGGACGATGCCGTCATCGTCATCTGGTAGTGAAGCAGACGAGTCCGACACGGGGGTGAGATGCGGGGCTAAGCCGATGGTTTCCTCGTCGCCCTCGTTGCCGAAAAGGTAACGCGCCTGCGGGTCGGAACGGCGCATGATTTCATCTAGTAGCTGCTCGTTAGTGGCTTCACGGAGAGCTATTTCCACGTCTGGGCCATGTAGTTCGTAGTCGTTGATGTACTCGGTTTCGATAAGGCCAGAGACGGGGGAGCGGTCATAAGCGCGACATAAGGCAATGACAGTTTCGGGGGTCATAGTGTTCGCGTCGAGATTGCGCGAGAGAGTGCTTTTTGAAACTCCGCTCTTCTCGGCTGCTTCACGAAGAGACGAGCTATCGGTGAGGTCTTTAAACCAGGCTTCTACGTTCATAAGTCCCACTATAGGGACAGTGGCTATATGCCGCAATTTATGCAGGTAGAACGCCATGGCAGGGGTAATGCACGGGGGTGTTCCACCCCTGGGGTAGTTGCACGGAAGGGACTATTGGCCCATACTGGGGACACCGGCGCAGAACGGCACCGGCCACAAGCACAAGAATTACATGGAGGTAACTACATGGCTGTCATGGCACCGCCCCGGTTCACCTTCCGCCCCGGAGCTTTAGACGCAATCATGCGCTCTAGGAACCTGCATACCGAAGAACAGCTAGCCCTGCTCATCGGAGTACGCACAGAGGACATTCCAAAGCTGCGCGCCGGAGCAAAGGTAACCGCAGAACTCGCCCTACGAGTATCCGCCCTACAAGGCGACAAAAACTACATCGGCGCCTGGTTCGACCAAGTAGAAGAACTAGCTGCGTAAGAAAAGGCCCGGTGCTGGAACACCGAGCCAAGAACAATCAACTCAATTAGGAGATTATCACAATGGATAACCAGCTCGTGACTATCCCGATTCCCGGAACTTCCAACCCCATCATGGCGGTGCAGCACGACGGCACCGAATGGGCAGCAGTTCGACCAATCTGCGACGCCCTTGGAATCGATAGTAAGAGCCAGCGCGCAAAGCTCCACGGAAAGAACTGGGCAACTGGGGTGATTATCACCTCGGTTGGCGCGGACGGAAAGAGTCGTGAAATGTTCATGGTTGACCGTCGGACGTTGACGATGTGGCTTGCCACTATCGACACTAACCGTGTCTCCGAAGCGGCCCGCCCAACGCTTGAGGCCTACCAACTCGAAGCCGCTAATGCCCTCGATGCCTACTTCCACAAGGGTGGTGCCATCAACCCCCGCGCCGAGGAGCACCAGTTGAATGCTTTGATGCGTGAGTCGCAGATGCGGATGGAGTTGTGTCAGGCGGCGAAGGGTCTTATCCACCCTGACCATTTGGAGGCGAAGGCGCGGATTGTTTTGGCTCGTGGTCTAGGTGAGGTGCCGGAGTTGGACCCGGAAACCCGCCCCTTGTACACGGCGGATTTTTTGAAGTCGAAGAACCTGTCCAACAAGAAGATGAAGTCCGTGGCGCCAATGTTCGGTAAGCGCATGAAGGCACTGTACACGCTGGAAAAGGGACGCGAACCGCAGAAATACGACTTGACCTTATCGAACGGCCAGGTGCGCCAGGTTAACGGCTACACCGAGGCCGACCGGGAGCTGATGCAGCAGGTGTGGGATGAGTACTACGCCTAGCGCATATGTAAAAGCCACGTGTGTGGGCGGTATTGGTCGAATGCGTTTAGAGGAGTGTTGTTGATGTTTACCAGTCTATGGTCTTGGCTGCGGGGCCGTGGGGCCAGCCGGGGAAGTTCTGTTGGTCGGTTGGGGAATTATGAATTGCCTTCCACTTTCCGAGTGGCGAGTGCCGGCGCCGATGGAGGTGTTCGAATGGACGCCATCGCCATTGTTGAGCCTCTTGAGCCAGGTTCATCCGGAGTGCTTGATACCGAATCTTGTTTTTCAGAATGGCAGGATGTGGAGTCTGCCATGCGACATGTAGGTGTACTTTATCCAGGTCGCTACACGGTATTTTTAGAACCTTCGGGCCGAATTTTTCTCCAGGCTGAAGCTGAGTCTCGGGGTAGAGGTCCCAGTGTTCACCATTGTCCCAGAGGAGGGACATCTTGACTCCGTAGAGGGGTTGGAAGCCCCGGTAGTGGAGTCGTATTTCGATTTCGTCAATGGGCTCTTTCATTCCTGAGATGACGGTGGGGGTTCCGTAGTTGCTGAAGCCCATTGCTATTTGGTGTGCACCGTCGTATTGGCGGGCGTGTTGGAATTGTTTGATTCCTAGTAGTAGTGCGGCAAGTCCGGTTATTGCGCTTATGAGTGCGGTTATTGCCATGAGTTTATTTTAGCCCGACTAGCAGGCAGGGGAGTGCAAGCCTCCCCACGGGCACTAGGGGCAGTCATGTCCCGAATTTTCGTCAAAGTGACTTAACCCCCAAGGGGTTAGGCATGGGCGCAAAACGCTGTATAGAGAACTGAAAAGTGGATTGTCCTGATAGAAGATACCGGGCTTAAGAACCACGTTGACGTGTCCGTGAAGCATTAGGCCAAGCCGACAGGCAGGAACCCCGTCGTAAGCGGGAGGGAACTACCAAGGACGTAAATAACAGGCCGGTAAGGGCACTCGTGTGGTTCAAGTCCACACACCGGCACGCTCTCCCAAACAGGGAGGGAAGAAAGAGAACAAAATGAAAGAAGAATGGAGACCAATCCCAGGATATGAGGGGCACTATGAGGTGTCCAACAAGGGAGGAGTTAGGTCGTTAACAAGACTTGTCGAAGACAAACATGGCGTTAGGCAAAAACGTTACGGAAAAGTCCTAGTCACTTCTTTAAACCGTAGAGGTTATCTCAGTGTGAGGCTTTGTCGGAATGGAACTAAAAGAGCGCTTACTGTTCACAGGTTGGTTGCTAAAGCATTTCTCGGAACGCCCGAGGATGCAACCTTAGTCTGCTGCCATAACAACGGGATTAAAACAGACAACCGCGTTACAAACCTTCGGTGGGACACCATTGCTTCCAATTATCACGATATGGAAAAGCATGGAACTAACCATTGGCTAAATAAGAAAGAGTGCCCGCGTGGTCACCCTCTTGTTGAACCAAAC
>NZ_JAKMUZ010000015.1 GCF_027570195.1 Corynebacterium yonathiae
CACAACAACCACACACACTTTGGCATGTAGCTCGTTGTGAGCAAAAAGAATTTTGTTTTGTCAGGGCCTGTTTTCCTATCGCCGCTTCAGCCAGGAACTTTTCTGTTCCTGTGGGGCGCTGTCGGTCGCGCTGACTCGTATTAAGTTACACAGCGACTTAAACAAACACAAATCCCCAGGCCAACCCTTCTTTTAAGCGGTTTAATTTATGCCCATCCAAGCGCTCATTCCCCCTCGGTGCGCGTTCGCTCGGCGAATGTAGGCGGGGAACGTCAATGCCCAGGCCGCATAGAAGGCCACCGCCAAGAAAAGCTGGACAACCGCGGGAACCGCCACCTGAGTACACAGAAGGGCCATCCCGGCGATGAGCACCGCATAGAAGGCGAATAGGTGCCAATTCTTCTTTCCCAGAAATTCCAGACTGGCCACTACTGGGGCGCAGGTGGCACTAGGCAGCGCGACGGCCGCAACGAGTTCACCGTCTTTCGCTAGTACTGCGCTGAAGGTTAAGGCGACGACGACAGGGATCAGTCCGAGCACTGCAGTGTGGCGGGCCCAGACGGTACGGCTACCACCAAGCACCGTGTATCCACGAAGGGATACCCGCAAGCTTTGCAAAGCCGCAGCGAGCGCTACCGCTGTCAGTGCCCAACAGAAACTTCCTAGGAAGCCTAGGACTGGGATTTGATCCTCATACCTGTAGAGAGCAAGACCGATCGCAGGAGCCAGACACGCAGCACCCCACGCCTTGACCTGGGGGCGATAAATTGCTTGCCCAGCCAAGGTGCGGGGGAACCATCCAAATCCGTTTGAGGGTTGGGAACCGGTCGTGGTGTACCCGGCCCGTTTAGGAGTAGCCCTGCGGTACATGGCCCACGCCGCTGCGAGGGTATAAATGGGCAATGCCCACCACAACTGCACGGTAAGGGCGCCGATAGCTGACGCTAATGTACACAGGGCAACGAGAATGCGGCGATGCTCATTCCAGATTTTCGAGCCTAGGCCGACTAGCTGATACTTCTTAAAGTCTGGTGTCAGGGAAAGTATTAGCGACAAGGAAAAGATCACCGGGAGCACCTTCCACGTTTCCTGCGCCATGACGGGCATGACCAGCAAAGCGAAAAGGAAAAAAGACCAGCGCCACCAATCGCCTAGGTACCACAGGAGTTTCATGCTTTCTCCTCCAATGCCAGAACTGCGCGCTCCAAGGAGACCTCAGTGACGCGCAGACCGTAGTCCTGGGCCGTGCGGAAGATGGGGTCGGCGGCGGTAGAGCGGGCGTCGATAAGCACGCGGTCCCCCAAGCCTGTGGTTTCCCTACTAAGTACGCGGAGGTCGAGCTCTGTGACCGCTGCGGTGAGAGCCTCAGATGGGCCGGTGAGCTCAAGAATTCCCTCGATGAAGTCATCGATAGGACCGGAAATTGGGTTATCCCCCATCAGCGAAACGGTGTCGAGGAGACCTGCTACCTCATTGAGGTGATGGGTAGAGACGACAATTGTGCGGCCGTGCTCCTCGCGCAGCACCTGATAGAAAAGCTCCCGGCGCTGAGTATCGAGGCCCAGATAGGGCTCGTCGAGAAGCATGACCTCGCAGCCAGAAGCAACGGCGAAGATAAATCCCACCGCAGACTTTTGCCCGCGGGACAGGGCAGAATAGGCCTTGGCCGGCACGTCGAAGCGAACCAGCAGCTCATTGAAGCGCTCCTCATCCCAGCGCGACCAGCGCGCCTTACCAATAACGCCCAGCTTTCCGATGCCCCAGGAATCCGGCAGCGGGTTATCAATCCCCATCAAAATGACCCGGTTGAGAACCGACTGCTTGTCAAAGGGTTCCTCGCCGAAGACCGTAATACCGCCAGATTGGATTTGTCCGGCAATCTTGCGCAGGAGCGTGGTCTTGCCAATGCCATTGGGGCCAACTAAGCCGTGCGTGAGGCCATCAGCAAAAGTGAATTCTCGTGTTTTAATCATGAGTACATTCCTCGGCTTTCTGCAACGCGATCAAATAGGTCGTGGAGTTGGGCCCGGTTGTAACCTAAGCGAACGGCTTCGTCGACAAGCGGTGCCATGTATTCCGCCGCGAAATCGGCGCGGCGGCGCTCCCAGATCGTTTTCAGGGCGCCTTCTGCCACGAACATGCCGATGCCGCGGCGCTTATCCAGCACCCCGATATCCACCAACAGGCTTATGCCCTTGCGGGCAGTGGCTGGGTTGATGTTGTGAAAATCAGCAAGCTCGTTAGTGGAAGGAGCCCTGTCCCCTTCGCCCAAGGTGCCATCCACGATGGCGTCCTCCACCAGAGAAGCAATCTGACGGAAGAGTGGTTGCGTGGAATTATCCATTGACCCTCGGTTCGTTGGTTGGTTACTTGTGTAACCAACCATATCGGCAACACTCCACCCCTGCAATACTTCCGAAGAGAAAACTTTTTTGCTGCCACTGCGCTGGGATTTTGCCCAAGGTTATCGACGTTTTGTGACTAATGGGGCACACTGGAAACCACAAAGAATTTTATTTAGAACAATTAGAACGGAACTTAGGAGCCATGCTTGAACGCACACTCGTCTTTGTCGATACCTCTTACTTGCTCGCTAGCTTTTATAACTCGTGGGAAACGGGTGCCCGCGCACAGCTAGAAATCGATCTGCCCGAGGTGGTCAGCACCATGGGCGGGATGATCGAGAACCAACTTGGGACCCCAATCCAGCGCCAATACTGGTACGACGGCATTCCCGATACCGGCCCACACCGCTACCAGCGCGCCCTGCGCACCTGCGAAGGCGTGCAGCTGCGCACCGGTCAGCTCATCGAATGGGGTGAGCGCCGCACCCAAAAAGCCGTAGATACCCGCCTCGTAGCGGACATGGTCATCGCCGCTATGAAGGGACAATTCACCGACTTTGTCCTCGTCAGCGGCGATGCCGACATGATTCCCGGCGCACAAGCAGCCGTAGACAATGGCATCCGCGTACATCTTTATGGGTTTGGCTGGGACTCCATGTCCTCCGCACTGCGCCATGCCTGCGATTCCACCACCATCTTGGACCCTCGCGAGGACTTCGCAGACGCTATGGAATTGCAGGTCCTAGAAGGCCCGCTTCCTCCAGTGGTGCGCGAAAATGGGCATAAAGAGGCCGAGGAAATGCCCGAACCGGATGAATGCGGCGAGCCCTCAGAGGTGGAGGCAGCCTTTGGCGCCACAGAAAAGCCCACCCCGGCCCCGACGCCCAAGCCGGCTCCTCCCAAGGCGGATGCCGCAGAGGGTTCCCCCGCCGAGGAGGACTCTCCGGCGGAGAAGCCGGCGCCCAAGCCGTCCATGATGGCACCGCGGCGCAAGCTGCGCTCTAAGTATGTACCGCTGCCGGAAGAAGTATGGAGCTCGGCCGGCTTCCAATCCCCATTCGACGTGGGCCAGCAATACGCCTCGTGGTGGTTCGATAACGCTGCTAGCACCGAGCAGCGAGATCAGGCACATCTACTTTCAGGCGGCGGGCTCCCCCCAGAGATCGACCGCCCGCTGTTGCAGTTTGCCTGCGAAACCCTGCACGAATATACCCTGACCGAAACCCAGCGCGTGAACCTGCGCGATGGATTCCACTCAGGGATTCGTGGGGTTTTGATTAATGTTCGTCGGCAGAATTAATCGCCGGATTCGAGCTCTTTCTTCTTTTTAAGATCCGCCCGGATGGCATCAAGGCGCGCAGTCGCCTTCATGTCATTGCCGGCGGCTTGGATCTCATTAATGCGATCGCCGCCGGTGGCGTGCTGCAATTCTTGGGCGCCAAGGGCATCGGCGTAGCGCTTTTCAATCTTGGCACGCACAGAATCAAGAGTAGGTACGGAATCGTCCGGGTTGAGCTGATTCATGGAATCAATAGCCTGGGCGTTCTTTTCTTGCATAGCCGCCTGGTCCGCCTGGGCCTCCAGCTGGCTAACCTGCGCTAGTTGTTCCTTCAAGCGCGCCTCAGACTGCTGCTGCTGGCTCTTAGCCTGCGCGGCAGCCTGCTCTGCGGCGGCGTACTGCTGCTTGACGTCTTCCAGCTCCTGCTCCACTGCTACCAGCTGGGAGGCAACCACTTCCGCAGCCTGGTTATATTCGGAAGCTTTTTGCGGATCCTCCGCAGAATCCGCCAGCTCCAACGCACGCTGGGTTTGAGACTGGTAGTCCTGCTGAGACTTAACCAGGCGGTTCATCTGCATCTCCAGCTGGGACTTATGGCCGATGATTTCCGCTGCATGATCAGAAATCTGCTGGTGCTGCTCCTTGGCGGCCTGGACGGCCTGCTGGATCTGCACCTTCGGATCAGCGTTCTCATCAATCTTCTGATCGAAGGAACTCATCATGTACTTCCAGCCCTTGCTGAAGGGGTTAGCCATTATCTTCTCCTTTGGACATAAAAAGACGCTTTCTAGCGAGTTTAGCGATACTCACCAGAAAGCGCCCAGGAAGATAGGGGAAGTTTAGCCCTGTGCGTTCTGCTCTTCTACCTGGCGGCGAACCTCTGCCATATCGAGTTCCTTAACCTGCTTCAGCAGGTCCTCCAATGCCGCAGGGGGCAGCGCGCCAGCCTCACGGAATACCAAGATGCCATCGCGGAAGATCATCAGCGTTGGAATGGACTGAATCTCCAGTGCGGATGCAAGGCCCTGGTTAGCCTCGGTATCCAGCTTGGCAAAGGTAGCATCCGTGTGCTCTTCGGAGGCCTTTTCAAAAACCGGTGCAAAGCGCTTGCACGGTCCACACCAATCGGCCCAAGCGTCTACGAGCGTAATGCCCTCGCCGGTAACGGTTTCTTCAAAGTTTTCTTCGGTGACATCGATAGTAGCCATGGTTGTTCTAACTCCTTTGCGGATTGCTTTATTCCCCAACGTACATGAAATATCCTTGTCATATACCCCTGGGGGGTATAAAATCGGTACAGAAATCAACCACAGGAAGGAACATCATGAACACTAAGAACTACACCGTAGAGGGCATGACCTGCGGACATTGCGAGATGTCGGTAAAGGAGGAAGTCGGCGAGATTTCCGGCGTTAGTGAAGTCACTGCAGACCACACCACCGGCGCCGTCACGGTTACCGGAACTGATTTCACCGACGAGCAGGTAGCCGCCGCCGTAGCAGAGGCCGGCTACACCCTAAAGTAGGCGCCACCATGTCCCACTTGGACCTTGGCGTCACGGGCATGACGTGCACTTCCTGCTCCTCCCGCGTCGAGCGCAAGCTCAACAAGCTCGAGGGGGTAAGCGCCAGCGTCAACTTTGCCACCGAGGCAGCGGCCATCGAGTATGACTCCCAGGCGGTTAGTCCGCAGGAGCTCATTTCGGTGGTTGAGGGCGCAGGTTACGGTGCCTTCGATATGTCCGAGAAGAAGGCGGAGGAGCCCCAGCCCAAGAAGGACGGTGGCGACGCCTTGCTGCGCCGGACCATTGTCTCCGGCGCTCTATCGCTACCGCTCATGGTGGTGTCGATGTGGCCGGCTCTGCAATTTCAGAATTGGCAATGGGCCTGCGCCATCATCGCTACCATCGTCTACATTTTTGGTGGCGCGCCTTTCCACACAGCAACGTGGACAAACCTTAAGCATGGCTCTTTCACCATGGACACGCTTATCACTATGGGAACCACTGCGGCCTACTTCTGGTCGCTGTGGGCGCTGTTTTTCGGCAACGCGGGCGAGCCGGGCATGAAGATGCATATGACCCTAGACGCAAATGCAGCGCACATGGATCATATCTATTTTGAGTCCGTAGGCATGGTAATTACGTTCCTGCTGCTCGGCCGCTGGTTCGAGGCACGGGCCAAGGGCCAGTCTTCGGAGGCGCTGCGGGAGCTGCTCTCTCTAGGAGCTAAGGAAGCTTCGGTGCTAGACGCGGAGGGCGAGCACCGCGTGCCCATTGCAGAGCTGCAGGTAGGCGATGTCTTTGTAGTTCGCCCCGGAGAGAAGATCGCTACCGATGGCATCGTGGTCGCGGGCAACTCTGCCGTCGATACTTCTATGATTACCGGCGAGCCAGTCCCCGTTGAGGTCGGTACTGGCGATGCGGTCACTGGTGCGACCATCAACGCTTCGGGCCGCATTGAGGTGCGCGCGACCAAGGTCGGCGAGGACACTGTTCTCTCCCAGATGGCCCAATTGGTAACGGATGCCCAAACCTCCAAAGCTCCAGTGCAACGCCTCGTGGACCGTATCGCACAGGTCTTTGTCCCTGTGGTAATTGCGGTAGCCGCACTTACGCTGGTTGTTCATCTCTTCTTCGGTGGTGTGGCACCAGCCTTCATTGCCGCGGTCTCCGTCCTCATTGTGGCTTGCCCATGCGCTATGGGCTTGGCGACGCCCACCGCTATCCTCGTCGGCACCGGCCGCGGGGCTCAACTTGGGCTTGTCATTAAGGGCCCAGAGATTCTGGAATCTACCCGGCAAGTCGACACCATCGTCTTGGATAAAACCGGCACAGTCACGGCCGGAGAGATGTCTGTCACCGCCGTCCATGGTGACGTGCTCGAGCTGGCCGCGGCCGTGGAGCACAATTCCGAACACCCCATCGGCCGCGCTATCGCCCGGGAACGGTCGGTGAAACCAGCCACCGATTTCGCCGTAGTTTCAGGCGGCGTGGAAGGAACTGTGGAGGGGGCTCGGGTGGGCGTCGGCAAGCCGCAAGGCCCCTTGGGTGACTTAGAAGTACCATTCCGCGAGGCACAGGATTCCGGTGCCACGCCGGTAGTTGTCTCCGTGAACGGCCAACCTGCCGGATTCATTGAAGTCCGCGATGCCATCAAGCCCAGCTCGGCGGCGGCTGTGGCCCAAATGAAGGAGCTAGGCCTTACCCCTTACCTTCTGACCGGCGATAACGCTGGGGCCGCGCGCGCCGTGGCCGCCGAGGTGGGAATCGAGCACGTCAGAGCCGAGGTCCTCCCAGAAGACAAGGTAGATAGCATCGAGGAACTGCAAAGCTCCGGGCATACCGTGGCGATGGTAGGCGACGGCATTAACGACGCCGCCGCCCTTGCTCAGGCGGACCTTGGGCTTGCCATGGGCGCGGGTACCGACGTCGCCATTGAAGCCTCCGATATCACCCTGATGAATGGCGATCTACGCTGCGCCGCTGACGCCATTCGGCTTTCGCGCCACACCCTAGCAATTATCAAGGGCAACCTTTTCTGGGCCTTTGCGTATAACGTACTGCTTATCCCTGTTGCCGCACTGGGATGGCTCAACCCCCTGCTCGCCGGACTGGCTATGGCACTGAGCTCAGTATTTGTGGTTACCAACTCACTACGCTTGAAAGGTTTTTCTGTTCGGCGATAGGATTATCGCATGCTCAGCCGCACCGAACGTCTCGATCGCCTTCCCGTCACCTCTAAGCACAAGCGCCTACTCCTAGGTTCCGGCCTTGGATGGGCGCTTGATGCTATGGATGTCGGGTTAATCTCCTTCATCATGGCCGCCCTTGCCGTTCACTGGGATCTAGGTGCCAACCAGACCTCCTGGTTGGCCTCGGCAGGCTTCCTTGGCATGGCGCTCGGTGCAACCTTTGGCGGGTTGCTGGCAGATAAATTCGGCCGCCGCAATGTCTTTTCTCTCACCTTGCTTATCTACGGCTTGGCAACAGGGGCATCCGCGCTAGCTGGGGGACTAGCGGTTCTCATCTTCTTCCGATTCATCGTTGGGCTGGGCCTCGGAGCCGAGCTACCAGTTGCCTCCACACTCATATCCGAATTCGCGCCTCGGCGGGTCCGCGGAAGGATGGTAGTCATTCTCGAGGCATTCTGGGCATTGGGATGGATCCTTGCGGCTATCATCGGCACTTTCGTGGTGAGCACATCTGAATCCGGTTGGCGCTGGGCCCTGGCCCTAGGCATGCTGCCAGCCGCGTATTCAATCTATGTGCGCCGCGGTCTACCAGAATCTGTGCGCTTTCTTGAGTCCAAGGGCCGCCATGATGAGGCCGAAGCTATCGTTTCCAGTTTCGAAGCCGCGGCGGAAAATCGCCCGCTGGACGATGCCCTCCCAGACCCCACACCTTCCCCCGCAGCGTCTATCTGGAGTCCGCAGCTACGAAGGAGGACCGCAGCGCTGTGGACCATTTGGTTCTGTGTAAACCTCTCCTACTATGGCGCCTTCATCTGGATTCCCTCTCTGCTAGTAGCCGACGGTTTCTCCCTAGTGAAGTCGTTTAGTTTTACCCTCATTATCACCCTTGCCCAGCTTCCTGGCTACGCGGTGGCAGCTTGGCTCATCGAGCTCTGGGGCAGGCGGGTAACCCTCGCGGTATTCCTGCTCGGCTCGGCAGCAGCAGCCGGCCTATATGGAGCTGCAGCTACGGAAGCATTGATCATCCTTGCTGGTTGTCTGCTCTCCTTCTTCAACCTCGGCGCCTGGGGAGCCCTCTATGCCATCGGTCCGGAGCTGTATCCCACTTCATTGCGAGGGCGTGGTACGGGAGCGGCAGCAGGCTTCGGTAGGCTAGCATCTATTGCGGCGCCACTAATTGTCCCGCCACTGCTTGCTGTGGGTGGGACGACCTGGTTATTTATTGTATTCGCCGCCGCGTTTGCCATTGCGGCTGCCGCCGCCTTCAGTCTGCCCGAGCAGAAAGGAATAGCGCTTGCTCAGTAGGCTCTCCCTCGCCGCGTGGACGGCCGTTATGGTCGCATTGACCACGCTCAAGCCTTTCTACCAAATCGGCTATTTGTGGAAGCCGGAAAATCAGCGTGCGCGAGAACTGCGCTGGGTGCCGCTGGATGAATTCTCCGGCGGCAGCTGGTTTGGTCCGCTATTTGAGTACGCGGGAAACACAGCCTTCTTTATCCCGTTTGGAATGCTGGTGTTTAGTCTGTGCCGTTCCATTAAAACCACTGCGGCGTGGGGATTTGGCCTGAGCCTAGTGCTGGAGGTTTGCCAATATGCGTTTGCGCTTGGGCGAACGGATATTGATGACCTCATATTTAACACCGTGGGCGCACTCATCGGGGCTGTATTGGCACGCCTGTGCGGCGAACGTCTTTTCCCTGTGTGGCGCTGGTTAGCCCTTGCCGCGGCGGTGGTTTTCTTGGTATTGGTCATCCTCGGCCCACGTTTGGGCGATCCCAACGCGGTAGTGGACCTGTAATTTATCCGTGGGCCATATTGACGAACTTGGAGTAGTGCAGCTGGTGCGCCACTTGGACAGTGTCAATGGGGCCACCACGATGCTTGGCTAAGATAATATCCGCCTCACCGGCGCGCTCATTATCGCGATCCTGGGAGTCTGGGCGATACAGCAGCATGACCATATCGGCGTCCTGCTCCAAAGAGCCGGACTCACGCAGGTCAGCAAGCTGCGGCTTTTTGTCTGTACGCGCCTCGGGACCACGGTTCAACTGCGAAATCGCAATGAGAGGGACCTCAAGCTCCTTGGCCAGAAGCTTGAGCTGACGGGAGAACTCAGAGACCTCTTGCTGACGGGATTCGACCTTCTTGCCGGAAGACATCAGCTGTAGATAGTCCAAAACAATAAGATCCAGCCCGTGCTGCTGCTTTAGGCGGCGGGCTTTGGAGCGGATCTCCATCATGGTAAGGTTCGGCGAATCATCAATAAACAGCGGGGCATCTTGAACCCGGTTGAGAGTCTCATCTATCTTCGCCCAATCCTCAGTGGATACACGTCCACCGCGCATATCGGCCAACTTCACCTCTGATTCCGCCGAGAGTAGGCGCATAACAATCTCTGAGGCTGACATCTCGAGAGAGAAAATCACCGAAGACTTACCGTGCTGCAAAGAACAGGAACGCATGAAATCCATGGCTAGAGTCGATTTACCCACACCAGGGCGAGCGGCGACGATGACCATCTGCCCTGCATGCAAACCGTTAGTCAGCTTATCTAGATCAATGAACCCAGTTGGCACGCCCAGCTCCACGCCGCCGGCCTGTTGCAAAGCGGCCAGCTCATCAATGGTGGGGTCAATAAGGTCACCCAAGACTCGGTAGTCCTCTGCAGTTTTGCGCTGGGCGACGGCAAAGACTTCCTGCTGGGCGCGGTCCAGGACGGACTCGATCTCTGCGTCCTCAGTGCCAGAAAATCCAAGCTGTACTACGCGGGTACCGGCATCAACCAGCTTGCGCAACACGGCCTTCTCCGCCACGATTTCGGCGTAGTAGCGAGCGTTCGCTGCTGTGGGCACCGTGGCCAAGAGCGTGTGCAGGTACGGCGCACCGCCAACGCGCTCAAGGTTATTGAAGCGGTCCAGCTGGGAGGCCAAAATGACGGCATCGACGTCCTTGCCCTCGGAATAAAGATCCAGCATGGCACGGTAAATCAGCGTATGAGCCGGATAGTAGAAATCTTCTGGCTCCAGCTCTTCGATGACTTCCATTACCGTATGGGGGCTAAGCAGCATTGCGCCAAGAACACCTTGCTCCGCTTCTCGGTCTGCTGGTGGCTGGCGGAATTCTCCATAGCGCTTTGGCTCTTCCTGCTGAAAGCGACGGCGTGGGGCCGGTTCCTCCTCCGGCGGCGGCTCCGGTGGCAGGTGTTCATCGTCAAAACTGGCGTTGGTCATCTCTTCCCCCTTGTAGCTATTCGAGCGTGCGAGCCTGACGGAATTTCAGTTTAGTCTAGCTCCCAGACGCCACCCCCTGGGTATAACTTCCAGAGTTATCCACAGGCGGTTGTGGAAACTGCTGGTCGCTATAATCATCTCCCACATTTTCCCTGCACACACTTGTGGATAACTCAAAAACTTCGTGACCTGCATAAATTAAAATGCCTGCTCAGGGCACGTTTTAGAGGGTGTGAAAATAGGCACATCAATCGTGGATAAGGCCGCTGACCTGCGAGTTAATTATGCGACCTGCACGTAAACACGAAGTTAATGCGCGCCGGAGTTATCCACAGAATTCCACAGTTATCCACAAGGGGGTGAAAACGCGCTAGAGGCCTCAAGAACCTGCCACCTCACATAGCAGGAACTTGAGGCCTAAAGCGTTGCTGTTGTCTTTGGGTCTTTATGGACCGTCGTGCGCCTAGTTAGGCAGCAACGACCGAGAAGTTCACCTTGCCGATAACATCAGCGTGCAGCTTCAGCTCGACCTGGTAGTTGCCGGTCTTCTTGACCAGACCCTTAGGAAGCACAACGATGCGCTTATCCAGCTTGGGGCCACCGGCCTTGGAGACGGCGTTGACAATGTCTTCTGCTTGAACGGAACCGAAGAGCTTACCGGATTCGGAGGTCTTGACCTCTACCTTGACATCCGTTAGCTGCTCGAGCTGGTTGCGGACCTCACGTGCGTGATCCAGGTCGCGAATCTCGCGAGCTTCCTGGGCGCGCTTGATGCCCTCAATCTGCTTCTCTGCACCGCGGGTAGCCACGATGGCCAGGCCACGAGGAAGCAGGTAGTTACGTCCGTAGCCGTCCTTAACCTCAACAATTTCGCCAGCGGCGCCGAGGTTCTCAACGGCAGCGGTGAGGATCAGCTTCATGATCCCTGCCTTTCAATTGAGTTAGTTGAATAGTTGCGGGTGACAGACTTAGAACGGAGGTTCAGAATCAGCGCCTCCGAATCCACCGGCAGGTGGTGCGGAGTTCCACGGATCTTCAGAAGGAGCCTGGTTCTGCTGCGGCTGCTGTTGTTGCTGGCCGCCTCCAAAACCACCCTGATTATTGTTATTCGAGCGCTGCTGGCCGCCTCCAAAGTTATTGCCGCCCTCACGAGGGTTGCGGTTTACCTGAGCGGTGGCGTAACGCAGAGATGGGCCAACTTCGTCGACGTCAATCTCGAATACGGTGCGGTTATCGCCCTCACGGGTCTGGAAGGAACGCTGCTTCAAGCGGCCGGTCACGATGACGCGCATGCCCTTGGACATGGTCTCAGCGACGTTTTCCGCCGCCTGACGCCATACGTTGCAGGTCAGGAACATAGCTTCGCCGTCTTCCCACTGATTCGTCTGCGAGTTATAGCGACGAGGGGTGGAGGCGACGCGGAAGTTAGCTACTGCCGCACCCGCTGGGGTGAAGCGCAGCTCGGGGTCAGCAACGATGTTGCCCACCACCGTAATATTGGTATCTCCCTGTGCCATGTCTTTACTCCTTATCGGTTACGTGGATTGTGCTTGATCCCAGTATCCGCTACTTGCTGTCGGTGCGCAGAACCTTGGTACGCAGGATGGTGTCGTTCAGGTTCAGACGGCGGTCGAGCTCGGCAACCGAAGTGTGCTCGCACTCCAGGTTGACGACGGCATAAATGCCCTCTTCCTTCTTGTTGATGGGGTATGCAAGACGACGCTTGCCCCATACATCAAGGTTCTCAACCTTGCCGCCATCCTGGCGGACGATTTCGAGGAACTTATCCAGGGACGGGGTTACGGTGCGCTCATCCTGATTAGGATCCAGAATGATCATGACTTCGTAGTGACGCACGGACCTCATCACCTCCTATGGTCTAGTAGTTTTCGGCTGCATCACCTTTGCGGATGCAGCAGGAGGGTACGTTGCGTCAAGCAACCCCACTACAGTACCGCAAGTGACCGGCGAAGAGAAATCTAACCAGTGGTGGTTGCGGCGAAAAACACAGCCGCCGTAGCCGGAATGATAGTCAGGAAAAGGATGGCCAGAATCCCCAAGGTAATGGGACCGCGCCGATCCTCGCGGTTATGAAAGAGCCAAAAAGCTCCCATTACGCAGAGAAAGCCCAAGAAGATGGAGGCCATCCCGATATATGTAACGATCATGCGAATGCTCCTGCCAGTGGGTCACGGCCGCCGTGCGCATCGCGCACCTTGTCCGTGGTCTTACCGCACATCTGGCGAATGATGAGGACGGCCATGGTGATAATGAGGACGTCGCGGGCGATAATAGCGAGGTCAAGCAGCTCATGCGGAATGCCCTTATTATCCGTGCCCAACATGTGCCACATGAGTAGGGGCCATACAAGGGCGTCGACAAGCGCCCAGCTAAAGACCAAACGCCAGCGCGGTAGGGCAAGTGCTGCGGGGACTACTAGCCACAGCGAATACTGCGGCGACCACACCTTATTGACCAATAAAAAGGCAGCCACGATGAGGTAGACCAGCTCTGCCATGCGCGGCGTCCGCGCGCTGCGCAGACCTAGCACCGCAATCGCTGCGCAAAGAGCCAAAAACGCCACCAAACTGAAGGTATTGAGAAAATCTGTGCTAAAACTTATGCCAGTATTGCGGCTGAGCACCGAATAGATGGTGGTCCACTCCGCACCGCGCTCTTGGTTGAGACGGAAAAATTCGCGCCACGCATCCGGGTATTTCATTGCCACCGGCACGTTGACCGCAATCCAAGCAACGGCCGCGCCAAGTAAGGTTTGGAAAAATTGCGGCCAGCGGCGATTGCGCACCGCCAAGACGAGGAATGCCCCCAAGAGGTAGAGCGGCCACAGCTTGAAGGAGGTGCCAAGGCCGATAAGGACACCCGCTAGCACCGGCCGCTTGCGCGCGGCGGCCAGAAGCGCGCCCACGGCGAAGGCGATGGAGGGGATATCCCAGTTGCTAAAGGCGTGGATAATAATAAGGGGGCTGGCCGCTACCAGGATGGTGTCCCACGTGCGGTTGCCCACCAACAGGTAGACCATATAAAGCACGCCTACCCAGATGCAGGACATGACCAAGGCGGTCAGGCCGAAATACCATCCAGCCTCAGGAATGCCGGCCGACTCCACGAGCGAATAGGTATTGCGGGCAATCCACCCCATCAATCCTTGGAATAAGCCTGCGAGGACCGGGTATTCCATATAACGAGTCAGGTCACCCTCCTGCCATGAAAAGGCATAGGGAAAGCCACCTTCATCTAAACCACGGCCTCCGTAGAGCGGGATGATGTCGTTATAACAAAAAGAGGTGTATTGGCGGTTGCCCGCCCAATTTAGGCTAATGCTCCCGTCATCACCGCGGGTACCGCCGGCACAATTGGCTTTGGAAAGGAATCCGCAAGCCAGAAATACCCACCCGACGGCGATGATGGCGCGCAGCGGGGTCCACCATTGAGTACGCCGAACACCGGCAAAACGGCCCATTGGCCCGCCGAGGAATTCAATTACCCCGCGGGCCATAGGTTCTGAAGAGGCGGGAATGCGCTGGTGCGGATTCACTATCACTGCCGCCTACCCTAGAAGGTCTGCTAGGTCACCATCGGGGCCGATGAGGTCATCCAACGACGGGGTCTCGGGCTGGGCCGGTGCCTTATTGCCGTTTCCGCTGTTGCCGCTGTTGCCATTATTGCCGTTATTACCGCGCTGCGGGTTCGGGGCTGGCTTCGGGCTCTCTGGCTTCTTCTCTGGCTGAGCCGGCTTGGTCTCCTCCTCCGGAGCCGCTTCCTCAGCCGGGGTCTCATAGTACTGCGTATCTCCAGTACCGCTATCCCAGCTTGGGTCGTAGGCCGGGGCGGCCGTTCCGGCGCCCGTATTGCCGAAGCCTATTGGGTAGGCGGCCGGGAAGTTCTGGAACTCGGAGTTGGCCAGGGAGTTATCCAGTACGGCCTTCCAAATCTTGGTCGGCGCGCCGGCGCCGTACATGATGCCGCCGTATTGATCGAAGATGGCGGAGGTATTATCCGCGGTACCTACCCACACGGCGGTAGCCAACTGCGGGGTGGCACCAACCATCCAGGCATCCTTGTTATTGCCGGTATCGCCCATCTGGGTGGTACCAGTCTTAGCGGCAGAAACGCGGCCACCGGCAAGGGCACCATTGGACCAGGCAGCCACTGGCTCCATAGCTTCAATGACGTTATTGGCCACATTGGACGATACGCGGCGCTCGCCTTCATCTTCAGGGTGCTCGTACAGCACGTCGCCGGCGGCGTTTTCTACGCGCTGTACAAAGTGCGGGTTATGCCACACGCCCTGGTTAGCCAGAGTGGACATCGCGGTAGCCATATCGAGCGGGCGGGACTGGTACTGGCCCAGGGCGATGCCCTCGAATGGCTGCTTGCCCTTTTCCGTCAGCGTCTTTTCAATGCCCGGCAGGGACTTAGCCACGCCAAGGGCGTGCGCCATATCGGCGGTGTCCTGCGTGCCGTGCTTGAGGTCCGCCTGCAGGCGGAGGAAGGAGGTATTCAGTGACTGCTTGGTAGCCTCGCGCAGGTTGCACACGCCGCAGCCACCGCCCACGTTATTAACAACGTCAGAGCCCGGCAGCTGGTACGGGGCAGAAGAGTAATTGGTATCTAGGCTAATACCCTGCTGCAACGCGGCAGCAAGGGTCATGATCTTGAAGGTAGAACCGGTCTGTAGCGGGGAGTTGGCGTAGTCCCAGCCATTGGAATCGTGGCCACCGAAGTACCCACGGACCGCACCGGTCTTCGGGTCGATGGTGACGGAAGCCGCACGAGCATCGTCCTGCAGCGGAGCCATCTGGTCATCGACTGCCTGGATGGTGTTGTTCTGCACATTCATATCGATGGTGGTGGTGATGCGCAGACCGCCGGTGGACACCTCATTTTCGGTGATGCCTACCTTTTCCAACTCGCGGATGACCTGATCCTTGATGTGGCCATTAGCGCCTGGGGCCTCAGTATAAGCGGAGTACTCAGCTGGGTCACGGGTCTCTGGGAAGACCATGCCATCGCGCTGTTCCTGGGTGAGGTCACCCATGTCCACAAGGCCATCGAGGACGTAATTCCACCGATCCTCGGAGCCCTCCTGATTCACACGCGGGTCAAGGCCGGACGGGGACTGAATAAGGCCGGCGAGCATGGCGCCTTCCTCCGGCGAGAGGTCCTTGGCGTCCTTATCAAAGTAGGCGTTGGAGGCTGCCTGAATGCCATAAGCATTGCGGCCGAAGTAGACGGTGTTGAGGTAGGCGTTAAGAATGTCCTTCTTATCCCACTCATTGGTCATCTTCACCGAGTAAATGAGCTCGCGAAGCTTTCGCACGTAGGAGTATTCGTTTCCTACCAGCGTGTTCTTTACATACTGCTGGGTGATGGTGGAACCGCCACCAGCATCTTCGTTACCCGTTACCTTACCCACCACGGCGCGGCCAAGGCCGGTAAAGGAGAAACCAGAGTTATCCCAAAAATCGCGGTCCTCCGCGGCAAGCACGGAGTCCTGCACGTAGTCCGGGATTTCATCCAGCTTCACGTGGGTACGGTTGCCTTCCGGCGGCACCAAGCGGGCGAGCTGGGTCTGGTTATCGCCTGCATAGATGGTAGAGACCTGGTTATTTGCTAGGTCCTTCGGCTCCGGAACGGAGTATTGCGAGTATGCGTAGGCAAAAAGTCCTGCGGGCAGTGCCACAAAGACCAGAAGGAAGGCCAAAACGACCCACGGCCAAATGCGGTGCTTCTTCTTCGCCTGCTTTTTGCTGGGGCGCGCCACCTTAGTGGACTTGCCGGTAGATTCCTTTTCGGTCACTGATTCGTGTCCTCATTCATCCCTGATCACAAACTAAATAATTGCAGCTTACTGCCTAAGGCGGTGCGCCGGAAACTAACACGCGTTAAATGCAGTAGCAGAACGCAACAAATGGTTCCATCGGCACTGGCGGCATACCTCTACCTCGTGCACCGTAAACTCCAAGCCCTCGGCCACGAACTCCGCTATTTCTTTGTCACTGCGGGCGCTCCCCGCGCGGCGGCCGAGATTTTCGCCATAGACCCAGCGTGTGAGCCGCAAAGGCTCGCCGCAGACGGGGCATTCCTTGTCCATTGTGCGCCCGTGGTGCTCGGCTGCGGCACGCAGCAAAAAATCGGCATCGCACACATCCTCCCGGGTGAGCTGCCCGGCGCGAAATTCGCGGAGATGGTGGGCGCGCTCCCACTCGTGGGAGAGCACATGCTTATAGGCAATAGAACTCACCCGGCTTATCCTAATTACCTCTTCTTGATCGATCCACATGGTGTTATGCCACCGTAGGGCATAATTTTTGGCTTACTCTTACGCAGTCACTGACAGCCACAACTCATGGAGTTAAAGGAGTAGACCGTGTCCGAAAAAGTAAAGGTCGCCATCGTGGGCGTCGGCAACTGCGCCACGTCCCTTATTGAGGGCGTGGAGTTTTATCGCAACGCCGCGGCCGATGCAGACATTCCCGGATTGATGCATACCCAGTTTGGCCCGTACCACGTAGGCGATTTGGAATTCGTCGCCGCTTTTGACGTGGATGCGGACAAGGTGGGCAAGGACCTTGCGGAGGCCACGCGCAGCTCCCGCAATTGCACCATCTCCATTACGGAAGTCCCGGAGCTGGGCGTTACCGTGCAGCGCGGGCCTACCCTGGATGGCTTGGGGCGTTACTACCAAGAATCCATCGCGGAATCAGAAGCCCCGCTTGCCGACGTCCCCGCTATACTCCGCGAATCCGGCGCCGATGTCGTAGTTTCCTACCTGCCGGTGGGCTCTGAGGAAGCCGATAAGTTCTACGCCCAAGCGGCCATCGATGCCGGTTGCGCCTTTGTCAACGCCCTTCCGGTCTTTATTGCCTCTGATCCGGAATGGGCGAAAAAATTCGAGGACGCCGGCCTGCCCATCGTGGGCGATGATATTAAGTCTCAGGTGGGCGCCACCATTACCCACCGCGTCATGGCGAAGCTCTTCGAAGACCGCGGCGTGCGCTTGGAGCGCACCATGCAGCTCAATGTGGGCGGCAACATGGACTTTAAAAATATGCTCGAACGCGAGCGCCTCGAATCCAAGAAGATTTCCAAGACCCAGGCCGTAACCTCGAATCTGCACAACTCCCCCATCGCCGGCAAGCGCGAGGACCGCAATGTACACATCGGCCCCTCCGATTACGTGGAATGGCTCGATGATCGCAAGTGGGCCTATGTCCGCTTAGAAGGCTCCGCCTTCGGCGAAGTACCGCTGAACTTGGAATACAAGCTGGAGGTCTGGGACTCCCCTAACTCTGCGGGCATCATCATCGATGCGGTGCGCGCCGCCAAGATTGCTCTCGACCGCGGGGTTGCCGGCCCAGTGCTTCCCGCCTCGTCCTACCTGATGAAGTCCCCACCGGTCCAAAAGGCCGATGACGTGGCACGCGCAGAGCTAGAAGATTTTATTGCCGGAAGCTAATTTTTAGCCACCGAACTACCGCGCAGGGAAAACGAGCTATACAATCGTTTTCTATGACGCAGCAACATGAGGAGAAGGACCTCACTCAATCCCCGTCTACATACGAGGATGCTGTCGAGGTCGCGCGTTCAATCCAACCGGCGCTCAATAAGCTCATCCTTATTTTCCAGCGCACGGCGGAGGGCTCTTCTTTGACCACCTCCCAGGTCTCCATCATGAACCAGCTGCGTATGCGCGGCCCATCCCGCGTCTCCACCATCGCGCAGGCAGAGCTTATCCGCATGCCCACCGCCTCCAATGCGCTCTATCAGCTAGAGCGCCGCGGCTACGTGGAACGCCACCGCGATGAAGAAGACCGCCGCGGCGTCCTAGTAGCACTGACGCAATTGGGCGAATCCGAACTCGCCATCGTCTCGCAACAGCGCGCCTCGGCCTTGGCTGAGATCATGCGGTGGCTAGAGCCGAAGGATTTGGACACCGCTAACGAGGTTGCCACCGTCATCTCCAAGCTGGCTGATGTCTATCGCCCCACAATGAACGGCGAACAGCACTAGTTTCGCCCGCAGTGATTTCATTTTTCTTGGGCTTAACGTGATAATTGAGAGAAGCGAAAACCGTAATCTCTCACTAGTTCGTACAGTATGGTAACTGAATCTTCCGATGGGCATTTCCCAGCCTTGAACAAGGGCTCGGCCGATAAACCTCTTCGCATTCTCATTTCTTGGAGTCCTTCCTCCTCCGGCACCGAGGCACTGGACTGCGCCGCGTGGCTTTCCCGTACCGCCGATACCCAAGTGCGAGTCATTTCTACTGTGTTCCAGCCGTGGACTACTACGTCCCTTAGCAAGCTCGGTGGAAAATATAAAAAATGGTTTAAAGGACAACAGGAGGCCTGTGCCGCCGCTACCCGTGCCGCCCTCGATAAGGCCGGCGTGCCGCGTAGCTGCTGGGATGAGAAACCCTCCCTATTGGTCGACGGCCCTTCGCGCCCCCAGCTACTGACGGAAATGGCCAAGAAATTCGAGGCAGACCTCATCATTTTGGGGCCTAACCAGGCCGCACCCAAGGGGCGTTTCTTCGCCGGCTCTACGGCCGATACCTTGCTGCATTATTCTCCTCAGCCGTTGGGCTTGGTGCCTCGCAAGGTAAAGCTGTCCAAGCACGGTGTCACCCGCTTTAACTTCGCCATCACCGAACGCAGCCCGCGCGAGGATCATGAGATGCTCGCCGCGGCCGAGCTGGCCAATCGCTGGAACCTGCCGCTGCGCCTGCTGGCCTTTTCGGCAAAGGGACTGCTCAATACCCCTTCTAAGGATAAGCACGATATGGCGCTCGAGCTGGCGGCGGAATGGCTCGAGGATTCCCTTGCCATGCTGGACCGCGCCCGCGATTGCATTCAGGAGAAATTCCCCGAGCTGGATGTCACCTCTGAAATTGGGTCCGGCGCGGGCTGGGGCGGTGCGGTAGATTCGCTCAAGTGGAAAAAGGGCGATCTCATGCTTATGGCCTCCACCCCGCAAGGCCCCATCGCCCGCGTATTCTTGGGCTCTACTGCTACAGAGCTACTGCCACATATTCGGGTGCCCATCTTGGTCCACCCATCCTGCGGTTAAGATTGGGGCATGAGCCTGCGACCCGAGCATCCCGAAAACGATCTCACTTCTGATGCGGACTACGCCAATCTGCGCCGCCCGGAACCGCGGAGCTTTGATGAGCTGGCCGATGAGCCAGATCCCTTGGAGGTTGCCGCTGCCAACCGCCGCTCCACCCGGCAGGCCGTCTGGTACATGCTCGGCGTCCTTGTTTTGTCGGCGCTTTATGGTTTTGCGGTAGCTCTCATCACTAGGCTTGCCGGGGGTCCCTTATGCGAGGATGGCAGCGCCACGTGGCTCTGCACCGATGGACAACGTACCTTCTTTAGCCTTACTACCCCGATCATCCCCTTCTGCGGCATGATTGGCTGCGCCATCATCATGGTGCGCAAGCTACACCGCTATCTGCGCTGGCGCAGTTGGATGGCCATTTTCTGGGTGATGGCCTGCAATTTCATGCTGTGGACCATCACCGATATCCAGCTATTTCTCATGGACTCGGCTGCCGCATAGAACCCCCTCCCTATGATCCTCCTGCTTGATAACTACGATTCTTATACCTTCAACCTGGCTCACCTCATTGCAGAGGTAGACGGCCGCCACCCACTCGTTATTGCTGCCGGCGAGGCAGAAGGTCTGGCCGAGCGCGTGCGTGCTGGCGAATTTTCTCACGTGGTCATCTCTCCTGGGCCAGGAACGCCTGAACGGGAGGAGGACTTCGGCACTGCCCGAGCCATCATCGCTGCCGCAGCAGCGGCCAAGATACCGGTGCTGGGCGTATGCCTTGGCCACCAAGGGCTGGGCCTGTTGGCCGGCGCCCAGGTGTCTCGCGCGCCGCAACCGCGCCACGGTTTTGTCTCCACCCTTAGCCACTCGGGCAAGGGGATCTTTGCCGGAATTCCGCAAAACTTCGAGGTAGTGCGCTACCACTCGCTGCACCTAGAAGAGGCACCCGGATTCACTGTTCATGCGCGCAGCGAGGATGGCATCATTCAAGCGCTCAAGGTCGATGGTTTGCCGCACTGGGGCGTGCAATTCCACCCGGAGTCGGTGCTCACCCAGCACGGCCGGGATATTATGCGCAACTTCCTGGGTGGGTTCCGCCTGCTCCACCGCGAGGTGCCCGGCGCGGTGGACTGCCCGCGGGTCTTTGCCACCCTGCGCGCCGAGGGAGAAGATGCTTTCTTCCTCGACTCCGCGGATCCGCGCGGGCGCTACTCCATCCTCGGCGATACTGCTGGCGCGTTGAGTCGCTCTTTCCGCTATCGGCTTGGTGACGCCCCCGATATCCTCACCCTCCTCGATCGCGAGCTCGCCACCCGTATCATCGATGCACCGGACCTCCCCTTTAGCGGCGGGCTTATCGGCTACCTGGGCTATGAGTGCGCCCAATTGACCCTGCCCATTGAGCTCAGCCACCGCTCCCCTTACCCAGATGCTTATTTTGTGCGGCCGCAGTCCTTTATCGTCTATGACCACCAGCAAGAAACCGCGCATCTGTGCTGCCTGGCTGGCGACGGCGCTGATCACCTGCTTGACCGCTTAGAAGCCGCCTTGGAAGCAGATGGGCCACAGGACGCCGGGGAGGGCAGCGGGGCGTCGCTAAGCGCGGGCTCCTGGCACAGCCCCGGCTACCTGGAGCGGATTAAGCGCGCCCAAGGGTTCCTACACGCCGGCGAGAGCTACGAGATCTGCCTAACCGATACCTACTCGGCCGCGGCCGAGGGGGAGCTCTATTCCCAACTGCGCTCGCACAATCCCGCCCCCTATGCCGCGCACCTCGTCTTCGACGGCGTGGAAGTCTGCAGCGCCTCGCCTGAGCGCTTCCTCACCGTGCGCGGCCGGGAGGTGGAGGCCAAACCAATTAAGGGCACTATCTCCGCCGACCAAGATCCCGCGTTGCTGACCACGGACCCGAAAACACGCGCCGAAAACCTCATGATCGTCGACCTGCTGCGCAATGACCTTTCCCGGGTATGCGAGCCCGGAAGTGTGCGCGTACCGAAGTTGATGCAGGTAGAAAGCTATGCCACGGTTCATCAATTGGTATCCACCATTACCGGACAGCTGCGCGCCAATGCCACTGCGGTCGATGCCCTCCGCGCTGCCTTTCCTCCCGGCTCGATGACGGGTGCGCCGAAGCTGCGCACCTGCGAAATCATCGATCAGCTCGAGACCGGCCCTCGCGGGGTCTACTCCGGCGTGGTGGGCTATCTAGGCTTCGATGGGCAAGCCGACCTCAGCGTTGTCATCCGCACGGCCGTACGCGCGGACGGTGAGGTCACTATCGGGGCCGGCGGGGCCATCGTTTTGGATTCGGAACCCGCCGCCGAGCTAGAAGAGCGCAACCTCAAGGCGCAGTCCGTGTTGAGGGCATGGCAATGAACACCCATCTCTGGCACGAAGGCAGCTTTATTCCCGGCCAACCCCATCCCGGCCCCTTTGACGTTGCGGATTCTTGGCGGATGCTTGGCGACACCTACTCAAACGCCCTTCGCCTTCACCTCCAGCGCTTCGAGTCGGTGGCGGGGCCGCTTCCCGCCGGGTTCGTGCCCGCGATGCGGCAGCGCTTCGCCCCTGGCGATCTTTTTCCCCGCATCTCGCTAACCGCCGGAGAACTGCGCCTTGATATTCGCCCTGCTCCCCCAGCGCGCCCAGTCACCCGGCTAACCTATGCGCTGGCACCCGACCCGCGCTCACAACCTTTAGTCAAGGGCCCCGATTTCCCAGCGCTGGCACACTACCGCACCAAATACCAGGTAGACGGCACCGATGACACCGCCATCGTGGATTCCTCCGGTGCCATGGTGGAGACCACCACCGGCGCGCTCGTCGCCTGGGACGGGGAGACTCTTGTCCTCCCCACCGGGACTGCGCTGCCCAGCATCACGCTGCACCAGGTCACCCGGCGCGCCGCGGCCCTAGGCATACGGACCGAAACACGCCCGCTCACCCTGGAGCTCGCCGCCGAATGCCCCGTGTGGTTCCTCAACTCGCTGCACGGCATCAGCCCGGTGACCGAACTACACACACCTACCGGCATCATCTATCCGCCCGGCAACCCGCACACCGCCACGTGGCAACAGTGGTGGTGGAGCTGCTTCCACAAGGAAACGGCGCGCGATTAGCTCTCCTGCTTGGCTAGCTGCGCTGCTACCTCGGCGCAATCTGGCCGGCCGCAGTGCTGCGTTTCTACATGCTGGATGCAGTCATCACAGATGAGCACCTGCTGGCGGCAGGTATCTTCATTGATGCAGTTGTGGAAGGTATTCGTGCCTTTGCCACAGTGCACGCAATGGCCCAGCTGGATAAAACCTGGGTCCTGGAGCCCTTGGCCAAACTCATGGTGCATGCGCTTATCAAAGACGTACATTGAGCCTTCCCACAGGCCATCATTGCCGTACTTTTCGCCATAGCGCACGATGCCGCCATCAATCTGGTAGACCTCTTTGAAACCACGATTCTTCATCAACGAAGACAGGATCTCGCAGCGAATACCGCCGGTGCAATAGGACACCACCGGCTTATCTTTCATCCAGTCGTACTTGCCGGACTCAATTTCCTCGATGAAGTCATGCGTGGTTTTCACATCGGGCACGACGGCATTTTTAAACTTGCCAATCTCTGCCTCCATGGCGTTGCGTCCATCAAAGAAGACGACTTCCTCGCCACGTTCTTCTACCAGCTTATTGACTTCTTCTGGTTTGAGGTGCACACCGCCACCGACGACACCATTTTCATCCACCTTCAGCTCACCCGGCGCGCCAAAGGCCACAATTTCATCGCGCACCTTGACCGAAAGGCGTGGGAAGTCATCCGCTCCGCCCTCGGACCACTTGAACTGCATGCGCTTAAAGCCTGGGTATTCCTTGGTCTGGCGAACGTAGCGCTTGCAGGCTTCCATATCGCCGCCAACGGTGCCGTTGATGCCATGCTCGGAGATGAGGATGCGCCCCTTGAGCCCCAGGGACTCGCACAGGGTGCGCTGCCACAGCATGATTGCAGTGGGATCTTCGATGGGGGTAAAGCAGTAATACAGGAGAACTTTGCCAATAGTCACGCCCCAATCTTAGGCCTGCAGCAGGATAGATCCCCAATCTTGTAGTTCTTCTTTATAAGACTGCGGCCCCTCCAGCACGGGGCTGAAAGGGCCGACCCTCTAATACGCAGAACCTAGCGCTTTTGATACAGCGCTTTCTTGCGGGCAAAGACGGGATCAGAGGTCACGAGCACGCCAAGGTTGCGGAAGATTCCCTCATCCACCGAACCCAAGATGGTGGTGGTGTGGACGTCGCACCCGGCAAGCTCCTTGATCTGTTCCAGTGCCTTGCGAGCATTGTCATCCTTCGCTGCAGACACGGACAGAGCGATGAGTACCTCGTCGGTATGCAGGCGTGGATTCTTGGAACCTAGGTGCTTGGTCTTAAGCGTTTGAATCGGCTCGATAGATTCGGGGGAAAGCAAGTGGATATCGTCATCGATGCCTGCCAAATGTTTCAGTGCATTCAGCAACATCGCAGCCGAGCAACCCAACAGGGGCGCGGTACGGCCGGTGATCATGGTGCCGTCGTGCAGCTGCATAGCAGAGGCTGGCTCACCCGTTTCTTCCGCACGCTGGCGAGCAGGAGCCACCACGGGGCGATCTTCTACCTTGATGCCGGCCTTAGCCATGATGACTGCGGCACGCTCAGATTGTTCGGTACCCAGGCCAGCGCGAGCCTCTTCCACCTGCGCTTTAAAGTAGCGGCGGATGATTTCTTGCTGGGCGGCAGCGCAGCACACGGCGTCGTCAGTAATGCAGAACCCAGCCATATTCACTCCCATGTCCGTCGGAGACTGGTAAGGAGTGGCGCCGGTGAGCTTTTCCAACAACGTGCGCAGCAGCGGGAATGCTTCCACATCGCGGTTATAGTTCACGGTGGATTCACCATGGGCGGATAGGTGGAAGTGGTCAATAATATTGGAATCGTTGAGATCCACCGTGGCGGCCTCATAGGCCAAATTCACGGGGTGTTCGAGGGGAAGATTCCAGATAGGGAAAGTTTCAAACTTGGCGTAGCCGGCATTATTGCCGCGCTGGTGCTCGTGGTAAACCTGCGAGAGCGCGGTGGCCAGCTTGCCGGAACCAGGTCCCGGCGCGGTGACAACGACAAGATCGCGGGAGGTTTCCGCGAATTCATTGCGGCCAAAGCCCTCTTCGGACACGATAAGGTCTGTATTGGTGGGGTAACCAGGGATAACGCGGTGGCGGGCCACCTTGAGGCCAAGGCGTTCTGCCTTTTCAATGAAGGCCTCGGCCTGGGAGTTACCCTCCTCCAGCTGGGTCATGACGATGTTTTCCACCAAGAATCCGCGGCTGCGGAATACATCCACAAGACGCAGCAGGTCATCTTCATAAAGGATGCCTAGGTCAGCGCGCACCTTCTGGCGGGAGATGTCCTTCGCGTTGATGCAAATGAGGATCTCTACGTCCTCTTTGATGCGCTCCAGCATCGCTATTTTATTGTCCGGGGTGAAGCCGGGCAGCACGCGGGAGGCATGCATATCGTCAAAAAGTTTGCCGCCCATCTCCAAGTAGAGTTTTCCGCCAATTTCCTCGCGGCGGGCGTGGATGTGCTTTGACTGCAGCTCGATGTATTTCTCGCGGTCAAAGCCGATTTTGTGCGTCATGATTTGAAAGCCTTCCCCTGAGTTAAATCATTCCGCATTTCGAGTTTACGCTATTGTCACCTCCCGAATAAGTGAGCTGGTTAGCGCCAGGTTTGGCCGAAAATTCTTCCCGGTTAGACTGAATTCTATGCCTGAAGGTCACGTCATCCATCGCCTAGCCAATAAATTCAACGCGGATTATCGCGACATGCCGCTAAGGGTGACCAGCCCGCAGGGACGCTTCGCTGCGGAGGCCGAGCTTCTCGATGGCGAGCGCATCGAGCTGGCCGAGACCTACGGTAAGCACCTTTTTGTACACTTCACCGCCCAGAATCCACGGCATATTCTCTATATTCACTTAGGGCTCATCGGCAAGCTGCGCTTCGAGCCCCGCGAGGAAACCGGCGGACAGATTCGGGTGCGCATTGATAATGGCACAGAGGCCGCCAACCTGCGCGGACCCCAGTTTTGCCGCCTCCTTACTGAGGAGGACTACCGCGCACAATTGGGCAAGGTGGGCCAAGACCCGCTGCGCGCGGACGCCGATGTGGAGGCTTTATGGGCCAAGGTGCACAGGTCGCGGCGCAGCATCGGCTCGCTCATGATGGACCAGCACCTCTATGCCGGCGTGGGCAATATTTACCGCGCGGAAACCCTCTTTCGCCATGGCCTCTCCCCTTTCCTGCCGGGCCGAGACGTTTCCCGTGAAACCTTTGACGCCACGTGGGCCGACCTGGTGGATCTGATGGAGTACGGGGTGGAGCACGGCCGCATCGATACGGTGCGGCCCGAACATTCTCCCGAGGCCATGGGGCGCGAACCACGCAAAGACGACCATGGCGGGGAGGTCTACGTCTATCGCCGCGCCGGCCTGCCCTGCTATGTGTGCGGCACCCCGGTGGCCGAAAGAGTCATGGAGGGGCGCAACCTATTTTGGTGTCCGACCTGTCAACCTGCGCTTTAAAGGCCTATCCTGGCGGGCATGCGACATGCCTATAGCGTTGCTGCCGTCCGCGCGGCGGAGCATTCCCTTCTAGCTCAACAAAACTACGACGATGAGCTCATGCGCCTGGCCGCGCGCGGCGTAGCAGCCACGGCCGCAGCCATGCTGGGCCACCAGCGGCGTGTGACGATCCTCGCCGGTCCGGGTGGCAATGGCGGCGATGGCCTCTACGCTGGCGCTTTCCTGGCTAAGGACGGTTATTCAGTGGAGGCCATCCTCGCCGCGAATAGCGCCCACGAAACCGCACTGCAGGCGTTTACCGCGGCCGGTGGGACCATTGTGCACAGTCTGGGGGATGCCGATCTGCTTATCGACGCCGTCGCCGGCCTCGCCTCCACCCGCGGCCTTTCCGGTGCCCCGCTCAGCGCCTATGCCGAAGCCAAAAAGCGTGCAATTCCAGTCCTAGCGGTGGATATTCCCTCCGGGATTAACGCCGATACTGGTGTGGCTGCGACCGATGCGGTGGAAGCGGACGTGACCATTAGCTTTGGCTGGGCCCGTGCCGGACACGTCTTTGCCCCGGAATGCGGCGAGGTGGTGCTCTGCGATCTGCTCCTGCCTGGCGCCCCGCGCTCCTTTGCGGAAGAGCTGTCTGCCACCGCAGAACCGGTGGGCCATATCGCCAATGAACCCACCATCCCCTTGCCCTATCAGTGGCCACCCGAGCCGGTACTCACGGGTGACCAAGGCCAGGTTTCCGCCCCAAAGCCGGTGGGCTGCACGGGGCCAATCCTGGATCCGACGCCGGGGGCAAAAAGCACCAAGTACACCGGCGGGGTTACCGCGGTATGCGCTGGCAGCAGTACCTTTCCCGGCGCAGGCATACTCGCCGCCACGGGCGCGGTGCGCGCCACGCCTTCCATGGTCCGCGTCGTGGGTAATGACTCTGTGGTCGCAAGCCTGCCAGAGGTAGTGCCCCATGCAAGCGCTGAAGAAAAGGTCCACGCCCAAGCCTGGGTAGTAGGCCCAGGGCGAGGAACCGGGCCGGAAGCGGCAGCGGAATTGCGGGGTGTGTTGGCCCGCAAGCTGCCTACAGTTATCGATGCGGATGCGCTCACGGTTCTCGCCACAAATGAGGATCTGCGCGAACTTGTGCGCGATCATCCTTGCGCGGTCCTTACCCCACATGCCGGGGAATTTGAGCGGCTATATACGGCTACGCTTGGCCGCGCACTCCATCTTTCGGAGGGCTTAGGCATTCGCCTGCAGGAGCTTGCCTTAGCGCTCGACTGTTTTATCCTGCACAAGGGCCGGATCACCACGGTCACGGCCCCCGGTCAGGAAATTTATGGCATGAACGCGGGGCACTCCTATGCAGCTACCGCCGGCTCCGGTGACGTACTTTCTGGCATCCTTGGCGCCACGCTAGCCCAGCTGAATATCGCTGAGGTGGATGCGAAGGAGATCATTACGGAGATCTTGCACGCCGCAGCCATACACCAACACGCTGCCGCTATTGCCGCCCACACCCCGGACGGCTTCGGGATTTGCTCTGCCTCCCAGATTGCCGCGGCGGTGCCCCATGCAATCGCACGGTTGCTGGTGATGCGGCGTTAGCTGAGCGCGGAAACTTTTTCCTGCTCGGAAACGTGACCGTCTTTGACCTCAACCACGCGGTCAGCGAAGGTCAGCAGGGATCGGTCGTGGGTCACCAGCACGGTAGCGGTATTCATCTCCTGGGTGACATCGCGCAAAAGGCGGATGATCTCCTGAGAAAGGTGAGAATCGAGCGCAGAGGTAGGCTCATCCGCCAGCAGCAGGTCTGGCTGCTCCATGAGCGCACGGGCAATATTGACGCGCTGGCGCTGGCCGCCTGACATCTGGCCCATGCGGCGGTTTCCCATACCTGCCAGGCCCACAAAATCCAATAGCTCATCGGCGCGCTGTGGGCGCAGCTTGCTGCCAGCGATGTGATCCATAATCAATAGTTGGTCGCGCACATTGAGCGCGGACAGCAAGTTGGCCTGCTGAAAGATGATGGACCGGGTGCCATCCACCTGTACGGAACCGGAATCCGGGGTGATAAGCCCAGCGGCTACGGATAGTAGCGTGGATTTACCAGAACCGGACTCGCCCACGATGGCGGTCAGGGTATTGGACTCGGCCTTAAGGGAGGCGTCGGCAAGCGCGGTAGTGGTTGTCTCGCCGTCCTGGTAGGTCACGGTGGCATTGCGAATATCAAGAATGGTGGACATGTTAAGCATTTCCTCCAAGAGCATCGAGTGGGTTGGCTTTAGCTACGCGGCGGGTAGCAACAAGGGCGCCGGCCATGCCGAGGGCCCAAATGCCAATCGCGGGAACAACGATGGTGCGTGGGGAAACATCGAAGGGTACGGTGCCGGAGGCAAGCGCGCCGAGCCCCCAACCAACGACGGCACCCGCAATGGTGCCGGCAGCCAGGATGATGGCGGCTTGCGCCAGGGCATCGCGCAACAGGTAGCGCACGGTGGCGCCGAGCGCGCGCAAGATGGACAGGTCACGGGTGCGCTGGATGGTCCAAACGGTCAAGAAAGCGACGGTGACCAGCGCGGAGATGCCGTACAAGAAGCCCTGCATGGTAAGCAGCGAGCCGCGCTCAGACTGATAGGCCGCCAGGCCGGCGAAGGACTTGGACACTTTGACGGATCCGGGAACCTCGTATTTATACAGTGCAGCGGTGCCGATGATGCCTTTCGGGGCGTGGCTAATCTGCTGCCAGGACTCCGTAGAGGCCCACACCACCTCAGAGTGGGAGTACATAGTCTCCGGGACGGTGCCCTCCACCGAGAAGTCGGCGCCACCTAGGGTGACGGTATCGGCCGCATCAATGGAATCTGACAGGAGCACGCCCTGCTCCGGAATGGTCTTATCGGTGCCCGGAACCTGGGTGCCGGCCGGTAAGCTGAGGACAGCAACGCCGCCGTGACCCTCCAGCTTGGTCTGCGCCGCGCCTAGGGGGATACCGTCGCTGGCGATATCGCCAGCGTGCATCTCGGATTCGCTAAAGGAGGGGTCATCGGTGGAGAAGGAAATATATGGGTACTCCTTTTCCAGGGACTCCAAAGCGGAAGTATTTTGCTTGGACAGGCCCTCCGTCAGGCCGGAGAGCATCACGAGCAAAAGGGTAATGAGCGCAACCGTGCCGCCAATGAGCGCGAAGCGGCCGCGCGCTGTGGTGATTTCTCTGATTGCTAGGAACATACTTCTATGTTCGCTTTATGCAGGTCAGAAGTAATCGGCCAGCTCGCTGAACCTGTGGTCAACCAAGTGGTTGATTCACTGTCCACCCTTGCACGGATATCCTGGGTGGTTGTGTTTAAAGGACAAAAATTATGGGTCTATGGTTTGCACGCCATGTTCACGTTTCTGCTGGTCTTCGGCGTAGCGCGCGCATATGTGGATAACCGGCTCGATGCCCGCGTTATTGGCTTAGCCGTTGTACTCGCCGTGGTATACGCCGCGCAACGCTGGTTGCCCACGTGGCTGTGGCTGGGTGGACTTTGCCTCCTGTGGCTGGGCTTGATGGTCCACGCGCAGGATTTCATGTGGCTGGAGTTCCCACTTATTTTTGTCTTTCTGCGCGCCTTGCCCACTGTGCCTGGGTTGGTCTCCATCGCCATACTGTGGGCGGCGGCCGCTTTCATCCCCGCCTGGTTACATCCCGAGGGCTGGTCCATCGCTGCGGCTGTAGGACCGCTTATCGGTACCGCCTTTGCAACCGCGGTTTTTTTCATCCAGCGGCGGCTGCAGGCGGAGGCGGCGCACCACAGGGACATCGCCAAGCAGCTGCGCGAAACCCAAGCCGAGCTGGCCGCAAGCGAACACCAAGCCGGCCGTCTGGAGGAGCGTGAGCGGCTCTCCCGCGAGATTCATGACACCGTCGCACAAGGCCTCAGTTCTATCTTGCTGCTCTCCCGTGCGGCCCGTGGCACCACTGATCCAGAAACTAAGGAAGAACAGCTGGCAGTCATCGAGGAAGTTGCCAGCGAGAATCTGGCCGAGGCCCGCCGCTTCGTCCGTGAGCTCGCCGGGCCCGATGAACGACTAGAAACCCAGCTCAATTCCCTGCTGTCCCAGATGCGCAGCCGCGTGAAGGCCTTAGGAAAAGACACCACCTTTGAACTGGTGGTTTCCGGCAGCGGCAAGGTGCCTGCCCGGATTAAAGAGGTCATTATTCGAGCCGCACAAGAGGGTCTCAATAACGTGATCAAACACGCTCACGCCTCGCGCGCGGTGGTCACACTCGGCCTCTTCGAAGATGCGGTGACCTTGGACGTCGTTGATAATGGACGCGGACTATCCGCCTCGCCGGGACCCGAGAGCGCGGATCATGGCTTCGGGCTTTCCGGCCTGCGTGGCCGCGTCGAGGGCGTGGGTGGCACCATGAACCTAGAATCAGGCGAGGGCACCGCCTTGGCCGTCCGTATCCCGCTGGAGGAGCGAAACAATGGTTAATGTCATGCTGATCGATGACCACCCAGTTGTCCGCGCCGGCCTGCGCGCCATCCTCAATACCTTCTCCGATGTCGAGGTAGTCATGGAAGGCTCTACCGGCGCGGATGTGGATAAGCTTTTTACTGCGGATGCCCCGCAGGTAGACGCTGTGGTCTGCGATATCCAGATGCCCGGCATGGACGGCATAGCAGCCACCAAACGCGTAGTAGACGCCGGCGGCCCGCCCGTGCTCATCTTGACCACCTATGACACGCAGGCTGATATCCTCGCCGCCGTGGAAGCCGGCGCGCTGGGCTACCTACTCAAGGACTCCCCTGAGCAGGCGTTGCACGAAGCCGTCCTCAATACCGCCGCGCACCGCCGCACCCTAGCACCGGAGGTGGTGGATCTCCTCGCCCAGCGTGTGGGCCAGCCGCAAGAATCGCTCTCCGCGCGCGAGTTGGAAATCCTGCGGGCGTTATCTAGCGGTTCCTCCAATAAGGAACTAGCCAAGCAGCTTTTCATTTCCGAGGCCACGGTCAAGACCCACCTCATCCACATTTTCCAAAAATTGGGCGTGGAAACCCGCACCGCCGCAGTGACCGTGGCGCGAGAGAGAAAGCTTATTTGATGTTGGACTGCATAGTCATCGGTGCCGGCCAGGCGGGTCTTGCGGTGGGCTATTACTTGCGCAAAAAGGGCCTAGATTTTGTCCTTCTGGATGCTGAATCCGGCCCCGGCGCAGCGTGGCGCCATACCTGGCCCTCACTTACGCTCTTTAGCAATTCCGCCTCCTCCAACCTGCCCGGATGGCCCATGCCCCATCACGAGAGCTTTCCGCCGGCCAGCCACGTTATTGATTATTTTGCCCGCTATGAGCAGCGTTATGAACTGCCCATCCGCCGGCCAGTCACGGTAGATGAAGTTACCCATGACGGCGCTTGTTTCCATGTCTTTGCCGGTAAAGAGCAGCTGACCGCGCGCACAGTCGTGGCAGCCACGGGCACGTGGTCCGCTCCCTTTATCCCCTACTACCCCGGTACTTTTGGCGGAAGGCAATGGCATTCCGCCTTCTATCCAGGCCCCACGGACTTTGCCGGATCTACCGTGGCGGTCGTGGGCGCGGCCAATTCCGGTGCCCAAATCGCGGCGGAGCTTCTTCTCTCCGGTGTGGAAACCACCTGGTATACCCGCAGCTCCCCGCGGTGGATGCCCGATGATGTTGATGGTCGAGTCCTGTTTCAGCGCAATCGCGCCCGGCTCAACGCAATGCTGCACGGCGAACCAGATCCCGGCGCGGATTCGAACCTGGGCGATATTGTGATGGTCCCGCCGGTTCTGAGGGCGCGGGATTCCGGTCTCTTGCAGGCCACTCCAATGTTTTCTTCCCTCGATGAGGTCAACACAGACCACCTCATCTGGTGTACCGGCTTCCGGCCTGCCCTCCGGCCTATCCGCGGGCTTCTTGACGGCACCTCCCCCACCGTCGACGGCCTATTCCTCGTGGGCTACGGCACCTGGACCGGACCCGGCTCCGCAACTATTACAGGTGTAAGCCCTTTTGCCAAGCAGACAGCACACGCCGTAGCGAATATATGTGACTAAAGCTATAGGTTAGTCCAAGCTAATTCGACTACACTGCCTTCACACAAAGAGTGCGAAGCAACTAGGGAAAGCTGGTTTATACATGTCTGCCTGGGATCTCTACGATGACCTCATCGACGCCATTCCCCGTGACATAGTGGTCTCCCGCGCTGCCCAAAGCCCACGGTGGACCCGCATCTACACCGAAAGCCCCAGCTGCGGCATTGCCATGACCATGTCCGCTTCCTCTCGCCCAGCTCAGATGCGTGCTGAATACTCCGGGGTCCCCCTTCGCGCCATCGCGCAACTGGCTAAGAGTTGGAATTTCTCGGAGGCTTCCTTCGGCATGGCCGCGCTTAATTCTTATTACGCCACGCCTTCTGTGGCCGATGAGTATGGCTTTGCGCTTGCCGACGCCCCCTGGCCCCATATCTTCGATCCCTTCCGCGATGCCGTCGCTGGTAAAAAGGTGGCAGTCATCGGCCACTTCCCTTTCGCACCCAAGGAGCTCAGTCAGGCGGGCGATTTTTATATGTTAGAGCGCTCACTGAATGAGGGCGACTACCCCGACTCCGCTGCCGAATATATCCTGCCCGAGTGCGATTATGTCTTCATTACCGGCTCCGCTTTCGTAAATAAAACGGCTCCCCGTCTGCTCGAACTCTCCCGCGAGTCTTTCAATGTGGTTCTCGGCCCCTCTACCCCGCTGGCGCCGACACTAATCAACGATTACGGGGTTTCGCAGGTCACCGGCATAGTTCCGACCGCTCCTCTCGGAATGTTTGAGTGCCTCGAGGAGGGAGATTCCCTCGATATGTTTAACTTTGGCCACCGCGTCACTCTAGGAAGTTAGACAATCACACCGGCCACTACGGCGGCAGCGAGAGCAGCCAAGCTTAGCGCCGCAGCCCAGCCAATGACGCGCACAGCTCGCAGCTGTGCCTTTGCACTACAGCGGCTAGTTAGAAACGCCCCCAGAGACGCGCCGACAGTATTAAAAACCACATCGTCGATGTCACTAAACCCTAGCGAAAATAGGTACTGGGTAATTTCGATACCCAAGCTGAGCCCCACTGCGGAGAGGATGGTTCCTCCCCGGCCGAAGCGGACGTGCCGCGAATTTTGCCCCATCACCACCAAGCACGCGCCGAGAGGTATAAACAGCGCAATATTGCCAAAGGTATTAGTCTAGGGGCCCCACCACGGATGAGGGTTATTAAAGCCGTTGAACATCTGCAGATCTAAACTGCGGCGGGCATGCGCAGAGGCATCAATCAGGCCGGGGATTTCAATAAACGGCTTACCCACCGTAGCTACGGCGATAGCTATTAAAACGACCACGCAAGCTAAGGCAGCGTTGCGCCACAGCGTGCGTTTGGCGGGCGCGCCCGGCGCACCAATCTGGCGCGAGATGCGGGTGGATGCCGTGGTCATCGTCATGTTGTTCAAGTTAACAAGCGAGCCTGAAAGATTCCCGGGAGATTCACTGTTAAAACTCTGCATCACAACTCACGTACGATGGTGAGCATGAGCACGCTACTTGTTACTCGCAACGAAGATAAATCCGTAAGGACCTCCTTTGAAGAAGGAGAGTTCCTTGGCGAGGGCGACCTTACCGTTGATGTTTCTTATTCTTCTCTGAACTACAAGGATGCCATGGCCATTGCTGGTGACCGCGGCGTCATGCGCACTAGTCCACTGGTACCAGGCATCGACGTAGTCGGCACCGTTGCCGAATCCAGCGTTGAGCGTCTTCCGGTTGGCACTTTGGTAGCTTCCTTCGGTGATGGTCTGGGTGAATTCCGCCACGGTGGCTACACTCCGAAGCAGCGCGTCAATTCGCAGGCTACTGTCGCGCTCCCCGCCGACTTCACTGCAGAGCAGGCTGCTGCCGTCGGCACCGCGGGCTACACCGCCGCGCTGTGCGTCAATTCTCTGCGCGAGCTTCCCGAAGGCCCCGTCTTGGTCACCGGTGCCACCGGTGGCGTTGGTTCCATTGCTGTGAACCTGCTGTCCAATGCCGGCTACGAGGTCCACGCCATGACCGGCCGCCCGGACGACTACTCCCAATATCTCCACGAGCTCGGCGCCCACACTGTTGTGGACCGCGCTGAGTTTGCCGAGGCCGGAAAGCCTCTGCAAAAGGCTACCTACGCCGGTGCGATTGATACCTCCGGATCCCACGTTTTGGCTAATGTTTTGGCTCGGATCGTCTGGGGCGGCACCGTCGCCTCCACCGGTATGGCTGCAGGCCCGGACCTGCCCACCACCGTTTTGCCATTCATTCTGCGCAATGTGCACTTAGCAGGCGTTAACTCCGTAGACGCCCCACTGCACTACCGCCAAAACGCTTGGCAGCTGCTGGCTCAGAAATTGGACCTATCCATCCTCAAGTCCCTAACCAATACGATTCCACTGTCTGACGTAGTTGAGGAATCCAAAACCCTCCTCGAAGGAACCCACCACGGACGCACCGTCCTCAAGATTTCCTAGGCCACCCCTAGTCAATCTTTTACGGCACCCGCCATTTTGGCGGGTGCCCTTTTTGCATGCGCGGGTACGTGCTAAGGCCTAGCTTTCCGACGCCACCTCTTTGGTAGCTAGCCCGCGCAGTAGCTTACGCGAAATCCTGCCCAAAGTTTGTAGGTCTTCATCACTAAGGGTGGACACCACGATCTCATCAATCGCGGCGGTGTGGCGCGCGATTGCCGTACTGAAAGCAGTGCTTCCCCTTTCCGTCACTGTGACTTCAATAGCGCGAGTTCCTAGCTCTGGAGCTTCGCGCCTGGAAATTAATTTTCGGGACTCCATGCGCACTAACTGACGATGCAGGCGGGACTTTTCCCACTGGAGTTCCGCCGCCAATTCATGTGGTCGCGTATGGATTCTACGGCGGCGATGCAGCACGGCCAATACCGCGTAGTCTGCTTCGCTCAAATTCGATCCATTCTGCATCTGTGCGGATAGTTGTGCATGGAGCGCTTGCTGCATAGCAACAAAATCGCCCCATGCCACACTCTGGTCCACACGCATCGATTTACCCCTTCAGTTGGTCTCTATTTAGTAGTTTATACAGCACAGTTGATCTAGCAACTCATTGGGTCTCTTTCAGTTGATCCAACAACCCCTAATACTTCAAAATGATGTGTGTATACCTCGACCATGTTTTTATTAACCCACCCATTTGTATTCAAAACTATAGTTATTTTCCTTTTGCACACTTATCCACAGGTCTCTTCGACCATAAAAGGTGCCATAGTATCCAAGGGAAAATTAAATAGTGAAGCAAGGTTTCTGGGTGAAGATTAACCCCCGATTGCAGTCGGCGCACCGGCGCAGACATGACAAGCGTTTAAAATGGCGGACATGGATAAGCTATTTGGCACGTGCGGTTTCGACTTTATGGACCTGGAGGAGCTCATCACGGAGCTACCTACAGACCGCGAAATGTGGGAAGCGCCCGGATTTGATCGAGTTCTATTCCACGCCGATCCCTCCGGCATGGCGGTCACGGCTATGGAGTACGAAGGGGAGTGGGCCGCAGTGCCTTCGTATCGAAGCGGGGAAGAAACTCCAGGGACGATATATAGAGCAACGCCCTATATCGGCATTGTGGAGACCGGCGATCTGCGGTTTGCGGCGTTGGTGGATGCGCCCTTTGCCCTGCCGGCAGGCAACCCAGTTGGAGGAGAAAAGCTCCAAGGAAAGCTGCAGCCGGCGGTGGTGGCTTTAAACTACAAGGTAGGGGACCCGGAGGAGTTTTCTTTGGCTTCACCTGCTACCGAGCGCTTTTACCGGAATTTTAAACCCAGCATGGTGAACCCGCAGGTAGAAGTAGCGGGGACTATTGGGGGCGTCGCCAAGCACTGCAATCAGCTGGGCATGGGGGAATTTTGGACATGCGACCTCGACGGCCTCCCGCTCATTGTGGGCGAGAAGATGGAGGCCGGCCAGGGCATCCGGGCGCACGGCATTGCGCTGTGCGCCACGGAGTTTTGGGCCGAGTAACTACTTGACCACGAGGTTGACCATGCGGCCCGGCACGTAGATCTTCTTCACTACGTTCTTTCCGCTGGTCAGTTCGGCAATCTTGGCATCGGCGAGGGCAACCTCGAAGACCGCATCCTGGTCCGCGTCGGCGGCAATATTGATGCGGGCTTTGACCTTGCCGTTGATCTGGACCGGTACCTCGATTTCATCATCTACCAGGTACTTTTCCTCAAAAGTGGGGAAGGGCTGGTACGTGATGGTCTCATTGTGTCCAAAGCGCTGCCACAGCTCCTCTGCGATATGCGGGGCGATGGGGGAGACCAACTGTGCAATTGGCTCAACAGCGGCGCGCGGGGCCTCAGTGCGATAGGTCTTGGTCAGGTAGTTGACGTACTCGATGAGCTTGGCCACCACGGTATTAAGCCGCAGGTTCTCGTAATCATCGCGCACGCCCGCGATGGTGCGGTGTAGCTGCTTGAGATCCTCCTCGCTCAAATCTGCGTCGGTAGTGGCCAGTTCTCCGGTGTCCTCGTTGACGGCGAGACGCCAGAGACGCTGCAGGAAGCGTTGGGAGCCGACAACGTCCTTGGTAGCCCACGGGCGGGAGGTATCCAACGGGCCCATGGACATTTCATACACACGCAGGGTATCGGCACCAAAGTCGCGGCAAATATCGTCCGGAGCCACGGCATTCTTGAGGGACTTGCCCATCTTGCCGTACTCCTGATTGACCTCTTCGCCGTTGTAGTAGAACTTGCCGTCCTTTTCCTCTACCTCAGCGGCCGGCACATATACACCGCGGGAATCAGTATAGGCATAGGCCTGGATATACCCCTGGTTGTACAGACGGCGATAAGGCTCCTGGGAGCTGACAAACCCCAAGTCAAAGAGCACTTTGTGCCAGAAGCGGGAATAAAGCAGGTGCAGCACGGCGTGCTCAACACCGCCGACGTAGAGGTCGACGCCACCTGTGTCCTGCGGGCCATGCTGCTCTGGGCGCGGGCCCGTCCAATAGCACTCGTTTTCGATATCGCAGAATGCCTCATCATTGCGGGGATCGATGTAACGCAGCTGGTACCAGGAAGAACCTGCCCACTGTGGCATAACGTTGGTGTCGCGGAAGTAGGTCTTCGGACCGTCACCCAGGTCAAGTTCTACCTCGACCCAGTCGCGTACCTTGGCCAGCGGCGGTTGTGGCTCGGAATCCTTATCCTCCGGATCGAAGGAAACGGGCTTATAGTCCTCTACCTCCGGCAGCTCTACCGGCAGCATAGATTCTGGCAGGGCATGAGCAGAGCCATCCTTGTCATAGACAATGGGGAAGGGCTCTCCCCAATAGCGCTGGCGGGCGAAGAGCCAGTCGCGCAGCTTGTACTGCACCTTCTCGCGGCCTGATCCGTCCTTTTCCAGCCATTCAATGGCCTTGGCAATGGCCTCGGACTTGTTCAGTCCGTTGAGATCTAGCCCCTTGTCATTGGCAGAATTAACCAGGGCGCCGTCCTCGGTCCAGGCCTTTTCCTCTACGTTTCCGCCCGAGACAACTTCCGTAATGGGAAGGCCGAAGGCCTGAGCAAACTCATAGTCGCGGGTATCGTGCGCCGGAACTGCCATGATCGCGCCGGTGCCATAACCGGTTAGCACATAGTCCGCGATAAAGATCGGGACCTTCTTGCCGGAGACCGGGTTGGTGGCATAAGTCCCGAGGAAGACACCGGTCTTTTCCTTGTTCTCTTGGCGCTCTAGATCAGACTTGGCGGCAATATCGGTGCGGTAGGACTCCACGGCCTCCTTGGGATCATCGTGACCGTAGGTCCAACGCTCGTCTATGTCATCGTCATAAGGGATGGGGGAGAGGAGGGCGTCGACAAGCTCATGCTCTGGGGCCAGCACCACGTACTCGGCGCCGAAAAGCGTATCGGGGCGGGTGGTGAAGACCTCGATTTCGTAGCCCTCGGCAGGGAAGGACACCTCTGCGCCGCGGGAACGGCCAATCCAGTTGCGCTGCATGGACTTGACCTTCTCCGGCCAATCCAAAAGTTCCAGATCATCGAGCAGACGGTCGGAGTAGGCGGTAATGCGCATCATCCACTGGGACAGGTTCTTGCGGAAGACAGGGAAGTTACCGCGCTCGGACTTGCCCTCCGCAGTGACTTCCTCGTTTGCCAGCACGGTACCCAAACCCGGGCACCAATTCACCGTGGAATTAGACAGGTAGACCAAACGGAATTCATCAATAGCTGCGGCCTTCTCCTCTGCGGTGAGGTCCTCGTAGTAGCGGCCGTCCTTAGTGGTGCGCTTATTGGCTTCTAGTTCCTTGATGAGCTCCGCAATGGGGCGGGCCTTCTGCTGCTCCTCGTCGAACCAAGAGTTATAAATCTGTAGGAAAATCCACTGCGTCCACTTGAAAAACTCCGGATCCGTAGATTCTACGGAGCGGCGCGGATCATGACCCAGGCCGAGCATGCTCAGCTGGCGGCGCATGTTTTCAATATTCGCCTCGGTGGTAGTCCGTGGGTGAGTACCGGTCTGGATGGCGTACTGCTCGGCCGGCAGGCCGAAGGCATCGTAGCCCAAGGTATGCAGCACGTTCTTGCCCAGCATACGGTTATAGCGCGCATAGGTATCGGTAGCGATATAACCCAATGGATGTCCGACGTGCAGGCCTGCACCGGAGGGGTAGGGGAACATATCCTGCACATTGAGCTTTTCCTTAGGCAGCTCGCCCGCCTCGGTGGCGAGCTCGCCTACCGGATTCGGGGCGTTGAAGGTGCCATTATCTTTCCAGTACTGCTGCCAAGTCTTCTCGATCTGGTTCGCCAGCTCCGGGGTATAGCGGTACGAAGTGGAATCGCTCTGGGTAGTCATAGTCACACAGTGTAATAGCCGCGTGCCGGTGCGGTGTAGTTCGCTGCGCATTCCGCGTCCTACTGGGCACGCGCACCCAAAATCTCCGCCAGACTCACCCCCGGCTTTCGGGTCATTTCCCCCGCTCGCAGCCAAAATGCAGATCTGCATGAAAATGATCTAGGCTGGGGTAAATGAGCCAGGAGAAGTTTCGCAGCCAGCTTTCATCTTTTGCAGACGCAGCGGTATTTCAGGGGATTCCGCACCTGCGCCTCTCCCCAGCTACCCACACTTTGGAGCTGTACCTACCAGCCTTAACCGCAGGTTATGAGCCAGAGGATCCCCAGTGGTCCGTGTCCGCTCAGCTGCTCGACGACAGCGAGGACACTCGTAAGTTCTACTACGTGGAGGGCGAGGAGCCCGGGCTGTGGATCAGCATGCCCCACCCCTTTAGCCACCTGAGCGTCTCCTTTGAAGAGCACACCTTGGAATTCGCTGGCGTGGCCAATGGCGGCTTAGTGCTGGATTCCACCCATCGGCCGCTCGATACCACCGCAGCGATACCTAAGGGCTCATATACCTTCATCGCCCCTGCTGGCACGGAATTCACCAAGGCTAAGGCCGGCGAGGCTCGCTCACACGGCGCCTGGGAAGGTTGGTCCATCTTCCCGCTAGAGGTGAGTCAGTCCTTCACGGTGGAGGCACCGCAACAAGAGCCCGCCACCATCAAGGTGTCTGGCAGCCCTGACTTTGCCTGGGATATGGCCGTCAAGTCGCTGCCCAATGCCCACGGGCTGGATGGTGAGCTGGTCTATACCCAGTCACCTCGCGTCATCGCCAATACCGAGCTCAGCATGGAGCTGACCTATGTCCCCATGGGTGGGGAAGAAGAGGCCGTGCTGGAAGACGAGCTACCGGAGGGCATCCACGAGGTGCTCCCGGCAGACGCCTTCGAAGATCCTTGGGTAGGCCGCTACCGCTTCACCCTGTACAAGGACGAGGAACTGGTAGATATCCAGTATCTCAATTTTGCGGAATCACTCCACATGCGAGCTAAGAACGAAGGCCCACGCGGGACTAACTTCCGCTTTATTGATGCCTTGGGCAACCTTTCGCCCTTTAGCTATGCCTTAGCCTCTGCGCCGGGTAAATCCATCCAGATGGAAAAAGGCCAGCGTGTCTTCGGTGAGGACGAGAGCGTGCGCGAGGAGACCATCGGCAGCGAGGCCGGCTATGAGCTGACCTTCCAGGTGGAACCGGCAACGATTCGTACCCGCGTCAAGCGCACCGCGGCCGAGCCCGTGGACTACCTGGATAAGCAGGTCATCCTGGCAGATCAGCTCGATGCCGATGCGCTTTTTACCATCCACTCGCCAGAGCCTTTGCCGCTAGCAAAATTCGTGGTCATTGACAAAAACCAGAAGATTAAGGACCTTGTCACGGCCAATGGCTCTACCGAGGCGGCTACCAGCCTCTCCGTGCCGAACCGCGCGCTGAAGTCTGCGCTGACGAAAAAGACCTCGCTGGAGCTTTATCTCTTGTGGTCCACGCTCTCCTATGAGGAGTACCTCGAGGGTCTGCCGGAAAAGGAGCGCGCAGCGCACCAAAAGCGTAGCTTTGAGCGTCGCGTCATGGAATATGAAGCCACTGCAGCCAGCGATCTCATCTATGCCGCCATCGCCACCGTGCGTAAGGCGCCGTTGGTCTCCCGCGCCACCATCGAGGATGGCATCCTCGTCCCCGAGCAGCCGCACGAAGAAGAGGTTGAGCTACTGGCTTGGGCTTGGCCGCTGGGCAATCCTGCGGGGGAACCGCAACCGCTTGAGCCCACCGAAGAAGGCTTTGAGCTGCCCGAGGAGCTGCTGGATGCCGGCCACCTCATCGTGGATTTCCGAGAGGACGAACCGGCCAGCGACTTAGCCGCGCCGCAGTACCCACCGGCAAGCGCGCTCATCATCTTCCAAGATGGTGAAACCGAAAACACTGAGGGCATGTGGCCCACCTACGCGGCTATGCGCCGCCTAGCTCCCAAGGCCAAGGACACCTTCGAGGGAATCATCAAGGAGATCGAAGCCGATCCGCGCGCCAGCGTGGATGCCCTTATGACCGCGGACTTTGAGCCGGGCCAGCGCATACGCGCCTTTGTCCGCACCGGATTGGTCTCCCGCGATTTCCGCCGCGAAGAGCCAGCCGGCGAGCCTTCCTCACTACTAGCAGCGCTTGCCGACGCCGCGCATGACTACGTCGCAGCCCACGGCTCCACCTCGCTCGCGCAGGTGCCGTCCACCGGCGTCGACGATGTCACCCGCCCAATGCTGCTGATGAGTGCCACGGGTGAGGCACCCACGCCATCGACAGACAGCGATCAGCTCTGCGATGATGCTCACCGAGTCGCAGCACTACGCGAGTGCTTTGCCAACGACCTCGCACTCACCCGCCTGGGCACCATCTCCAACCTGCGGAGCACCGCCATGCAGCTGCGCGTGACACTGCAACAACTGGGTGTGGATAAGTCTGTCCTGCACACTTTGCTAGCGCTGGATGCCTTTGGTGATGGCAATTCGGAGCTCGGCGATTCCGCTTGGATGCCGTTTATCTCCTATGTCTTTGCCATTACGGCGCGCGGTGTAGCCAATGGCAAGCTGGCTGACCCCGCTTTCGCCGCCACGCTTGACGGCGCCCTCCCGCAGCTAGCCGAGGCCGTCTCCCTCGCTCCGCAGCTGTTTTATCGCGATATTCTCACCGCGGAGGCGCTCACACTCAGCTAGTGTGACAGGCATGCAGGTCATTTCCACCAATGTCGCCGTCCGCCGGCCGGATCCGAGCGGGCGGCATGAGTTCTCAGGCATCGACAAGAAACCTCAGGATTTTATCGAGCTGGCAGCCCCCGGCCCCAATTATGGAGATGGCTCTGGCGTCTACGGCGATATAATTGGCGATACCCAACATCATGGCGGCAATGATAAAGCCGTCTATGCCTACGCCCGCGAAGAATTGGATTACTGGCAATCCGAGCTTTCCCGCCCGCTGGCTTCCGGTTGCTTTGGCGAGAACCTCACCACACAGGGTGTCGATCTGTCCGCTCTACTCATCAACCAACGCCTCCAAATCGGCACCGCTGTACTTGAGGTATCCGTGCCCCGCCAGCCTTGTGCCACCTTCGCCGGATGGTTAGGGGAGCGCGGCTGGCTCAAGCGTTGGACCGCGCGCGGCGATTGCGGCACCTACTTGCGCATCATTTCCCCTGGCCGCATTCGCCCCGGCGACAGCATCGATTTGGATGCGCCACCCAACCACGAGATCACCATGCGCATGGCCTTTGCCGCCAAGATGGGTGACCGTATCCTTGCACGGCGCGTTATCGAGGCCGACTGCTTGCCCGCTCACCAGCAAAATAAGCTTCGCACCTAGCCGTACACCCTAAACTCTTTTTCGGCGAGTTTTCCGTCCCTGCGCTTAGCGCCATCGCCGGCCTCGAGACTCTTAAACTAGAACCTCACGGTCTACCTAATGCGAAAGCACACCAGCCTCGATGGCTGGTGCGCTTTTAATGCTTCAGGCTAAGAGGGGAGTGCCGTGTTACTTACCTTCGTCGAAGTGTAGATGGTGCCCCTTGGCCTTGGGGAAGCGACCGTGCACAAAGAAGTAGTAGATGGCTGCGATGACTACGAGGGCCGCAAGGATGAGGTACATGGTGTCAAAGCCGGTTGCTTCGACAATGGGGCCTAGGCCGAACGGAGCCAGGCCAATGCCTAGGTCCATCAGGAGGAACATGGTGGAGATACCCGCGCCCATCTGTGCGGTGGGTACCGAGCGCACAGAGATGGCCTGGCATGCGGGGCTCAGGGTGCCGAAACCCAAGCCGGTGCAGGCGCCTGCAACCACCAGCATGACGTCGTTGGTGGGGAAGCCCATGAGGAGCAGAGCGATAATAAAGGCTGCAAGGCCGAGGTACATCACGGCGTTATCGCCCTTATGGTCTTGGATGCGGCCCAAAACAAAGCGCATGATAAGCATGGTTACCGCATAACCAATAAAGAACAGACCTGCGCCAGTCGCAAGGTCTTCCTTGCGCGCATAAGCGTTGAGATAGGTAACCACACCGGAGTAGGCGATTCCGACCAACAACATAAACAGGCCGATGGGAACCACGTTGGGGTGCACGGCATTGCGCAAAGTAAAGGCCGGCTTCTCGGCGGAAACCTCAGCTGGGTAGCGCAGCACCAAGGCCAGGACCAAAGACACGACATTAGCGCCTAGCGCTACAGCGAAAAGCGTGTTGTAGCCGATGTTATTTGCCAGGAACAGGCCAAGGGCTGGGCCGAAGGCCGTTGCCAAGGTAGTGCCGAGGGCGAAGTAACCGGTACCCTCCGCGCGGCGCTCGTGCGGAATGACGGATTGCGCCACTGCCATAAGCGCGGTGGAGGTCAAAGCGTACCCCGTGCCGTGCAGGAAACGGACGACGATGAGAACGGCAACGTTCTGCGCAAAAAAATACGCCACAGCAACAACTGTGACGAAGACTAGGGAGGTCAAGGCGGCCTTCTTGTGACCTACTCGGTCCACGAGCCAGCCAGAAAAGACGCGCATACACGTCGCACCCAAAACGAAGGCACTGGACGCAAAACCACCCACGGTATCCGATGCCCCGAAGCTCTCTACTGCGTAGAGGGCCATGGTGGTCACGGACAGGTAGAAGACCAAAAACTGACAGAAATTAGCCACCCACGCGAGAACGAACGTGGGCGTAATCAGCTGCGGCTTATCCGCTGCAGATTCTGTAGACGTCATGTACTCACTCCAAATAACAAAAAGAAAATTCCCTCTCCACGAGCGGGCCATTAGGCCACGCTTCGCAGATGAAGGAAATACAAATTAAATTTTACGGAGAGGAACTATACGCTCTGCAGGTTTCAAAAGGTTAATCAAAAGACTCTCTTGACCCTCTTCGGCACCGCTTTTTGTACTCCAATGGAAGTAATAACGAGGCTTTGTGCAGGCTAAACAGCCTCGGGTAGGGAAATATGCCACGTGTTTGACATTGTTTATATTATGAGACCTCGGCCGAGTCCCAAAGGGGACCCAGCCAACCTTTGCGTCTTGGTCAAATGCTAGCGCTTCTAGACATTGGCATAAGGGTCGCGGATACCCAGGTATTGAACTGAGGTATATTCCTCAATACCCTCAGCGCCACCTTCGCGGCCCAAACCGGATTGCTTGACGCCACCGAATGGGGCAGCGGCGTTGGAGATGACGCCGGCGTTGAATCCCATCAGGCCGAATTCGAGGCCGTCGGCCACGCGCCACAGGCGGTCGGAGTCTTCCGTAAACACATAGGACGCAAGACCATATTCCGTCTCGTTTGCTAGCTCTAGGGCTTCCGCCTCCTCGGTGAAGGTAAGGATGGGCGCAACTGGGCCGAAGATTTCCTCCTGGGCCACGCGGGTTTCACGTGAAACATTGCTCAGGATCGTGGGGGCATAAAAGTGCCCCTCGCCCTCGCCACGTTTGCCACCGGTGATAACGGTGGCGGCCTTTTCCACTGCGTCATCCACTAGGGCAGCAATATTGTCGAGCGCTTTAGCTTCAACGAGGGGACCGCATGTAACGCCTTCGTCCAAACCATTGCCCACGACGAGCTTATTAAACTCCGCCGCCAACTTTTGCGTAAACTCCTCCGCCACGGACTCGTGCACTAGGAAACGGTTGGCTGCGGTGCAGGCCTCACCAATATTGCGCATCTTCGCAGCCATGGCTCCCGCTACAGCTTGATCGATATCCGCATCCTCAAAGACGATGAACGGGGCATTACCGCCCAGCTCCATGGAGGTGCGCAGCACATTATCCGCGGCGCCCTTTAGTAGCGTCTTTCCCACCGGGGTGGAGCCGGTGAAGGAGAGCTTGCGCAGGCGGGCGTCGGCAAGCAGAGGCTCCGAAATGGCCGAGGCAGAACTTCCAGAGACCACATTGAGCACACCCTTGGGCAGGCCAGCATCGAGCATGGTTTGCGCGAAGTACTGCGAAGTCAGCGGGGTAAGCTTGGCCGGTTTCAGGACCATGGTGCAGCCTGCCGCAACGGCAGGGGCCACCTTGCGCGTTGCCATCGCGAGGGGAAAGTTCCACGGGGTAATCAGCAAGCATGGCCCGACCGGCTTGCGGCGTGTGACCATACGCAAAGTGCCCTCCGGAACGGGGGAGTAGCGACCATAGTCACGCGTTGCCTCCTCACTAAACCATCGCAGATACTCAGCGCCATAGGTGACCTCACCTTGAGATTCGGCAAGGGGCTTTCCCATTTCAAGGGTCATCAGCGTCGCGAACTCATCGGCCCGCTCGTGCACCAGCTCGAAGGCCCGGCGGAGGATATTGGCCCGCTCGCGCGGCGTGGTTCGTGCCCACTCATCTTGCACCGCACAAGCAGCGTCAAGGGCGGCTACCGCGTCTGCGGAGTTTGCAGATTCTAGCGTGGCTATGGTCTCTCCGGTTGCGGGATTTTCCACCGTGAAAGTTTCACCGGACGATGCCTTTCGCCACTCGCCCCCAATCAGAAGTTTGGTAGGAACCTTTGCCAATACCTCGCTCGGATTTGAAGTCATTTACATCACCTTTCTTCTCTTTCTTAATGGATCCAACAGTACCGCACTCGTTTCCCTCAGGTGCGAATACCAATTGCGTTCTTAGAAAGCCAGCTTGCGCCGCGAGAATATTTTTCGGAAATATCTTCCGCTTTATAGAAATCTGGGTTAGAGTAGCTGACATGAAGAACATGACTACTACTTGGTGGTGGCTCGCTTAACCCGCGGGCCATTCTTCGCAACCAATTTTTAGGCTCGCATTCTGCGGGCCTTTTGGCGTTTTGGTGCCTCTGCTCGTGGAAGCTCAACTTTCGTTTCCCCATTCCCCATACCCACCGAAAGGGCACTGCAATGCCATACACCGCTACCCGCGACATACCCTACGGTAATGATGCGGCCGCCATTTTTGACGGCCTCGCGCAATCGCACGACTCCCTGTTGCTCGAGAGCGCAGACATTGAGACTAAGAAAAGCCTCAACTGCCTCGCTATCCTAAGGGCAGCACTCAAAGTCACGTGCCACGGCCACAGGGTCGAGGTACAGGTCCTCACAAAAGCGGGGGAGACTCTCCTTCCTTCCCTCTGCGATCGGTTCCGCCAGCGCGTAGTTTCACGTGAAACTACTACCGCTGTATTCGAGTTTTCCCCTTCCGCCCAACCCGACGAGCGGAAGCGACTCCTTGCCGAATCTACCGCTGACATTCTGCGTTTCCTGCAACTGGAGGCCACCTATTCCTCTCCGTTATTGCCATTCCTAGGAGGCGGATTCGCTTATGATTACCTGGCCACCTTCGAAGATCTGCCCGAGGTCAAAACGGGGGCAAATACCTACCCGGACTATGAGTTCCTGATTGCCCAAACGGTCCTTGAGGTAAACCACCTTCAGGGGACTGCACGCATAGAAGGCTGGGATATAGACCAAAGCCGCCTTAACGCGGAACTAGATTCCCTAGCGGCGCGGCAAGAGGCTCCACGCCCCACCGCACCACAGAAAGACAAGATCCGTGCGGTGGCTGATACGGATGACGCAGCGTTTCGCGCGGGCGTTGAAAAGCTCCAACGCAATATCCATGCCGGTGATATCTATCAGGTAGTGCCCGCGCGTTCTTTCACCCTGGAATGTCCGAACGCCCTCGCGGCCTACCGGGCGCTACGAGAGACCAACCCTTCGCCCTACATGTTTTACGTTCGTGGTGACGGCTATGAACTATTTGGCGCCTCGCCAGAATCCAACCTCAGGTTTACGCCGGAAGATAGGCAAGTGCAGCTCTATCCCATCGCTGGCACTCGGCCGCGCGGTCTGCGCCGGGACGGCAGTATCAACCATGAACTTGATATCCGCAATGAACTAGAAATGCGTACCGACCAAAAGGAAATTGCGGAGCACACGATGCTGGTGGACCTAGCACGCAATGATCTCGCACGGGTAGCCGTTCCTCGTAGCCGCCAAGTGGCAGAGCTATTGCAGGTGGATCGCTACTCCCGTGTTATGCATTTGGTCTCCCGAGTCACAGCGACGCTCCACCCAGATTTCGATGCGCTCGATGCCTATCGTGCCTGTATGAACATGGGCACCCTGACGGGCGCGCCCAAGCTTCGTGCCACCGAACTAGTGCGTCGAACGGAAGGTACACGGCGCGGATCCTACGGCGGGGCAGTGGGTTACTTGCGCGGCGATGGTGCCATGGATAACTGCATCGTCATCCGCTCCGCCTACGTCCAAGATGGCACCGCAGTGGTGCAAGCCGGTGCTGGTGTTGTCAAAGATTCCGTCCCACAGGCCGAGGCCGATGAAACGGTACATAAGGCCTACGCCGTGCTCAATGCCATTGCCGTGGCTCACGGTGCCGAATTGGAGGTACAACGATGAGTTCGCCACACATTGTCCTTCTGGATAACTACGATTCCTTTGTTTATAACCTCGTCGATGCCCTAGCCGAGTTCGATACCACCGTATTTCGCAATACCGTTGCGGTGGAGGAGGTATTGGGGGCTCGGCCCGACATTATCGTGCTTTCCCCCGGCCCCGGCCATCCACGAGAAGCCGGCTGCATGATGGAGCTTATCGACGCCGCCCTGGGCACCACTCCCATTCTCGGCGTCTGCCTCGGCTTCCAGGCGCTTCTTGAATACCACGGTGGGGTAGTTGCGCCCTGCGGCCCGGTACACGGGAAATCCGTTCCGATGACTCTCACGCCAGCCGGGGCTCAGCATCCCGTCTTCCACGGCCTTGCCATCGATACCGAACCTGGTCAACCGGGTCATCTCGGCACACAAATACCGGTCGCGCGCTACCACTCGCTCGGCTGTACGGATCTCCCGCGCGGAATGCGTTGCCTGGCGCACACCTCCTCAGATATTGGTGAGGTAGCCATGGCCGCAGAGACGCTCGACGGGAGGGCCCTAGGTGTGCAATTCCACCCAGAGTCCATTCTCACACCCACTGGCCCCATCATGCTTGCACGCTGCATTCACCAATTATCTTCCCGCCCCACTATGGAGAAAGAGGACTAAAATGAATCAACCGGCCCTGCGAACCTTGCAAGCCTTTCTCAGCAACCCAGACCCAAACATCGAAGAAGCCACGGAGGTATTTACCCCCTTGGCCGTGGGCGCCTACGACGATATTCATATCGCAGCATTGCTCACCCATATACGCGCCCGTGGCGAAACCTTCCCAGACGTTGCCGGCGCTGCCAAGGCCTTTTTGAAGGTGGGCTATCCATTCCCCATCACTGGAAAGGGTCTCATGGATTCCGCCGGTACTGGCGGCGATGGCGCAAATACCATCAATATAACTACGGGTGCCTCGCTCGTCGCCGCTGCCGGGGGAGTGAAGATGATCAAGCACGGCAACCGCTCGGTCTCTTCCAAGTCTGGATCTGCGGATGTTCTCGAAGCCCTTAATATCCCGCTCGACCTAGATGCCGCCCGAGCGGTCCGCCAATTTGAAGCCTCTAACTTTACGTTCCTGTTCGCCCCGGCCTACAACCCAGCTATCGCCCACGTGCAACCGGTGCGCAAGGCACTGGGCATCCCCACCATATTCAATACCCTCGGACCCCTCTTGTCTCCAGGACGCCCATCGCTCCAAATCATGGGCATTGCAAACCCAGATCAAGGCCAGCTCATTGCGGAGGTCTTCCGAGAACTTGGCCGCGAGCGCGCCTTAGTCGTCCATGGTGCCGGCACGGATGAGATTGCCACTCATGGCACGACGCAGGCTTGGGAGCTCAGGAACAGTGAAATTTTCAACTACCAGCTCACCCCTGAGGATCTCGGCATTGAGCGCCATGAGCTGGCGGAGCTGGCCGGCGGCGATGGCGCTGCAAATGCCCTAGCTCTCCGCGCGGTATTTTCCGGCCGAGGTAAGCCCGCCCATGTGGATGCCATTGCCGCCACTGCCGGAGCCATGTTTTACCTCAACGGGACTACCGAGAGTATCGCGATAGGAGTCGCTCACGCTAAGGATCTTATAAATGGCGGCGCTGTCGACGAGTGGCTCGATATTCACGAAAACGCCAACTATGCAGTAGGGGAGGAGGGCTGATGACGGTGAAGAAATTACCTACCGTGCTCCAAGAGATCGTCGCCCAGCGCCGCACTCATCTGCCGGTCATTCGTGAAAGGTTGTCCCATGTGGACCTCGCTAGCGTGCCACCCTCGGAGCGCTCGCTTGTCAAAGCACTCGATGGCACCAATCGTTTCATCATGGAATGTAAGTCTGCGTCACCATCTCTCGGGTTGATTCGCGCGGACTACCGTCCGGGCGATATCGCCCGCACCTACTCACTCTATGCCTCCGCCATTTCAGTGCTTTGCGAGCCTGAGCGCTTTGGCGGCGACTATGACCATCTGCAAACCGTCGCGCTATCTACCCATCTGCCGGTGCTGTGCAAAGACTTCATTATTGATCCCATTCAGGTTTACGCCGCACGCCACTACGGCGCTGATGCCATCTTGCTCATGATGTCTATCGTTGATGATGACACCTACGTTGAACTCAAGGCGCTGGCTGATGAACTCGAGCTGGACGTCCTGACTGAAGCCATCACAGAGAAAGAAGTCCAACGGGCCTTACAGTTAGGTGCGGATATCATCGGTATCAATAACCGCAACCTCCACGATCTCAGCATCGACCTAGGGCGCACCAATCATCTCGCTTCCCATATTTCAGAAGGAAAGACTATCGTATCGGAGTCTGGAATCCGCGACAACGCCACCGTCCGCCGGCTGGGCTCCCACGTGCACGCATTCCTTGTAGGCTCACAACTCAGCCGCCAAGAGGATATCGATCGGGCAGCTCGCGACCTTGTCTACGGCACCAATAAAGTATGCGGTCTGACGTCTGCCTCCGCTGCGCAAGCGGCGCGCGCCGCAGGGGCCCGTTATGGAGGACTTATCTTCGCGCAGGATTCGCCGCGTGGTGTTTCACGTGAAACCGCGAGAGAGATCATCGCCGCGGAGCCTGGCCTGGACTACGTTGGCGTGACCCGCTCTTCGGATATCGAAGAACTCCGGAGCCTAGCCAAAATCCCCGGGCTCAAGGCCCTTCAGCTCCACGCCCCATTCCAAGGAAGTGGGGAAGCGGAGCGAGCATTCCTACACGCGGTCCGCGGGATCGTGGGTGGATTACCCCTCTGGCGTGCCGTCGATATGCTCGACCCCGAATTTGCAGCATTGGCGACTGACCTTTCCCCAGAAGCAGACGCACTAGTCCTGGACTCCGGAAGTGGCGGGTCAGGAACCGCGTTCGAGTGGAACACCATTCCCCCTGAGGTTAAAGATAAGTCCTTCCTCGCCGGCGGACTCCGGTTGGACAACCTCGAAGAAGCGCTGTCGATAGGCACCATGGGTCTTGACCTCAACTCGGGCCTTGAGTACGCACCCGGCCGAAAGGATGCCTCGCTTGTGTCCCAAGCTTTCAACATCATCCGACGCTATACACACCCATAGAAAGAACACGATCATGACCGTTTCACGTGAAACACTCCTTCCAGCATACTTTGGTGAATTCGGTGGACAGTTCGTCCCTGAATCCCTGATTCCCGCCCTCGACCAACTTGAGAAGGCTTTTGTAGAAGCACAGAATGACCCATCTTTTCGCGAAGAGCTCAGCGGTCTTTTGCGTGACTACCTTGGCCGCCCTACACCACTCACGGAGGCAAAAAACATAGGCGGCAAGGCAAGAATCTTTCTCAAGCGTGAGGACCTCGTACACGGTGGTGCGCATAAGACGAACCAAGTCCTCGGACAAGCCCTCTTGGCTAAACGTATGGGAAAGACTCGCATCATTGCGGAGACGGGAGCGGGCCAGCACGGCACCGCCACCGCACTCGCTTGTGCTCTCTTGGGGCTCGAGTGCGTGATCTATATGGGAGCAAAAGACGTCGCGAGACAGCAACCCAATGTCTTCCGTATGGAGCTGATGAACGCGAAAGTCGTAGCCGTTGATACCGGATCCGGAACACTTAAGGACGCGGTGAATGAAGCGCTCCGCGATTGGACCGCTACATTCCATGAATCCCACTATCTCCTTGGCACTGCGGCGGGACCCCATCCTTTCCCCACGATTGTCCGGGAGTTTCATAAGGTGATTTCCAAGGAAGCTAAGCAGCAGATGCTTGAGCACACCGGTGGTCTTCCGGATGTAGTGGTGGCCTGCGTCGGAGGCGGTTCCAATGCAATCGGCATGTTCGCGGACTTCATAGAGGAAGAACAGGTGGAACTTGTCGGTGCTGAGCCTGGCGGTGAAGGACTGGACTCTGGCAAGCACGGCGCCACCATCAACAACGGAACTGTAGGCATCCTCCACGGCGCACGAAGCTACCTCATGCGGAACACGGACGGTCAAGTGGAAGAATCATATTCCATTTCCGCCGGACTCGACTACCCGGGCGTGGGCCCACAGCATGCTTACCTACACTCCAGCGGACGGGCAAAATACGTTGGCATTACGGACGCCGAGGCATTAGAAGCATTCCAACTACTTTCCCAGCGGGAAGGCATCATCCCCGCCCTTGAATCTTCCCATGCCCTTGCTTACGCATTGAAGCGGAACGACGAAGATATAACCATTTTGGTCTCTCTTTCGGGCCGTGGCGACAAAGATATCGACCATGTTCGCCACACACTTGAGGCCCATCCAGAATTTAAGCTGCAGGAGGAGCACTAATGAGCAACCGATACGAGAACCTATTCCGGTCACTCCACGAAAGGGGAGAGGGCGCGTTCGTCCCCTTCCTCATGTTGGGCGATCCAACCCCAGAGGACGCGCTGGACATAGTGCGCACCGTTGTCGCGGCCGGTGCTGACGCATTAGAACTAGGCGTTCCATTTTCTGATCCCGTGGCCGATGGGCCAACCATTCAGGCGTCTCACCTGAGGGCGCTTGCGGCCGGCGCCACCGTAGATTCCGCCCTAGAACAGGTACGGGCGATTCGCTCAGAATTCCCTGAGCTTCCCATCGGCATGTTGATTTACGGCAACGTGGCTTTCACGCGCGGCTTCAACCGCTTCTATTCCGAGTTCGCGGAAGCAGGTGCGGATAGCATCTTGCTTCCCGACGTCCCCGTACGCGAAGGTGCTCCATTTATCGCTGCAGCAGAAAAGGCTGGCATCGATCCAATCTTCATCGCCCCGGCTCGCGCTTCCGCAAGCACTCTCGAGGGCGTTGCTCACCACTCGCGCGGCTATATCTACGCCATTTCGCGCGATGGCGTGACAGGTACGGAGAGGGAATCTGAGACGCTCGGGCTTGAAGAAGTCGTAGCAAACATCAAAAGATTCGATGGTCCTCCGGTACTGCTCGGCTTCGGCATTTCAGCACCCGAGCATGTACGCGATGCGGTGGCAGCCGGTGCTGAGGGCGCTATTACTGGCTCAGCCATTACTAAGATCATCGATCGCCACGTTTCACGTGAAACGGCTGCAGAGAGCACCCAGATTGAAGGGAATTCAAGCCGCGCTCCCATGGACCCTGCGCTGCACAAAGAACTCGCTGAGTTTGTCACCCGCATGAAGGCGGCGACCCGAAAATAGTCCCACAACGAATCAAACCCCTCGTCTGCTCGCGGCAGCTGACGAGGGGTTTGGTTTAGAGAGCCTCTACACGGTTGCTTTTGCAGATTCCTCTTCGGAGGGTCCATTCTTTTCCCCTGCGAATTTGTCTACGATCATTGCAATGGCGCCGTCGCCGGTGACATTGGCGGCAGTGCCGACCGAGTCGATGGCAATGTAGGCGGCGATCATGAGCGCCACCATGCCATCATCAAAGCCCATCATGTCTGCCAATAGGCCGGCCGCCACCATCACGGCACCACCCGGAACGCCCGGAGCCGCAATCATCATGATTCCCAACAAGAAGATGAAACCAAGTCCGGTACCGGTACTAATATCGAGGTTTGCCATATACACGATCGCAAAGGCATAGAGCGTCAGCTTAATCATCGAACCGGACAAGTGAATGGTCGCGCACAGCGGGATGACAAAGCTAGCTACCGGCTTGGAAATTCCATTCTTTAGCGTGGACTCCAAAGACACCGGAATAGTCGCGGCAGACGAGGAGGTTCCCAAAGCCGTGAAATAAGCCGGCAGCATATTGCGAAGAGCCTTGAAGGGATTCTTCCCGGTAATCGCACCAGCAATGATGTATTGCAAGACCAGGTAGACCAGGGTCATAACAACCGCCAAAATCAAAACCTTGGCAAAGGCCGAAAGTACCGAGCCCAGATTGCCATTCATGCCCAATCCCAAGAACATGCCAAAGATGTAGAAGGGCAAAATCGGCACAACAAAGCCCCAGATTACCTTGACTACGACGTTCTCCAATTCCTTGGTGACAGCGTACAAGGTATCGGACTTCACTGTAGTCATCGCTACACCGATGCAGAACGACAACAAGAGGGCAGTCATAACCTCAAAAGGCGGTGCCATCTCCACCTCGAAGTAGGGAGAAAGTGCACCCTCATCAATATCGGAGACATTAGTAATCAGATTCTGACCGCTAAGCATGGTGGGGTAGAGCCAGTGGGCAAGCACGTAGGCAAGAAGACCGGCGACAATAGTGGAGCCATAGGATATCCCCGCTGTAACCCCCAGCCACTTACCGGCACCACGCCCAAGCCCCGCAATGGACGGAGCGATCAGCGCGAAAATAAGAACCGGGATAAAGAAGTTGAGAAAGTTGCTAAATAGTCCATTGAAAGTGGCGAATACGCGACCAAACCATTCTGGAGCGAATCGGCTGACCACCACGCCAAGGATGATGGCAACGATAATGCGGAACAGCAAAGATTCCGAAAGTTTCTTGAGATTCATATACTTACAATCAGATCAGGTGCTCCACCTCTAGGACTAGCCGACCGAGGCGAAACAACGCAGTGCGGAGACAGGGGTCGATTCAATATCTATCAACCGACCTTAAATGCATACTACCTGAGCGCACACAGCCACAGAACACTCGGCCTAGGCACAATTTTTATCTCAGCGCTACAGGGTTAAACTGAGTACATGATCGCAGTGGGAATCATCTTCTTAATCCTCGCCGTCCTCCTCATCGTTGTGGGTACCATGGCCGCAACCAAACGCCTCCCCGGAAACAACTACATTGGCTTGCGACTTCAAGAGATCCGCAAATCTCGCGAAGCATGGGATAACGCCCACCGCATCGCTGGTCCATTCTGGATCCTCAGCGGCGTTTGCCTAGTCTTCGGTGGCATCGTTGCACTTAGCGCAGAGGGCTGGATGTGGCTCCTTCCTGCTCTTACCTTTGTGGCGGCAGTTCTCGCCCTTTCTGTAGGTTCCAACCTCGGCTCTCGTGCCGCGTTCCTCTACGAACAGGCACACGCTAATGAAGAAGGTTGTGGGGATTCCTGCAATTGTGGTTCCGAGGGTTGCGGTGGGGAAGAGGCCGCCGCGGCTTCTGCACCCCAGGTCGATGTCAACGCACTCCGTCACGCCGCACGAGAATCTGACAGATAGCAACGTCTGCTGCACCACCACCCCCTCTGGAGAAGAATCACGCCCATCCAGCGGGGGAATTTTTGTAGCTATGCCCCTTCGCTTGCGTAGACCACTGAATGTTTTCCGATAGTAACAGTGACGTTATGGGTCAGGCTTATTACATCTTCTTGTTCAGTCACTTACGATATCGCGTCACCCCTTTTAACATATTGAACCATGCAACCCTAGGCTCTGCGAATAATTGACTTACCGCGCTATTCGCGTTACTGCTAATAACGATGGAGATTGCGTAAAGCTTCCGGGGAACCTAGAGAGTAAAGAGCATCAAAGACCTACGCTAGGCAAAATGATCCATATGAAGAAAAGCACCGCCCTCGCAGCCATCGCCGCTTCGACCTTTGTCATTGGCGCTTACAACGAGCAAGGCCACAAAGAGGCGACACCCACACCGGTAGCGGAGGGGCAGTCAGCACATAGCATCGTTGATGATTTAGGCATTGAATCTGGCACCTATGAACTCACCCCTACGCCTAGTGGTCTCCCTGAAACATGGGAGGGCTATCTGATTAGCTAACTTTCTGTGTTTCACGTGAAACTTTGGATTCGATTGGCCACACAGCTGACGCCCAATGGACCCGCATGACCGGCTAGACTAGGGGCATGACTAAGTGCTCTCGCCGAATCTTCTTGCTTGGTACCGCTACCACCTTTGCAGGTGCCTACGTAGCGGCCTGTGGTTCTTCTCCGTCCGCGGAAATCGCAGCTACGGAAATTCCGGTCGGATCCGCAAAGATTGTAGATGGCGTCATTTTTACTCAGCCGAAAGAAGGTGAGTTCAAGGCCTATTCCCAGACCTGTCCGCACCAGCACAATCCGATCACCAAGATCGATGGCATGACGGCCACCTGCACCGCACATAACACCTCCTATGACCTCAGCGATGGAAGCGTAATCTCCGGACCAGGCCGCGATCCCCTGGAAGAATACGAAGTTAAACAAGACGGCTCTAATGTCACTACGGCCTAGTGCGCATTCCTCCCTCTGTGGTTTCACGTGAAACTACAGAGGGTATATTTTTGCCCCGAGTATTTCCCGAGAAGAAGGAGGGGCCGGGTTTAAACTTTTAGAATGCTGCAGAGTTTAAAGAAGCCCGACCCCCTCATAGTGCTCATCATCTTGGCGGTCACCCTTGCGGTCATTGCACCAGCCCGTGGGGACTTTGCCACGGTATTTGGCCAGCTAACAAACGTTGCTATCGCGTTACTTTTCTTTTTGTACGGCGCTAGGCTCTCCACGCAAGAGGCCCTCAATGGGCTGAAGCATTGGCGCCTACATCTAACAATCCTGGCTTTTACTTTTGTGATCTACCCGCTCATAGGAATAGCGCTGCGGCCACTTACCGCATTCATTTCGCACGACATGTACCTGGGGATCTTATTTCTCACACTTGTACCTTCCACCGTGCAATCTTCGGTTGCTTTCACTTCCATCGCGAAGGGAAACGTTGCAGGCGCAATCGTGTCAGCGTCCACCTCTAACTTGGTTGGAGTATTTATCACCCCTGCACTCGTTATGCTTCTCATGGGAACCGGGGGAGGGGTCCACATTGACACGTCCGTATTTGGAGAAATTGGCCTCCTGTTGCTGGCTCCCTTCGTTCTGGGTCAGCTGACTCGACGTTGGGTTGGAAAATTCGCCCAAAGCAAGGCCACCAAAATAGTAGACCGCGGCTCCATTGCCATGGTGGTGTATTCTGCATTTTCCAAAGGCATGGTGGACGGAATTTGGTCCTCCCTCTCCGTATGGGAGTTGGCTTTCCTTGTCGCATTCGCGGCGATCTTCGTTGCTTTCATGCTGTGGCTCACCAAGAAGGTAAGTGAGAAATTGGGATTCAAGCGTGCCGATACAGTCGCCATCGAGTTCTGTGGATCGAAGAAATCACTAGCCACAGGGCTACCCATGGCCTCGGTTATCTTTGCTTCTGGCGGCACATCCCTTGGTCTACTCATCCTGCCGTTGATGATTTACCACCAGGTCCAGTTAATGATGTGTTCGTGGCTGGCAGCCCGCTACGCCCAGCATGCCACCACATAGCTACACTTAGGTTCTATGGCGAATTACCTATACGTACGAACTGAACTAACCGTGCCCGGCGTAGGCTCGGCAATCCACTTGGCGGAAATGGAAGAGCAAGATGCGCGCAGCTGCCGAATGGTCCGGATGATCGCTCTGGATCCCTCGGATGCCATAGTCGGCGTGGCCACACCGACCAGTTCCACGGGAAACGTGGATCAGCCGCAGGAGGTTGTCCCGCACCCGGATACCTATGATGATTTCCCGGACATTAGCGCCCAGTACGTGGACCCGTCTCACTTCGACGCCCTGTGGTCCGAAGCTACCGCCAAGTTCGGCCTTTAGGTGTCAACCACGGTACCTACAAGACCACGTTAACGAGGAGCATGTAAAAGACGGTTCCTCCGAAAATGGACAACGCTGACTCGCGCCTCCACAGGTGAAGCAGAAAGGTTACAACCACGCCGAGGAGAGCCGCCCAGATGCCCCCGGGGCACCAGTCTGCCCGTGGACGGTATAAACCACCAAAATGGTCATCACACCTACAGGCATCATCATGCCCAGCAGTGAAAAGAACTGGCTATCCTTCATCCATTTCACAAAGGAAAAAGGAAGCTGGCGCAGCACAACGGTAATAAGGCCGACTGGGACCAACACCGCGGCGATAGAAGCAAGGGTAACGCCAGCGGGCATTAGCACCCCTCCCGGCAACTCGTTGGCTCGTCGCGGCGACGCAAGCGAATAGCGGCATCGACGCGAGGAGAAGCGTACCGGATAAGAAGCAAAATGAAGTAGGCAATCAGCGCCACCATGAGCAGTTGTCTTGGGGCGAAGGCAGCGGCGAGGGTTCCCACCACCACGGCGCTTAACGGCAGTGAAAAGTCCTGGTTATTGCGGAAGGACTCCATAGTCAGCACGACAAAAAGGGCAACCAGAGCGAATTCCATGCCCTGCACGGAAGGGGGAATCACTTGGCCAGCGAGGGCACCGACGATGCCGCCGCCTACCCACAGGGCCTGGCAAAAGATTTGGATGGTGAGGATGCGGCTCCCACTCGGGCGGCCATCGGCGGAGAGAGAGGAAACGATGGCATAGGTTTCGTCGGTAAGCGCATATGTGGAATAAGCCCGGCCCACCCGTGAATGAATGCGGTGCCAGGGGAAGGTGAGGCCATAGAAAATATGGCGGAAGTTCACCATGAACCCGGTAACCAACGAGGCAAAGGCGGAAGCCCCACCAGTAACCATGGAAATGGCCAAGAATTCCATGGAGCCGGCGTAGATGACGAGGGAGAAAATCGGCGTCCACCACCAGCTGAAACCGGATTGGTCCATGAGTAAGCCGAAGGCTAGGCCGAGTGGAACAAGGCCGATCGCGGCGGCCCAGGTATCTCTTATTCCTTGAGAAATATCCGCGCGCATGCGGGATAGTCTAGCCCATTGCCTGCAGCGCGATAGGAATTAATTGTCTTCCACGTTGACTGGATATGTGGAATAGAGCGGCAACGGCATGGGTTGACGTTTCATAACATCGGCCCAGAGATCGGCCGGGCCTGGAGTAATAACGTCTTGGGCAAGGGCAGGGGAGACGAACCATTCGCCGGCCTCGATTTCCTCCTCCAGCTGGCCCGGGCCCCATTCGGCATAGCCAGCAAACATTCGCATGCCAGAAACTAGTGGCTCGATCTCTTCTGGGTCTGCGCGCAGGTCCACGTGTGCCAAGCGCGGCGCGAGGCGGGTGAGCCGATCTTGTTTGTCCGGATCGACGCCCTGTTTAGTCTGGGCGAGGCCAACAACGGATTGCTGATTAAGCGGACCGCCAATATACAGCGCCTGCGGCTTAGCCACCACGGGAAGCCATTCCGGCAGTACATTGAAAATAGCTACCTCGGAGCGTTTAGTCAGATCCACGCCAAAGGTCATCATGTCATTGTGCTCAATGACGAGGATGACAGAGCGGGCGAATTCCGGCGAAAGCATGCCCGGGGCAGCGATGAGCAGCTGGCCGGGGGCGGGGTCATTGCGCTCGAGGGCGTTGAATAATCTATCGGCAAACATCACTGTTTAGAATCCCACCACTCGCGCAACTTCGCAATCGCTTCCTCGCGCTCGAGGGGGCCGTGCTCTAGGCGCAGCTCCTTGAGGTAAGACCATGCCTGGCCTACCTCTGGGCCGGGCTTAAGACCGAGGATTTCCATGATCTCATTGCCGTCAAGATCCGGTCGCACGCGAGCGAGGTCCTCCTTGCGGCCGATCTCTTCGATGCGCTCCTCAAGTTGATCGTAGGTGCGCTGGAGTCGGCGCGCCTTTTTAGCATTGCGGGTGGTGCAATCGGCACGCACCAGCTTATGCAGCCGGGGAAGGAGATCACCGGCGTCGGTGACATAGCGGCGGACGGCAGAATCGGTCCACTGATTTTCCCCGAACCCGTGGAAGCGCATATGCAGGTACACCAGCTGGCCGATGGCCTCCGTGGTGGCCTTGGGGTATTTCAACTTGCGCAGGCGCTTGCGGGCAAGCTTGGCGCCCACCACCTCGTGGTGGTGAAAGGAGACCTTGCCATCGGTGTTATCAAAGGTATCCGGCTTGCCAATATCGTGCAGGAGGGCCGCCCAGCGCAGCACCAGGTCCGGGCCATCTTCCTCTTGATCCATGGCCTGACTTAGTACCTTCAGCGAATGAGCGTAGACGTCCTTATGCTGCGCGTGTTCGTCCGCGGTCATGTGCAATGCAGGGATTTCCGGAAAGATATAGTCCGCGATTCCGGTAGAGACCAGCAGGTCAATGCCGTCCCACGGCGCTGTGCCGCAGATGAGCTTATCCAGCTCTACCTGCACGCGCTCTACGGTGATGCGCTGGATCTCGCCGGCCATATTCCGCATGGCATCCACCACGCGGTCGGCCACGCGGAATTCCAACTGGGATGCAAAACGCGCCGCCCGCAGCATGCGGAGAGGATCATCGTGGAAGGAAATTTCCGGCTTATCGGGGGTATCGAGCACCCGGTCGGCCACATCCTGGAGGCCGTGGAGGGGATCGTGGAAGGTAAAAGAGGCGTCGGTAAGCAGCTCAATGGCCATCGCATTGACCTTAAAATCACGCCGCACTAAGTCCCCTTCCAAGGTGTCACCGTAGACCACCTCCGGGTTGCGGGACTGGCCATCATAAGAATCGGAACGGAAGGTAGTGATCTCAATCTGCTGGCCCTTATAGGCCGCGGAAACGGTACCGAAGTCGATGCCGGTATCCCACACAGTTTCGGCCCACTCATCCAGGATCTCTTTAACGACTTCCGGGCGGGCCGGGGTGGTAAAGTCCAGGTCATTTCCCAAGCGGCCCAAAAGCGCATCGCGCACAGAGCCGCCCACAAGGTAGAGCGAGTAGCCACGGGCGGCAAATTTCTCCACCAAACCGCCGAGCAGGTCGCTGAGGGAGGAGACGGTGGATTCCGCGCGGGCAAGAACGCCAATTAGCTGAGTGTCCTGAAAATTCACGGGTGAGAGTCTACTACGATTGGCAGGGATGACTAACCAAGCACAGGGCCCCTCTAAGGGAGGCGGCCGCAACCGTAACCGGTCTCGGCGCAGGCGGCGCCGCCGGCCGGATAATCGCGCGCGCCGCAGCACCCAGCAGCGCAGGCCCTACCGCGGTGGCAATGGCCAATCCACGGCCATGGAAACCCGCGATGAAACCTCCGCAGGCGGCCTTGTTGTCTCTGGTTTGGCGGAATGCGTCGATACCACTGGCCAGGTAGATCTTTCCCGGCTTTATGTGGCGCTCATCGGCCGCCTCGACCGGCGCGGGCGCCTGCTATGGTCCATGCCTAAAGGCCACGTGGAAAATGGCGAGGCCAAGGAAGTCACCGCTGAGCGCGAGGTATGGGAGGAAACCGGCATTTCCGGTGAGGTTTTTGCAGACCTCGGCATGATTGATTATTGGTTCGTCTCTGATGGGGTGCGCATCCATAAGACAGTGCACCATCACTTGCTGCGCTTTGTAGACGGCATCATGAACGATGAGGATCCGGAGGTCACCGAGGTCTCATGGATTCCCGTCTCTGAGCTTATCGAGCATTTGGCCTACGCCGACGAGCGCAAATTGGCGCGCATCGCGCATGATCTCCTCCCCGATCTCGCACGAAAGGAAGCCGCCGCGGGGAAAGTGACCCCACGGTAATGCGCCAACGCCTGAAATCTTGGGCCGCCATGGGCGGCTGCCTGGCGGTAGCGGGGTGGGGGTTGTGCCTGCCGCTGCCAGAGGCCGCCGCGCAGATGGATTCGGCTGCGGAAAAACAGCAGGATATCCAGGCATGGTTGGGCGCGCGCGGGCCGGAGCGGGCCACTCTCGACCTCATTGCGGCCGAACCCTTCGCAGTGGGCAAGGAACTGAAGCTTACCTTCCGGGTGCACAATCCCACCGATGAAGCCATGGAGGATCTCCAGCTCACCAGCCGCCGTGGCGATGCCGTCGAGGATACCGCGCAGGCCCGCACACAGCTGGCCACCGGCGAATTCCCGTATTACGGGCCCAGCACGACCACCGCACCGCTGCAGCCCGGCGAATCCCGAGAGATCACCTTTCAGGTTCCCACCTCCTTACATGGCGAGCAGACCCTAGCCATCGAAGACCCCGGCGCCTATCCACTGCTATTTACCTTCACCGGCACTGTTGGCGGCGAGGCGGTCAGCTTTGCGGAAGAACGCCTAATAGGCCAGGTGCAGGGAAAGAAGCAGGCGCTTGGCGATGCCCCCTCGGATCCCAAGCCCCACGACCTCACCGTGGTCTATCCCATCAGCGCTGATATTGACGCGGTGCCAGGCGGGACTGGGGGAGAGGAGCTCATTCTCACCTCTGATGAGCTAGCCGATGAACTGGCCGAGGGCGGTCGACTCGACCGCTTGTTAAGCACCTACGCCGACCACGATCTGCGGGGAGCAGGCTGCGTCGCCATCGATCCCGCACTTTTAGATACGGTCAACCGCATGGCGGAGGGCTATAAGGTGGGTTCGGACCGCCCGGCTCAGGCGGAGCGTCCTAAACGCCTGCGTGATTCGTGGTTCAATAATAATGACGATGTGCACCTTGAACCCGGCACTGGCAAAGAAGACGCCGCCCGCTGGCTCAAGCGCCTCCGGGAACTCAATTGTTTTATGTCTATGCCGTGGGCAAACGCTAATGCCTCGTCCGTGGCCAAGGCGAATAATCCCTTCCTTACCTACGAAGGACTGCAGCGCGGCAATCACACCATCGAGCGAATCCTCGGCACCAAGCCGGCCACTACCGTGCTCGCGGTGGGCTCCGGCTACGTAGACCAGCAGCTCCCCGAGCCCGCGTTGGTGGCTGATAATACCTCGTGGCCTGGCCACGCCGTGACTTTCGACGCCTCCCTGGGCGCCCTATTGGCCCAAACCGGCTCCAAGCCACAGACGGTGGGCTATTCCAACCCGGAGCTGCGCTACGACTACTCGCTCGATTCCGAACTTTCCCGCGCCATCACCGGCGGTGCTGCCTTGAGCTTGGCCGCTAGCGATGACACCGTGGCGCGTTTGCCCAATTATCTGGATCCCAGCGCCGCCGAATACGCGCTTGACTCCGCCGAAGCGCTTATCAATTCCGGCCAGTCCCATCCGCGTACCGTCGGCAGCCTCAAGAAAAAGACCGCCGCTCCGGGGTCACTGCCTGGCAGTCCCTTTAGTGATCCCGCCGCCTTCGCCGAATCCGATATCGTCCGCGTGGAGCAGCAGGCCCGCTATACCGATGAGCTGATGAATATCATGGTCGATGATCCAGATATCGCACTGACTCCCTATGAATTCGTCCTGCCTTTGCGCCGGGATCTGCTAGCCGCGCTCTCGCTTACCAACCGCGACAGCTTGGGCAGCAATGCTGAAGCGCGGCGAAGGTTCACGCACACCACGGATGTGCATTCGAATACATTGCGGGATCTGCGATCTTCTGTGGCGCTTATCCCACCGGGCAATGTTTATACCCGCGTATCCGAGTCATCGCCACTGCTCATCGTGGCAGAAAATGGCCTTCCGCTACCGGTGGAGGCCAAGCTGCAATACGATGCACCCAATGGCGCGCGCCTCAACACGCCCAAGAGTGTCCGTATTCCGGCCAAGGGCTCTATTACTGTATCCATGACCGCTGATATGCCTAAGGACGTCGATCGCACAGACATCGGCCTCTGGCTTGCCACCCCAGAAAAGCAAACCATTTCAGAGCCGATCAGTATCGCTGTGCAAACGCGTGCCGGTATCGTAAGCGTGTATGGCGTCGGCATAGCCGGCGCTCTTGCGCTGGTTCTAGCCACGCTCTTCCGGCTGGGCCGCCATCGGCGCAAAAAATCACAAAGGCTTAAAAAGTAAGTTGAAGTTGTATCCTCTATGACTGATAAGACTGGCCGCGAGGCCGAACACGTGGAGAAGTCACCTGCGGGTGTAGTTGACCCGAAGGATGCCGCCGTGCCGGCAGAGCACCCCGCCCCAGCGGGTGCCCGCGGCCGCATCGTCCGCGCCTCTCCTCCCGCTCCGGTGCCAGAAAAGCGCCCCACGCCCGCGGTGCAGGACACCACCGTTCCTCCCGAAGAGGACAAGTCCGCACTCACCGGACGCAATGCGGAGAACGAATCATCCAATCAAGACGTCATCCGCGCGACGGGCACAATGGCCATCGCGACACTGCTGTCCCGCGTCACCGGCTTCCTGCGCCAGATGCTCATCGGCGCCACCCTCGGCGCCACGGTGGGCACCGCGTTTAGTAGCGCCAACCAAATCCCCAACCTCGTCACCGAGATCGTATTGGGTGCCGTGCTGACCTCTCTGGTCGTGCCCGTCCTCGTACGCGCCGAAAAAGAAGACACGGACCGCGGCGAGACCTTTGTCCGGCGGCTATTTACCCTGGCCTTTTCCATCCTGGGCATAGTCACCATTGCTTCCGTGGTGCTCGCCCCCTTCTTAACAAGGATGATGCTGCCGGAAGATTCCAAGGCCAATGCCGTGCAGGCAACCTCCCTGGCCTTCTTACTGCTGCCGCAGATCCTCTTCTACGGCCTCTTCGCCCTCTTCCAGGCCGTTCTTAATACCAAGAATATCTTTGGTCCAGGTGCGTGGGCGCCGGTAGTCAATAACGTCATCTCCATTAGCGTGCTGCTGGCTTACCGCTTCCTGCCCGGCGAGCTCGACCCGCATGATCCCACGCCAGTGGCCGATCCACACGTCATGCTATTGGGCTTGGGCACCACCACGGCGGTGATGGTGCAATGCCTCATCCTGTTGCCGTACCTCAAAAAGGCTGGCATTAACCTGCGCCCCAAGTGGGGCTTGGATGCCCGCATCAAGCAATTCGGTGGCATGGCTCTAGCCATCATTACCTATGTGGCTATCTCGCAGCTGGGCTATGTGATCACCTCCCGCGTAGCCGCCTATGCGGATGCCGGCGCCCCGCTGGTCTATCAGAATGCTTGGCTCATGCTGCAGGTGCCCTATGGCGTAATCGGCGTGACGCTGCTGACGGCAATCATGCCGCGCCTGTCCCGCAACGCCGCCGACGGCGATGTTGATGCCGTAGTCCGCGATCTGACCTTGGGTTCAAAGCTGACCTTCATCGCGCTTATTCCCATCGTTATTTTCATGACCGGCTTTGGTGTACCAATCGCCCGGGCCCTCTTCCAATACGGTGCCTACGGCGCCGAGAGCGCCGAGCAGCTTGGCCTGACCATCAGCTTCTCCGCCTTCACGCTCATCCCGTATGCCTTGGTGCTGCTGCATCTGCGCGTATTCTATGCCCGCGAGGAAGCCTGGACGCCGACCTTCATCATCGCCGGCATCACGCTGACCAAGATCGTCCTTACGCTTTTGGCCCCGTTGATGACATCCAACCCGGACCGCGTGGTGATTTTGCTCGGTACGGCCAATGGTTTTGGCTTCGTCTCCGGTGCGGTCATCGGTGGCTTCTTGCTCAAGCGCAAGCTCGGCAGCCTCGGCGGCAGGGCCGTCACGCAGACCGTGCTGTGGGCTTCTGGTGCCGGTCTCGTAGGTTTGGTCGTCTCCTGGGTGCTGTACAGGGGCGTGAATTTCCTCCTGCCAGAGAATTTGCCCTCCATCGTCTCGCTGATCAAGGTCGCGGTGCTCGGAGTCATCTTCCTCATCGCCACCGGTCTGGTGCTGGCTAAGTCCTCCTTGCCAGAGGTCCAGAACCTGGCCCGTGCCCTGCAGCGTATCCCGGGCATGTCCCGCTTCATCAAGGTCGATTCTTCCAAGGCCATCGAGTTGGAGGAACCCGATGTGCCGGAAATTCAGCCGGTATTCTCCCAGGACGCCTTCAACGCCACGCTGGTACCGCCACCAATGTCCGCCGGTATCGTCCGCGGACCACGCCTCGTGCCGGGTGCCCCGGTATCAGATGGTCGCTTCCGCCTGCTTCAAGATCACGGTGCGGTCACTGGTGCACAATTCTGGCAGGCCCGCGAGCAATCCACCGGCCGCCTGGTCGCCTTGACGTTCGTTGATACCAATAGCTTGGCGCCGATTGCGCCATCGACTCCGGGAGTTGCCGCCCGCCGCTCCGCAGAAATTTCGCGCAATACCCGCCGCCTTGCCGAGCTAGAGCTCGATGCGGTGGCGGATAATATCCAAGTCCTGTCTTACCGCACGGGCTGCCTGGTGGTGGCGGATTGGTTTGAGGGTACCTCCCTCAAGCAGGTGGCTGAGGCCGATAACCTCGACCCCCATTCTGTGGCTCGTGCTACTGCGCCGCTATTTGCTGACGCCGCCGCTGCCCACGATGCCGGCCTCATCCTCGGAGTAGAACACCGCGACCGTTTCCGCGTTTCTACCGACGGTGTAGTCAAGGTGGCCTTCCCCGCCGTGTTGGATGGCACCTCCGCCGCCACCGACCGCGAGGCTTTAAGCTCCGCCCTGGAGCTGCTCGTGGAGTCCACGGAACCTTCGCCGAAGAAGCTGCGCGATATTTCTGAAGATGCCAACCTCTCGGCCGACGAGGCCGCTCAGCGCGTCGAGGACGCGCACTTTGCCCTCGATAGTGCCGATGAGGATAGCCGCGAGGAAAAGATGGAACAGCTGCAGGAGGCAAAGGCGTTGACCTTGGCCGGAATCGCTCAGCGCCTGCACGACTTCGCGCCGGAGGAGCCGAAGGAAGCACCCGAGGCCTTGCCGGTAAAGGCGGAAGAAGAACCAGCTCAAGAGGATGATCCAGCCCAAGAGCCTGGCTTCGGCGGCCGCGGTTATTCCGGTTCCGGCGTCATCGTCATCGGTATCTTCGCCACCATCTTCGTCGTAGCAATGGCTGCGCTCACCACCTGGATCATGTCCTTGCTAAGCGATGTCGAGGCGTCTAACCCGGTCAGCGAAACCATCCACGGCAGCACTGAAATTCCGGATGCCCCGCCGGTGCGTCTCCAGCCTTCCTCTGCGGTTACCATCCCTGATAACAAGGACGACGCTGCGCTTATCGACGGCAAAACGGCCACCACCTGGTCCACCGAAGAGGAAGATACCGGCGTCCTCGTCACTGTGGATTCGCCAACGCACTTCGCAGTCTTGCCGGTGGTGCAATCCAATTCCACTGGGGCAAAGTACGCCGTCTATGGCGTTAACCGTGACCGCTTCAACCCGGAGAACCCACAGGCCGGCTCTCTGTACCAACTGGCAAGAGGCAAATTCAAAAACGGCAAGGAAGATATCGAGCTGGAGAAAACCCCTGAGCAATTCGATGGGCTGCTGCTCATGATCACCGAGCTACCCAAGTCCAATAAGGCAACCATCACAGACATTGGGCTCGTCGGGCAGCCCTAGGAAAATTCCAGTTATATGGACCTAAGTTGTGGTCCATGAAATGACGGCCGAACTGAGGAAAACTCCCTTCAGTTCGGCCATATTTTTATTTTTCTTCGCCCAAAAACTCCATAACCTGCATATTCTGAAATTTTTTACTTCAAGTGTTGACTATTTAGGAGTAGCACGTACACTGTGGGACGTAACGCAAGCAACAACCTTAGGAGTATTCATCATGTCCCTCGCAGCAGGTACCTACGCACTTGACCCAGCCCACACCGTTATCGGATTCGTCGCTAAGCACGCAATGGTGACCAAGGTCCGCGGCAACTTCGCAGATTTTGAAGGCACCATTACCGTGGCCGAGAACATCGCTGAGTCCAACGCTCAGGCCACCATCCGTACCGCATCCATCTCCACTGGCAACGATGACCGCGATACCCACGTAAAGAACGAGGACTTCTTCGCGGTAGAGCAGTACCCAGAGATCACCTTCAAGGCCACCAACCTCAACGTTGATGAGAATGGCAACGGCACCGTTACCGGTGGCCTCACCATCAAGAGCACCACCAAGTCCGTCGACCTTGACGTGGAAGATGTTGCTACCGCCGAGGACCCCTTTGGCAATACCCGCCTAGGCTTCGAAGCAACCACCAAGATCAACCGCAAGGACTTCGGCATCGACTTCAACGCTCCACTGAAGACCGGCGGCGTGCTGGTCTCCGAGGAGATCAAGATTGAGCTCGAGGTTTCTGCCATCAAGCAGTAGGCCCGTAGCCCCAGACACACTAGAAGCATTAAGCTTCTCCAAGCCCGCAGCCACCTTCTGGCTGCGGGCTTTTCCTACGTCTTCCGGTATAGCGGTACAGCCACTTCTTACCCTTTGGAAGGCATTTCAGCCCCTCAGCGCCTCTGGATATCAGCCAATCAACGGGCTTTTCTTCACCTATAAAGGAAACAATTTCAAAGTCACCACAGGATAATCGGCTCTCGGGACCATATTGAGAATGAAGGGGTGCAGTATCGAGCACCTTCGACTATTTGTAACTAGCGAGTCGACTATCAAAACCGCACCGGGGCACAAATCCACCGAACTTTTGTCGGCAAAACCCACACAGGTTGGGTTTTTGGAGCCGTGGCCGACAATGGACCACATAATGTTTATGTAAAATCAGGTTCGCAGCAATGTGCGCGCTTGTACATCGCTGGTAAGTTCCGGAGTGAGCAGTGCCACCAGATAGGTTAAACAGATGAAACTACTTCTTCAGCTGCTCGAGCTGACAGCGTTGCTAATAACTTGCGTAGGATTCGCCATCGGATTTAATGCAACCCACAATGCACTGACCTATATTCACGCTGAAGAAGCATTGGACGAGGCCACACGGCTGCTTGAGCAAGCTCAACAGATGTTCATTGCCGCTACAGCCTGCGGGATTATTTTCCTAATCCTGTTCTTGGTTAGATTACTGAAATCGGTCAGCTAAAAATAAAGAGACTGTAAATACCAAATAGGCAAAAGAGTGACAGCGCAGTGGTTGCATCCCTCAGTGTGGTGTAACGCTTGCTGATGGCCACTGACATCTTGCGCCACTTGAAGAGTGCGAGACGGCAAAAACTGATCTAACAGGTCCACAGCGAGGTCCCAATACCCGCTGGGTATTTTGCTCCTAGAAGGCAGCGGAGCTTAGGACCCCAACCCCTCACCCTGCGTGACGGCGGTAACTATAGTTCCTAAGTATGACCGCACCACAAAATAAGACGCAGCACGAGTTGCTCCAAGAACGCGCAGCGGCGGTGGACCTGCGCGCCTATCACCTCCACCTCGATCTTTCGGAGGTACTCGATAGCCCCACCTACCGCGTGACTACCCGCCTCGAGCTGACCAGCAATGAGCCCGAGCTCTTCCTGGATTACCTGGGCGAATCGGTCGCGGAGTTAAAGGTCAATGGCACCCCGCAGGAGGTGGACTTTGATGGCAGCATCATCCAGCTGCACGGCGTGCCGGTAGGCGAGGAGCTGACCATCGAGGTCACCAGCCACTCCCGCTATTCGCGCACCGGCCAGGGTTTGCATCGCATGCACGATCAGGCCGATGACGCGACCTACCTGTACTCACACCTCGAGCCTTCCGATGCTCGCCGCATCTTCCCCTGCCTAGAGCAGCCAGATCTCAAGGCCATCTTCCACGTGCGCATGACCGCACCGAAGCAGTGGCAGATCCTCTCTAACCAACCAGAAGTCGAGCGCAGTGAGGATGACAATCTCGCCACCGTCACCTTCGCGCCGACGCCGCCGCTGTCGACCTACCTGACTTCTTTTGCGGCAGGCCCTTATAAGTATCAAGAGCGTGCGTGGACCGCCCCGGATGGCAGCCACTCGGCACAGTTGCGCGCCTTTGCTCGCGCGTCCATGTTTGAGTACCTCGACGAAGAAATCTTGGACCTTACTGCCCAGGGCATGGACTTTTTCCACCAGAACTTTGGCTACCCCTACCCGTGGGGCAAGTACGATTCCATCTTTGTGCCCGAATACAATCTCGGCGCGATGGAAAATCCCGGTTTGGTGACCTTCACGGAAAACTACATTTTCCGCTCCCACGCCACCCGCGCGCAGCATGCCGGCCGCGCGAATACCATCCTGCACGAGATGTCCCATATGTGGTTCGGCGACTTGGTTACGCCACAGTGGTGGGATGATCTATGGCTCAAGGAGTCATTCGCGGAGTTTATGGGCGCGGACTCTTCCGTGCACGGCACCGAGTACAGCGAGGCCTGGGCCAACTTTGCCGGCGCCCGCAAGAATTGGGCCTACCTGCAGGATCAGCTGCCCACCACGCACCCAATCAAGGCGGAAATCCCAGATGTGGATGCCGCGCGCCAGAATTTCGACGGCATCACCTATGCCAAGGGCGCGGCGGTGCTTAAGCAACTGGTGCACTATGTCGGTCGCGATAATTTCTACGCTGGGGCGCGCGACTACTTCCAAGAACACGCCTTCGCCGCCGCCACCTTTGATGACCTCCTGAAGGCGCTAAAAAAGCACACGGACCGCGATCTTGATGCCTGGTCGCAGGCCTGGCTGCGCACGTGGGGCCCAGATACGCTCACACCGGAGCTGCACACCGAAGGCGAGAAGATTGCGGAGCTGGCCATCCTTGCAGAAGCCGAGGACGTCTGCCGGCCGCACCGCCTGACCGCCTCGCTTTTTGATGCCGACTTACACAAGTATCGCGAAATCGACATCGATCTCCCCGCCGGCGATGGCACCACCCGCACCATCATCGATGAGGCGGCCGGCCTTCCGGCTCCGGCATTGCTGCTGCTTAACGACGCCGACCATACCTACGCCAAGATCCGCTTCGACGAAGCCTCGCTAGATACGGCAAGGAACCGCCTGACCGAATTCGAAGATGATCTCACCCGCGCGATCATCTGGACCGCCCTGTGGAACCTCACCCGCGATGGGGAACTGTCGGTGGTTGACTATGTGGGGGACGTCGTCAAGCATGAGGCTTTCGAGACCAATGCCACATTGCTGGCTGCTGCCTGCGCCAATGCCAATTTTGCCATCGCGCACTATGGTGCAGATGCTGACCGAGAGCAGCTCCGCGCCGACTATGCCGAGGCAATCTGGGGCCACCTGGCAAAGGCCGAACCTGCCTCGGATGCTCAGCTCGTGCTCGCTCGCGCTGCTATCCGCGCCCTGGCCGCAACGCCGGAGGAATCCGGCACCGAACGCCTGAGGGCCCTACTTGCCGGTGAGGTTGCCGAACTGCGCCTCGATCCTGAAATCCGCTGGTCCATCCTGCATGCACTCGCCGCCCGCGCTGCTGTGACACCAGCCGAGCTGGAAGGGGAAAGGCAGCACGATAATACGCTCACCGGTGCTACGGAATTCTTGGGCGCTAGCCATGCCTTCCCCACGCCAGAGACCAAGCGTGCCGCCTTCGATAAGGCGCTCACGCCGGGTGCTTACTCCAATGCCGAGGTAGACGCGCTCGTCGCCGGATTCAATGCTCCGCGCTCTTCTGCGCTACAGGAGGCCTTTGCGGAGGAATTCTTCTCCCGCGTGGAAGATATCTGGGCCGCGCACCCCATCGAGATTGCCAACCGGCTCATCCGCGGCTTTTACCCGGAACTGCCCATGGCCGATGACGCCACTACGCGCCTGCTGCACCGTGAGCTGCCAGGAGCGCTGCGCCGCGTTCTCCTGGAATGCCGGGATAACCTGCGGCGCACCCTACGCGTGCGGGCTGGTCAATAGACTGTACCGTCCTGCGTTCGCGCTCTGCTTCCCCTCGGGTCACACTGTGTTTAACAGTTGTTGATCCGGGGGGAATCTACATATGACACTGAGCCATAATCGCAGTGACGAAGAACTAGTTGATGCCTTTATTGAGGGGGATAATAAAGCCTTTTCCACCATCGTGGAACGCCACCGCACGCGGCTGACCACCGTGGCACGGCGCTACACCAGAAACGAGCACGATGCCCAAGATGTGGTCCAGGAAGCCTTCCTGCGCGCCAGCTGCAACCTGCACTCTTATCGCCGCGAATCCGCGCTATCGACTTGGCTCCACCGGCTAGTGAAAAACTCTGGCTATGACTACCTCAACCATCGCTCGAACAGGGAAAATGCTTCATTAGATACGGAGGACTTTGAAGACGATCGCAACCCGCTGCTCGCGCATAATCCTTCCGAAAACCTAGCGGAGCAGCTGACGGTGCGCGAGGCCATGCAGTTGCTGCGTGAGGATCAGCGTGAAGCGCTGGTGCTTACCGACGTCGCCGGTTTCCGCGTCGGTGAAGTCGCCACCGTCCAAGGGGTAAAGCCCGGCACCATTAAATCCCGTTGCGCCCGAGCGCGGGAAGTCCTACGCGCTGCCATTGGGTGAGTTTGCTAATACCGACGTTTGGCAATGTGGCGGGTAGACTCATGGCGTTACGCGAAACCACACTCTGATTTAAGGGAGTTAGCAATGACCGTCCACGATGTTGCCATCGTAGGTTCCGGCCCTGCCGGTTATACCGCCGCGCTGTACGCAGCACGCGCTGAGCTCAACCCGATTGTCTTCGAGGGCTTCGAGTACGGCGGCGAGCTTATGAATACTACCGAGGTAGAAAATTACCCCGGTTTCCAAAAGGGCATCATGGGCCCAGAGCTCATGGAGGAAATGCGCGCCCAAGCTATCCGCTTCGGTGCGGATTTGCGCATGGAAGTCGTTGACTCCGTAGAGCTGGAAGGCGATATTAAAAAGCTGCACGTGGGTGACGAGCTCTTCGAGGCCCGCGCCGTCATCCTCGCCACCGGTGCCGCCCCGCGCCACCTTGGCGTTCCAGGTGAGGAAGAACTTACCGGCCGCGGCGTTTCTACCTGCGCTACGTGCGATGGTTTCTTCTTCAAGGACCACAATATTGCGGTTATCGGCGGCGGCGACTCCGCCATGGAGGAAGCAACCTTCCTCACCAAGTTCGCCGACTCTGTCACCATTGTGAATCGCTCCGAGAACTTCCGCGCCTCCAAGATCATGCTGGAGCGCGCCCAGGCCAACGAGAAGATTAAGTGGGAAACCAATAAAGTCGTCGAGGAGGTCATTGATGCCGATGGCAAGGTCGGCGGCCTCAAGCTCAAGGACGTCACCAATGGCGAGACCTCTACCTTGGACGTAACTGCCATGTTCGTAGCAATTGGCCATGATCCGCGCTCGTCCTTCCTCAATGATCAGGTCGAGCTGAATGACAACGGTTATGTTGTAGTTGAACAACCCTCCACCAAGACCTCCCTGCCAGGCGTTTTCGCCTGCGGCGACTTGGTAGATGACCATTACCAGCAGGCAATTACCGCAGCCGGCTCCGGTTGCCGCGCGGCAATTGATGCGGAACATTTTCTCGCAGAAAGCCGTTAAATCAGTATGAGCAACGTCAAGAAAGTAACCACCGATACGTTCCGTAAGGACGTCATCGAATCCGATAAGCCCGTCGTCGTCGACTTCTGGGCCGAATGGTGTGGCCCCTGCAAGAAGCTTTCCCCCATCCTGGAAGAGGTAGCGGAGGAGCTGGACGGCGAGGTCACCATTGCCAAGGTCAACGTCGATGAAGAGCGCAACTTAGGCGCCATGTTCCAGATCATGTCCATCCCTAACGTGCTGATTTTCAACCACGGCGAGAAGGTAGATGAATTTGTTGGTCTGCGTTCTAAAGATGACATCGTGGCGCAAGTGAAAAAGCAGCTGTAACTGTTAATCTAATTTCTATTAGATTAAGCGTGTAGAAATTCTGGAATGCGGCCCAAACTAAAGCGGGCTGTGAAAGGGGTATAAGGCGTGAATCGCGTTCTTCGAGTCGGCGATACAAGTGTGCGTGTAGCTGAGGCTCGCGCCACCTTGGCCCGTCTCGGCCTCTTGTCAGATTTCAAGGGGGAACTTTCTGCGTGGAAGAAGCAGAAGTACTCCGAGAGCGACAAGAGCTTTGATGCCAATTTGTCTGAGGCCCTCAAGGCCTTCCAGCAATCGCGTGGCATCGTGCCCACGGGCGAGATCGATGATCTCACCCTGCGCGAACTACGCCAAGCCTCGTACACGCTGGGCAGCCGAGTACTTAGCTATGAGCCTGCAAATGAGCTAGTGGGAGACGATATCTCTCAGCTGCAGCAGCAGCTGCAGGAGCTGGGCTTCTACCAGCAGCGAGTAGACGGCCACTTCGGCACCAATACTCACGCAGCACTGAAGGAATACCAGCACAACTGTGGCCTGCAAGAAGATGGTGTGTGCGGCCCCGCCACCATTCGCGCCCTGGGACTGCTCGGCCGCCGCATCACCGGCGGCTCCGCGCACAATATTCAGGAGCGCGAACGCGTGCGCAACGCCGGCCCTAAGCTGGCGGGCAAACGCGTCGTGATCGATCCCGCCTTGAGCGGTGGCGAAGCCGGCCAACTGGTCAAGGGCCGCTTCGGGGATATTTCTGAGCAGGAAATCCTGTGGGATCTCACCCAGCGCATCGAAGGACGCATGATTGCCGCCGGCATGGAGACCATCATCTCCCGTCCTCGGACCTCCGATGCGGACGTTAAGTCCCGCGCCGAGCTAGCCAATGCCTTCGACGCGGACATTGTGATTTCTTTGGCCTGCGATTCTTATCCCAATGAGAAGGCCAATGGTGTTGCCACCTTTTACTTCGGCTCCGAACTAGGCAATTCCTCGCTCATTGGTGAGACCCTCTCCGGGTTCATCCAACGCGAAATTGTCGCACGCACCGAGCTACTGGACTGCGGCAACCACGGCCGCACCTGGGACCTGTTGCGTCTAACCCAGATGCCGGTCATCCAGATCGTGCTGGGCTACTTGACCAACCCAGAGGATATAAAGATCCTCACCAATCCATCCCGCCGCGATGACATCGCGGAGGCGATCGTCATTGCCGTAAAGCGCATGTATCTCATGGAGCAGGACACCGCCGTAACCGGAACCTATAAATTCTCTGAACTCCTTCAAGCTGAGCAGTCCTAAGTCAACGAGATTCGCCCACATATCTTGGCTCAAAACGAGTCGTGCGATTAGTATCTACTGATAATCTTCATTTCTACAATTTGAATGGATCTTCATGATGGATGCTTCGAGCCCCACCGCGATCTCTCCCAAGGAAATGCGACGTGTAGTAGCTGCAACCACGATCGGTACAGCGATCGAATGGTACGACTATTTCCTATACGCTGCAGTAGCCGGACTCGTTTTTAACCAAGTAATGTTTTCTCCCTTAACCGGAAGTTTGGCCAGCATTGTGTCTTTCGCTTCTGTGGGACTATCGTTTTTGTTTCGGCCCCTCGGTGCGTTTTTAGCGGGCTACTATGGAGATCGCTACGGTCGACGAATCGTACTCATGGTCACACTTTTCTCAATGGGGGGCGCAACCACTTTAATCGGCCTCTTACCCACTTACGAAACGGTAGGACTATGGGCTCCCATTATGCTCATTTTTCTCCGCATTATTCAAGGGATTTCCGCTGGAGGCGAGTGGGGATCAGCGGTATTGCTAGCGGTTGAACATGCTCCGAACCATAAGCGCGGCCTCTACGGTGCCGGACCACAAATTGGAGTTCCCATCGGACTGCTCATGTCCTCCGGGGTTTTGGCCATCATGGATAGAATCGCGCCCGGAGATGCATTCTTTCAGTGGGGTTGGCGAGTCCCCTTCTTACTTTCCTTCGTGCTAGTTGTTGTAGGTTACTTGGTAAGAATCGGCGTCGATGAATCGCCGGTTTTCGAAGTTATAGAAGACAACAAAGGGCATCAGCGTCCGAATCCCATTGGCGTTCTTTTCAAACAGCATCTTCCTCTTGTATTTGTCGCTGCACTGGTATTTGCAGGCAACGGAGCAGTCGGCTATATGACAGCAGGAGGCTATATTCAAAGTTATGCTACCAACCCAGAAGGACCCATTTCCTTTGAGCGCAGTGATGTGCTCAACGCAGTCACTTTATCTGCCGTCACATGGTTAATATTCACCCTGTTCGCCGGCTGGGTGTCCGACTATATCGGTAGGCGTAGAACGTACCTCATTGGATTCGTCGTTCAGGCAATTGGAGCTGGAATACTCTTCCCACTGGTTGACACAGCTTCACTAGGACTTCTTTATGTTGCGCTTATCTTTCTAACTGTAGGGCTAGGACTAACTTATGGTGCCCAGTCCGCCATGTATGCTGAACTCTACCCAGCATCTATTCGTGCATCAGGGGTATCGGTATCCTATGCCATTGGATCAATTCTCGGCGGCGCGTTTGCACCTATGATCGCAGCATCTTTAGTAGATGCAACGGGAACAACAGTTGCGGTTACGATCTATCTAGTAGCTGCAAGCCTCATAGGTTTGACTGCCATTTTGCTTCTCCAAGAAAGAAAAGGTATCCCTCTCAGCCCTGATTTTGAAACGGAACAATCTAAGAGTCCGTTTGTTTTTGGTAAGTAGCCTGAAGAAAAGTGGACAGAGCTATCCGATTTCACTCATCTTCACTGCGTCCATTTTATTGGTAATTTCGTGGAATTTCGGACAGATGATCCGAGTTGAACGCACTCTGCTCGACAAGCTGCATCTGTCATTGGACTGATTTTTAATCGGTTCACAGGACCACCCCACGTCCTGCTAACGCACCTGCACCCCGAGCGCATCGGATGTGTAATTTT
>NZ_JAKMUZ010000016.1 GCF_027570195.1 Corynebacterium yonathiae
GAGAAAGGCAGCAACACAATAGGTTGATAGCATCCGGTGCACGGTTGTGTGAACGATCGTGCCTCGCTTTAATGTGCAGTTTTCCTCCTCTGGGATGATGTTGGCCGTCGTTCAGGGTAGCTAAACTATAAGAGGTAATTTCCCATTTACAAGGAGAATTTGTCTCATGACTGATGCTGCGGCTCGCGCCGTTGACTTGTTCAAGCAATACGGAAGCGATGACACAGCCGTTGTGGCCCTGGATCATGTATCCATTGAATTCGGCAAGAACGAATTCACTGCGATCATGGGCCCATCGGGCTCCGGTAAGTCGACGCTAATGCACACGATGGCTGGTTTGGATTCAGCGACTTCCGGCTCGGCGTTTATCGGCGATACCGATATGTCGGCGCTCAACGACAAGGACATTACGGCGCTGCGCCGTGATCGGCTGGGCTTTATTTTCCAGTCCTTTAACCTTGTTCCTACGCTGACTGCCGCGGAAAACATCACGTTGCCGACCGACATTGCGGGTAAGGACGTCGATAAGCAGTGGTTCGAAGAGGTAACTCGCCGTCTAGGCTTGGCAGAGCGCTTGGAGCACCGACCGGCTGAGCTATCAGGCGGCCAGCAGCAGCGCGTGGCCTGTGCCCGCGCGCTGGTTTCCCGTCCGGAAATTATCTTCGGCGATGAGCCAACCGGCAACCTGGACTCCAATTCTTCGGCCGAGGTGCTCGATATTTTGCGGACGGCAGTGGACAAGGATGACCAAACCGTGGTCATCGTGACGCACGATGCGAAGGCAGCGTCGTACGCGGACCGAGTGGTTTTCCTTGCTGACGGCAAGCTTGTCAACGAGTTGCACAATCCGACGATGGAGGCCATTCACCAGGTAATGGCGGAGATTGAGGGCTAAATGGCACGCGGAAATGCAATGCGCAGGGTGTCCCTGCGCAATATCGTGGCGCATAAGTTGCGCCTTGGGCTGACAATTCTCGCGGTGGTCTTGGGCACGGCGTTTATTGCCGGCTCGTTTATGTTCACCAATTCGCTGAAGTCTACTTTTGACTCCGCCGTGGATAATGAATTTCGTGGCGTGGATGCGGTGGTGAGCCAGAAGGACGATAACGGCGGGAAGCTGGATGAAAAGCTTCGCCAGAAATTGGCGGATGATGAAGATGTCAAGAACATCAACATCGCGGATTCGGAGACCGTCGTCGCAGCCAATGAGGACTCGGAGGCCTATCAGACTCAGGGCGGTACGGCCAGCGTTGTCCCGTTTTATCCAGAGGATAAGGTCGTTGGCGGCGCCGATAAGCTGAAGGAGGGCGAGGAGCCGAGCGGTAAGGACGAAGTCCTTGTCAATTCCTCCGCGGCGGATAAATATGGAATCTCCGTGGGACAAAAGCTCATTGTGGTTCACCCCGATGAGCAGGATACGGTAACCGTTTCTGGTATCTCGGAACCAGCCGTAGACCAGGGCGATAGCATCGTGCTGAGCATGGCCGAGAAGGACTACCTGGAGCGCTACGGCGATCCGAGCCAGCTCAAGGTTTCTGCGGCCGAAGGCGTGGATGCGAACGCCTTGGTGGATCACCTAAATGACAAGTATGACGTCAAGGCGGAGTCGGGCGAGCGCCTGGCGGAGGAAACCTCTGAGATGATGTCCTCCGCCTTGAAGTTCATTAACTATTTCCTCATTGCATTCGGTTTGATTGCGCTGCTGGTGGGCACGTTTATCATCGCTAATACCTTCTCCATGATTGTCGCGCAGCGCACCAAGGAATTCGCACTTCTGCGTGCGCTGGGTGCTTCCCGCCGCCAGATTACGAACTCGGTGGTGGTGGAATCTGCCATCGTGGGACTTCTGGGTTCCATTGTCGGCGTTGTTGCCGGCATGGGTTTGGTGGCCATCATTAAGGCAGTAATGAGCGCGAAAGGAATGCCGTTCGACGGTGGCTTGGGCCTGAGCGTTTCGGCCATCGTGGTCCCGATTATTTTGGGCACCATCGTGACGGTCGTGTCCGCGTGGGCCCCGGCACGGCGCGCAGGTCGCGTGCAGCCGGTTGAAGCGATGCGCACCACCGAGTCTGCTTCTGCAACGTCCCTGAAGGTCCGCACGATTTTCGGTGCCATTATTTTGCTGGTTGGCATTGTTGCGGCGTTGGCAGGCGTGCTTTCCGACGGCGAGACGAACGTCCGCGCCGTCCTCGTCGGTGTGGGCGCGTTCGGGGTCATTGTCGGATTCTTCTTGGCTGGCCCGGCCTTGTCGCTGCCTTTGGTGCCGACGGTAGGCAAGGTAATCGGTGCGCCTTTCGGTGCTATCGGTTCTTTGGCGGCGACGAACTCTCGTCGCAATCCACGCCGCACGGCAGCCACTGCATTTGCGCTGACCCTGGGGGTGGCCTTGGTGACGGCTATTGGCATGCTTGGTGCGACGATGAAGTCCTCCGTGGCCGATACCGTGGAGCAGAACATCACCTCGGATTACCTCCTTTCTGGCCCTAGCTCCGGTGAATTCCCAACACCGAAGGACACTGGTAAGCGTGCGGCTGAGGCTGAGGGCGTAGATAAGGCCATCACCATCGGTATGGCTCCAGTGACCGTTGATGGTCAGGCATCGATGGATTATGGTCCGCAATTCCAACAGACTACGACTGCGGATGGAGATCCGTCGTCAATGATTGCGCTCGACATGGTCGAGGGCGATGCCAACTTGGATAAGGGATTCATTGCTACCGAAGACTTTGCCAAGGAAAACGGCTGGAAGGTAGGAGAGACCTATAAGGTAGCTTCTGCGGAAAAGGACAAGAAGGCCGAGGCCAAATTGGTCGGCATCTTTAAGCCCACCGATGTTGTGCAGAATATGGTGCTCTCGCAGGAGGTAGCTGAAAAGGTTGCACCGGAGAAGTCCTTTACCGTCCAGATGGTGGGCGTCTTGGGTCAAGAAGGCTACGACAAGGAAGAACTGCGCCATAACCTGGAGGATGCGGTTAAGGATCTGGTTGTGGTTCAGGTTAATTCCGGTGAGGAGTATGCGGGCCAAGCTGCAGGCTTCATCGACCAGATGCTCTCCATCCTCTATGGCCTGCTCGCCCTTGCGGTGGTTATTGCAGTGCTGGGCATTGTTAATACCTTGACCTTGGGCGTGATTGAGCGCCGCCAGGAGATCGGGATGTTACGGGCCGTGGGCACGCAACGCCGCCAGATTCGCACGATGATTACCCTTGAGTCCGTGCAGATCGCGCTCTTTGGTGCGGTGATGGGCATCCTCATTGGCCTCGGCTTGGGCTGGTCTTTCATTAAGATCCTCGGTGATGAGGGACTAGACTCTGCGCAGGTTCCGTGGGCGATGGTGCTCATTATGCTGGTGGGCTCGGCCATCGTCGGCATTATCGCAGCAGTTTGGCCTTCGCACCGCGCGGCGAAGACGCCGCCATTGGAAGCAATCGCCGACTAGCTGCCTAGTCTAAGGCCTCCCCTCATCACACGTTGAAGGGAGGCCTTATTGCTTTTACGCGGCCATCCATGCCTTGACTGCAGATACCGCATCCTTGGTCTTCATATCAGGCAGGTATGCGTGCATGGTGGCCAGCGCGATGGAAGGAAGCTTCAATTCATCGTGATAGCACAGGTACCACGGGTGTTCCTCCGGTTGAAATTTGCGCTTACTGGCTGCGAGGGTGCGGAAGCCGTAGAGCGGTTCGACTCCTTCCCCAATGCGATTGAGGGCGACGTCGAGCCAGTTAGGCTCGTCAGGCTGTCCAGCCAAAGGCGCACCGGACAAAGAGATCCAAGCAAGACCTTCGGACTGGGCAATGAGCATCGCTTCTGAGATGAGGAGTTCAATTACTCCCTTAAAGCCGTGCTCGTTGCGGCGCATGACGTCGAGAACGTAGCCGGCAATAGCACCATTTTCATATACCGGCATCCAACTGGTCACACCATGCAAAGTGCCGTCGGCGGACTCGGCAAGCAAAAGCCGGGTGCCGGTCACCATCATTTCTTCTAAGCCGCCGAGGGTAAAGCCCATCTCGGGTAGGGCCTTGTCGGAAACCCAGTCCTCGCTGAGTGCGCTAATGCGGGCGATAGAGGCAATATCTAGCTCCTCCCACGTGGTCCACCGAGTGCTAACGCCTTCCTTCGCGGCTTTGTTTCGGGCCGTGCGCACATTTTGAAATTTCTTTCCTTTGAATTCCACGGATTCGCAGTTGAGGACTGCTTCTTCTGCAACTTGGAGACGCTTGAGTTGCGGGTGAGCATCGGCGAACTGCGCACTGACGGAATACCACGTCACGGCCCAGCCTTGCTCGGCGGCAAAGCGCTCGAACTCGGCGCTGATATCGAGACCGATGGGGGCGCCCAGCGTGAGCGCGATGCCATTGGAGACGCGATAGGCCACATAGGAGTCACCGTGGAAGTAGTACCGGTTGGATTTCCACAGCGTCATAAAGGAGAGGTGATCGCCGGTACCGGCTTCGAGTAAGCGGCGTGCGGTGGCGCGGTCGGACTCTTGGGCCGGGTCAACGGGCCGAGAAAAGCCAAGGTAGAGGCGGACTGTCAAAAGGATCCAGAAGGCGTTTCCAACCCATAGGTAGACGAACCAGGAAAACATCGTTGCCGGCGCGACGTGGTGGGGAAGGATAAGCGCAACGACGGCCGGCACGAAGCGCAATGGGGTCTCTGCGAGGATGTCGGAAAGGCTTGCTGGAGGAACGGTGTTGTGCAACGAGGCGATAAGGATCCAGAAGCCCGCGCCGAGAGCGGCGGCAAGTATAGCGAAGGCAATAGTGCGGGTGAAAAATGCGCGATTTTCTCGGATCCGGAAGAGCGAACGATTGATAAGCAGCATGAACAGCGCCAAGAGCCAGGGCAGGATGACGAGCACGAGGTTGGCCAGGAGATAGCTCAGGCGGGAATCATCCCAAAGCTGGTAAGTCAGCAGGGCGATGGCCAGTACTTGGGTGATAACCGCCATCCACCAAGCGAGCACGCGGCCGCGCATAAGACCAAAGCACACCACCAGCTGGATGATAAACGGCATGATATTGGCTACCAAAGCGCCGATGCCTTGGGCACGGGCGAGATCGACTGCGGCGGTGCAGCTGGTAGAAGTTAGCGAATCTGTGCAGGCTTGAGTCGCCTCCAGAGCAGAAAGGTGCGGTGCCCACAAGAGCTGTGTGATTTGGGAGAAAGGACCTTCGGCCATGGGGTCGAGTGCCACGAAGGCGGGGCCAATGGCTACGCAGGCGACACCGACGGCGAGGAGCACGCGACGCTCCCTGATGGAAGGCGGTGCGGATTCGGGCTTAAAGAGCAATTGGCCAGCCGTAATAGACAGAGTGACGGCGACAATGCCGAGAACATCTGACATGGTGCCGGAATAGAGCACAAAAGTGGTGGTAAGCACGATAAGCGAAACGCGCAGACGGCGGCGCCATAAGCGGGGGAGTAAGCCGGAAGCAAAACCGGCGGCACCGGCAATGAAGCCGATAGGGGTGAGGAAGGTATCGTTCAATAAGTCATTTCCCCATCGATTTAGGCCTACGGTCTCAATGCCGCGGGCGAGCACGATGGACAGCGGGACGCTGATGAGCTGGGAGACAACTCCTACCGCCAATGTGCGCAAGGAACCTAAGCGCCATTCAGCGGGAACGAGCCACAGCACGATGAGTACGGACAAGATAATGGCGCCACCGGGGTGCGCGGTAGTCAGCGCCAGCCAGTGGGAGGTGGGGAAGTCCACTAGGTGAAGCGACCACATAATGACTAAGACGGCTAGGGAAACGGGAAACCTGGTCAGGATGGTTTTAAGAACGGACATCGTTGCCTCCAATTCCATCGAAGGGATCCTTGATAGCGGTCATTCCACCGCGGCTAGCGGCCCATGCGAAGGATTCGCGCAGGGCCGGGCGCCATACTTGAAAGGAGTGTCCACCGGGTCGGGTGCCAAAGTAGGTTTTCATGCCGGCGGTGCGGGCGGCATCGGAAAGCGAGCGCAAAGCATTGACCGAAGCAGTGTCTTTATCACCAGCGATGAAGATGGCCTGGGTAGAGAAGTGCTTGTGGGCGAGCAAGTGGGCGGGGTCCTGGTCATTGAAGGCGGATTCGTCCCCGGCGAAGAATTTCTTCACCGTTGCCGCGTGGTTGCCAATGGTGGGCTCAGCCTCGCCGGAAATGTCGATGATGGAACCATAGGCTTCGGGTCGGTTGGTGGCGATCTGTAGGGAGCAGGTGCCGCCGTAGCTTAATCCGCCCACAGTCCAGGTGCGCTGATCCGGGTTGACTTTGAATTTTTGCTTAATGGCTTGTGGCACGTCCTGGCTGAGGTAGGTCATTACCTTGGCCTGGGAGCTATCGGCACAAATGGGGTTGGCGGTTTCAGAGCCGGTGGCGTCCACGGCTATGACGATGGGGCTGCGGCCCCCGTTAGCCGCCTGGAATTGGTCTGCAGTTTCGGCCGCCTCGCCCGAACCGAACCACTGATCCGGGCCGCCCGGGTTGCCGTGCAGGAGCACGATGACAGGCAGGGTGTGGTTCGTCCAGTATGCCGGCGGAATATACGCCGTTGCTTGCCGAGCGGCGAAATGGGAGGTGGTGCCGGGAAGATTCACATGGACGATGGCTGCACCAGACTTGGTGTGGGAAAATTCTTCGTAGCTCATTTCCTTCGCCACAGGGCGCGGGTCAAGGGACGCAATATCGGGATAGGTTTGGTATTCCATGTTGACGATGCCGACCGTGGCCAAAAGGGAAAAGATTCCGGCGGTGACCGTGACAATTTTAGGTTTGCGTACCAGCGCTGCCACGGGGACGAAGGCGGCGAAGAAGATGTACCACGGTACTTGCCAATGACGCAGCAAGAACCAGGCAATAATGCACAACAGGGCGGCGATGACCAGCGGCCACACCTTGCGCTGGAGGAGAATAATGATGCCCGCAATCGCGAGGATGGCGTAGAAGATCACGCCATTGATGGGATCCGCCAAAGGCAGATTCAACAGGAAACTCACCCGAAAAATATTAGGCTCGAGCGAGCCGAAAGTAACTGCTAGTTAGCTGGGAGTTTACCCCTTAAATCCCGTGATAAATGCGGGCCGCCCAGATGGTGCCGCGCCAAGCTAATACGATGCCGAGTCCGATGGTCCAGAAGAGATATTTGCTAAGCCGCCACCATTGTTTGCGTTTGGTCATTTCTCCTAGTTCCTTGGCCAGCGTGGACCAGGTGGACAGGCCACCTGCGAGGCCGAGGGCGAGGAAGGGGTGGATGAGGGGGACGTCGGCAAGCTGGGCGAAACCATAAGCCAGGCCGAGGGCGAGGGAGCCCAAGATATTTGCCACGAAAGTGCAATAGGGGGCGGGTAAAAGCCGGGTGAAACCATAGCGGAGGCTACCGCCTATGAAGCCGCCGAGAAGGACACAAAGAAGATTCATCGCAGCTTGTCACCTGCCAGGTAGCCGCCCACGCAGCCAACGACGGTGGCAAGGACATAAGCCAAAGCGATGGTCCAGTGTGCCTCGGAGGTGAGGAAGGCGAAGGTGGCAAAGCTAGTAAAACCGCCCAGCACGCCCGTGCCCCAAAATGGGCTGGGGCGGAAGTAGCCCATGAGCGCGCTGCCGAGAATATTAATGATGAGCAGCGGGATCATCCCGCCGCCGAGCGCTGCGGAGAGTAGGTATCTGGCAGCCGCACCGAGCGCGGCGCCAGCACCTACGACGAGGAATTGAGGCATGCGGCCTATGTTACTTCCAGTCCATTCCCTGGGACTCTACGAACGCGCGCACCTCATCTACCGGTTTAGTGAGCTTGGGATCAAAAGCGAGGTACGCCTTAGTCTCGCGGGCTACTAGGCCGGAAAGGAGGAGTAGCCCAATGAGGTTCGGGATGGCGATGAGGCCATTGGCCAGATCGGAGAAGGTCCAGGCAAGCTCGAGCTCCGAGACGGAACCGACAAAAAGCAGGCAGGCAAAGAACATGCGGTAGGGGATCGAAGCCTTGCGGCCGCACAGGGATTCCAAAGAACGCTCGCCATAATAAGCCCAGGCCATGATGGTGGAAAAGGCGAAGAAAATAATGGAGAGCGAAACGATGGTGCCGCCCCAGTCGCCAGGCAATACACGGGAGAAAGCCTCGGCCGTCATGATTCCGGCTTCGTCGCGGCCCATATCCCAGGTGCCGCCGACCACAATGACCAAGCCGGTAATGGTGACCACAATGATGGTGTCAATGAAGGTCTGCGTCATGGAGACTAGCCCTTGGCGCGCCGGGTGGGGGGTTTGGCGGCCGCCGCGGCGATGGCGGCGGAGCCCATGCCGGACTCATTAGAGAAGATGCCGCGGGCGACGCCGTATTGAATAGCCATCATGATGGTCGAGCCTACGAAGCCGCCACCGGCGGCCGTTCCAGTGAAGGCATCGCTGAAAATCATGGCGAAGGCGGCGGGGATCTCGCTAGCGTGCGAGAAGATCACAAACAGTCCACCAAGAACATAAACGATGATCATTAAAGGCACGAAGGCCGCGGTGATGCGGCCGATGGCCTGGATTCCACCGAGGAGTACGGAGCCTACCAAGACGAACAGGATTGCACCGGTGGCCGCTGGGGCGATGCCGAAAGTGGATTCCATATTGGTAGCCACGGCATTGGCTTGGGCGAGGTTGCCAATACCAAAAGAGGCACAGATTGCAAAGATGGCAAAGAAGACAGCTAGCACGGAGCCGAGCGGCCCGGGGATACCGCGCTTGAGATATTGCTGCGGGCCGCCGGACATTTCGCCCTTAGAGTCGGTGGTGCGAAAGCGCACACCGAGGTATGCCTCGGTGTATTTGGATGCCATGCCCACTAGACCCGTAATCCAGATCCACACCAGCGCGCCCGGGCCGCCAATAGATAGTGCGGTGGCCACGCCCACGATATTTCCTACGCCTACGGTGGCAGCAAGAGCGGTGGTCAGCGCCTGGTAGTTGGAAATATCTCCTTCGGTGGACTCATCATCAGAGTCTGTGGCAAAGACGTGGCGCAGCGCGCGGCCCAGTGCCCGAAATTGGAGACCGCCCAAGCGGATGGTCAGCCACAGGCCCGTACCCAACAGGAGCGGAATGAGGATGAATGGTCCCCAGACCACGGCGCTGATGGCGGAGAGGATGGAATTAAGCGAGTCCATTCTGTAAATCTAGCGAACTATAGAAATGGAGTAAATTTGTCCATACCCCCAGCCGTGGGAATATTCGTCCTGCGCAATCACCGGGGAAAAGGCAAGCTATAACTATACGGACCCCAACCCCAAGGAGTACGCCATGGCTCACGCGCGCGCCGGCATGCTTGCACAACCATCGGACCTCATTGACATCGCAGAATTGGTCACCGCCTACTACACCCGCATCCCGGATGCGGATAACCCTGACCAGCAGGTCTCCTTTGGCACCTCCGGGCATCGCGGCTCCGCACTCGACTGCGCTTTTAATGAGTCGCATATCCTGGCGATTACCCAAGCCATTGTGGACTACCGTGCAGAGCAGGGTGTTACCGGGGCGATTTTCATCGGCCGCGATACCCACGCGCTTTCCGAGCCCGCCATGGTCTCCGCCCTCGAGGTGCTGCTGGCCAATGAGCTAGAGGTTCGCGTCGATGACCGCGGCCGCTATACCCCGACCCCGGCGGTATCCCACGCGATTTTGACCAATCCCGGTACCGACGGCATTGTGATTACCCCTTCGCATAACCCTCCGCGCGATGGTGGCTTCAAGTACAACCCGCCAACCGGCGGCCCGGCCGATGCGCAGGCAACCGATTGGATTGCAGGGCGCGCCAACGACTACTTGCGCGCCGGGCTGGAGGGGGTCAAGCGGACCTCGGTTCACGGCGTGCTGGATGAGCGCTGCGTGAAGCACAACTACGTACGCGATTATGTTGCTGACCTAAAGAACGTGGTGGATATGCAGGCTATTAAGGACTCCGGCCTGCGCATCGGTGCCGACCCCATGGGTGGTGCCTCGGTGGACTACTGGCAGGCCATTGCGGATCACTACGGGCTGAATATGACCGTGGTCAACCCTGATGTGGACTCCACCTTCCGCTTTATGACCTTGGATACGGACGGCAAGATCCGCATGGATTGTTCCTCGCCGGATGCCATGGCCTCGCTTATCGACGCCCGCTCAAGCTTCGACCTTGCCACCGGCAACGACGCCGATGCGGATCGCCATGGCATTGTCACGCCCGATGCGGGCCTGGTGAACCCCAATCATTATCTTGCCGTGGCTATTGAGTATCTCTTCAGCCACCGGCCGCAGTGGGGGAATGCCGGTGTGGGTAAGACTTTGGTGTCCTCCTCCATGATTGACCGCGTGGTGGACAGCCTAGGGCGCGAGCTGGTGGAGGTTCCCGTCGGCTTCAAGTGGTTTGTGCAGGGGTTGGTTGAAGGCACCATTGGTTTTGGTGGCGAAGAATCGGCCGGTGCTTCCTTCCTGCGATTCGATGGCTCCGTGTGGTCCACCGATAAGGATGGCATCATCATGGATCTGCTTGCGGCAGAGATTACCGCGGTAACGGGCAAGACACCGTCTCAGCGCTATGCCGAGCTGGCGGATAAATTCGGCGCTCCAGCCTATGCCCGTACCGACGCCCCAGCCAACCGCGAGCAAAAAGCCATCCTGAAGAAGCTATCTCCCGAGAAAGTCAGCGCTACGGAGCTGGCAGGGGAGGAGATCGTGGCCAAGCTAACTGAGGCGCCCGGCAACGGTGCTGCCATCGGCGGCTTGAAGGTGGCGACAAAGAATGCGTGGTTTGCTGCCCGCCCTTCTGGTACGGAAGACAAATACAAAATCTATGCGGAGTCTTTCCTGGGTGAGGAACATCTCAGACAGGTACAAGCAGAAGCACAGGCAGTTGTCACCCATGTGTTAGAGGGTTAACGCTAAACTCATCCTCGTGAGTAGCAAGATTAATGGGAAGCTGGTGCTCGACGTCATCAGCTTCATCGCCCGCTTCGGCATGGCCTGGGTGTGGATTGAAGCCGGCGTGCACAAGCTCGGCAAAACTCTAGACATGACCCAAGCCATCAAGGGCTATGGCATTTTTACGCCTGAGTGGGCTCTTTACCTAGCAACGGTCATTGGTCCATTAGAAGTTATCGGTGGCTTGCTCTTGCTTCTCGGGCTGTTTTTGCGTAGGTCCTCCATCGTGGCAACCATCGTGTTGCTGCTGTTTATGGTGGGCATCGCGCAGGCTTGGGCCCGCGGGCTAGATATTGACTGCGGCTGCTTTGGCTATGACACCCAAAATCCTGACCGCGGAATGGATTATGCGAAGACGCTGTTGCGCGATGCCGCGTATTTATTCCTGACCGTATGGACCATCAAGCGCCCTTTCACCAAGTTTGCCCTTCACCCCTAATAGGTGGGCAAGGTAGGCTGTATTGGTCCGAAGATTTTCAAAGGCAAGGTTCAAATGAGCAAAGTAACTGACCCGAACGATAAGGGTGGCAACGGTTTTATCTGGGGAGTCGGTGTACTTCTCGTCATCATTGCCGTTGTTATTGGCTATATCGTGTGGAACGGTAAGCAATCTGATGATGGCATCGAAGACGTCAATATGACTATGGAGTTCTCTGATGGTGCTATCACGTTGAAGGGCGAGAGCGCTACGGACGATACCCCTAAGGTAGATCTGTACGAAGATTACTCTTGCCCGCACTGTGCTGAATTGGCTCAGGCTACCGACGGCGACATGAAGAATGCCATCGAAGAGGGCAAGCTGATCGTTCATGTGCGCACCCTCAACTTCCTGGATGGCAAGGATATTGAAGGTCAGGAAGGCTACTCCACAAAGGCGGCAGCCGCTATGTCGGAGTTGGCAAAGTCCGGCGACATCAAAACCTATTGGAATTTGCGTGACTTCCTCATGCAAAACCAGCAAAGTGTTGCTAATAAGTGGGGCATCGAAGACATTGCTAACCAAGCCAAGGAGCTTGGCGCCGAAGATGATGTTGTTGAGTCCATGAAGGACGTAGACATCAAGCAGGGCAATAAGGTGGCAAAGACCAACTACGACAAGCTGGATAAAGAAACCGGCTCTGTCTCCTCGCCGCGTATTGTTCAAAATGGCAAGGATGTTCCATCCGAGAAGGATCAAAAGGCCGGCAAGAACCTGGGCGATTGGGTAGAGATCGTCACTCAGTAGCAGGCGATTTGGAGAGTTAAATACCCTCCATGTATATTTAAGCGAGTTGCAGCCCACAAGGTTGCACCTCGTTTGAGGGGCTATGGCGCAGCTGGTAGCGCACCACACTGGCAGTGTGGGGGTCACGGGTTCGAATCCCGTTAGCTCCACAAAATAAAGGAGAGGAACATTAGTTCCTCTCCTTTTTGCTTGCCTCGGGTGCCTAAAGTTTTGATAAGTCCTCGTCAAGCATGCACTGGTCGATAGCAATGCCTACGGCGGCTCCGCTACCCATCGCTTGGGAGACTTGATCCGGCGAGCTGACTACATTGCCTGCTGCCCAGAGGCACGGTACTGAAGTTTGGCCACGCTCTGCTTTGATCCAGCCATTGGCCGATTCGCAACCAGCATCCCTCAACAGTGCATTGTTGGGCAGAAAATCGGGCCCAGTAAAGCATGCTTCGTAGATGTCTACTCCATCGGCGCTGCGTACCTCTACGCCGGTGGGCGATGCCTGATCCGGCTGGACTTGGGTCACCTTCGCATCGTTTATTTCTACGCCCAATCCGGCGAGCTGAGTGAGGTCAAGCTCGGTGAGCTCAAGCCCGTTGGGGTAGAAGGTCAGAGCACTCGTCCACTTAGAAAGCAGTTTGCTAATGCGGATGGTAAAAGGCGGATTCGCGCCGCCAATGAGCGCAACCTTCTTCCCCTTGACCTCGTGGCCGTGGCAATAAGGGCAGTGAAAGAGACGCGTTCCCCACAAATCACTAAGGCCGGGCACCTCAGGGAGCTTGTCTGTGAGACCAGTAGCAACGAGGACATGGCGGGATTCTAGAAGCGTGCCATCGGTGAGACTTACTTGCCACGGGGCCTGCTCGGAAGGCCGGGAGAGGCTTTCCACGGTGTCGTGGGAAATATTTCCACCAAATTTCTGCAATTCCGCGTGGCCCCGCTCGAGTAGCTCGGTGGGAGCTACGCCGTCGAGGCCAAGGATGCCGTGGGAATGTTCGCTGAAACGGTTGCGGGGAGCGCCGGAATCGATAAGCTGAACATTCCGGTTAGCGCGGGCCAAGGTGATGGCTGCGGCTGTGCCGGCAAAACCACCGCCGATGATGATGACGTCTGATTGCATTGCTCATCCTTTATGGGAAGTGGGTAGCATGGTTCGCAGCCGAGTATATGCAGTCAACGTCGAAGGGGCCCGCGCGTCATGACTTACGAATCTACGGGGTTCTTTACACGCGATGCGCTTTACGGGGCGTCTCCTGCGCAGGCAGTGGGCAGGTTCTTTGTGAGATACTTCAACTTCCTTGGTCGAGCGTCTGTGAGTGAGTTCTGGTGGGTATTTGGCTTTCTAGTGTTGATTTCAGTGCCAATTAGCGCCATCGATCAGCATTATGGCGTGAATATCAAGCTTGTTGTAAAAGGATTTCTTGCTATGCCGGTCGTTTCCTTAATTTTCCGGCGGTTGCACGATTCTGGGAGAACGGGGTTCTTATGCTTGATCGGGTTTATCCCTGTGTTCGGTGGGTTAGCGCTCTTATTCATGATGTGTTTGCCCACGCGGGAGCGCGGAACGCTTTAAAAGTTCTCTTGCCTGATTAGGCTGGGCGACATGCAGACTTTTTCAAAGCGAGTGCGTGACACGGATCAAGCTGGCGCGGAGGCGGCAGGATTGCGGTGGCTTGGGGAAGCTACCGATGCGGTGGTCAGCGTAGTAAGCGCCGACGGGTTAGAGATCGTTACCGAGCGCGTGGACGAGGTCATGCCCACGCCGGAGGCGGCGAGGAAGTTTGGTGCGGAGTTGGCTCGCATGCACCGCGCAGGAGTCGAAGCGTTTGGCGCACCTCCTGCCGGATGGGAGGGAAAGAACTTCATCGGCAGCATCGAGCAAGACTGCAACCCGACGGATAACTGGGGCGAGTTCTATGTCGAACAGCGCGTGCTTCCCTTTGCGGCATTGGCTGGGATTAGCGCGGCGCAGTTGGACTTGGTCCGGCGAGCCTGCGATGCCATTGCCGCGCGCAGTTGGGATGTGGCGCCGGCTCGCATCCACGGTGATCTATGGGCAGGAAACCTGCTCTTTGGTTCTGCCGGCGGCATCATGATTGACCCCGCTGCCCACGGTGGGCATCCGCATACGGATCTGGGAATGCTGGCCCTTTTCGGGGCACCATACCTAGAGGAGATTTTCCGAGGTTATGGTGCGCCGAAGGACATCGAAAAGTGGATTCCTATGCACCAACTGCATCCGCTGGCAGTGCATGCGCTCACGCATGGTGCAAGCTATAACCGGCCGCTGGAGCGTGCGGCTGCCGCAACCTTGGAGGCATTGGCCTAAAGGTTCGGCCCCTGCGGCATGATGCGTTTATGAGCGCCGCGGCGCCATAGGGTTTCGATGCGTTCGCGCGCGGCGTCTGGCACCGCCTTGCCCTCTAGATAGTCATCGATGTGGGCGTAGGTGACGCCGAGGGCTTCCTCGTCGGGAAGCTGGGGCTTATCGTCTTCCAAGTCCGCGGTGGGGACCTTCTCCCAAGTAGAGCGCGGGGCGCCGAGGTGCTCTAGGAGGGCGGCGCCTTGGCGTTTGTTGAGCCCAGCCAAGGGGAGGAGGTCTGCCGCGCCGTCGCCCCACTTGGTAAAGAATGCGGTGACGTTTTCCGCTGCATGGTCGGTGCCGATGACGAGGGCGCCGACCTCGCCGGCGATAGCGTACTGGGCGGTCATGCGCAGGCGGGCCTTGGTATTGCCGCGGTTGAAATCGGTGACGTCGGCAAGCTGCACAGCATCCGCCACCTGCTCGTCGAGAGCCAAGGTAGCTGGTTTGATATCGACGGTGGGGCGGTGATCGGGCTGGATGAAATCGAGGGCAATCTGGGCATCGTCCTCATCTGCTTGGACGCCGTGAGGCAGGCGCACGGCCCAAAACTCCGCGCCGTCGACGCGGTCCACCGCCAGTTGCGCGAGCTTTCCCGCCAAGGTGGAATCCTGGCCACCGGAAATTCCCAGCACGTAGCCCTTAGCACCGGTGGTGCGCAGGTAGTCAACCAAGAAATCTACGCGACGCTGGACTTCCGCTTCTGGATCGATAAAGGGACGTACACCCAGGGCTTTTATGATGGTTTGCTGCAGGTTTTCGGCATCGTTCGACATGACGTTCATGGTAGCCGCCTGACACAATATTGTGCTGTGAATAAGGAAGTTTATGTCAAGGTAGTAGCTGGCATAGCGGCCCTCGGTGGGCTGCTTTTTGGATACGACACCGGAGTGATGTCCGGTGCCTTGCTTTTTATTAGCCCCGAATTCGACATGAGCGCCCACCAAGAGGGGTGGGTGACCTCGATGCTGCTTGTGGGGGCGGCTGTTGGGGCGCTGACAGCTGGGCGCATCGCCGATAGGTTTGGCCGCCGCTTCACACTGATTGCGGGTGGCATCATTTTCGTGTTGGGCTCCATCTGGTGCGCTCTGTCCGGATCGGTGGGGATGCTGGCCACGGCACGCACGTTCTTGGGCTTTGCCGTGGGTGCGGTATCCATCGTTTCCCCCATGTACATCGCGGAAATCGTGCCCGCCAAGGTGCGCGGGCGCATGGTCTCACTTAATACCCTGGCGATTGTGGTGGGCCAGTTGATGGCCTACCTGGTCAACTCCGCGCTAGCCTCTACTGGCAGCTGGGAGTGGATGCTGGGCTTGGCCGCCGTGCCAGGACTAGCGTTGGCGCTGGGAATGGTGTTTCTGCCAGAGACGCCGGTATGGCTAGCGACGAACGACAAGATGGCTCGTGCCCAAGAAATTGCCGGGCGCGCCGGGATGGATATTTCGGAGCTGACTTCGCAGGAGACCGCCCGCAAGTCCAGCGGGTCTGAGTGGAAGGCGCTTGCCGCCAACCGGTGGATGCAGGTTACGGTGCTGCTGGCCATGCTGATGGGGCTCACACAGCAGATTACCGGTGTCAACGCCATTGTGTACTTCGCGCCGACCATGATGAACCAGGTGGGGATTTCTACGGCCAATTCGGTCTACACTTCCATCGTTATCGGCACGGTATCCGTGCTCGCCTGCTGGGTGGGGCTGAAGGTGGTAGACCGCATTGGGCGCAAGCGCCTATTGCTCATCGGCCTGACCGGCAACGTGGTCTCGCTATTTATCCTCTCCTTTGCTTATTCCCACGCCCAGGATTCCACCACTATGGCAATGGTCTCGTTGGTATTTATGGCGCTGTTTATCGCCTTCCAGCAAGCGGCGGTCTCACCCACAACATGGCTGCTCATCTCCGAGCTAGTGCCGCTGCAGGTGCGAGGTCTAGGCATGGGCATCGCCGGATTGTCTTTGTGGGCAACCAACTGGGCCGTGGCGCAGTATTTCTTGCCGCTAGTGGAATGGTTGACCGGCCCCGTGGCGTTCATCGTCTTCGGAGTTTTTGGTCTCATCGCCATCGGCTACACCAAGGTTTTGGTTCCAGAGACGATGGGACGTAGCCTGGATGAGGTAGGCGAGGAGATGAAGTCGCGCTACGAGCGCGAGTCCGCAGCCGTGAAGCCTTAGTGTTTTGGTATTGACGGCCGTGTGAGGTAAAATTTTTCCTCGTGTCATGGCTGGGGATTCCCAGTCCGTGCTTTACTTATTCAACCGCATGTAGATTGCGCATAACGAAAGGAGCGCCCGATGAAGGTCCGTAAGTCCCTTCGGTCGCTGAAGAAGAAGCCGGGCGCCCAGGTTATTCGCCGCCACGGTAAGGTCTTCGTGATCAACAAGAAGGATCCCCGTTTCAAGGCTCGTCAGGGCTAATTGATTCGCGATTCCATCCGCTCCCTCCGGCTATCCGGAGTGGGGCGGATTTTTTATGCGTGGGCTCTGGCGCCGAGGATAAATTCTTTTAAGATCGGGTAAGTATAAAGGCAAATATATGAATATAATTATTTTGTCTATCCATACCGTAAGAAAGAAGAATAATATCCCAGCGAATCGTTGCTGCGCTTGTTGCTGCCGCCCTCGGATTATCCGTCCCAATCGCTCAGGCTGCTGAGCCGGAGTGGGAGTCCTCTGCGCTGGAGTCTCTTGGTATCAATGACCCGTCCTGTGTGCCTTCTGGAGACATTGCAGAGCCCGTTGTGTTGCTGCATGGAACCTCGAATAATGCTTCCGTGTGGGGCAATCTAGTTCACCTTTTGTAGGACCAGGGGGCATGCGTGTGGGCCTTTGACTATGGTGCAGATGACGTCACCTTGCAGAATATGATTCCGAGCGTCAAGGCAATTGCTGACTTGGATGATTCTGCCGCGGAAATTGCAGACCAGGTGGACTATGTACGCGAGGTCACTGGCGCGGAGAAAGTAAACTTAGTGGGCCACTCCCAGGGCGGCATGCACATCAAGACCTATACGCAGATGCACGATGGGGCGAATCATGTGTTCCATGCGGTGGCGCTGGGTGGTAACTTCCACGGCACCACGCTGGGCGGGCAGAGTGAAGTTCTGGCCAAATTCATCGCTTTCGCGCCCCGCCTCGCCGCCTTCTTGGCTAGCACGGCCGGCACCCAACAGGTAGTGGGGTCGGAGTTTATGCAACGGCTGAACGCCTTGCCAGACACCGCGCCAGGCGTGCTCTACACCTCCATCTACTCGCCGGCGGATATGACGGTAACTCCGAATAGTTCCTCGCAGCTGGCGGCCGTTGACGGCGCCGATGTTGTGAACCTCGCCCTAGGTGAGGTCTGCGGCGTGGCTCCTCGGCACGATAAGCTGCCGACCGATTGGGCGGCCTTGAGTCAGGTTATTTTTGGCTTGAAGCGCGCTCCGGGGGAGGAGCCAGAGCCGTCTACCTGCGTCTCTGAGGAGCCGTCGGTGGTCGGTTCTTAAAACGGAACACCATACCGAAAATGTGAACTTTGACACACAAAATGATGAACTCCAGGTAAACCTGCAGGAATCTCATTGATGTAGTTTCATGGCTGTCCTTGGGTGTGGTCAACATGTTGGGCCTGGGGGTGTGTCATCCTGGGAATACCATGCCTGTAACTACTACATATTGTGTTGGTTGCGGGTAATTCCCCCAAAGTATAGTGTCGTTGATGTTGCTCAGAGCGGCGCAGGAAGCGCCCGAATAGGCGGGAAACGCTCCCCGTTCTGACGAGTTTTCAATGCAGGAGCTTTAAGGATCTATATGTCTATCACCGTTTACACCAAGCCAGCGTGCGTCCAGTGCAACGCCACCAAGAAGGCTCTCGATCGTGCCGGACTCGAGTATGACCTAGTTGATATCTCGACCGATGCAGAGGCTCGCGACTACGTTATGGCATTGGGTTATGTTCAGGCCCCAGTAGTTGAGGCCAACGGTGAGCACTGGTCTGGATTCCGCCCAGACCGTATCAAGGGCTTGGCTTCCCTAGCGGCATCCGCCTAAGGGGTAGGGGAGGCCAGTAGCGATGTTGGTCGTGTATTTTTCCTCCGCGACGGAAAATACGCACCGGTTCGTGCAGAAGCTGGGCTTTCCCAGCGCGCGCATTCCGCTGCGCCGCACGGAGGAGCCCCTCAAGGTCAACGAACCTTATGTCTTGGTGTGCCCCACTTATGGCGGGGGCGCATCCATTAGCCACCAAAACTCCCGTCCCGTGCCCACCCAGGTAATTAAGTTCCTTAATGATGAGCACAACCGCAGTTTCATTCGCGCGGTAATCGCGGGCGGTAATAGCAATTTCGGCGCCGACTTTGGCAAGGCTGGTGACGTCATCAGCGCCAAATGTAAAGTGCCCTATGTATATCGTTTCGAGTTGCTGGGAAACGATGACGATATAAAAATTTGTCGTGAAGGCTTATTGGCTAACGCCGCCGAGCTCGGGCTCGAGGCCGCGGCCTAGCGCCCACTACGACTTAAATAAAGATCCTAATTTTTAAGAAAGGCCTTGTCAGCTGTGAGTACGCAATTGGGGAAGACCGTCGCCGAGCCAGTTAAGCCTGAAGAGCAGTTGGACTACCACGCTCTGAATGCGATGCTGAATCTCTACGATGCAAACGGCAAGATTCAGTTCGATAAAGATCGCGAGGCCGCTAACCAATTCTTCCTGCAGCACGTTAATCAAAACACGGTCTACTTCCATGATCTGGAAGAAAAGATCGATTACCTGATTAATAATAAGTACTATGATCCGCAGGTCATCGAGCAGTATGACTTCGCTTTCATCAAGGAGCTTTTCAAGCGCGCATATTCCTATAAGTTCCGCTTCAAATCTTTTCTGGGTGCGTATAAGTACTACACCAGCTACACACTGAAGACCTTTGATGGCCGCCGCTACCTCGAGCGCTTTGAGGATCGCGTCTCCATGACCGCCCTATTCTTGGCAGATGGTGATACTGGCCTAGCAGAGCGCCTCGTGGACGAGATTATGACCGGCCGTTTCCAACCGGCCACCCCCACTTTCCTCAACGCTGGCAAGGCCCAGCGTGGCGAGCTCGTGTCCTGCTTCCTGCTGCGCATCGAGGACAATATGGAGTCCATTGGACGCTCCATCAACTCCGCGCTGCAGCTTTCCAAGCGCGGCGGCGGCGTGGCGCTGCTGCTATCTAATATTCGTGAATCCGGCGCGCCCATTAAGCACATTGAGAACCAGTCTTCCGGTGTGATCCCAGTGATGAAACTGCTGGAGGATTCCTTCTCTTATGCCAACCAGCTTGGTGCCCGCCAGGGTGCTGGTGCGGTCTATCTCAATGCGCACCACCCAGACATCATGGACTTCTTGGATACCAAGCGTGAGAACGCGGACGAGAAGATCCGCATTAAGACCCTCTCGCTGGGCATCGTCGTGCCGGATATCACCTTCGAGCTGGCCAAGCGCAATGACGATATGTACCTCTTCTCGCCGTATGACGTTGAGCGCGTCTACGGCAAGGCCTTCGGTGATATCTCCGTTACCGAGCACTATGAGGAGATGGTGGAAGACCCACGCATCCGTAAAAAGAAGATTAACGCCCGTCACTTCTTCCAGACCGTGGCAGAGCTGCAGTTCGAGTCCGGTTACCCGTACATCATGTTCGAGGACACCGTGAACCGCGCCAACCCGGTAAAGACCTCGTGGATCAATATGTCCAACCTGTGCTCCGAGATCCTGCAGGTTAACTCCGCATCCGAGTTCAATGCAGACTTGACCTATGAAGAGCTGGGTAGCGATATCTCTTGTAACCTGGGCTCGCTGAATATCGCGATGACCATGGACTCGCCGGACTTTGCCACTACGGTGGAGACTGCCATCCGCGGCCTGACCGCTGTGGCGGATAAGACGTCCATCGATTCCGTGCCGTCTGTGCGCCGCGGAAACGATGAGTCTCATGCCATCGGCTTGGGTCAGATGAACCTGCACGGCTACTTGGGCCGCGAGCACATCGAGTATGGCTCGGAAGAAGGCTTGGATTTCACTAATGCCTACTTCGCGGCCGTGCTATATGCGGCATTGCGTGCTTCTAATAAGATTGCCCGCGAGCGCGGGGAGTACTTTAAGGAGTTCCCGCAGTCCGAGTATGCCTCCGGCGAATTCTTCGACCGCTATGATCCGGAAGAGTTCAAGCCGAAGACAAAGAAGGTCCAAGAGCTTTTCGCGTCCTCTTCGATCCATACCCCGTCCGCTCAGGACTGGGAGGAGTTGAAGCAGGATGTGGCCAAGCATGGGCTGTATAACCGCAACCTGCAGGCAGTGCCACCGACGGGCTCGATTTCTTATATCAATAACTCCACCTCATCCATCCACCCGATTGCCTCCAAGATTGAGATCCGCAAGGAAGGCAAGATTGGTCGCGTCTACTACCCGGCGCCGCATATGGATAATGACAACTTGGAGTACTTCAAGGACTCTTATGAGATCGGCTTCGAGAAGATCGTCGATACCTATGCCGTAGCCACCAAGTATGTGGACCAAGGTCTATCGCTTACGCTTTTCTTCAAGGACACCGCAACCACCCGCGATGTCAACCGTGCGCAGATTTATGCGTGGCGCAAGGGCATTAAGACCCTGTATTACATCCGCCTGCGCCAGATGGCGCTGGAGGGTACCGAGATCGAGGGCTGCGTATCCTGCATGCTTTAGACCGCAGCTAGGGCGCCTCGATGCACGTCGTGGGGAAGGACGTGCATCGAGGCGTTTAGCCGTTTTCTGCGCGGGTGCGGTCGAGGATGGTGCGGGAGGTGCTTTCGGCGGCGTCGGCAAGCCCGGCATCAATGGCCCGGGCCAGCTCCATGTGCAGTTGTGTAGTCCCGCCTATGGGATCGCGCTTGCGGGAGCCAAAGACGGACTTGCCCTTGAGCATGGCCACCAGTGAGGGGGCGAGCGCGGCCAGCATCTCATTGCCGGAAGCCTGCAGGATCAGGGTGTGGAAACGCAAATCGGTTTCCAGTTCCTCGCCCACGCGCGGGGAAGGAGTGGACTCTAGCTCGGCTAAACGCGCGGCGAGGCGAAGGAGCTCCGCCCGCTGCCCGGCGCTGGCGTTGCCGGCTGCGAGTCGGGCCGCCACCGGCTCGATTCCTAGCCGCAACTCGTTGAGGCGTGCCACTTGCTGCCCGCGGGTTTTGTCGTTGTTTAACCGCCAGCCGATGATCGCCGGGTCATATACCGCCCAGTTGTCCATCGGCAGTACCGTGATTCCCACGCGACGCCCGGAGCTGACCATGCCGAGGTGCTCCAGGGCGCGCATGGCTTCGCGGGCCACGGTGCGGGAGATGCCAAAGCGCTTTTCGACGTCCCCCAGACGGAACCGCTCGCCCTCGGCGATGTCTCCGCTTACGATCTCGGCGCCGAGCCTATCCACCACGGAACCCAGCAGGGGAGGGGTGGCACTCATGCGGAAATCCTTTCTTTGCATGCTCCGAAGTAACTGGGATCAGTATAGGTAAGTGGTATCCAGCACAATGGCTTAGAGGGCGGGTGAATTGGGTATGCTGGAGACCTGAATTTGTCCGTTTTTAGTATTGGAGTGACGCCGCGTGTCGCACGAGTACGATGACTACGTTTCTAGTCATGAAAAGCCAGTTAAGGCCATTAACTGGAATAGCATCCCGGATGAAAAGGACCTCGAGGTATGGGAGCGCCTCACCGGTAATTTCTGGCTGCCAGAAAAGGTCCCGGTTTCCAATGACCTTCCCAGCTGGAAGACGCTGACGGAGAAGGAAAAGGAAACCACCATGCGGGTCTTTACCGGCCTGACGCTGCTGGATACCATCCAGGGCACCGTGGGTGCGATTTCCCTCCTACCGGACTCCCAGACCCTGCACGAAGAGGCGGTCTACACCAACATTGCGTTTATGGAGTCCGTGCACGCCAAGTCCTATTCCAATATCTTCATGACCTTGGCATCCACGCCGATGATCAACGATGCCTTCCGCTGGTCCGAAGAAAATGAGAACCTGCAAAAGAAGGCCAAGATCATCTTGTCCTATTACAAGGGCGAGGATCCGCTGAAGAAGAAGGTGGCCTCCACCTTGCTGGAGTCCTTCTTGTTCTACTCGGGCTTCTATCTACCGATGTACTTCTCTTCCCGCGCGAAGCTCACCAATACCGCCGATATCATTCGCCTGATTATTCGCGATGAGGCCGTGCACGGTTACTACATTGGCTACAAGTTCCAGCAGGCGTATAAGCAGTTGGATGAGGAGCGTCAGGCGGAGCTGAAGGAATACACTTTCGACTTGGTCTACGATCTATATGACAACGAGATCGACTACACCGAGGATCTCTACGATGACTTGGGCTGGACCGAGGACGTTAAGCGCTTCCTGCGTTATAACGCCAATAAAGCGCTCAATAACTTGGGCTTTGAGGGGCTCTTCCCGGCCGATGAGACCCGCGTTTCCCCAGCCATTTTGTCCTCGTTGTCGCCGAACGCCGACGAGAACCATGACTTCTTCTCTGGCTCTGGTTCCTCCTATGTCATCGGCAAGGCCGAGGACACCACGGATGATGACTGGGACTTCTAAGCATTCTCGCTGATCAGCGTGGTCTAGCGGCACACCTTCTGCTCTAACTCAACCGAAAGGTTGATAACGAGCGGGGGTGTGTTTTTACGTTTTGGGGGCGCACAATTCCACATCTCTGTGACATATAGCACGGTGGAGCTTGCCTAAAAACCAATGTCGATATTGGCGGCCGCGCCACGTGCAGGGGCTATGTGACAGATGTGGTTAGTGCTAGGGCGTAGCTTTAAGGTCATGTATTGGGGGAAGCTGGAAAGAACAGGGGAAAATGGCCTAATATAAGGCGAGTAAACCTAGGTGTAGGTGGGCTCATCCCACAGACACTTTGTTATTCAGGAGGATTTTATGACCGCTGTGGCGCCACGGGTCGACGATTACGTCGCCCCCACACGTCCAGAGCCAACCGGTAACGCGAAGACCGGTTCAAAGGCTTGGGTATTTCTAACCACCACTGACCACAAGCAGCTGGGCATCATGTACTTGATCATGTCCTTCAGCTTCTTCTTCCTCGGTGGCTTTATGGCACTGTTGATCCGCGCGGAGCTATTCACCCCGGGTCTCCAGTTCTTGTCCAATGAGCAGTTCAACCAGCTGTTCACCATGCACGGCACGGTGATGTTGCTGCTCTTTGCAACCCCAGTTGTGTGGGGCTTTGGTAACTACATCCTGCCGCTGCAAATTGGTGCGCCGGACGTGGCTTTCCCACGTTTGAACGCCTTCGGCTTCTGGGTCACCCTGCTGGGCGGCACCGTGATGCTGCTGGGCTTCGTTACCCCGGGTGGTGCAGCTGACTTCGGCTGGACCATGTACATGCCGCTGGCTGATGGCGTCCACACCCCGGGCATCGGCGCGGATATGTGGATCGTCGGCGTGGGTGCTACCGGTGTCGGTACCATCGCCTCCGCCATTAACATGATCACTACCATTCTCACCCTGCGTGCACCGGGTATGACCATGTTCCGCCTGCCGGTATTCAGCTGGGCAGTATTTACCGCATCCGCCATCGTGCTGATGATCTTCCCGCTGCTGACCGCTGCCGCACTGGGCGTCCTGTATGACCGTAAGCTGGGCGGCCACATCTACGATTCCGCTAATGGTGGCGGCATCCTGTGGCAGCACCTGTTCTGGTTCTTCGGCCACCCTGAGGTTTATGTCCTCGCGCTGCCGTTCTTCGGCGTTGTTTCTGAGGTCGTTCCGGTCTTCTCCCGCAAGCCGGTCTTCGGCTACATCGGCTTGGTCTTCGCACTGCTGGCCATCGGCTCCCTGTCCATGGCTGTTTGGGCACACCACATGTTCGTCACCGGCGCTATCCTGCTGCCGTTCTTCTCCTTCATGACGTTCCTGATTGCGGTGCCTACCGGCGTTAAGTTCTTCAACTGGGTCGGCACCATGTGGAAGGGCCACATCACCTGGGATACCCCGATGATCTTCGCTATGGGCTTCATGGCAACCTTCCTCTTCGGCGGCATGACCGGCGTCATGCTGGCTTCCCCGGCACTGGACTTCCACTTGGCTGAGTCCTACTTCTTGATTGCTCACTTCCACTACACCCTGTTCGGTACGGTTGTGTTCTCCGCTTTCGCGGGTCTGTACTTCTGGTTCCCGAAGATGACCGGCCGCATGCTGGATGAGCGCCTGGGCAAGATTCACTTCTGGCTGACCTTCATCGGCTTCCACGGTACCTTCCTGGTTCAGCACTGGGTCGGCAACATGGGCATGCCGCGTCGTTACGCTGATTACCTGGAGTCCGATGGCTTCACGGTCTTCAACCAGATTTCCACCATCTTCTCCTTCGTTCTCGGCGCTTCTGTTATCCCGCTGGTGTGGAACGTATTCAAGTCCTGGCGCTATGGCGAGATTGTCACCGTGGATGACCCATGGGGCTACGGCAACTCCCTCGAGTGGGCAACCTCCTGCCCGCCGCCACGCCACAACTTTGTGTCCCTGCCGCGTATCCGCTCTGAGCGCCCGGCCTTTGAGTTGCACTACCCGCACATGGTTCAGCGCATGCGCGAAGAAGCACACGTGGGTAGCCACTAAAGCGATATAACTCGCACCAACTCCTGACTTAAGCCGCCTCCCAGCCCTAAATGGGCCACGGGAGGCGGCTTTGGCGTTTCTTCTGTGCCCCACATGCGATAATGGACGGGTGAGTACCCAAGCTGATATCCATGCCGTCATCACCACCAGTGGCCCGGACAAGCCCGGGGTGTCGGCGGCCTTCTTCCGCGTGTTGGCGTCACATAACGCCACGCTTGTCGACGTCGAGCAGGCCATCTTTTCTGGCCGTATCACTCTTGCTGCCCATACCCGCATTCCTAGTGCGCGCGCCGAACAGATCGCGCAGGGACTGCGCAATACGTTGAGCATTTATGGGCAGCAGGTATCCGTAGATCTGCGGGAGGAAGAATCCTCCGCCCGAGCTCGATCGACCCATGTGATGGTCCTCATGGGTACGCAGGTTACCGCCCATCACATGGAGGAAGTCGCACGCGTATTGGCCAACTTCGATGCCAATATCGATCGCATCCGCGGGCTTTCGACCTCTCCGTTGACCGGGTTGGAGCTATTCCTGTCGCTCGATGGTTCCGCTGCGCCCGTGCGCCAGGCGCTGGCGGAATTGGCACAGCAGATCGGTATCGACATCGCTATTGAGCCTGCGGGTCTGGGCCGGCGCTCCAAGCGCCTGGTATGTTTCGACTGCGATAGCACCCTGATCCAAGGTGAGGTCATAGAGATGCTGGCCGCTCATGCCGGAAAGGAAGAAGAGGTGGCAGCCGTGACTGCGCGGGCAATGCGTGGGGAACTGGACTTTGAGGCTTCCCTGCGTGAGCGCGTCGCCGTGCTAGCCGGGCTGGATGCCTCCGTCATTGATGAGGTGGCACGCGAGATTCAGCTGACCCCGGGCGCCCGAGAGACCATTGCGACGCTCAACCGCATTGGCTACCGCACCGCTGTGGTCTCCGGCGGCTTCATTGAGGTTCTAGAGGGCCTGGCTGCGGAGATGGAATTGGACTACGTCCGCGCAAATACGTTGGAAATCGTAGATGGAAAGCTTAGCGGCCGGGTAATAGGCAGGGTGGTTGACCGCAAGGCCAAGGAGGATTTCTTGCGGGAATTCGCTGCAGATTCCGGCGTCGGCATGCGGCAGACAGTCGCCGTGGGCGATGGTGCCAATGACATCGATATGATCACCGCCGCGGGGCTGGGTATTGCTTTCAATGCTAAGCCAGCGCTGCAAGAAGTAGCGGATACCTCTGTGAACCATCGGCGGTTGGACGAGGTATTACAGATTTTGGGAATCCCGGCCGAGGAGGTTGTTCGTGGATAAGTTTGAGACCGCCCACCAACGCTTGGTAGCAGCGTGCGATTCGCGCTCCTGGCGCGATGACCCAGAAAACCCGGACGAGCCCGCCACCGTCCAAGCCATGCAGATTGCTCTGAACCTGCCAAAGCAAGAGCCACCGGCACGCACGGAGGTGCTGGAGGCGGCCGCACGCGCCGTCGTGGCGGTGTGCTTAGACGAACGCGCAGGCGAGGACGGGGCATTCGCTCAGGCATTGGGCCAGTGGTATGGTCATCGCATCCGCAAGATTGCCCGCCGCGCACGTAATAAAGCTTGGCGCGAGGTGCAAAACCTGCCCGGTGTGACCGTGGCGGACCGCGCCCGCGCCTTTGCGCCCTCCGCCGTAGGGGAGGTGGATCCGCTCATTGCCAAGCTGCAGATCGGCCACACCGACCTTGCCTATGACGAGCCCGGAGCCCCGCTTGGCGATGCCCCAGTTATCTACGTCGACCGCAGCCTCGGCATGTCTGCGGGCAAGGCCGCGGCACAGGTAGGCCACGGGTCGATGATGCTTGCCGCAGCAATGTCGGTGGATGAAGCGCGCGACTGGGCGGAAACCGGTTTTGAGCTTTCTGTCCGCGAGGTGTCCGGGATAGATTTTCGCACCGCCTGCGCACAGGACGGTGCGGTGGTCATCGTGGACGCTGGATTTACGGAAATTGCGCCCGACTCGGCTACCGTGTGCGCCCTGCGGCGACCAATCGCTTAAGCGCGCCACGCACCGTGTCCGCATCGGTGGTTTGCCAAAAACGCGGCATAGAGGCCTTGAGGAAGCTGCCATAGCGCTTATATTCCAAACGGTTATCGAGCACAGCCACCACGCCGCGGTCGGAGACGTGGCGCAGCAGGCGTCCCGCGCCCTGCGCCATGAGCAGGGCGGCATGGTTGGCGGAGACTTCCATGAACCCGGAGCGTCCCGCGGCATCGGCTGCTTGGGCGCGCGCCTGCATGAGGGGATCATCTGGGCGGGGAAATGGAATGCGGTCGATGATAACCAGCGAGCACGCTGGCCCCGGCACGTCCACGCCCTGCCACAGGGTGAGGGTGCCGAAGAGGCAGGAGTTTTCCTTTTGGGAGAATTTCTCTACCAGTGCGCCGATGGAATCCTCACCTTGCACGAAAAGGTCAAAGGGAATACGGGGTTTAAGTGCGGTGGCTGCTTCTTCCGCGGCCCGGCGGGAGGAAAACAACCCGAGAGTGCGCCCTCCGGCAGCCATGATGAGCTCGTAGATCTCATCAATCGTTTCTTTGGGCAGGCCATCGCGACCGGGAGCAGGAAGGTGCTTGGCTGTGTACAAAATACCAGATTTGGCCGGGTCAAAGGGCGTGCCTGCGTCCAAGGTGTCGTAGGTGCCGCTCGGCATGCCCCACTGGGCGGCCATGGCATCAAAGCGGCCGCCGAGGGCGAGGGTGGCCGAAGTAAGCACCACTGTTTGTTCCCCGAAGAGGTTCTCGCGCAGCATGTGGGCGATGGACAGGGGCGCCACGGCGAGGGTCTCGGCGTCGCTGCGCGGATCGCGCTCTAGCCAGACTACGTCGTCTTGTTTCGCCGGGTCATCGGTGGCGAAGACCTCCAGCATGCGCGCTACGGCCTGCGCGAGGTCGGAGAGGTGATTGCTTAAGTTCTGGCGCTCGGCGTTCTTTTCTGGGTCATCGGTGGCCTCGCCTTCTGGTGCGCGAGAGATGAGGGACTTAACGCGCAGGAATTCATCGGCAAGCGCGCGCAGGTGTGCCTGCGAGGTTTCATCCAAATCGGTCCACCTGCCCGGCTCCTGAATTTTCATCAGGTCATCGAACTCCTCTGCCAGGTCGGAGAGGCTGCCGGCATTTCCGAGAGACTTCGCGCGGTTGGCTGCCATTTTGATGGCGCGGGTAGTAATCTCTGCGGTGGACACGGAGGTAATGCGGCCGTCGAGCTCGTGGGCCTCGTCGATAATGGCCACGTCGTGCTCCGGCAAGATATTTGCCTCCGAAACCGCGTCAATGGCAAGCATGGCGTGGTTGGTGACGACGATATCGACATCGGCAGCCGCCCTGCGGGCTTCCTCTGCAAAACAGTCGGGCCCGTGCGGGCAGCGCGAAGCGCCCAAGCATTCGTTGGAGGCTACGGAAACCGCGCGCCACACCAAGTCCGGAACGCCCGGCTCTAGATCATCGCGGTCACCAGTTTCGGTTTCCTGCGCCCATTCGTGGATGCGGCGCACGGCCTTGCCGCGGTGGGAAATCTCGGATTCGTCGATAAGAGCTTCCGGGTCATCCGGGGTAGCCGCAATCTTATTCATGCACAGGTAATTATTGCGGCCCTTCATAATGGCGAAGGTGGGCGTGCGTTCCATGACGGGGGCGAGGGCCTCCGTGAGCCGCGGGAGATCGCGCTCCACCAGCTGACGCTGCAAGGCCAGGGTCGCGGTGGAGACGATGACGGTGGACCCCGAGTTCATTGCATGCCGGATAGCCGGGACCAAGTAAGCCAAGGATTTACCAGTACCGGTACCGGCCTGCACCGCTAGGTGGCGCTCCTTCTCGAGGGCGGCCGAAACGGCCGTAGCCATACGCACCTGGCCGTCGCGCCGGCTGCCGCCCAGCGCGTCAACTGCCTTGTCCAGCAGCGTTTCCGTGTCGAGGTTTAAAGGCTCATCTGCGTGCTTACTCACCCCACACAGTCTAGCGGCCTACTTTTTAAAGCCCACCATCCGCGTGGGCACTGCCGCTTCATCGCGGGAGAGCGCCAGGCCTTCCCAGGGCAGGGTTTTGCGGGCCTGGTTCAAATATTCGCGGGAGGCATGCAGATCTGGCAGGTCGTCAACGATGTGTCCATCGCGCATAAGAGGAATGGTCATCTCACGGGTTTTGAGCTGGCCGGTATCTGGCGTTGGGGCGTCGTATGGGTAGACGATTTCCTCCACAGCCACGCCGGAGGAACGGTAAGTGCGCAGGGCGCGCTTGGCACCAGCCACGGATTGCTTGGAAGTAGAGCGCTTTGCCACCGGAATGCCATCCACCTCTACGACCTTGTAGACCATGCCGGCGGTAGGGGCACCAGAGCCAGTCACCACGGATGTGCCGACGCCGTAGACGTCTACCGGATCGCCGCGTAGGCCGGCGATGGCGAACTCGTCGAGGTCGGAAGAGACCACGATTTTGGTGTTGTGGTTGCCCAAATCATCCAGTTGCTTGCGCACGCGGCGGGTCACCGCACCGAGGTCACCGGAATCGATGCGAACGCCGCCGAGCTTCGGACCGCCGACCTTGACGGCGGTTTCTACGCCCTTAGTGATGTCATAAGTATCAACTAGCAAAGTGGTGTCCACGCCAAGGGTGTCGATCTGGGAGCGGAAGGCGGTCTCTTCGTTCGGAGTGCCGTCCGGGTTGGTGTGTGCCAAGGTCCACGAGTGAGCCGCGGTGCCGGAAACCGGGATGCCGTAGCGGTAGCCCGCCTCTAAGTTGGAAGTAGCATCGAATCCGGCCAGGTAGGCCGCGCGGGCGGAGGTCACCGCCGCATACTCGTGAGTGCGGCGTGAGCCCATCTCGATGATGGGCCGGCCGTCGGCGGCCGTGACCATGCGGGAGGCAGCCGAGGCCACTGCGGAATCGGCATTCATGATGGATAAGATGACGGTCTCCAGAATGAGGCATTCTCCAAAGGTGCCGCGCACCGTCAAGATGGGGGAGTTGGGGAAATAGAGTTCACCCTCGCGGTAGCCATCGATCTGGCCCGAAAAACGGTAGTGGCGCAGGTACTCCTTGGTTTTTTCATCCAGGAAGTCCATCTCCGCCAATTGATTGGCCGAAAAGCGGAAATCTTCCACTGCGCGCAGGACACGCTCGGTGCCGGCCACCACGCCGTAGCGGCGCTCATTGGGTAGGCGGCGGGCGAATACTTCGCAGGTGACCTGACGGTTTGCCGAGCCGTCCCGCAGCGCGGCTTGGAGCATCGTCAGCTCATATTTATCTGTGAGCAGTGCAGTAGAGCGATCATTAGGGATAGCTTTGTCATTCACGGGAGTGATATTACCCACTGACTAGGTGCTTTTCAGGGGTTTAGATTCTTTCCCACCGGAATGTCTTAAGCCAGAATGCCCGGGCCCACAATAAATTCCTAAATATGGTTAGGCTAGAAGGCATGAAGGCGCAATTTCCCGTAGTCCGGATGAGCTCTCCCATGGCTACGCCCGAATTGGATGAAGAACTCGAAGTAGACGTGGCCACGAGCGAAAACCTGCCGTGGATGTGCATCGTGTGGGATGACCCCGTCAACCTAATGAGCTACGTGTCCTATGTATTTCAAACCGTTTTGGGATACGACAAAAAGCGGGCCAATGAACTCATGATGCAGGTCCATACTGAGGGCAAGGCGGCCGTATCCAGCGGCGAGCGTGACAAGATTGAAGCGGACGTGAAAAAGCTCCAGATCGCGGGGCTGTGGGCAACGATGCAGCAGGCAGGTTAACTAGATGCAACCGTGGAAGAAAAAGAAGTCCCTCATGCGTGCGCCGAAGATTACGGCAGTATTCGAGCCGATGGAGCGCGAAGTATTGGGAGATCTCACCGCTACCGTCTCCGAGGCGATCATTAAGCGTGCCCAGTCCGCGCCGAAGGACGAGCTGGCGGAGATGCTGGACATGCCGACCGGCCACACCGAGGCCCCAGAGGACCCCTCGCTGGCTCGCCTCTTCCCGGATTTCGAAATGCCCGGCGATGAGGAGTACGAAGGCGATGCCTCATTGCTGCGCTCGCTGCACGAAAATGACATTGCCCGTGCCAAGTTGGAAAACCTTCAGGTGATCGGCACTGCCCTCGGCCCTACCGGCGGGGTAGAGGTTGCCATTAGTGAGCAGGAGGCTCATGCCTTCGTTGCCGGCCTAAACGATCTGCGCCTCTACGTTGCGGCGGGCGATGTTTCTGATGACAACCTGATGTTTGACCGCGATAGCCTCGTGGAGTGGCTGGCCTTTTGCCAGGATTCGCTACTTCAGGTGCTGATGGATTAATGCTGGGCGGTATTAGCATCGGGCATTTTAGCGGCACCGATACCGGCGTCACGGTGCTCTATTGCGGGCCGGACGGAGCGCTCGGCAGCGTCGACGTGCGCGGCGGCGGCCCAGGCACCCGCGAAACGGACCTCTTGCAGCCGCATAATACGGTCGAGCGGGTCCACGCAGTGGTGTTGGCGGGCGGATCTGCCTTTGGCTTAGCGGCTGCCGACGGCGTGATGAATGAGCTGGCAGAGCAGGGGATTGGCTTCCCCGTCTTTGGCGAGGGGAAACCCGGCCCGCGTGTGCCCATCGTCCCCGGGGCCGTCATCTTCGACCTTTTGGTTGGACCTGCCCGCCCCGGGCCAGAAGAAGGCGCAGCCGCGCTTCGGGCTGCGCTGGCGGGCAATGATGAATCTATGGGCTCGGTGGGTGCCGGAGTGGGAGCTACCGCCGGCAAGTTGCGGGGTGGTTTCGGCCTAGCCACGCGCCGGGTACAAAACTATAAGGTGAGCGCCGCAATGGTCGCCAACCCTGTGGGTGAGGTCATCGATCCGCAGTCCGGCCGGCTCTACGGCGCGCCGGTGCGCACCCCGGTCAATGCCGCCGCCTACCGCGCCTTGCCACACCCTGCAGAGGCCAAGCTCAATACCACCATCGGCGCCGTGCTAACCGACGCCCCCGTCACCACCGCCCAAGCCCAGCGGGTGGCCATGACCGCGCACGATGGCATCGCCCGCGCGGTGCGTCCTGCTCACTCGCCGCTGGACGGGGACACCATTTTTGCCTTGTCCACCGCGCAGCGCCCGGCTGACCTCAGTACGCAGTTGATGGCCCAACTTTGCACCGCGGCCGCCGATGCCGTGGAAGAAGCCATTGCCAACGCGGTTGCCGCCGCCGAGCCGGGCCTGGGCTTGAGCGCGTACCGCGATCTGCTTGACTAAGATGAGTCGCATTATGACTTCAGGTGGAATATCTAACTACCGGCCCGCGCCCGCCGGCCAGGTCAACCGCGGCGATTCTAAGAATTACACCCGCAGCGGCCGCATCACCACCGGCTTTTCTATAGCCTTTGGTTTCCTTGCAGTGGAGTGGGCGGTCCACTTTATTAACGCCTTCATTTTTGGCGGCCAGCTATCTGATTACGGCATCCGTCCGCTGGATTTCAACGGCATCTGGGGAATTTTTACCGCCCCACTGCTGCACGCAAATTTTGAGCACCTCATGTCCAACTCGGTGCCCGGTGCCATTTTCTGCTTCCTCATTGGCCTGTCCGGCCGCAAGGCTTGGTGGGAAGTTACCCTGATTACCACGCTGGTCGCAGGCCTTGGCACCTGGTTCATCGGTGGCCCCGGTACCTCCCATATCGGGGCTTCCAGCTTGGTCTATGGCTGGCTAGCGTATCTAATTGTGCGCGGTGTTTTTAATCGCTCGCTCATTCAGACCATCTTGGGCATCATGCTTGGCTTCGCTTACTCCGGCCTAGTGTGGGGCGTGTTGCCCGTATATGAGGGCGTGAGCTGGCAGGGGCACCTCTTTGGCGCCATTGGCGGCATATTGGCCGGCATGACCATCACTTCGGATGATCCGGTAAAGGCAGTGAAGCGTTAATGCCTTCTGCAACCTCTCCCATCGGCATCTTTGATTCCGGAGTGGGCGGGCTCACCGTGGCGCGCGCGGTTATGGAACAGCTGCCGCACGAATCCGTCATCTATACCGGCGATACCGCTCATAGCCCCTACGGCCCGCGGCCTATCTCTGAAGTCCGTGCCTTTTCTCAGGATGTGGCCGACAGGCTCGTGGAGCGCGGCTGCAAGATGCTAGTTATCGCGTGCAATACCGCCACCGCTGCTTTCTTGCACGATGCGCGCGAGCGCTACGATATCCCCATCGTGGAAGTCATTCGCCCCGCGGTACGGCGTGCCATGTCTACCACGCGCAATGGAAAAATCGGCGTCATCGGTACCGAAGGCACCATTAAGTCCGGCGCTTACCAAGATCTTTTCGCGCTTAACCCCAAGGTGCAGGCCTTTGCTACCGCTTGCCCGGACTTTGTTCCTTTTGTCGAGCGCGGCATTACCGCCGGCCGCCAAATCCTCGGCGTCGCTGAGGGCTATCTGGCCCCGCTGCAGGCCCAGGGAGTAGACACGCTGGTTTTGGGCTGTACACACTATCCGCTGTTGACCGGCATTATCCAACTAGCTATGGGAGATAACGTCGCGTTGGTGACCTCCTCAGAGGAGACCACCAAGGACGTCATGCGGATTCTCACGGAAACGGATATGTTGGCCCCTGCAGATACTCAGCCGGTTCACACCTTTGAATCGACCGGCGATCCGGAAGCCTTTGCCCGCCTTGCCGCGCGCTTTCTCGGCCCACAGATTGCTTGAGTTAGCGCAATTTCTCCCCCGTTTTGCACGTTGAGTACGCATGCGGGGCGATTTCATGGAACTATTGAGCCCATGAAGCTGACCATCTTAGGCTGCTCCGGTAGCGTCCCCACCGCCCAAAATCCCGCCTCCGGATACTTGCTGTCCTTTGATAATGCGCCGTCCATCGTGCTCGATATGGGCCCTGGTACCTTGGCGCAGCTGGAACAGCAGCAGGATCCTTGCGATGCCCACGTGGCTTTTAGCCACCTGCACGCCGATCACTGCCTGGATTTTCCCTCCCTAATGGTGTGGCGCCGCTTCCATCCCACTGCACCTGCGGCGTCGCGCAATATGTGCTTCGGGCCGAAGGCTACGCCTACCCATTTGGGCCGCCTGTCTTCCGATGAAGTCGATGGCATCGATGATATGTCCGATACCTTCGCCTTTAGCGCGTGGGAGCCGGGCGAGCGTCAGCTTGTCGACGATGTCTATATCACTCCGTTCCCGGTCAACCACCCGGTCGAGGCCTACGCTTTGCGCGTGGAGCATACCAAGACGGGCCAGACCATCACTTACTCCGGAGATTCTTCTTATACGCCCGCGCTTATCGACGCCGCACGGGGCGCCGACATTTTCCTCTGCGAGGCAGCCTGGGGCGAGACTTCGCAGGATAAAGCACCGGATATGCATATGTCGGGCGCGGAAGCAGGTAGGGCAGCGCGCGAAGCGGGTGTGGGCAAGCTCGTGCTCATCCACATTCAGCCATGGGGTGATGCCCAAGCTACTTTGGAGGCTGCCCGCTCTGAATTCGATGGCGAGATTGTCCTCGGCGCCGCGGGCATGGAGTTCTAAGATACGCTGGACGGCATGACTGAATTTACTCGTGCCGATGGGCGTGCGCTGGACCAGATGCGCAGCGTCCGCATTACCCGCAATTTCACCACCAACCCGGCCGGCTCTGTGCTGGTGGAGTTCGGCAATACCCGCGTTATGTGTACCGCATCCGTGGAATATGGTGTGCCGCGCTTCAAGCGAGATTCCGGTGAAGGCTGGCTTACCGCCGAGTATGCCATGCTGCCTTCTGCCACCCACGACCGCATGCCGCGCGAATCCATGAAGGGCAAGGTCAAGGGCCGCACTCATGAGATTTCCCGCCTCGTCGGCCGCTCCCTACGCGCCGCGGTGGACCTGGAGGAGCTAGGGGAGAACACCATCCAGCTTGATTGCGATGTACTCCAAGCTGATGGCGGTACCCGCACCGCCTCTATCACCGGCGCCTACGTAGCGCTTGCTGACGCTATCGCGCACCTCAAGGCCGAGGGCGTCGTCCCCGGTGAGCCGCTGCTCGATCCCATCGCTGCGGTCTCGGTAGGCATTATTGATGGCGAAATTTGCCTCGACCTGCCTTATGAGGAAGATTCTCGCGCCGAGGTTGACCTGAATGTGGTGATGCAGGAATCAGGCGACTTCGTGGAAATCCAGGGCACTGGCGAGCACGGCCTCTTTGGCCGCGAGGAACTCAATGAGATGCTTGACGTAGCCCAGAAGGGCTGCCGCGAGCTCATCGCTGCACAGAAGGCGGCGCTGGGGTGGTAATTCTCGTCGCGTCCAATAATCCGAAGAAGCTCGCGGAGCTGGAGCGCATTCTAGCCGATGCCGGCATCGAGGGCGTCGAGCTGCGGCCATTATCTGCCGTGGAACCTTATCCCGAACCGGTAGAAGATGGTCGAACCTTTGCCGATAACGCGCTCATCAAGGCCCGCGCCGGCGCGGCAGCTACCGGCTTTGCCACCGTCGCGGATGATTCTGGCCTCGCTATCGAAGAACTCAACGGCATGCCCGGCGTTCTGTCTGCCCGTTGGTCCGGCCAACACGGAAATGACCAAGCCAATAATGACCTGGTCCTCGCACAGATGGCGGATGTCCCTGATGAGCGCCGCGCCGCAGCCTTTGTCTCCGTCTGCGCGCTCGTCACGCCCGAAGGCACAGAGCACGTGGCCGAGGGCCGCTGGGAAGGCCGCTTCTTGCGCGAGCCGCGCGGGGAAAACGGCTTCGGTTATGACCCGCTCTTCCAGCCGGAGGGCGAATCCCGGTCGGCTGCGGAGATGTCCCCACAAGAAAAGAACGCGGTCTCGCATCGCGGCCGCGCTCTTAGTCAACTAGTCCCCGCCATCGCGGAGTTGGTTCGCAACTCTTAGAGTTGGAATTCTTCCGTGATTTCCTTGCGGCGCTTGTGCTCCATCCAGAAGGACAAGAAGGGCACCACGCCGGCAAGGGCGGTGGTAAAGAGCTTGCCCACCGGCCACAGCGCGCGCGGGCCGAGGATGAGGATGGACAGCAAGTAGGTCATGTACGCGATGCCGTGCACGATCGCGATATAGGTGGCCCACTCCGGGATTTCCATGCCGATGAGGTATTGGCAGACCATGCGGATGACCAGGATGATTAGGAAGATACCGGTCACGGTGGCCGCGATCGAGAAAAATTTCAAGGGTCCGCGGATGCGGGCCTGTCGGGCGGGGTGAACTTTATTGGTCATAATCAGCTTTCTTCATTCTCGCCGCGCCGGCGGCGCGGGGTATTCATGGCGTTGAACGTTTCCACATCCATCTGGGGCCGCTGAGGCAGGAAATCCTCATCAATTTTGGTTTCCGCCTGCGGCTGTGCGGGAGCGTCGGCCGAGGAGTCGGTGTCCGTGTCATCCATGTCGCGAGCCTCTTCCTCGGCGGCGAGCCGCTCATTTTCATAGCGCAGCGTGGTGCGATAGGCATAAACCACGAACACGGCAAACAGCGGCCACTGGAAGGCATAGCCCAGGTTTTGGAAGGTGCCCGAGCCGGAGCGGAAGCGCGTCCACTGCCAATAGGCCAGGAATAGGAAGAGCACGACGAAAAACGCGATGAGGAGGATGTGCCACCATCGCACCTGCACGCGCCCATTTTTCTTTTCCTGTTGAGTGCTCACGCGTTCCACCCTACCCACCAGCGGCCAGAAAACAGAACACCCCTGGTTTCTTGTTTATTCGCGCGCCGTGTACACTATGTCAAGTCCCCCGCGCCCGTGGCGGAATTGGCAGACGCGCTAGATTTAGGTTCTAGTGTCTTAGGACGTGTGAGTTCAAGTCTCACCGGGCGCACAATCGGCGCCGTCGGCCCCCAAGGCCGGCGGCGCTTTCGCATATCGCCGTCCGCATATTCACCTTAAGAAGGGCATCATGAAAAAGCTGTTTTCCACCCTAATTGCTGTCATCCTCATTGCCTCCGTCGCCGTAGCCGGAGTGGTGGTCTGGCAGGTAAGGGAGCCGGTGGACGTGGAGACCGAATCGAGCAATACCAAGGTCATCAAGGCCGTGGAGCGCGAGGAACAAGTGGTGCTGGTTTCGCTGGGCATCGAAGGATTGTCGGAGGAGTCCGCCACCAGCAAGGTTTGGAATTGGCAGGTTCCGGGCAGCGAGCGCACCCAATACATCAAGTACTCCTACCGCGCAAAGCTCGGGATCGAGGGCCCCAGGTGCGAGTAGAAGAGGAATCCCCGCATCATTTCCGCGTGCAGATCCCAGAGTTCATTTTCATCGGTCATTCGGATGAGGACTTCGAAACCGCGGTGGAGGATAATGGCGCGCTGAGTTGGATTACCCCGGATATCGATAAGGCGGAAACCATCACCAAGATCCTCAATGAGGACAAAAAGAAAGAGGACATCGCGGATAATCGCGATATCCTCCAGTCCCAGGCCAAGCAGTTCTACACCGGCATTATCTCCGGCGTAGACCCTGAGGCAGTAGTGGAATTTTCCTTCCGCTAACTAGTCTACCTCGGTGAATTTGCGGTCCCACGAGGAGCGGACCGGGTTGGCATCGGCCAGCAGAATGTCGAAGCGGTCGTTGGCAATTTCTACGATCTCTCCCAGCGCGGTACGGAATTCCTGCTCCGGGGAGTTGGCCAAGCGGCGCACGCCGGCATCAATGACGCGGTCAACAGTGTCATTGGTATCCAGGTAGGCTACAAACGGCATATCGAAGCGCTCACGATAGGCGGCGGAAAGCTCGGTAATGCGCTCGGTCTGTACATCGTCCAGGTCGGTCAGCCCCAAAGAACCGCGATCGGCGGAGATGGTGGCGGCCTTATCGGCGTCGGCAAGCAGCAGCTCATCCATGGCCGGGTAATCGTGGATGAGGGCAGCGCGGCGGGAATCATCCGCGGTCAGCACTGCTACCTGAATGGCCGCGCGCAGCTCATTGACATCGCTGAAGGGGCGTGACTCCCACGCCAGCTCCAGCGGCCAGGTCTCGTTATTAAACAGCGGGCGCAGTGCGGAGACGAATTCCTTGCGGGAAGCGGCGTTGAGCTGCTGCAGGCTTACGCTCTTGCCGACGGCCCGAGACACCTGCGTTCCCTGCTTGCCCCCGGTGTGGAAGAACAGCAGGTTGAGCACGATGGCGGTAATCGCGCCGATGGACATTCCTGAGGAAACGAAGGTCTGCGCCCACTCCGGGAATGCGGTTGCGATATCCGGCTTGAAGGTCACCAGCATGGCCAACCCCAGTGCGGAGGTGACGATGACGGAGTTACGACCATCGGAAAGATCGGCCTTGGCAATGGTCTGCAGGCCTACCCATGCCACGTTGGCAAATAGCGCAAGGGACGCGCCGCCCAGCACGGGGGAGGGGATGGAGGCTACGACTGCACCGGCCTTGGGGAGAATGCCCAGCACCATCATGAACCCCGCAGCGGCGACGGCAACCCAGCGTGACTTCACGCTGGTCAGACGGACCAAGCCGACGTTTTGGGCAAAGCAGGTATAGGGGAAGGAGTTCATCACGCCGCCCACCAAGGTGGACAGGCCATCGGCGCGGATGGCGCGCACGACGTCATCGCGGCGTATGCGCTTTTTGACGATCTCACCGGTGGCGAAGACATCGCCGGTGGTCTCCACCATGGTGATGATCATGACGATGATGAGCGAGAAGATAGCTACCAAATCGAATTTCGGCATGCCGAAGTAAAACGGGGTAGTGATGCCGAGGGCGGGGGCGGAGGAGACCTCGTCAAAGGAGGCGTCGCCAAGCACGAGCGCCACTCCAGTGCCCAAGACTAGGCCGATAAGCACGGCTAGGGTGCCCAGGAAGCCGGAGGAAAAGCGTTGTACCAAAATGATGACCGCCAGCGTGCCAAAGCCATAAAGCAGATCGCGGGTGGCCGGTACCCCCTCGGCGTAATTGACAAAATCATTGGCCGAAACTCCCAAGAGAGAGGTACCCATAACCAGCAGGACCGAGCCAGTAACCACCGGCGGGAAGAAGCGCAGCACCTTGCCAAAGACCGGCGCCGCAAAGAAAGTAAATAGGCCGGCGACGATGATGGCGCCGTAAATGGTAGGCAGCGAGGCTACCCCGCCCGCGCCGTCGGTCGCTCCCAAGCCGATGGCGATGATCGGGGAGACGGCCGTAGTAGTAACACCCTGCACGATGGGCAGGCGCACGCCAATGCGCTTGCCGACGCCCATGGACTGAATGATCGTCGCTATGCCACAGGTCAACAGGTCCGCATTGATGAGGTGGATAGTGGTTTCCGCATCCAGATTGAGCGAACCGGCGATAAGTAGTGGGACGATGACCGCCCCGGCATAAAACGCCAGCACGTGCTGCAGGCCCAGGGCGGCTAGTTTGGGGGTCGGTGGGACGGTATCTACTGGATGCTTGGGCTGGGAAGCCACGAAGTCCTCCTTTGTACGGAAGCGAAGCTGAACGAGAATAACAGTAGAGGTTCGTGCAGGTAGCGGCCAAAATTTCGTGGTGATGCGGAACACGTTCGGGGCTAGTTCACCCCCGATAAAAGACGTACGTGCGTTCTGTATGAAATCACTTACCAGCGAAACAACACGACCGTTTTATAACTGGAGTTTCAAACGATTGCGAGAGTTGTTATTACCAGGGAAGTGGTCAACAATTGGGGACAGAGGGGCTTGGTGCTGTGGCTCGAAAAAGCGGCATTTATCCCCTGATAGAAATTCGCCCGAAAGAAGGGAATTATGACTACCGCAACGCAGCCTCAACAGTTTGAAGCGTGGAAGGGATTTGAGTCCGGTCCATGGACCGAGGGCATCAACGTCCGCGACTTCATTCAGCGTAACTACACGCCGTACGACGGCGATTCCAGCTTCCTGGCGGGCCCGACCGAAAAGACCAAGCGCGTCTGGGAGACCCTGGAGAAGAACTACCTGTCCGTCGAGCGCGAAAAGCGTGTCTACGATGTTGACACCCACACCCCGACCGACATTGACGCTTTCCCGGCCGGCTACATCTCAGACGACGATGACGTCATCGTCGGTCTGCAGACCGATACCCCGCTGAAGCGCGCCATGATGCCATTCGGTGGCTGGCGCATGGTCAAGCAGGCTATCGGTGAAGCAGGCAAGGAAGTCGACCCTGAGGTGGAGAAGATCTTCACCCGCTACCGCAAGACCCACAACGATGCGGTCTTCGATATCTACACCCCGCGCATCCGCGCTGCTCGTTCATCACACATCATCACCGGCCTGCCGGATGCTTATGGCCGTGGCCGCATCATCGGTGACTACCGCCGCGTGGCTCTCTACGGTGTGGACTACCTGATCGAGGAAAAGCAGGCTTCCCGCGATTCCGTCGCAGACGCTGGCTTCTCTGAGCACTGGGCACGCTTCCGCGAGGAGCACTCCGAGCAGATCAAGGCCCTGAAGAAGCTCAAGAAGATGGCTGAGTCCTACGGCTTCGACATCTCCAAGCCGGCTAAGACCGCTCACGAGGCAGTACAGTGGACCTACTTCGGCTACCTGGCATCCATTAAGTCCCAGGATGGCGCCGCAATGTCCATCGGCCGCCTGTCCGCCTTCTTCGATTGCTACTTCGAGCGCGACCTCGCTGCTGGCATCATCACCGAGGAAGACGCCCAGGAAATCATCGACTCCCTGGTTCTCAAGCTGCGCATCGTCCGCTTCCTGCGCACCATCGACTACGATCAGATCTTCTCCGGCGACCCGTACTGGGCAACCTGGTCTGATGCTGGCTTTGGCAACGACGGCCGCCACATGGTCACCAAGACCTCCTTCCGTCTGCTGCAGACCCTGGTAAACCTTGGCCCCTCACCGGAGCCAAATATCACCATCTTCTGGGATCCGAAGCTGCCAGAGGGCTACAAGGAATTCTGTGCCCACATCTCGATTGAGACCTCCTCCATCCAGTACGAGTCTGACCGCCAGATTCGTGAGCAGTGGGGCGACGACGCCGCAATTGCCTGCTGTGTTTCCCCGATGGAAGTGGGCAAGCAGATGCAGTTCTTCGGCGCTCGTGTGAACGCTGCAAAGGCTTTGCTCTACGCCATCAACGGTGGCCGTGACGAGGTATCCGGCAAGCAGGTTGTAGAAGGCTACGAGCCCATCAAGGGCGATGGCCCACTGGACTTCGATGAGGTCTGGCAGAAGTACGAAGAGATGCTGGACTGGGTTGTTGGCACCTACGTTGAGGCCCTCAACATCATCCACTACTCCCACGACAAGTACGCCTACGAGGCAGTCGAGATGGCGCTGCACGATTCCAATATCGTCCGCTCCATGGGCTGTGGCATCGCCGGCCTGTCCATCGTCGCCGATTCCCTGGCTGCTATCAAGTACGCCAAGGTCACCCCGGTTCGCGACGAGACCGGCCTGATTACGGACTACATCACCGAGGGTGAGTTCCCGTTCTATGGCAACGATGATGACCGCGCCGATGATATCGCCGCTACCATTGTCCACACCGTGATGGAAAAGATTAAGGCCATCCCGATGTACCGCAATGCCATCCCGACCCAGTCCGTGCTGACCATTACCTCGAACGTGGTCTACGGCAAGGCAACAGGTGCCTTCCCGTCGGGCCACAAGGCCGGCACGCCGTTCTCCCCAGGCGCTAACCCTGAAAACGGTGCTGACAGCCACGGCATGGTTGCGTCCATGCTGTCCGTCGGCAAGCTGGATTACAAGGACGCCTTGGACGGCATCTCGCTGACCAACACCATTACTCCTTCCGGATTGGGCCGCACCCCAGAAGAGCGCATCACTAACCTGGTGGGCGTTCTGGATGCCGGCTTCATCATGGAGAAGTAAAAACCACCAACCCTCAACCATCTCGAAAAGGAGAAAAACATGGCAACCCCAACTTTCGAAGACCGCATGTCAGCAATGAAGGCAAACCGCGATGCACACCAGATGAACTCTGGTCTGTACCACGCAAACATCAACGTGCTGGACAAGTCCACCCTCGAGGACGCCGTTGAGCACCCAGAGAAGTACCCGAACCTCACCGTTCGCGTCTCTGGCTACGCTGTTAACTTTGTCAAGCTGACCAAGGAGCAGCAGCTCGACGTTATCTCCCGCACCTTCCACCAGGGTTCTTAATCATGGCTGATGGCGTTACTGGTGTTGTCACCCTCTCTCCGGAAGAAGGAGAGCGTGTCCGCGGCGTAGCTGCGGGCCTGGGGGATAATGCACAACTCGATGACATTACCCGCCCGGAGCTCATGGAGGCGCGCCGTACCGGCGATATCGCCCTCGTGCACTCTTGGGAGCTCGTGACCGCCGTCGATGGCCCGGGAACCCGCATGACGATGTTCATGTCCGGATGCCCACTGCGCTGCCAGTACTGCCATAATCCAGACACCTGGGAGATGAAGACCGGCACACTGGAGCGGGTCGAGGATGTGGTCAAGCGCATCAAGCGTTATAAGCCCATCTTCCAAGCTTCCGGTGGCGGTCTGACCATCTCCGGTGGTGAACCCCTCTTCCAGATTTCCTTCACGCGTCGCGTGCTCAAGGAAGTCCACGATGCGGGTATTCATACCACCATCGATACGGCTGGGTACTTGGGCGCGCGCTTGCGAGACGAGGACCTGGACAATATCGACCTCGTGCTTCTCGACGTCAAGTCGGGCGACGAGGAGACTTACCGCAAGGTCACCCAACGCCAGCTCCAGCCAACGCTGGATTTCGGCGATAGGTTGAACAAAATAGGTAAGCCGGTGTGGATCCGCTTCGTAGTGGTGCCTGACCTCACAGACTCGCCAGAGAATGTGGAAAATGTGGCCAATATCGTGGCGCGTTGGAAGTCTAACGTCGAACGCGTCGAGGTCCTGCCCTTCCACAATATGGGCAAAGACAAGTGGGAAGGCCTGGACATGACCTACCAGTTGGCAGATACCAAGCCGCCAAAGCCGGAGGACGTGGAAAAAATCCGCGAGGTCTTCCGCTCGAAGGGTTTGGAAGTTTACTAACCTGGGAGGACATGACCTCCTATCGCCGCTTCGGCCACATAATTAAAGAGCATCACCTCGAAGTCCCGTGGGATTATTCCAATCCCCACGGGACTTTTGGGCTATATGCTCGCGAAATCATCCCGCCCGGTGGAGAGGACCTGCCCGCGTTGCTTTACCTCCAGGGCGGGCCTGGTTTCCCAGCACCCCGGCCACTGGGGCCCACGGGGTTGATTGGCAAGGCACTGGAGCGCTACCGCGTTATTCTCATGGACCAGCGCGGCACCGGCCGCTCGCACCGCATCGATGCGCTTAGCCCATCCGCCGAGCGCACCACAGAACACCTAGCGTTGTTGCGCCAAGACAATATCGTCCGCGATGCTGAGCGTCTGCGCGAGCACCTCGGCCTCGAAAAGTGGTCGCTATTCGGCCAGTCCTTCGGCGGCTTTTGCATTACCGCCTACCTATCTCAAGCACCCGAGCGCATCGAGCATGCCTTTTTCACCGGTGGCATCCCCACGCTAAAGGGCGCGGACGAGCTCTATCGTGCCACTTTCCGCAAGCTCAAGGCCCGCCAGGAGCGTTTTTACCGCGAATTCCCGTGGGCTGAGGAGCGCATCGCGGAGATCATTGCCCACTTGAACAATTCGGATGAGCGCCTTCCTACCGGCGAGCGTTTGTCCTCGCTGCGGTTTCGTACTATTGGCATCGAGCTCGGCCGCGGCACCGGTTTTGATTCGCTGGCTTATCTGCTGGAAGAGCCTTTCCGCACCGTGGCAGGCGAGAAGCGGCTGCGCGGCGATTTCCTAGCGGACGTCGGCCAGCGCGTGAGCTTTGCAGACGGCCCGCTTTATGCCGCTATTCATGAGTCCATCTATGGGGGCGTCGGTGGTCAGGCAGCTACCAACTGGGCGGCGCATCGCGTGCGCGAGGAATTCCCGGAGTTTGCGGAGTCCGGTACGTGGTTGACCGGCGAGCATATTTTCCCCTGGCAGTTCGCCGAGGACCCAGCCTTGCACGCGTTTGCCGACGCCGCCCACGGCCTCGCCCGCCATGAATTTTCCCCGCCCTACGCGCTCGGCGAGGTACCTACCACGGCCGCAGCCATTTATGTCGATGATATTTTTGTTCCGCTCGAGGAATCCTTGGCTACGGCCACCCACCTAAGGGATCTGCGGCCGTGGATTAGCAACGAGTTCCAGCACAACGGCATTCGCGAGGACGGCGCGACCATCTTGGGCAGGCTCTTTGCGCTTATCGACGATCACTAGCGTTTCGCTATTTCCTATGCGAAAATATTGGTGATTGTTACGACATTTAGGGAGATATTTTGATCGCCACCATAGTTATAGTCCTCATCTTGCTCATTATCTTGGGAACCCTCTTTGACGGCTATTTCATCGTTCGCACTCGCGAAGCTGCCATCTTGGAGCGCTTGGGCAAATTCCAAAAGGTGGCGCATGCTGGTCTGCACTTCAAGTTGCCGTGGGTAGACCGTGTGCGCGATAAAATTTCGCTGCAGGTGCGCCAGTTGGATGTGATGGTGGAGACCAAAACAAAGGATAATGTCTTCGTCCAGATCCCTGTCGCCGTGCAATACGAGGTGGTGCAAGGCCGCGAGCGCGAGGCGTACTATATGCTCTCCAACCACGAGCAGCAGATTGTGGCCTACGTGCAGGATAATGTCCGCTCCTCCGTGGCGAATATGGACTTGGATGATTCCTTCTCCTCCAAGGACACTATCGCCCGCAACGTCGCGGCCTCCCTGCGCGATAATATGGCCGAGTACGGCTGGAACTTCGTTAATACCCTGGTTACCGATATCCGCCCCGATTCCCGCGTTCGCGAGTCGATGAACTCCATTAACGCGGCCCAACGCGAGCGTGAGGCGGCCGTTGCCCAGGCAGAGGCTGAGAAGATTCGCGTGGTCAAGGAAGCCGAGGGCGCGGCTGAGGCGAAGAAGCTGCAGGGTCGCGGCGTTGCAGACCAGCGTAAGGAAATCGTCGAGGGCATTGCCCAGCAATACGAGATGCTTCGTGACGCCGGCGTGGAAGAATCCCCCGAGGCGCTCATGCTTGTCTCCCAGTACCTCGATGCGATGGTCGATGTCTCCCACAACGGCCAGGCCTCCGTGCTCTACATGCCCTCCAACCCGCAGGGCATGGGTGACCTCTTCAGCGGCATGCGCGACGTACTCATGGCTAATCGCGCCCTCGATTCCGCCGAGGAGCCGTCGCAGCGCCGCCGCCCGCAGCCGAAGAAACCATCCCGCGCCGAAGAAATCGAGCGCGAGTCTAAGCGTCAGGCCGAGCGTGCCAAGCGCGAAGCCATCGCTGCCGCCCAGCGTGCAGAGCAGCAGCCGCAGGAGGGTCCGGACTCGACTGCGCAGCCACAGGCTGCCCGCGAGTATTTCCAGCAGCTGCGTGACCAATTAAAGAATGAGGACTAGCCCTGAGCATCGATAACCTCTTTGATGCCTATACCGAGCAGCGCGGCATTACCCGCAGCGCGGAGGTGGTGCCGGATCACGAGTGTCAGATTTTCCCCGACACTCATACTTCCTTAGAAGCCGATGACTTAAACTCCGCGCGGAACCTCGTCCACGACATCCTTTCGGCCGACCAAGAGCAAGAAACCCAGTGCGACAGGGACAATACCGACAATAAGTAGATAGGTCCGTTCCGCACCCGCCGAGGAAGGGTCGTAGAACGTCGATAGCGTTCCTGCCAGCGAGGTGCCAATGGCCATGGTGAGAAAATAGAGCGCGGAAAAGCGCGTCGCGTAGGCTCGCGGCGCGTGCGCAGCCGATGCTGCCATGCCCACTGGGCCGATGAATAGCTCGCCGAGTGACATCAAGAAGATGGTTACGGCCAAAACCATAAACGGCGTTGAGTTTTCTCCGCCCCCGACGAACGGCAACAACACAAACATTCCGGAACCGGCAACCATGATGCCCACGGCCATGAGTAGACGCCGCGAGCGTGCCCACCGAGACATCGCTGCTGCCAGAGGTAGGGACAAGACCAAGACAAACAGCGGGTTGAGCGACTGTGTCCACGCGGCCGGAATCTCAAACTCGCCTACCATGCGATTTACCCGCTGATCCGAGTACACAGCTAGCACGCCGTAAATTTGCGGCTGGAGGGTCCAGTAGACCGTAGAGCAGAAAAAGAGCGGGATATATGCTACGACTCGTCGTCGCTCTGGCCCGTTGACACGTGGGGAACGCAGCATGCTGGCGAAGAGGGCGAGGGCGGCCGCGATCGTCGTAAAGAGCAGAAGCCTAGCCAGCTGGTCCGGGGAGACCGCCACCGCGACGATGACGCTGCCCACCACAGCCGCCAGTGCTACCGCTGCGGCCTTGCCCGGCGTGGAGGTGGGGTTGGGAGGCTGTGAATCGAATTCGGTGATTACTCGCCGGCGTAACACCCCGTAGCTAACGCACCCGCAACACATGAGGCCTGCGGCCGCGAGGAAGCCGGCATGGTAGCCGTACTCTTGTGCCAGCCAGCCGGTGAGCATCGGCCCGAGCAAAGCACCGATATTAATCCCTAGATAAAAAATCTGGAAGGCTCCGTCGCGCGCGCCAGCGGTGGGAGGGAAAGCCGCACCCAGGATGGTGATTGCCGCTGTTTTAAGGAGCCCTGATCCCAGCGCAAGCGGCAAAAGCCCAGACACTAGACCCGGCGGGCCGGGAACCAGCGACAGCGCAAAGTGTCCGCATATGAGCAGGCCTGCGCCGGCCAGCAACGTGCGTTCGGCGCCGAGCAACCGGTCGCTGACCCACCCGCCGACGAAGGTGCACAAGTAGAGCAGGCTGCCGTACGCGCCGACGAGCGCTGTGGCCTGCCCCTGGTCCATACCGAGTCCGCCGGAGGTGGAGTACAGGTAGTAAGCGAGGATGGCCTGCATGCCGTAGAAGCTAAAGCGCTCCCACATTTCCAATCCGGCGATCGCTGGCAAAGCCACCGGTAAGCGCCGAATTGAACGATGTTTAATAATTGTCATAAAAGCACTATAACGGCCGAAAGTCTGTGATAGACCTAAATTCATGGATATTGCTGCTCTCGACGCCCGCCACATTTGGCACCCCTATGCCGAGCCGGGCGAGCCAACGCTTGTGGTGGACTCGGCCGCCGGAGTTTATTTAACACTCGCGGATGGCACCACGCTTATCGACGCCATGTCTTCCTGGTGGGCCGCCGCCCATGGCCACGGCCACCCGCGGCTCAAGGCGGCAGCGGCCGAACAAATCGAGAAGATGAGCCACGTCATGTTTGGTGGACTTACCCACGAACCGGCCGCGCGGCTTACCCGCAACCTCATGGAATTGACGCGGGGTGATTTCGAGCAGGTCTTTTATTCCGATTCCGGATCCGTATCGGTAGAAGTAGCCATCAAAATGGCGCTACAGTATGCCCGCGGCCAAGGGCACCCGGAGCGCACCAAAATGTTGACGTGGAGGTCGGGGTATCACGGCGATACTTTCGCGGCGATGAGCGTGTGTGACCCTGAAGGCGGCATGCACTCGATGTGGACAGGCACCTTAGCGCGCCAGATTTTCGCCCCAGCCCCGCCTACCCGCGGAGCTAGCTCGGCCGAACGCGCACACTATCTGCGCGAGCTGGAAGCGTGCGTGACCGAGGAGGTTGCAGCTTTGGTCATAGAACCCGTAGTGCAAGGCGCGGGCGGGATGCGCTTTCACGACCATGAGCTGGTGCGTGGGGCCCGGGATATCTGTGACCGCCACGGTATCGTGCTCATCGCGGATGAGATCGCCACCGGCTTCGGCCGAACTGGCGACCTTTTCGCCACCCAAGCGGCCGACGTTGTGCCGGATATTATGTGCGTGGGCAAGGCGATGACCGGCGGGTTTATGACCATGGCTGCTACGCTCGCCACCGCGAAGGTCGCTGCGGGAATGCGCCCACGCGCGCTGATGCACGGACCGACGTTTATGGCTAATCCGCTCGCTTGCGCCGTTTCGGCCGAGGCAACTGCTCTCATTTTGGAGGGGCAGTGGCGCGAGCAGGTAGCGGGCATCGAAAAGCAGCTGCAACGTGGCTTTGACGGGCTGGCCCAAGAACCGGGAGTAGCGGATGTGCGCGTGCTTGGTGCCATTGGAGTGGTGGAAATGGAACGCGAAGTAAATATGGCCGCAGCGACAGCCGCGGCTGTGGGCCAGGGCGTGTGGTTGCGTCCGTTCGGCCGACTGATTTATATCATGCCGCCGTTTATTAGCACCGCGGAGGAAGTAGCGCAGATGTGCCGCGGCGTGCGCGCCGCGGTGGCGGGAGGACGACAGTGATAATTTACGTGACGGGGACGAATACTGACGTCGGTAAGACTGTGGCCACGGCCGCGCTTGCCAGCGCGTTTAAGCAGCGCGGCCGTGAGGTGGTCTACGCTAAGCCACTGCAGACGGGGGAGCCGGAGGGGAAGGGGGATGCAGCGACCGTCGGCAAGCTGGCGGGGGTGAAGGTAGCAGAGATGGTGCGCTTTCCAGAACCGCTGGCGCCAAATCTCTCCGCGCGCCGGGCTGGCTTGCCCCAACCCGGCCTACATGAACTCAAAGAGTGGATTGCTGCCCTTGACACGCCCGGCCGCGTGGTGCTGGTGGAAGGCGCCGGCGGGCTGCTTGTGCGCTTGACGGACGCCTATACGCTTGCCGACGTCGCCGATAGGCTCCTCATCGTCACCTCTCTGCGCCTGGGCAGCCTCAACGCGGCCGAGCTGACCGTGCGTGAGGCCCAACGCCGCGGAATTGAGGTGCTGGGGCTGGTTGGTGGTTCGCTGCCGGCCGACCCGGACCTGGCTACTCGCCTGAACCTGGAGGAGATGCCGGAGGTGACCGGCTGTCCGTTGTGGGGCAGCCTACCGGAGGGTATGGCGCGCATGACACCGGCCGAATTCGCGCGGGTAGCCGCGGAAGTCTATGCGGACTTTGTAGAGCACGCCGAGTAGCGCTACCTCGCAGAGGCAGCGCTAACGGACCCAGCGGACCTTGCCATTGACTCGGGCAAGGCGCCCGCGCAGCGGCGGAGCATTCGGGTCGTCTTGGTTCACCCCGTTGTGATAGGGGCAGCACACGGTGAGGTTGTCCATATTGGTCAATCCGCCGTGCTTCCATGCCTTGAGGTGATGGATCTGAGCCTTGTCCGCCGGGTGGTTGCATGGCGGCCACGGACAGGTGGGATTCTCGGCCGCGGCCATCCGCCGTTGTTTCTCGGTGGCGTAACGCGAAGTGCGATATAGGTTGACTGGGCCTTTGACAGGGTGGATAAGGGTGGCGAGGCCGTGCTCGGTGAAGGTGCGTTCGACCAGCTTGGCGCCGGTGATGGTGGCACCATTTGTCAGGCGCAGGGTGACTTCTTCACCGTCGCCGTCCAAGATGCGGTCCAGCGCGTTGAGCGGGATGATGACATTGGTCGTGGTGCGCGCCGAAGGCGCAGCCGTGTCGCGAAGGAGATCCCGCAGGGAATCGAGTGGGCGCGCGGGGTTAAGCGCGGCGTCGAGTTCTGCGAGGAAGGCCGAGGGAGCGGTTATTCGCATGGTCCACGGGCCGTTCGGCCGGCGAAGGAGTTGCACGCCCTCGCGGGGTGGCGTGCGGCGCGGGCGGAGGTCGCGGAGGCGCTGTTTGGCGCGGCGAGCGATTTCAGAGGCGGGGCCTCGCAGACGGCACAGCTCAATGCGAAGGTTCCAGGCATCGCGTTTTGTGCGCACTCGGGAGACGTACTTTTCAATCAGCTTGAGCGTTACGAGGTCGTGGTAGCGGGCGGCCGTGGTGGCGTGGCGTTGCTTCCGGCTGAAGTGGGTCGGGCCGAAATAGACCGCGGCAAGCGCGCGGAGGTCGTGGGCTTCTACATCCGGCAAGCCCAGATCGATGAGGGCGCGCTCAGACATGCCGTGGGCCTCGGCGAGAATATCCATCGCCGAGGCTATGTGGGTGGCATAGGCCTGCAGTGCACTCATGGCTGCAACCCTAAGCAAAGTTTGCGGGCGAGCCGAGGTGCAGATGGCCGTAGCTGTGGATAACTTGTTTAAGCGTCAACTGGCCCAGTGGGCCGCGATGACAAAAAGGTGCGAATCGAGCGCGCAGTTAATCTCTACGACCACGGCATCAAAGTCGTTCCAGTCGCCCGCAGTGGCGCAATTGCGCCGTACGGACAGGCTGTGGATAAAGAGGCCAGCCTGGTCAATGCATTCGTCATTGCGTTGGGCGACGCCGCGGTGGCGGAGGATTACACGCGCTAGCTAAGGCCCTTCATCACGCGGGCGACGTGGCCGGTGGCCTTGACATTGTAATGAGTCTGGCCGATGGTGCCATCCGGTTCGACCAAGAAGGTGGAGCGGATAACGCCCTGGACGACCTTGCCGTAGTTCTTCTTTTCCCCAAAGGCACCGTAGGCGGTCATGACGGACTTATCCGGATCAGACAGGAGAGGGAAGTTCAGCTCATGGTCCGCGCGAAACTTCGCCAGTGCTTCCGGCTTATCGGGCGAGATTCCTACAACGGCAATATTTAGATCATTGAGCTGTTCTAGGGAATCGCGGAAATCGCAGGCTTCCTTGGTGCAGCCTGGGGTATTGGCGCGGGGGTAGAAGTAGACGAGTACGCGCTGGCCTGCGTAATCGGCGAGGGAAACGGTGTTTCCGGCGTCGTCGGCAAGCGCAAAGGCAGGGGCGGTATCTCCAACGTTCAATCGGTTTTCAGTCATGGTCCCCACCTTACTTACCGCCCAGGCTGCACGCTGCTGGGCCGGCGGGGTAGAATGAGCCCGTTAAGAGCGAACCTAAGTTAAGAGGAGAACTTCGTGGCACGCAATATTGAAGATATTCAGCGCGATATCGAGCGCACTCGCCGCCAGCTGGCCGGCACCCTAGACGAGCTGGCAGAGCGCAGCAAGCCGCAGAACTTTGCCAACGAGGCTAAGACCGCGGCCACCGATAAGCTGCAGGACCGCAACGTGCAGATGGTCCTCGGTGGCGTCGGTGCCGCTGTGGTTGGCCTGATTGCTTTCTCAGTCTTCCGCTCCCGCCGTCGCAAGAGCGACTTGAAGGAGCTGCAGCGTCTGCTGTCCGAGCGCCACTAATTAAGGAGGTCCCCGCACATTGCGGGGACTTTTTTCGTAGGCTGGGTTGGGATGAAAACACCAATCCCTTTTTATTTGCAGGAAATCCTCACTAAGGTGCGCGATAATCGCGACGGCGCCGTGGCGGATTATATTCCGGACCTGGCCAAGGCGGAGCCCGAGTACCTCGGTGCCGCGATGTGCACCACCACCGGCCACGTCTATTCCGCGGGCGATGATGAGGTGGAATTTACCCTCCAGTCCCTTTCCAAGCCGTTTGTCTACGCGTTGGCGCTCCAGGAGCTGGGCCTCTCCGCGGTGCGCAAGATCGTGGGTATGGAGCCTTCGGGAGAGGCCTTCAACGAACTTTCGCTCAACCGCGATGACCACCGGCCGGTCAACCCCATGATTAATGCGGGCGCGATTGCGGTCACACAATTAATTAATGGTGTGGATTCGGAGCCGGCCGCGCGCGTCGAACGACTGCGCAGCTACTTCTCCCGCCTGGCGGGCCGCGACTTGCATATCGACGACGCCATGCGCTCCTCCGAGCTCGATGTCAGCGAACGAAACCTTTCGCTGGCGCACATGCTGCGCAATTACGACATCATTCAAGACGAGGCCCATGATGCGGTCTCGACGTATATCGAGCAGTGCTCGATTGTGGTGACGGTGCGGGATTTGGCCGTGATGTCGGCAACTCTGGCCAATGGTGGCGTGCAGCCGGTAACGGGCGACAAAATTTTGGATGCGGATGTGTGCCGATTGACGCTGTCGGTGATGAGCTCGGCCGGCATGTACGACGGCGCCGGCCGATGGATGGCCGAGGTGGGTATCCCGGCGAAGTCGGGTGTTTCAGGCGGCCTCCTGGGTACTCTGCCTGGCCAGCTGGGTGTGGCGACGTTCTCGCCTCGGTTGAATAAGGAAGGCAACTCGGTGCGCGGGGTGGATGCGTTCAAGCTGATGTCGAAGGACATGGGCCTGCACCTGATGTCTACGGATGAGCGCTATGGCGTGAACCCGGTGCGCAAGGTAGAGCAGGATGCAGAGCTGACCGTCATTTATCTGCAGGGCTTGATTAACTTCAACGCGGCCGAGACCATTTTGTATGAGCTGATGGAGTCGGATTTTGGCGAAGGCACGGTGGTGCTCGAGCTATCGCATATCACCGGTACAAACCGCGTGGGCCGGCGGATGCTGAAGGAGGGGCTGCGCCGGATTCGCGAGTCTGGCTTCGATATCGCGATCGTGGATCCGGATGGAGAGCTCGAGGATCGCACCATGTCGGACGGCACGCAGGTGCCCAAGGGCGAGCCGGAGGACTACACGATCAACGGCGAGCCTGTTTAGCTTTGGGTTACCTTAGTTAATCAGGTTAGGATGTCCTATGTAAGGCTCATCGCGGCTGCCGCGAGGGCATCCAACGACCAAGGACTAAAAATGGCTCATACCCCCTTCAAAGTGATAGCAGTTGTGGCGGCGTCGGCAACCGCGCTCGTCGGCTGTGGTGCAGCTGAGGAAGTAACAGGCGGCGCCGACAGCGACGCTGAGTTTTCTTTCACCGATATCACCGGCCGTGACGTGGAACTGGATAAGGCCCCCGACCGGGTGATTTTGGGGGAGGGCAGATCGCTTTTTGCTACCGGCGTGCTCAATACCGAGAATCCGCTGGATAAGGTCGTCGGTATCGGCACGGACCTCAAGCAGAACGTGCCGGATTACTACAACGCGCTGGAAAAGGAATTGCCGGCCGTCAATGAGGTTCCGGAAATCGGCGGCTTTACCAAGGGCGATGTCACCGTGGAGAAGCTCGTGAGCTTGGACCCGGACCTCATTGTGCTCTCGCTAGATCAATACGACGCCTCCCGCGAAGCTGGCCTGACCGACAAGATGGACCAGGCTGGCCTGAAGTATGCGATCACCGACTTCCGCCGCGACCCGCTTGAGAATACGCCGAAGACCATGGATATTTTCGGCGAGATTTTTGGCCAAGAGGATCGCGCTGAGGAATTCAACGCGGACTGGCAAAAGACGGTGGATCTGGTTGAGGACCGTGCAGAGAAGGTAAAGGATAAGCCAAAGACCTTCGTCTGGCGCGCGGCCGGTGTGTCCGATTGCTGTGGTTCCTGGAACGATTCCAATATCTCCCAGCTGGTCAACGCGGCCGGCGGCGAGAATATTGCCGATGAAATCATCCCAGGCGAATCCGGCACAATCACCCCGGAGAAGGTTCTAGAATCTGACCCAGACATGATTATTGCCACCGGCGGCGATTGGTCTGAGATGAAGGACGATGAAGGCCACCCTGTTGGCTATGCGGCAGTGGGCTATGGCATTGATGAAAAGGAAGCCAAGGGCAGCGTCGCCAAGCTGCCGAGCAAGCAGGCCGGCTTCGATAAACTGCGTGCGGTCAAGGATCACAACCTGCACAGTATGTGGCACCAGTTCTATGATTCGCCGTTTAATTACCTGGCGCTGCTGCAGGTGGCGGAATGGATTAACCCGGAGGCGTATGCCGATATGGACGTCGCCAAGCAGTGGATGGACGCGCAAGAAAAGTACTCGCCGGTCTCTGGCGAGGGAACCTTCTTTAGCACCAACTAATGGAGGGCGCAGAGGTAGCCGCCCTGGCGCGGCAGCACAAGAAGTTAACGTGGCAACGCATCGGCATTGTTGCGGGCCTGACCCTGATCGCGGCCGTGGCTTTTATTATCAGCAACTTCGTGGGCGCGATCGATATCAGCCCGGGCGAGGTCATTAAGGGCATAGTCAATCCCGCGGGGCTCGATGACCAAACGCGCACGGTGCTGTGGCAGTTGCGCCTGCCTATGGCCGTGATGGCCGTGCTCATCGGCATGGCCTTGTCTTTGGCCGGCGCGGAGATGCAGACCATCCTTAATAACCCGCTGGCCGAGCCGTTCACGCTGGGCATTTCAGCGGCTGCCGCGTTCGGCGGTGCATCCTCCATCGTGCTCAAATGGCAGCTGATTACGCAGCCGCAGTTTAACCTCGCTTTGGTGGCGTGGCTCTCGGCCGCGGTGGCCACCGCGATCATCGTGATTGCGGCCGTTATCCGCGGCGCAAAGGCGGAGACAATGGTGCTGCTGGGCATCGGCTTGGTGTTCTTCTTCCAAGCTATGCTGGCGCTTATCCAGTACCAGTCCTCGGCCGAGGCGCTGCAGCAGATCGTCTTTTGGTCCATGGGCTCTCTTACCCGCGCCAACTGGGCAGCCAATGGTGTGCTGGCGGCCGTGCTCATTATCGCCTTGCCTATCCTATGGGCGCTGGGCTGGCGGCTGACGGCCTTGCGGCTTGGCGATGCCCGCGCTACCGCCATGGGCATCAATACCTCGCGCCTGCGCGTTGTGGTGCTCATTGTGGTCTCGCTGGTCGCGGCGACGACCGTGGCTTTTGCCGGCATCATTGGCTTCATTGGCTTAGTGGGCCCGCACATCGCTCGCATGCTGGTAGGCGAGGACCAGCGTTACTTCCTGCCGGCCTCCATGGCGGCGGGCGCGGCCGTGATGTGTGCAGCGCATGCCGTGAGCCTGATGATTAAACCCGGCTTGGCTATTCCTATCGGCATCGTTACTTCGCTGCTGGGCGTGCCATTCTTTATCGCCATCGTCATGACCCGAAGGAGGGCACTGTGGACGTAGAACTGACAATTTCAGGGCTAAGTGCGGCCTACGGAAAGCACCGCGTGCTGGAATCTGTAGATGTGGAAAAGCTCCATGGCGGGCAGCTAGTTGGTCTATTAGGGCCGAATGCCTCCGGTAAGACAACGCTTATTAAGTCCCTGGCCGGCGTGCACCGCGGCTGCGACGGCGAGGTGGATTTCCGCGTCGACGCTACGGCGCCGCGCGGCAAGCGACGCCGCCAGCTTATCGGCTACGTGCCGCAGGACCTCACCAGCACGGCCGCGCTGCGGGCCTTTGAAGCCGTGCTGATTTCCGCACGCCGGGAGGCCTGCGAAGACCCGATTACACGCACGGGAGAGGTGCTGCACTCCTTGGGGCTGGACGCGATTGCCTCGCGCTACCTCAATGAGCTTTCTGGTGGCCAGCGCCAGCTTGTCGCCGTGGCACAGATGCTGGTGGGCAATCCGGGCCTCATGCTTCTCGACGAACCCACCTCCGCCCTCGACCTCCATCACCAGATTTTTGTATTGGATGAGGTGCGGGCCAAAGCACAGCGCGACGGCAGCCTAGGCCTTGTAGCCATCCATGACATCAACCTAGCCGCGCGCATGTGTGACCAGTTGGTGGTGCTCAAACAGGGCCACATACGCGCCCAAGGTAGGCCTGCGGACGTCCTTACGGGGGAGCTCGTGGAAGGTGTGTATGGGGTAGAGGCGGACGTCGTCCAGCATGGCGGTGCTCCGCTTATCGCCCCGCTGCGGGTGCGGTAGCACAAGACCGGGCAAGTGCCCGGCCTATTTTTTTAAATGGTGCGCCATCGGGCGGTTGATGTCCAGGGCATCGCTAGCAAATAAGTCATGCGCATCTGCGGTGACGGTAACTGGCTTCCAAAACGAAAAATCTCGAGGCGCCGTTCCAAGAACAATGCCTCGAGATTTAAGTTGTGCGCCATCAGGGAATCGAACCCCGAACCCACTGATTAAGAGTCAGTTGCTCTGCCAATTGAGCTAATGGCGCATTGTTGACTTCCTGCCGTGTGGCTCTCTGTGCAACGAGTAGATACTCTAGCAGTCATTCTTTAAAAGTGTAAAATCGCCAGGTCAGAGCGGTTCTGGGGGGTATATAACAAATTGGTTAATGCCTGAAGTTGCTTCTGGTAATTGGCAGAGGGAGACGCTAATCTAGGTTGGTCTTTGAAAGCAGCAATTACGTGTTTAAGGGCAACTCAGTGAAAAATTCCCTCCCTATTGCGCGCCGCCTCGTAGCGGCCGCGGGCGTTGCGTGCATTTCCCTAGCCGCCGCCTCCTGCTCTTCTGATTCCTCAGCCGAGAATCAATCTGCCGATCAAGAATCCACCGCCGCCGCAGGTGCAGGTGCGGAGAAGGATAGCGGCACAGAGTCCGAAAAGAAGAGCGGCCTTTCGGTCTCCGTGAAAGACGGAGCACAGAATGTGGATCCGTCCAAGCCTGTCACCGTGGAGACCACGGGCAAGCTCAAGAGCGTCACCATGACCAATGAAATGGGCGTGGAAGTCAAAGAAAAGCTCTCTAAAGACGCCAAGACGTGGTCTACCGCGGAGGACTTGGGCTATAACCACACTTATTCCATCGTGGCCTCCGATGTAGATGGCAATAAGAAGAACCTCAGTTTTTCCACTCCGCAAGCAGCGGGTGTCGCCGAGGTCTCGCTTACTCCTATCCCGGATTCGGAGGTCGGCGTTGGTCAGGTTATTGGGGTGAATTTCGGTGTGCCAATTACGGACCGCAAGGCGGCCGAAAAGACCATTACTGTCACTACCAATCCTGAGGTGAAGGGGGCCTTCTACTGGGTCAATAACCAGGAAGTGCGCTGGCGCCCGAAGGATTACTGGGAGCCTGGCACCAAGGTTGAGGTGAAGGTCGACCAGTACGGCCAGGACCTAGGCGGCGGCATCTATGGCGGTGAGAATGCCAAGACCAATTTCACCATTGGTGACCGCACGGTGGCGATTATCGATAACGCCACCAAGACGATGAAGGTCTTTAAGAATAAGAAATTCTTGCGTGCCATCCCGGTCTCGCTGGGCCGCGATTATCAGTACGATACGCCGAATGGCCGCTATGTTATTGGCGATGAGCACCAGCAGCTGCTCATGGACTCGGAAACCTTTGGCTTAGCCCATGACGCGGGCGGCTATCGCACGACCGTGGACTGGGCTACGCAGATGTCTTATTCCGGCATCTATGTTCACTCCGCTCCGTGGTCCGTGTGGGCGCAGGGTAATACCAATACCTCGCACGGCTGCATCAACGTGACACCAGAAGCTGCACAGTGGTTTCAGGAGACGATGAAACGTGGCGATGTGGTGCGCGTATTCAATACCTACGGCGAGACGCTTAATGCGATGGATGGCCTCGGTGACTGGAATATGTCCTGGGATGAGTGGTCCAAGGGCAACGCGGACGCTAATCAGTAGCGCCTAACGGCCGCACAAGGCAGAAGCGCATGGCTACAGTGGTGGCCATGCGCTTTTCTGTTTTAGACCGCGGGGCAGCCGGCCCACTGGATCAGGTGGCTGAGCATGCCCGGCACGTAGAGAAGTTGGGTTTTCGGCGCTTTCTGGTGGCCGAGCATCACGGTGTGCCGGGAATACCAGCGGGTCAGCCAGGGATGCTCGCGGCACACGTTGCGGCACACACGCAGCGCATTCGGGTGGGTACGGCCGGCATTATGTTGTTAAATCACCCGCCGTTTCTAGTGGCCGAGCAGATTAATCTCCTCGAGGCGCTGTATCCCGGTCGCATTGATATAGGGATTGGCTCCTCCGTCGGGTTTACTGCACCGGTGCGAAAGGCGCTGCGCCAGGGGGAGCCGGACGAGGTGAAGCAGCGCTTCGAAGCGGAGCTGACCACACTCTTGCGCTACCTGCGTGGCGAAGAGGTGGTGACGGTTCGGCCTGAGTATGGGGGCACCCCGCTCTATGTCTTGGCGGGCTTTCGCTCGGCGATGGTTGCGGCCAAGATGGGGCTTGGTGTCATCCTTGGCGGGCCTGTGGCCACGCAGGAGGCCGCCGCGCGAGTGTATCGGGAGCATGCGCTTGCCGACGCCCCACCTATTATCTCTTCGCTCAATATCGCCGTCGCCGAGACATCCGCGGCCGCCCGCGATCTTTTGTTGCCGGAGGCCTATGCGAAGGCGCGAGCGCAATCGACCGGAGAATTCGCGGCCTTGCGGCCAGCGAGCGAGCTGGACGTGGATGCCCTCACAGGGCAGCAGCGCCGCCGCATCGAGGAGACGTTGGCCCATGACGTATGGGGGACGGTGCAGGAAGTGAGGGAGGAGCTAAGGGGCGTCGGCAAGAGCCTAGGTGTTAGTGAATTTGTGGTCACCGGAGATATGCCAGATATCGCCGGCCGGGCCCGTTCAGAGGAGCTGCTGGCGAGCATGCAGGCGGAAAACTGAAAAAGCCCGAGCGCAAGGCTCGGGCACTTGGGGTGGCTGACGGGGCTCGAACCCGCGACACCCAGGATCACAACCTGGTGCTCTACCAGCTGAACTACAGCCACCATCGCTGCGTGAAAGCAACGAGATATAGGTTAACTCACGCCGCCTAAATTACAAAAACGCCTGGTAGTCTGCGGTGGTTTCTGCCTTAATCTGCTCCGCCTCGGGGGAGGTGGGGCCCTCGTCGGTGCGGAAGACGCTGCGGCGGTAGAAGTCCAACTCGCGGATGGATTCGATGATGTCCTGCAATGCGCGGTGGGTCATACCTTTATCGGGCTGGTTGAAATAGGCGCGTGGGTGCCAGCGGCGGGCGAGCTCTTTGATGGTGGACACGTCGATCATGCGATAGTGCAGGGCGCTATCGAGCCGGGGCATATAGGTGCGGATGAAGGTGCGATCGGTGGCGATGGAATTGCCGGCCAGGGGAGCGGGGTGCTCCGGATCGCAGTGCTCGTTGATGAGCGCGAGTACGGCGTCCTCGGCTTCGCCTATCGAGGTGGTGGACTCGCGGATTTCCTTATCTAGCCCGGACTTGGCGTGCATCTGCGTGACGAAAGCATCCATCTGCGCCAGATCTTCCTCGGTGGCATGGACGACGAGGTCGATGCCTTCGCCCAGGATATTGAGGTTGCCATCGGTAATAACGGCAGCGACCTCGACGATGACGTGGCGCTCGGGGTCCAGGCCGGTCATCTCCAAATCGATCCAGACGAGGCGGTCGTGCTTTGCGGCGATGTCGGAATGTGGCATGCGGCCCATTCTACTCCCGCAGCTTTTTACCCCTAGATGGGGTGCGGGTGGGGTTGTTCTGGGGAGGTGATTGCCACTGGGTAGAGCAGCGTTCCAGCAAGTGTGTTTCCATCCTGCATAAAATTAGTGGGTGATTTGCCTTACCTTCGTGTGTGAGTTAGGGCATACTCCGGATTATCGCTCTTCATTCGAGAGGTGCGACAGACTTAGGAGAGACCAGATGGCAAACTTCCTTGATGCCCTCAATACCGTAATTTGGTCCCCCGTCTTGGTGTTTTTATGCCTCGGCGCGGGTATTTATTTCACCGTGGTGACACGCGCTTTGCAGGTGCGCTGCATTCCGGACATGCTCAAGCAAATCGTCAACGGAGAAAAGTCCGCAGATGGCGTTTCTTCCTTCCAGTCTCTGATGGTTTCGCTTTCTGGCCGCGTAGGCGTAGGCAATATCGCCGGCGTGGCCACGGCCATCGCCTTCGGTGGACCTGGTGCCGTGTTCTGGATGTGGGCCGTAGCGCTTTTAGGCTCATCCACCTCATTCATTGAATGTACGTTGGCCCAGATTTACAAGGAAAAGGATCAGGACACCGGTGAGTACCGCGGAGGGCCTGCGTACTACATCGAGAAGGTCTACAAGCACACTAAAGCTGCACCCTTCATGGTGGTCTACGGAATCGTCTTTGCTGTCGCCATGATCCTGGCAACCAGCTACTTCCTACCCGCTATTCAGGCCAACGCGGTAGCTGCCGCGGCCGATACCGCGTGGGGTGTGAACTCCACCTGGGCGGCCGTTGTCCTAGCGGGTATTTTGGCCATCATCATTATCGGTGGCGTGAAGCGCATTGCGAACTTCGCCACCATCGTCGTGCCGTTCATGGCGGTCATCTACATTGTGATTTCTGTGGTGGTCATGTGCATGAACTTTTCCCAGATCCCGGAGGTATTCGGGCTCATCTTCAAGTCTGCCTTCAATATGGAAGCCGGATTCTCCGGCATGCTCGGCGCGGCCATTATGTGGGGTGTAAAGCGCGGTATCTACTCCAATGAGGCCGGCCAGGGCACCGGCCCGCAGTCCGCTGCAGCCGCCGAGGTCTCCCATCCTGCTAAGCAGGGCTTTGTGCAGTCCTTTGCGGTTTACGTCGATACGCTCTTTGTCTGCTCGGCTACCGCGTTCATGATCATTTCTACGGATATGTACACCGTCTTCCGCGGCAGCTCCGAGGACGGTGAAGTGGTCTACAACGGTTCGCTGCCAGAGGGCGTTGAGGTTGGGCCTGGCTACGTGCAGTCCGGTCTTGATAGCGTCTTTGCAGGATGGGGCCCGACCTTCATCGCGGTCTCCATTGCCTTTTTCGCCTTTACGACGGTCCTGGCGTACTACTACATGTCCGAGGTCAACCTGACCTATTTCAACCGGTGGGTACGCTCCCGCGCTGCCCGCCGTGGCCTGATTTGGGTGCTGCGCGTGCTGATTATTGTCTCCGTTATCGTCGGCGCAACCACCAGCCCGGGGGCGGCGTGGGCGCTCGGTGATATCGGCGTTGGCACGACGGCATGGCTCAATATCATTGCCGTCCTCTTCCTTCAGGTTCCTGCCCTCAAGGTGCTCAAAGACTATGAGAAGCAGAAGAAGGCCGGCAAGGATCCGCAGTTCGACCCAGAAGCTTTGGGTATCAAAAACGCGGACTTTTGGGTAGAGCGCAAACGAGCACGCGGCGAAGGAAGCGTGCTCAAGGATAAAGGCAAAGATTTAAAGGGCGCTGGGGCCTAGCCCATCTTGGCGTAGAAGCTGCCCACTAGCGGTGCAATCACCGGGGTGGGTAGCACCTGGCTGAGGGTGTTCATGGCTTTAGAAAGCGGGCCTGGTACCACGCGGCGCTGGTTGCGGCGCATGGCCTCAATGGTTTCTTGGGAGCACGACTCGTAGGTGGTCCACAAGAAGTCTGGGACCACCTTATCCACGATCGACTGGTCTTCTTCAGCGATGGTGGCCTCGCGCACGGGGCCGGGGGCAAGCAGAGTGCAAGAGACCCCGGTGCCCTTCAACTCGTAGTGCAGGGCCTCTGTAAACGCATTGACGCCGGCCTTGGTGAAGACGTAGGTGGCATTATTGGGGATCGGGATATTTCCCGCGGCAGAGCCAACATTGCAGATCGCCCCACTGCGGCGCGGCAGCATGTGCTCCAGGGCGGCCCGCGTGAGGTGATGGACCGCAGTGCCATTGAGTTCAAACTGGGTAGTCTCGTACGACCAATCCTGGTCCATGAAAGGGCCGAAGCTAGCGATGCCGGCGGAATTGACCAAGATTGACACCTCGCGGGTGGCAATGGTCTCTGTTACGCGGGCGACGTCGTCAGCCAACGCAAGGTCCGCTGGAAGGGCAATGGCCTCGATATTGTGGCGCTGTTCGAGCTCGATGGCGAGGGACTCGAGAACCTCGCGGCGGCGGGCGACGAGGATGACGTTATAGCCCAATGCTGCAAAATCCTGCGCCATGGCCTTGCCAATGCCTTGGCTGGCACCTGTGACGAGGGCAAAGGACGTGCGGGAGGGGGTGGGAAGTGACATGGTTAAGCCTTTCCAAAGTGGGGCATGGTGAGTCCTAGCGTAAACAAAAAGCCTTGAGGCGGCGAGAAACTCGACGCCTCAAGGCTTTCGCGCGGTGCCCCCAGCAGGATTCGAACCCGCGACACAAACCCCATTTACCCAGCATAAACGCTATTGTTTAGCTGGTCGCCACGACATATACGCTGCATCTGAAATATTTCCATCATCGTGCAGTTTCCTGAAAATGCGGTCAGATTCATCCTTTAGGGTGCCGAGGCTGGGATTGCGCTTAACTCGAATGCGTGCCCTGTCGCAGCTTAGGCATGAACGGTGCCCCCGCTTTAGTTGTCCTAAAACTAGATTTCCTTCTACTAGGGGGTGATTGCGGGGACATGCAGTAGTCTTAGACCTGTAATGGCCTGAATTGCGCAACATATCATTTGTGTTGTCCTGGGGAGTCCCAGTGATGAGATTCTCGGGACGGTTGTCCTCTGGGTTGTCATTTAGGTGTCGAACAACATGTTCATCGGGGATTTCTCCGATAAATGCAGAATAAACCATTCGATGGATTTGGTTCATTTTGCGTGTTTTATTTTTGGTCAGGTGTACCTGCAGTCCCCCACGGGGAGGTTTCCACGGCTTCAGCATGCGGTTATATCGCAGTGAGAGAACTCGTCCCTTGTTGGATATTTCGTATAGACCCTCGTATCCAACTACGGGTCGCCATTGTTCAATATTGGTAGGCTGATACATAGCCCTACACACTCCTTACAGTGTTTCTGGGTTAGGCTCTTGCGAGTGTTGGCGCACTTTCAAGGGCCGCTTACGTATATCATTATACCCTGTTTGTGCTGGTGTTTCTATAAAGCTTCCACGACATTCGAAAAACTTTCTTCCATGCGACCAGCCACCACATCCAAATCCTCATCCCATAAGGCGGAGTAAATATCTAACGTTATAGCCGCACTAGCATGGCCGAGTTGACGAGATACAACTAGGACATTCGCCCCCGCATGAATCATTAATCCTGCCGCCACGTGCCTCAAACCGTGCGGGGTAACACGCGGGAAATCCGGGTCCTTCTCCATGCAGCGCTTCAGCGCGCCATAGAACCACGTATGATTCGACGGAACCCGCAGCGGGGACCCATCCGCCCTGCACCACACCCAAGCATCCTGAGCCTTCCCATCCATCAAGGGGACCAGCATGTCCATCACGAACTGGGGGACAGCCACCACCCTAGACTCATGCGTCTTCGGGGTACCTATTTTTACGTCGTACCCTACGGTTACAGCATTCCTGCGCACAGTAATCCGCCGCCGCAGAACATCCACATCCTGAACCTGTAGGCCGGCCAATTCACCCCACCTAAGGCCCACGGTGCCTAGCAGCCACACGATAGGCGCATTATCCCCACATTCGTTGGCGAACGCGGAAAGCTGCTCCCAGCTCAGATACACCTTCCTGGCCTTCGCCTTCCTCGGGAGGGTTACGCCCTTCGCCACGTTGGTTTTAACAAGCCCGTCACGCACCGCCATATCTAGGATTTGGGACAGCATCGCGTGATTCTTCCTCACGATTGATGCGGAGCGCTCAGTGCTTGATAGCCAGTGCTGTACTTCGGAGGCCCGCACAGCCCTGATAGGCGTGTCCCCCCAACGTGGTTTTACGTGAATACGCCAGGTCTGCTCAGTTGTCCGCAGGGTGGACGGTTTCAAATGGGTTTGCATCTCTAGCCAACGCGCCCCGAGTTCACCAATAGTTACCTTCCCGGCATTAGGGTCTATCCATTCGCCGGTGCGGATGGTGGTGGCGTTTTTATCCGCCCAGGCTTGTGCCTCGTTCTTGGTGCGGAATCCTTGCTTCGTGCGGTTCTTACCGTCGGGGCTGCGGTACTGCACGCGCCACGCCCTGCCTTTAGCGGTCTTGTACGGTTTAATGCTTGCCATTATGATTACTCTTTGTTAGCCAGGGCTGAAAGAACGCCCCAGGCGACAACTCCAAACCAACTTGGGTTTGCGATTCCTAACACCGCCCTTGGTGCTGCACTTCCACATGACAAGCACCAGGGGCGGGTTTATTACGTTTTACATGTCTGCGATACCGTTAGCCTCGAAGATTTCACGACGAATTTTGTCATTCTTACGGGCGTAAGCCTTGTTGATAAAGAACGCATCGATGAGCGCCCAGATACCAAGACCGCCGAGGGTGAGGGTCATGCCGATGGCGTATCCGGTGTTACCGAGGTAGTAGCGGTGACCCCCGATGCCGCCGAGGAATAGCCATAGGAGCCACATGACGGTTTGGTTCTTTTTGCGGTCTTCGTACTGCATTTGTGCTCGCTGCAGTACGGCGGGGTCTGGCTGTGCCGGCTGTTGTGGCTGCTGTGGCTGTTGCGGCTCGTTGTTGTAGGGGTTGGTCATGAGAGGTTTCCTTTCAAGAGGAGTTGCGGTTCAAGTTTTACGACTTTGCACGCCGGTTTAGCGGGTGTGGTCAAACGTTTTTAGGCTACTCGATTAGCAGCCATCGATTGCCAAGTTTTGAGTATGTGTTGGGTGACTTCGAGTTCGTCTGCGATGGCGGGGAGGTGGCCGTGGTGCCATATGGCGGCGGCTTCGAAGTCGTGGGGGTTGATGAGTAGTTGGGCGGCGTATTCGTCGGCGCGTCGTTCTTGGCGCTGGTCATAATGCCCGTTACCAGTTGGGGTGTCGCGGTGGGCGGCGTGTCCTAGTTCGTGGGCTAGGACGCTTTTGTATTGGCCGATGGATTGGCCGCGCCTTGTGCTGATGATGCGCCTGTGGTGGTCGTACCAGCCGGGGTGCCCGCCGGTGTGGCGCTGTAGCTGCACGCCCATGCTTTCTGCGAGGAGGTGCAGCTCTACCGCGCTAATCGTCATCCACATCATTCCTTTCCGCGTCCTCGTCCGGGCCGCTGTAAGCAACCGCGCCTTCCGGCATTGAATCAGACGGGTTGGACACGGGGGTGTTTCGGCGGCGTGCGGCCAGTTCGTCATGTGATTTCTCGTATGCGGCAATTCGATTCCTGCCCTCGTTGCCTAGGTCAATCAATGCGGTGACTGGGAGGTTCTCACGGGCTAATTGCGCAATAAGTTCTTCGGCGGAAGCTGTGGCAAGGAGTCGGCCTTCTCCGTCTACAAAGTCAAAGGCTTCCTCGTAAGTTAATTTTCCCAGTTCGACGAGGGCGTGAATTGGGGAGATACCGATTTTGCGACTGATGGTTATGAGCTCGTCGGCAGAGAGTCCGTCGTTAACCCTATTGGTCGCAGTACGTCGTGAGACCTCTAAGTATTCGGCGATCTCGGTGACGGTGACTCGGCGGTGGGCCATGCTTGTGAACCAGTCTGTTTCTTTGCTCATGCCAAAAATGTTAGTGGGTAATTTTCTACCCGTCAAACGGGGGGAGAGCTGCAGGAATGAGAAAAAGACTGCCAACACTCCGCGCAAATACTTGCACACTCTAAAAGAAGTGGGTTAAATTGTGCTCACAACGGGAGATGAAAGGAGGAAGTGAGAATGTTCCTACTCAGTCTTGATGAGATTGACCGCGTAAAACGCGCAAATGGGCTTTCGTCCCTTGTTGACCTCGAACGCGAAACAGGCATAACCCGCAAGACATGGCGCGGCGCTATGAACACACGCGAACCAAAGCCCGCAGTTCTACAGGCGCTAGCAGCACTGGGGGCGCGGCCAAATCGAATTCTGGTTTGCGACGAAATCGCAACCGTAACCGCCGCATAAGAAAAGGCCCAGTACTTCCACACCGCCCCACTACAAGAAGAGGTAGCAGCATGACCGACAAGAATAGGGAAACCCCCGGCGGGGCAACGCCAGGGGAATCCACCGTCAACCTCCGCGGTGAGAAGCCTTACACGCCGGAGGAAGTCGACTCACTACTCAGAGAGATCACCCGAGGGCTCGGCAATATTCAACTCAAGCCCACGAGCAAGAGCCTCAACACGAGCCACCGCGATTGCAGACTCATTCGCCCAGCTCAACGCAAGGGTAATCAGCCGCTCCGGGCTTACCGAATCTTCACCAAGCTTATCGACATCATCAGCGAACTTGGAAAAAAGATCAGCAGAAATCGGTAGGTCAGCAGCAAAAGCGTCAGCCTTTTCCCGCCACGAATCAGAACGAGAAGTGGCCACAATAATCACCTCACTTTCTAGGGCAGACCGCCCTGAATTAAGTGAAGCACATAAAAAGCCCCGCACGAGGCGGGGCGCGATATCCAAGCTACTTAGGAGCATATCACATGTCTGATTCGCTGCATCCAGCGGAGGCCGCGTACATGGCCGCGATTCGCGCCGGGGCGGATTGGTACTCGGCTGCTGATAAGGCCGTGGCCGAACTGGCTAAAACACGTAGGCCTTTTACTGCTGATGATGTTCGCATCACCTGCGGCATGGAACCAGATAACCCCAACTCATGGGGTGGACTGTTCCGCTACTGGAAATCCCGGGGCCTTATCCACCATGTGGGGTTTACCAGGTCACGTGGCAAAGCGCGTAACGCCTCCGTCGTGGGCGTCTGGCAAGGAAACGACATCGCCTAACTAGCAGACACAGGGGTGCAAGTCCCCTGATAGGCACCAGGCCACCGTAAACCCAACCCGAGGGGATTGGGCTGGGAACGGTAGGCCACGCAGTACAGAGAACTTAATAGAGAGCCTATCCCGGCAGAGAACAGTAGCCGGGCCGTGTCCATGTGGGACTACTTACTAGTGCGAGCGCGGGTCTTAGAACGCCATGACCACTAGTGCCGACAGGCTGAAACCACCCAACCGCCGTAGCGGGCCAAGGGTGAGGCAACACCACGTAACAGGGCACGTAAAACACCAAGGGCTGACAGGACTAATCACACCTTTTCTTATCACTACTACCAGCGACTAGAGGATGTGTGACTTTCAAAAGCAACCGGGTTCGATTCCCGGCAGCCCACTAGCAACCACAACAAGTTGCAGAAAAGGAGAACAGCATGAAGATTACCGGCGTGCATGAGCACGCAGAGTATTACCCCATGCTGTCCGAAGAACAGTTGGAAGAGCTAGCCGCAGATATTAAGGAAAATGGCCAG
>NZ_JAKMUZ010000017.1 GCF_027570195.1 Corynebacterium yonathiae
ATCACGTGCGGAGGGCGCTAAATCTACAGCCATTGGATATGGAGTAGTCGCCAGTGAAGACAACACCATCGTCATCGGCAAGGGCGGACAAACCGTCATCATCGCCGGGCGGAACCTGCTCACAGAAATCGACGTCCTCAAAGAACGAATCGAAGCACTGGAGAATAAATAAATGAACCTCTAACCCCACAACAACACCAAGCCCCGTTGACCGCGCTGGTCACGGGGCTTTTCTCATACCCCAAGGAGGCTAACCATGGATTGGTTAAACGTCGAGCCCGATAAATACAACCTGCTGAGAAGGCACTACACACCAGGCAGGGGCGGTGCAAGCATTGAGTTCGTCACCCTGCACCACATGGCCATGATTGGCGACGTAGACGACTGCGTGCGTGTGTGGCAAGACCGGCCCGCCAGCGCCCACTACGCCATCTCCCCAACCGGGATGATAGGCCAAGCCGTCAATGACGTAGATACCGCTTGGTCCAACGCAAACCTGTACTCAAATCAGCGCTCCATCAGTATCGAGCATTCTAACAGTGCAGGCCCCGACCAAGACTGGCCTATCTCGGAGGCCACACGGGAAGCGGGTGCGCACCTCGTAGCCGCCCTGTGCCGCTACTACAAACTAGGCAGGCCCGTATCAGGCAAGAACGTCCGGTTCCACAGTATTGAGTCCGGTGGTTCCACCGCCTGTCCGTATCACCTGCGGCCCGGCCATAAGTACCACGACCAATACATTCGCCGCGCCCAGTACTGGTACGACCAGATGACCAGCGGCAAACCCGCCGCTGCTAAGCCGGTGAAGAAAGAAAGCAAGGGGATAACCATGAACGCTGTTGACCAAGTCAACGCCCACACCAGGGCATTCATCACTGGGTATTTGTCTCCCCAGATTGATGCCCTACAGGAAGTCTGGCGACAACTTCGGGGTCCGTCGGGTAACGGATGGCCCCAACTAGGGCAGGACAGCCAAGGCCGCAATCTCACCCTTGTCGATGCCGTGGCAAGTATTCGCCAGCAGCTCGTGCAGATTCAGGCAGACCTAGACGAATTGAAGCGGAGGAAGAAGTAATGGGTAAGCACTATAAGAATCCGGTATTCACGACGGTGTCTGAGCAGGTTGCAGAAGCTGTGGCGGTGGAGTTGCAGGAGCAGCCGTGGTGGCTACGCTACAAGGGCACCATCATGCTAGTGCTCCAGGCCGTGGCGTGGGTTGCTGGTGTACTGCCGGTGTATCTTGCCGACGCGCCAGAATGGACAATCATCCTCATCGGCGGCATTGGTTTCTTCGTCACCACCCTGACTAACCGCCTCACCGTGGATGGTGTCACCCCAAGCATGGCACCACGACTGGCAGGCCAAGCAGAACGCCGCGAAGCAGCAGAAACCCCCAACAGTCTCCCGGTCTACACTGGCCCCACCACAGCGGGGGAGTGAGTATGGATTGGGGAAGATTTAAGCGCCGCGCCTCCCGCTGGCTCGTATCCGACGCTGCCGGGCTGATGATTCTGGGCAGTATCTCCATTGCTCGCGGTATGTCCTACACGCCCCTGCTTGTGAACCCTGAGCGGAAGCCGACGCATTTTATGGAGAGTGTGCTTAACCCGCCGTCGTGGGCTGTTGTGTGGCTTCTCATGGGTGCGCTGTGCCTGTGTGGAGTCAAGTGGCCCAGGTTGGTGCCTGCCGCTGTGGGGGCTGTTGTGGGGCTGCATTCCATGTGGGCTTTGAGTTTCATATTCGCCACCATCTTTGGTGACCTCACCCGCGCTTGGGTGTCCTCCCTCGGCTATATCGGTATTGCCGCCATGACCCTCTACGCCTACGCACGCGGGCAGACTAGTGAGTTGAAAATAGTAGACGGGAGGTGACGATGATGCCCGTGGATGGGCCACTAGCCACCATCATCGTCGCCATCATCGGCGTTGCTGGCACCGTGATTGGTAGCGTGCTGACCGAGAGGAACCAACAGAAGAAAGCCGAGCTGGAAACCCGAGGCCCCGAATGGGAATCGTTTACAAAGTCTATTCGTGAGTGGACGAATGAGCAGCTGGAAGCCCGAGACAAGTCCATCGACGAAATGCGGGTGGAGATTGCCGAGCTACGCGACAAACTGGAGGTGTGGAAAAGTCGCTATTTTATCGCCGTGAACCACATTCGCCAGTGGAGAGTCCGCCACCCGGAGAGTGTGGCTGATTTGCCGATTCCTAGCGAGCTAGAGAATGATTTTTAGACTGACCCTCACCCTTTTGTGGGTGGGGGTCTTTTCGTCGTTTTAGGGGCTTAAATGGCCATGCAATTCCACTGCATTTGCGACAGGAAACCACCGGAAACGACCGGAAACGACCGGATAGGCCGGAAAGAAGAAACCCCCTCCCACCAGCAAAAACACTGGTGAAAGGGGGTAAGTTAAAAGTGCCCCCAGCAGGATTCGAACCCGCGACACATGGGGTAGAAACCCACTGCTCTAATCCACTGAGCTATGGGGGCTTGCAACGCACTCATAGTAGCCCACTAAGGCGGGGAAACCTAAGCCAGGGTGCGTTGCGGGGAGCGCAGGATGTCCACCAGGTCTTGGGCGGCAGCGGTCAGCTCGCGATCCGCGCGGTAGGCCACGATGGCGTAATAGTGCGGCAGGTCATCGGCAATCGGACGGCTAAAAATGCCTTGCGGCTGCACAGCGGGTGCGCAATTGGGCACAATGCTTACGCCCAGCCCACTGGAGACCATAGGAATTGCGCTATTGAGGCTGGCCACATCCTGAGTCTTTTCGGGCTTGAGGCTAGGCCGGCTATCCCACAGTTCGGCATAGAACTCGGCTAACTCAGGAAGTTCGCGGCTGCGCGGTGGAATAAGCCACGTTTCCCCGCGTAGGTCAGCGAGGGAGACGGGGGACTCTAGCTCGGCGAGACGCTGGGGCAGCGCGACAGAGTAATCAAACGTGGCTACCTGATGGACGGTGAGCTCGGGAGAGTAGCGGCGGATAAAGGCCTTCGGGTCGGACGTCGGCAAAAGCGCTAAATCCACTTGGCCGTCAAGAAGATGCTTGATGGCGGTGGTCGGTTCGGCGTCATCCAGCGCGATATTGGCGGTGGGGTAAATCTGCTTGAGTTCGGCTAGGGCGGACGGGGTAAATTCCCAGTTCAAAATGGCACCGGAGGCAAGGGATACGGTGCTGGCCTTGTCGCCGGTGATTTCGCTGATATGGCGCTGGGTTTCGTTCAGTAGCGCATCAACCTTCACGGCCGTTTCATAGACATAATCGCCAGCCTCCGTGGTGGAGACGCCGGAACGCCCGCGCGAGAGTAGCTGAGCGTTCAGCTCTTTTTCTAGCTTCCGGATGGAAAGGCTCAGAGACGGCTGGGTCATGTCGAGGGCTTCGGCAGCATGCGTGAAGGAGCCATTGTCTACAACGGCCCGAAAATAAAGAAGTTGACGGGTGTCCATAAACCCCATAATGACACATGTAAAGACAAAATGTGTGTTATGTAGGAAACTAGGTCGCGCTATACAATGCGCACTATGGCAAATAAGCAGGTTAACAGTGTGAACGCAGCGGGTAAGAAGCCCCGCTCTTCGTGGGGAATTTATATCGCAGCGATGCTTATTGCCGGTCTTATCGCCGGCTTTATTTCCCTGTTCCTTTTAGCTGATTCCCTAGCCGCCCTGGGCATTCCGGATCCGGGCCGCATAACCACCTTTGGCCTGCCACTCTTCCGCGGTATGGCGTGGATTCTCATGGCTTTATCCGTGGGTTCCTTTTTAGCCTCGTCATTCCTCATTGCTCCGCGCGGGGACAATGCCGCGCTTATCGGAGCCCCCTTATCTGTAGACGGCCACATCGCCGCGCGCACCGGTACCTGGGCTTCCTTTGGCATGGCGGCCATAGGGCTCGTGGAAGTCCCGCTCATTATGTCTGATCTGACTGGCGCGCCCTTTTTCCAGGTATTCGAACCTTCCATTATGAAGATGGCGCTGACGGAGATTTCCACCACTATTGTGTGGGCAATCTCCGTACTCATTGCCCTTGTAGTGGGCATTCTCGGTCTGCTCGGCCGCGGCTGGGCCATGCAGCCGGTACTGCTTTTCCTGTCCATCATGCAGGTCGTTCCCATTGGTATGGAAGGCCACTCCGCGGCTGGCGGCGACCACGATTACGGCACCAATTCGCTCCTGTGGCACCTAGTCTTTGTCATGCTCTGGGTGGGCGGGCTTATGGCGCTTATCGCACACGGACGTCGCCTTGGACCCAACCTCGCTTTTGCGGTGAAGCGCTACTCCGGTATCGCCTTTATGGCCATTGTGGTGTTGGCGGTATCCGGTCTGATTAACACCCTCATCCGCATGAATATCTCAGATCTGGTGGATTCCGCGTACGGCATCATCCTGATTACAAAGTTTGTGCTGACAATTTTGCTTGGTGTCTTCGGCCTTGCGCACCGCGAGCTCACTATCCCGCAGCTGGGGAAGAATCCGCGCCTATTCATCCGCATCGCCATCGTGGAGGTAGCGGTCATGGCCGGCACCATTGGCGTAGCCATTACGCTCGGCCGCACCGTGCCGCCCGCGCCGCGCGACCCCAATCTCAATTCGATGCAAATATTGATGGGCTATGAGCTTTTTGAAAAGCCCACGGTATTCAATGTGTGGACCATGTTCCGCTTTGACATTATGTTTGGCACCATCGGCCTGCTCCTGGCGGCGGCCTATGGCTACTGTGTCTACCGCGTGCACAAGCGCGGCCTAACTTGGAGCAAGGGGCGCACTGCATGGTTCATGTGCGGCGCGTTGGGCCTGACCCTCGTGATGTCCACCGGACTGGGCCTATATATGCCCGCGATGTATTCCATGCACATGCTGGTGCACATGATTTTGTCAATGGCGGTACCACTGCTGCTCGTCTTGGGCGCGCCACTGACCTTGCTCATGGAGGCCTTTGAACCAGGACCGAAGGGAAAGCCCAGTCTGCATGATTATGCGCTGGCAGCCACCCAGTCCAAGATTGTCGGATTCATTACCAATCCGTTTGTCAATCTTGTGCAGTACCTATTTTTCCTCTACGTGCTGTACTTGTTCCCGAGCCTGTATCAATTCGCTATCTCGGAACATGCTGGTCACCTCATCATGAACTTCGCGTTTATCGTTTCTGGCTGCTTCTACTTCTGGGAAATCATCGGACCGGATCCCCTTCCCAAGCGGCACTCCACCCCATTCCGATTGGCTGTGCTTTTCCTTTCCATGCCGTTCCACCTGTTTGCTGGGGTGTACCTAATGCAGCTGCAAAGCGTATTGGGTGCAGACTTCTACCAGTATTTGGAGCTGCCCTGGGACCAGGATCTCCTCCAAGATCAACGAGTGGGTGGCGGCATTGCGTGGGGCTTTGGCCAGTTCCCACTGGTCATCGTTTTTGGCAAGCTTTTCTTGGATTGGCTCAGTGATGACCGCGCTACCGCCCGCCGTCACGATATGCAGGCGGCTGCGGACGATGATGCCGAGCTGGAGCGCTATAACGCCATGCTGCAGGATATGGGGCACGGCGATGAATCGAGCTTCCGCGGGCGCTAGCCTGTGGATAACCGGCTAAAAACTGTTCCGTAACCCGGTTCTTGTTGACGGATACAACAAGTTATCCACAGGGTAGGGCAGGGTGGCATGGTGCGACTGGCGTGCCGGCATCAGGATGTGGAAGCGAGCGAGGAAAACCGAACTCGCCTATCCAACTATCCAGCAAAGGATTTTCTAGCACCATGTCCCAATACCCAATCACCTTGACCGGTCGTCTCACCCGCGATCCAATCCTGACTAAAACCTCCACTGGGGCCTATAAGACTAAGCTGCGCGTTGCTTCCTCGCGCCGAATTCCAGAGCGCCAGGCCGATACTGGTGTTACTGGTTCGGAAGGGCAAAACACCCAGTCGCCGCAGTGGCGCGACGTGGACCACCTGTATATTGACGTCGAGATGTGGAATCAATTTGCCATTAACGTGCGTAAATCTTTAGCCAAAGGCATGCCGTTGGTCATCGTGGGCTCCCTGGTTACAGAACAATGGCGCGATGACCATGGCACTGATCACTTCCGCACGTTTATTAAGGCACAGTATGTAGGTCTGGACTTGAACCGCCACGTTATTGGCACAAAGCGTTTGGCCCCGCAGTATAATCAGGAAAATATTGCGGTTCCAGAGTTGGGGGACAATGCCATCGAACCGGACGTGGACCACAGTCTGCCGCAACAGCAGGCGAGCCAGGGAGATACCGCTGCCGATACCGTGGCCGACCGCTATCTAGCCGAGCGAGCCGCAGCTGCACGCGGTGGGGAAGAAGACACTTTTGACACCGAAATGGAAGAGGAGGCTGCCGAGGCGGATTCCGCCACCGTGAACGCTTAAGCTCTTCCAGCCCTTGGCCTGATTTGCCTCGGGTGTACCTGACCCGAGGCACTTGGGCGGTGGTTCTGATGTAGTGTTTGTGTAGATAAATACGTCTCCCAAATTTCTGCAAAGGGGTAAAAGTGGGCGAATTCATCTACACGATGAAAAACGTGCGCAAGGCAATTGGCGATAAAGTCATCCTTGACGATGTAACAATGGCGTTCTACCCAGGGGCCAAGATTGGTGTGGTCGGCCCTAACGGTGCCGGTAAGTCCTCCATTCTGAAGATTATGGCCGGCCTGGATCAGCCTTCCAACGGTGAGGCTTTCCTTGATCCGGGTGCCACCGTGGGCATCCTGCAGCAGGAGCCGCCGCTCAATGACGAAAAGACCGTGCGCGGCAACGTCGAAGAAGGCTTGGGCGAAATCTTCGAAAAGAAGCAGCGCTTCGAGCAGATCGCCGAGGAAATGGCCACCAACTACAGCGATGAGCTCATGGAAGAAATGGGCAAGCTGCAAGAAGAGCTGGATGCTGCTGATGCATGGGAGGTTGATTCCAAGATCGAGCAGGCAATGGAAGCTTTGCGCTGCCCGCCTTCCGATGCCCCGGTGACCAACCTTTCTGGTGGTGAGCGCCGTCGCGTAGCGCTGGCTAAGCTCCTGCTCACCGAGCCGGACCTGCTGCTGCTCGATGAGCCTACAAACCACCTGGACGCTGAGTCTGTGCAGTGGCTGGAGAAGCACTTGGCCGATTACCCAGGCGCGGTTTTGGCTGTGACCCACGACCGCTACTTCCTCGACCACGTCGCGGGCTGGATCTGTGAGGTGGACCGCGGCAAGCTTTACCCGTACGAGGGCAACTACTCCACCTACCTGGATAAGAAGCAGGAGCGCCTGGAAGTTGCTGGCAAGAAGGACGCGAAGCTGCGCAAGCGTCTGAAGGACGAGCTGGAGTGGGTACGCTCCGGTGCAAAGGCTCGCCAAGCCAAAAACAAGGCTCGTCTGGAACGCTACGAGGAAATGGCTGCAGAGGCCGAGAAGTACAAGAAGCTCGACTTCGAAGAGATCCAGATTCCTACCCCGCCGCGCTTGGGCAATAAGGTTGTGGAGGTCAAGGATCTGCAGAAGGGCTTTGATGACCGCGTTCTGATTAAGGATCTCTCCTTCACCCTGCCGCGCAACGGCATCGTGGGCGTTATCGGCCCGAACGGCGTAGGTAAGACCACCCTGTTTAAGACCATCGTTGGCCTGGAGCAGCCGGACGCCGGTTCCGTCGAGGTGGGCGATACCGTCAAGCTGTCCTACGTGGACCAGAACCGTGAGAATATTGACCCTGAAGCAACCGTCTGGGAGGTCGTCTCCGGCGGCCTAGACTACATCCACGTGGGCCAGAACGAGATGCCTTCGCGTGCCTATCTGTCCGCTTTCGGCTTCAAGGGCCCGGATCAGCAAAAGCCGTCCAAGGTGCTCTCCGGTGGTGAGCGCAACCGCTTGAATCTGGCTCTGACCCTGAAGGAAGGCGGCAACCTGATCCTCCTTGACGAGCCGACCAACGACTTGGATGTGGAAACCCTCGGTTCGCTGGAAAACGCGTTGGAGAAGTTCCCGGGCTGTGCCGTGGTCATTTCCCACGATCGCTGGTTCCTGGACCGCACCTGTACCCACATCCTGGCCTGGGAGGGCAATGTGGAAGAAGGTCAGTGGTTCTGGTTTGAGGGTAACTTCGGCGATTACGAGAAGAATAAGGTCGACCGCCTTGGCGAAGAGGCGGCCCGTCCTTCTCGCGTGACCCACCGCAAGCTAACCCGCTAAGTAGCTGACGCTCTAACTGAGGAGAATGATGGCAACCCCAAGCGTGCACACATACCGTATTCAAACCCGCTGGTCGGACTTTGATATGTACGGCCACATGATGAACGCAAACTACATCGAGCTCGCTCAGGAAGCGCGCTTGGCCTTTGCGAAGGAACATATCTATTCCAAGGGCCTTGACTTCATTGCTTTCGTGCGCCACCTCGATGTGGACTTCTTGCGCCCGATGGAATTCAAAGACACCACTACGGTGGAGGTGGAAACTTCCATCTCGCAGATTGGCACCACCTCGTTTACCACCACTCAGCAGGTTAAGAACGCCCAAGGTGAGGTCGCGGCAACTGTGGACTGCGTGCAGGTAGTTATTGACCGTGAGCAACAGACCCCGCGTCCATTGACGGATCAGGAAAAGGATATTCTGCAAAATACCGCAGCCAACTAACTGCGGCGCAGAGCAAGTAAAGAAAGGCAGGGCCCGAAGGCATGGTCACCGAGACTCTAGAAATTGGAAGCGGTGGACCCGGCCTTCGGGCCCTTGTCACGCGCGCAGTTGGCTTGGATGCGGGTGCCTCGGTCCGCCTGCGCCAGCTGACTGACGACGTCGTCGATGTCTTTGTCACCACACCCTTCGAGGTGGTTGCCTCCCGCCGTGTGCAGGGCGTCGCGTCCCGCGATGGGGCAGTGGTTTCTGCGGCTACGCTGGCTGAGCAGCTCGACGAGCACGAATCGAGCGGAAAGTTAGATTTGGGACCTGCCCGCGATCCGTCGTGGCCTGGGGCACTTCCGCCGGCCACCGGCTACAGTGTGGTTGATACCTTGCCGGTTACAGTGGTGCGCGAGCTATCCGATAAAGGACAGCAGCTGACCCGGCAGTTTTCTGGCCCCATGGGCCCGCCGTCCAGTCTTTTGAATCAAACCGTCGTTACCGTAGAGGGCGATGGTGCCACGGTGGAAATTCCCATGCGCATGATTTTTGCTTGCACCAACTTGGGCCTTATCCCCGGATTTTCCGCCCCAATGGACGTGCCGCGGCACCTGCGGGTGGCTCAACTAAGCCGTTGGGTGCGTCTCGACGCCCCCTTTGGCAGCATCTACCGTTCTACTCGTCTGTCGCTGTTCTAGCTTCGCTGGCCTGCGAGATATCGGGCAGCCACGCGTCGGTTCTGTTTAATAGGACCGGTGCGCGCGTCTTGTTTGGCGAGATTGCCCGAAAGTGGTCCACATTAGGGGGAGGGGGCTTCTGACCAAATGGGGAAATACTCCTTTGAGCAGCACATTTACCTTATGGCTCGCTGCGTTGATACCCCCGCTTTGTGATTTTATGAACATAGCGCCGCACGCAAACGTGTCCTGCGTTACCCTTACGTGGTCGATGTAATTTACTCCACCCGCAAGGAGATTGTGTAATGCGTATTGCTGTGCCTAAAGAAATCATGAATAACGAGAACCGCGTGGCTCTTACCCCGAGCGGCGCTCAGACTCTCGTTCACGACGGCCACGAGGTCCTCATCGAGACCGGTGCGGGTGAAGGTGCGTCCTTCCCAGACTCCGAGTATGAGGCTGCCGGTGCCAGCATCGTTGGCACTGCGGAAGATACCTGGGCGCAGGCGGAACTGCTGCTGAAGGTCAAGGAGCCGCTCGAGTCTGAGTACCAGTACCTGCGTCCGGACCTTACCGTCTTTACTTACCTGCACCTTGCGGCGGACCGACCGCTGACTGAGGCGCTTGTTGAGGCCAATACCACCGCTATTGCTTATGAGACGGTCACCGACCGGCACGGCACGTTGCCACTTCTTACCCCGATGTCCCAGGTAGCAGGCCGTCTTGCTGCTATCGAGGGCACCCACCACCTGCTGTCCACCCAGGGTGGCCGCGGACTCTTGGTCTCCGGTGTTCCGGGCACCCAGCCGGCACGCGTCGTGGTCATTGGCGGTGGCCAGGTTGGCGCGTCCGCCGTTGCTATGGCCCACGGTCTGCGCGCCGAGGTGACAGTGCTCGACCTTGACCCGCACGTGCTGCAGCGCTTCGATGATCAATACGCTGGCGGTGTGCGCACCCTGATCTCTGATCCAGCCACCATTGACAAGGAACTGCAGGAAGCCGACCTCGTTATCGGCGCCGTACTTATTCCAGGCGCTGCCGCACCGAAGCTGGTGCGTGAGGAAACCGTAAAGAAGATGAAGAAGGGTGCAGTTCTCGTCGATGTGGCTATCGACCAGGGTGGTTGCTTCGAGAACTCCAAGAAGACCTCCCACGATGAGCCGACCTTCAAGGTGCATGACACCTTGTTCTACTGCGTGGCAAATATGCCGGGTGCAGTGGCCAATACTTCGACCCGTGCGCTGTCTTCTGCGACCCTGCCGTACATCCGTGCTGTGGCTAACGACAGCCTAGACGTCGCCATCAAGCGCTACCCAGGCCTGGAGGGTGGCGTAATGACTCGCGGTGGCCGTTTGGTCTCCGAGCCTGTGCGTAAGGCTTTTGACTGGGAAGACTAAGCATTGCGTTCGTAGTGCGCGCTAGATAAACCACAAGCCCGGTTCCTCGCTAAATAGCGGGAGCCGGGCTTGTCTCGTGCGCGGGGAAGACAGTGCGGTTATGGTGCTTTGTTGATCATCATGGCGGCCACGCGCTGCATATGATCCCAGATCATCTCGCGGTAGGCCGGTGGGATGGTTTCCGCGTCGATCGCTGCGAGGGAGTTACCCATGAGTTCCAGCCACCGATCGTGGGCGGTGATGTCGATGGGGTAGGGGGCGTGGCGCATGCGCAGCCGCGGGTGCCCGCGGTTCTCGGAAAATAGCTGGGGGCCGCCCCAGTATTGCGCCAGGAACCAAGTAAGTCGCTGTTCGGCACCTTCCCAGTCATTATCGGGATACATCGGGCCGATGACATCGTCCCCTTTGACTTGGGAATAAAAGCCGTGGACGAGGCGCTCAAAGGTTTCCATGCCGCCGATGGCCTCATAGACTGAATCCATTTACTCTTCTTCTTCCTTGCGGGGATCGGCAATGCCGATACCGTGCGGGTAGGGGGTAGTAATACCTTTAGCATGCATGACATTGAGCACGCGGGATTGGAGGAAACGCTGAACGTCCCACTGCTTGCCCGGCAGGGTCTTGGTGGAAACGCGGAAGGAAACATAATCCGGCTCGAAGCCGGACATGCCATCCACCCGGGGCGTGCTGAGGATGAGCTTGCGCACCTTATCGTCCTGTGCCGCTTCTTTCACAGCGTCCTCGATGACTTCGCCGGCAACCTCTGGGTCATTGGAAAGGCCCACAGGAATCTGGATGCGGGCAACGGAGTACTCATCGGAGTGGTTGGCTACTTGGAGGATTTCGCCATTGCGCACGTACCACAGGGCGCCGTCGATATCGCGAACCGTGGTGATGCGCAGGGAGATGGACTCGACATCGCCGAAGACGCCATTGCCTAGGTCAACCACGTCGCCGATGCCGTATTGATCCTCAATGAGCATGAAAATTCCGGATAGGAAGTCTTTCACCAGCGCCTGGGCGCCAAAACCAAGGGCAACACCGATAACACCGGCAGAGGCGATAAGCGGTGCCACGTTAACGTCTAATTCATCCAAGATGGCAATAACGGCCCATACCCACACGAAAATGGCGGCGGCGGAGCGGGCCACTCCAGCTAGCGTCTTAATTCGGGAAGCGCGCCGGGTTTCGCGGGTATGGCGCATGGCCTCTTCTTGCTGGGTGGGCTCGGGGCGGTTGGCCCGACTCTTGAATTTTCCGCGGAAGCGCTGCTTATCCAGCCCAGAAGATTTGATGCTGTTATCAGCCACCTTGTTGATAATGCGGTGGAGGAGCCAGTGGGCAACTACGGCCAGGATAAGGATGACGGCGATGCGAATGGGGCGCTCGATAAGCCAGCTTTGCACCGTCTCATCGTTCCAAAAGTTGGAGACGGACTCGACGGCCGAGTCCTTGGTGGAAGCGGCTGAGGCTAAGAATTGCGTAGTCATTGTTCTTTCTAAGTCGAGTACAAAAGGAACCGCGCCCATTGTAAGGGGCGAACCTGAAAGTGTGATGAATTGTGGCGTCCGAGAGTGTGAAAATAAATGCTCATCTCTCCGTTAGAAATGAACAGCTTAGTCTAGACTGTGGTGCTATGACTGAACGCAGCACGCAGAACCTCGCTCAAGGCTTTACGTCCCGTTCCATCCATGGCGGCTACCACCCCGACCCCCACATGGGCTCAATTAATGTGCCGATCTATGCCTCAACCACATTTGCGCAAGACGGCTTAGCGCAGCTGCGCGGCGGGTTCGAATACGGACGCGTGGCAAACCCCACCGTGCGCTCGCTCGAACGCACTCTAGCGGCGCTAGAGGGCGCTGAGTATGCCCGCGTGTTTTCTTCCGGTATGGCTGCCGCCGATACGCTGATTCGGATCTTGGTGCGCCCTGGCGATCACGTCATTTTGGGCAATGACGCCTACGGCGGTTCCTACCGCCTGCTCAATGATTTCACCGAGTGGGGCGTGGAGATGTCCATCGTAAATACCAGTGACACCGCAGCCGTTGCGGCCGCGGTGCAGGATAATACCAAGCTCATTTGGTTGGAAACGCCTACTAATCCGGCGCTGAATATTACCGATATCGCTGCGGTGGCCAAGATTAAGGGCAGCGCGCAGGTGCTGGTGGACAATACTTTTGCTACGCCTTACCTGCAGAACCCGTTGGAGCTGGGCGCGGATCATGTGCTGCACTCGACCACCAAATACCTAGGTGGGCACTCCGATGTGTTGGGCGGTGCGGTGGTGACTAATGACGCCCACGTGGACGAGCGCCTTCTCTATTTCCAGGGCAATGTGGGTGCAGTGAGCTCGCCTTTCGACGCCTACCTCACCGCTCGCGGCATCAAGACCCTATCCGTGCGTATGGATCGCCACTGCGCCAATGCGCAGAAGGTAGCGGAATTCTTGCAGGATCGTCCCGAGGTCAAACAGGTGCTCTACCCAGGGCTCAAGGAGCACCCAGGCCACGAGTTGGCGGCACAGCAGATGCGTGGCTTTGGCGGCATGATGTCCGTGCGCTTCCATAGTGCGGAGCATGCCAAGCAGATCTGTCTCAATACGCGGCTTATCTGCTTAGCGGAATCGCTGGGTGGGGTGGAGTCGCTCATCGAACACCCGAAGAATATGACGCACGTATCCGCAGAAGGGTCGGAGCTGGTGCCGCCGGAGGATCTGGTGCGCATTTCCATTGGCATTGAGGACATCGATGACCTGCTCGCGGATTTGGAGCAGGCCCTCGACGCGCTATAGGCCGCGGTGGCGGGACCGGGACCGGCCTGGCCCGGGCCATTAGCGCGGTGGTGGCTAGGAACGCACCATGGCCAGGAGGGAACCGGCGGCCTTGTCGGTTTCCTGCAGCATGAGTGGGTCGGTTCCTGGCATGGGGGAAATGGTGGTATCCGGCCACTGGGAATAGGTGGGGATGCCTACAATGTGCAAGCGCGCATCCAGCTCGCCGTCCGAGTGAACGGTGCGGCGGGTAGGGCCATCGGTCTCCGGTGAACCGGTGGGCTGGCCGTGGTCGGGGAAAGGTCGCACGCGGCCTGAGTCCACCAAGCAACGAGTCATTGCGTCGCCAGCGGAGCGGATATCGGGGCGGTGCATAAAGGCGTCGACAAGCGTGGGCGCAGAAGCCGAGCGTGGGCCGGAGGTTAGGGTGAAATGATCTGCCTCGATGGCCAGGGTGGGGTGATCGCCGAGGAAGTGGGCCAGGCCGGCGTCGACAAGCGCGAGCAGCTGGCGCACGCGGAAGAGCGGCGGGCCGGAGCCGATCATCTGGCCGAAGGACATAACTTGGGCATAACGGCCGGTGCGGGACTCGCGGGTGTAGCGTCCCTCCGAGCCGAGGATGGAGGCCGGCTTGCGCGATTGCGATAGTGACCACAGCGCGGCCTTGATGGGGGAGTCATGGCCGGCGGCGGCCTCCCGGATATCGCTTTCCATGGACTGGGCAATGTGCTCGGTGAGTTCAGTGATGTCCCCGGTAAACCCAGCGATCTGGTACATGAGATCATTCATATCCCATGGCTCGGTAACCATGGGCGCAATAGCCGCGCCTAGCTCATCCGGGGCGGTGGCATCGATAACATCGAGAATCTCCGTGCGCGGGCGCAGGAGGGAATCCGGACGTACGCGCTCCAAGGTGGTGATATAAGCCTCGTAGCTATCGCGCGCGATGGCAGGCCAGACCTGGGCGTCAAAGTCGATGTCTTGAGTGCCGCTGAGTTCCGCAATGACATTCTTCAGGCGGCGGCGCGGCATGGTAGGCGGCAGCTCACCGTACTCGGACTTGGGGTGGTAGGGGTAGCCGCGGCCGGAGGAAATGATGAAGTTGGGCTCTTTGCCGCAGGGCTCGTAGCGCAGGCCGGAGCGCGCGGAAGAATCTTCGACGAAGGTGCCGCCGCGTTCGATGGTGGTTAGTGCCATGATGTCATAAAAGCCCATGCCTAGCCCGCGCACCAGCACGTCCTCGCCGCTAGGGATGGCGGCATAGTCTTGCTCTACCGGGTTATCGGGAGCGATCCAGTTCAGGCCGGAAGCCGCCAGCTGCTTTTCCTGCTCGTTGTATTCCGGAACCATCCAGCCATAGGCCAGCACTGTGGCATCGGCGCGCATCTCGGAGCCATCCGCCAAGCGGAGGACATCCACGTGGTCGTCCTCAGCGATGGTCTCTAGCCGGCTGAAGTGGCTCACGGTGGAAATGCTCTTGGGCAGGCGCGCGATGACGACGTCATAGACCCAGCGCAGGTATTCGCCATAAAGGGCGCGGGAAGGATTCGATTCTGGGCGGGTAGCGGCAAGCTCTTCGCGGTAGTCTTCCGCAATATGTGCGGCTGGGGGATGCTGTTCAAAAAGCTCGCGCTTGGCGGCGGAAATGTCGTCCCCCTCGCCGCGCAGAAGCTTAATCCACTCGTACTGAATGGGGCCTTCGAGCACAGGGGCGTCTACGGTGGCGCCGGGCTCGGTGAAAAGGGTGACGGCGCCGGCGCGGGTATTCATGCACAAGGTTTTGGTTTGATCCGTTTCCCAAATACGGCCGGCACCATGCTGGGCATCATCAATGAGGTGGACGGTAATAGGGTCGCTGGAATCGTCCATGCGGGCAGACAGGCGTTCCAAGATGGAAATGCCGCGCGGGCCCATGCCGACGATCGCGATTGCTGGAGTAGACATACCTCTATCGTGCCACATTCAGCTTCTTCCAGGAACATCGCACCCGGCAGTAAGAATAAAATAGACCGTTTTGTCTATGGTATGGCTTCATTTCCCCTGTTTCGGCAGGTGATAAAGTAGACCGCCCGGTCTTGTATTTGTAGGTGTGAGTGTGGTCTAATGGGCGAGTACTACTTAAGACTTAAAGGAAATCGAGCTTTTATGAAGCAACTTTCTCGGCTCCTGCGGCCGGTGGCCGCGGTCCTGGCCAGCGGCGCGCTTGCTCTCTCGCTAACCTCGTGCGCCTCTACTTCCCACGCCGCGGAAGATGGCATGGTCACCTATGTCGAGCCCAATATGTTCAATAACCTTTATCCACCCTCCGGCGGCTATTACCCCAACGGTGGTGTGCTCAATAACATCACTGATCGCCTGCTCTGGCAGGATCCAAATACTCTTGAGCTGCACCCGTGGATTGCGGAGGAGATGCCTAAGGTAAATAAAGACAACACCGAGTTCACCTTCAAGATCCGCAAGGGCGTGACCTACTCTGATGGCTCCCGCCTAGATGCCGCGAACGTGAAGAAGAACTATGACCTTTATGCCCTAGGGGATGAAAACCGCATGCTCACCCCTTCGGAGCAGCTGCCTAACTATGAAAAATCCGAGGTCATCGATGACTACACGGTGAAGTTCTACTTCAGCGAGCCCTCCCCAGGCTTCTCACAGTCCACCTCCGTGATGAACCAGGGGCTGCTTTCTAATGCCACCCTGGATCTGGATGACACCGGCTTCGCGCCGGGCAACGCTACTGCGATCTCCGGCTCTGGTCCCTTCGTCATCGAGGAAGAGGAGCTGGGCACCAAGCTGGTGCTCAAGAAGCGGGAGGACTATAACTGGGCACCACCGGCTCGCAAGGACCACCAAGGGCCGGCCGATATTGAGGGCATCAATATCGTTCTGGCAGCCGAGGACTCCGTACGCGTGGGTTCGCTCGTGGCCGGACAGTCCGATATCGCTCGCCAGATCGAAGCCCCCGATGAGAAGCACCTCAAGGATCAAAACCTGGAGATTTTCGCCGCGCCTACCCGTGGCGTGAATAATAGCTTCCACTTCCACTTCCGCCACCCACTCTTGGCGGATAAACGCGTGCGCCAGGCCATCATCCACGCCATCGACCGCGACAATATCCTGAACACCCTCTTTTCCGATTCCTATCCCAAGGGCACGTCCATCCTGGCCAAGACGGCCATTGGCTATAAGGATCAATCCGCGAACTATGCCTTCGACCCAGAGGAATCTAAGCGCTTGCTCGATGCAGCCGGCTGGCGTGAAGGAGAAGATGGTATCCGCGAGAAGGATGGCAAGCGCCTATCCGTGACCTTCAATGAGGCCGTCCCGCAGCCGCGCTCCAAAGAGATGTTTACCAAGGCCCAAGAGATGCTCAAAAACGTTGGCATCGAGGCCAACCTCAACCCGGGTGACCGATCCGCGCAGCAAAAGGCCATGAAGGACCAAGACACCGTGCAGGTACGCCACACCATGACCGGCCGCGCTAATGTAGATACCTTGGCCACCTGGCTGGATGGCACGGGGCGCAATTCCTTCCTTAACTATGACGAAAAGACCGAAAGCTTCGGCGATGAGAAGCTGCAGAAACTGGTGGAAGACTACTTCGACCTCAGCAGCGAAAAAGATCGCCTGGCCGTGACCGGACGCATGCAGGACTACCTATCCGAGCAGGCCTATATTCTGCCCATGTTTGAAGAGCCGCAGGTATATGGGTTTCAGCCTTATATCGAGGGCTTTAGCACTGAGGCCATCGGCCGTCCATCGTTTTATGCGGTAGACATCAATGCCGCGGAAGGGGAGGACTAACCCATGAGCCTGAAATCGATTGCCCTACGCATCGGCCAAGCCGTGCTGGTTATCTGGGCAACCTTCACCCTCTCATTCATCCTTTTAGCGGCGCTGCCTGGTGACGCCGTCGCGACCCGCTATGACAACCCGACCTTGGGGCTCAACGCCGAGCAGTTGGCCGCTATCCGCGAGGTTTATGGCGCCGATGAACCGATCTTGAGCCGCTACTTCAGCGCGCTCGGTGGATTCCTCACCGGTGACTTCGGCTTTTCCGTCGCCACCGGCACTGCGGTATCGGAGATGCTGGCGGATGCTCTTCCCTCCACATTGGCGCTGGCTATCCTCGCCTTCCTCCTCGGAGTGGCCTTAGCCTTCCTCGTGGCCATCGTCTCCACCTTCGGTCCATTCTCTTGGCTGCGCAGTTTCTTCCGCAGCCTGCCTTCCGTGATGGTCTCCCTGCCGACCTTTTGGATTGGCATCATCCTGATCCAAATATTTTCCTTTGGTTTGGGCTGGGTGCCGGTCATCGGCGCGAGTGACGCCCAAAACCTAATCCTGCCGGTGATTACCCTGGCCATCTTCGTGGCGGCACCGCTGGCGCAGGTGCTACTGCGCTCCATCGATGAAGTAATGGATATGTCCTTCGTGCAGGTAGTGCGCGCCAAGGGTGCTAGCGGTGCCTGGTTGCTGTGGCGCAATGTCCTGCGCAATGCGTTGCTGCCAGCTCTGACCATGGCCGGCCTTACCTTTGGTGAGCTCGTTGGCGGCTCCGTAGTAACGGAAGCAGTTTTTGCCCGCCACGGCATTGGCGCGTTGACCGTGGATGCGGTGGCCAACCGCGATACCTCCGTATTGCTAGCCATCGTGGTGCTGGCCGCGGCCGTCTTTGTCCTCATCAATCTCATTGTGGACCTGCTCTACCCAGTGCTTGACGTGCGCCTGCGCGAGGGTAGCCACGATAGCGCACGCAGCAACACCACCAACACCGCCGATACTCCCGCAAAGAACGAGAAGAAGGTCCAAGCATGAAGCTTAAATCCACACAGCTGAAGCTCACCCCGGGCACCATTATCTCGCTTATTGTGCTGGGCCTAGCGGTGCTCTGCGCGCTGTTCCCCCAACTATTTACCTCCCAAGACCCTAACCAGGGCGGTGACACCATGGCGCTGCTGCAGCCTAGTTTCCAACACTGGTTCGGCACCGATGCCGTCGGTCGTGACCTGTATACCCGCGTGGTCTATGGTGCGCGCCAATCTCTGCTGGGTGCGCTGCTAGCGGTAGTGTTTGGCCTCATTGTCGGCACCATCTTGGGCATTATCGCCGGAGTGCGCCGCGGCTGGGTCGATGCTGTCATCATGCGCATCGTGGATGTGCTGCTGTCCATACCCGGGCTCTTGCTCTCCCTGTCCGTCATCATCGTGCTCGGACACGGCATCTTTAATGCTGCCATCGCCGTGGGCATTACCTCCGTGGCAACCTTTGCGCGCCTCGCGCGCTCTCAGGTTCTTAGTGTTGCCGGCTCCGATTTCGTCGAGGCCGCCTACGGTTCCGGCGGCTCGGCCTTCCAGGTGCTCGTGCGCCATATTCTTCCCAATTCACTCACCGCAGTCTTCGCCGTAGCCGCCTTGCAATTCGGCCTGGCCATTTTGCAGCTAGCTACCCTTGGCTTCCTTGGTTACGGCGCCCCGCCCCCAACACCGGAATGGGGCCTGCTCATTTCTGAATCACGCGACTATATTGCCACCGCCGGCTGGCTGACCATCGCCCCCGGCATCGTTATCGTCGCCGTGGTTCTTGCGGCCAACCACCTCAGCCAGACACTGCGAAAGGCGGCCTAATGTCCCTGCTTAGCATTAGTGATTTATCCATTACGTACCGCACCGCCCAAGGTGAGATGGAAGCGGTCAGCGGCATTGAGCTCGAAGTGAACCCTGGGGAAATGACCGCCATCGTGGGCGAGTCCGGCTCCGGCAAGTCCACCTCCGCCATGGCCGCCATTGGCCTGCTGCCAGACAATGCTTCGATTGTCTCCGGCACCATTACTTTCGACGGCCACGATGTCACCCATTTCTCCCAAAAACAATGGCGTACCCTGCGTGGCCGCCGCATTGGGTTGATTCCGCAGGATCCCAATAACTCGCTCAACCCGCTCAAGACCATCGGAGCCTCGGTGGAAGAGGGCATGGCCATCCACCGGCAGGGTGATAAGGAGTCCCGGAAGAAGCGTGCTCTGGAGTTATTGGAGCGCGTGGGCATTGATGATCCACAGCGTCGTTATCATCAGTACCCGCATGAGCTTTCCGGCGGCATGAAGCAACGCGTGCTCATCGCTGCCGCTGTGGCACTGGAGCCAGAGCTCATCATCGCCGATGAGCCTACGTCCGCACTGGATGTCACCGTGCAGAAAATCATCCTGGATCTCCTTGATGAAATGCGCGAAGAGCTCACCATGGGCATCCTTTTTATTACCCATGATCTGGCCGTGGCGGGTGACCGCGCCAATAATATTGTGGTGATGGAAAAGGGCACCGTCCGCGAGTCGGGCGTAGCCGCCCGTGTCCTCACCGAGCCCCAGCATGCCTACTCCAAGCGCCTGCTTGCTGACGCCCCCTCGCTCACCGCCCCTACTTCCTCCCAGAGTGCATCTCCGGTGCGGAATAGTACGCCCGCCCAACAGGAGACGTTGCTCGAAGTCGAGGGGTTCACCCAGCGCTTCGGGGATTTCACCGCGGTAGATGACATCAACTTTTCCGTAGCCCGGGGTACTACCCATGCCTTGGTGGGGGAGTCCGGCTCTGGCAAGACAACCACCGGCCGTGCCATCTCCTTGCTGAGCACGCCTACCTCCGGCAGCATTCGCTTGGCGGGGGAAGATATCAGCACCGCCCGTGGCAAGCGCCGCCGGGAGCTGCGCCGCTCTGTTCAGATGGTTTACCAAAATCCTTTTGGTTCGCTCGATCCGCGAGTGAGCATCGGCGATACCGTAGCCGAACCGGTGCGCAACTTTACCGGGGCCTCTAAGCGGGATGCTCGCGCAAAGGCACGGGAGTATCTTGATTTGGTTGCTTTGGATTCTTCCATGGCGTCTCGTCGTCCCCGCGAGCTTTCTGGAGGCCAGCGCCAGCGCGTGGCCATTGCCCGTGCCATGATCATTGAACCCGATCTCCTGGTGCTTGATGAGGCCGTTTCCGCGCTCGACGTCACCGTCCAGGCACAGATCCTGCGCCTGCTAGATGAGCTGCAGCGCGAGCTGGAGCTTACCTATATCTTCATCTCCCACGACCTCGCGGTGGTAAACCAGATTTCCGATACCGTTTCCGTGCTCTCGCACGGTACGCAAGTGGAATCAGGGCCTACGGCGCAGGTTTTTGCTCACCCGGAAACCGAGTACACGCGCCAACTCATTGACGCCATTCCAGGCTCCCGCTATCGTGCCGGAGACCTAAACTTGGGGCTATAAACCGATCCCCAGAAAGGTTGGACTGAAAAATGACCGACATCATTAACGAGCTTTCCCATGCCAGTGCCGAGGTGCAGCAGCTGCGCCGTGCACGCCAAGATGCACAAGATAATGCGCAGCTGAGCTTTAGTGCGTTGCTTGAGCCCGCAGAGCCGGGTGAGTTCTCCTATGCGGAGCGCTATGCCGTTGCGGCTTTTACCGCCGCCATCTACCAGGCGAGCGAGGCTGCGGATTTCTACTTCGACCTCTTGGGCGACGAGGCCGATGAGGGCCTTGTCACCGCCGTGCGCGCAGCCGCCCAGCGCGGTGTGTCCACCGGTCCATACCACCAAGGTGAATTCCTAATCTTTGGCGATACCGACGCGGAAGCCGCGTTGGGCAAGCGCCTAGCCGCCGCCTTCGACTGGGCACATCTTTTGGCCTTCCACCCCAAAGATGCCTCCCCGCAGGCCATCGGGCACCTCGATGCTGCCGGGTGGCCTGCCACCGAAATTGTCAGCTTGTCTCAGCTGGTGGCCTTTTTGTCCTTTCAGCTGCGTGTGGTCCACGGCCTGCACGTGCTTGCTGGGGAGGATTCCGCGTCTCGTCCCACGGCTGAGCGCGCCGCCGGCGTGACTAACCCGGGATGGCAGGCTACCGCGAATACACTGCAGCCCGATACCGTGCTCCCAGACCACTTTGTCAACCACTCCCTAGGCTGGAAGCCTTGGGTAGAGGCACTGGCAAAGGAAGACTTTACTGCGGAGCATACCGAAGCCCTCATCAAACCAGAGCGCATTGATTCTGAGTATTTCCGCTTACTCGCCCGCGATCCTGCAGCATTGAAGGCGCGCACGCTGACTGACCTGGACATTTTCTATAACACCGAAGGCGGCCTCTCCCGCGCGGATCGGGAGCTCGCCGCAACTGTGGCCTCGCGTTATAACGGCTGCGAGTACTGTGCCGCCGTGCACCAGGCGCGGTGCGTCCAAGAGGGCGGTGACCGCGACATCGTAGACCGCCTCTTGGACGAAGGCATCGAAGCAGACCTTGGTTCTCAGGAGTGGGACCTTATTCGTCGCGCCGCCGTGGCGCTGACCGAAACCCCCTTTGCTTTTGATGCGCAACTTTGCGCGGACCTGCGCGCAGCCGGATTCGATGATCAGTCCATCCTGGATCTGATCTACGCTTCCTCCTTCTTCAACTGGGCCAATCGCTTGATGCTCACATTGGGACAACCGGACGTCCCTAAGCGTTTCCGCTAACCGGCGACCGGCGCTGACTGGGGTGGCGCGGCAGCAGGGGCGAAGGATCCCTATGATGGGGCGGCATGACTGATATTAAAAATGACTCCGCACCAGCACACTCGGATGACCAAGCCTTGCAGAAAGTTGCCGTTGTCACCGGCGCTACCGGCGGCATGGGCCGCGAAATTATCGCGGACTTGGCCGGTGATTATCACGTTTACGCACTGGGCCGCAGCGCAGCGGATCTGCCCGAATCGGACTCCATCACACCGGTAACCATCGACCTAGTAGCCGGCCTAGATGAGGACATGGCGCTGCCGGAGCTGGATCGTGTAGACGTGCTTGTGCACGCCGCTGCGCAGGCCACCAAATACTCCGTAGAAGAAGCCACTCCGGAAAACTGGCGGGCGCACATGGATCTTAATGTGCACGCTCCTGCAGAGGTGACCCGCATACTGCTGCCGCAGCTGCGTAAAGCCGAGGGCACAGTGGTCTTTATTAACTCTGGTGCCGGCCGCCACAGTTATGGCGATAACGTCGTCTACGCGGCCACGAAGCACGCTTTGTATGCACTCGCAGACGGACTGCGTATCTCCGAGCCGGGGATTCGCGTATCCACCGTGGCGCCAGGCCCTACCGATACTCCGATGCTGCAGGGGCTGCAGGACTATGACCCCTCACAGGTCATTGCCCCGGCTGAGGTAGCTCGCGCCATCCGTACTGTGGTGGAGGCAGGGCCCACCACCCAACTCACGGAAATCCAGGTTAGGCCGCGAATCGAACTATCTCTGCGCAAGTAGTAAATAGGTTTTAGTAAGGTACATCATACATTAATGGGGTTGGTTTTCGGCCTGCCCGTTACACTCGAGGACTGTGACTTCCCAAAGCCGAAAACGGCCTGCCTATCTCCTTATTTCCGATGCCCTACGCGACAAGATCGAGCGCAATGAATTAGAACCTGGTCAGCGTTTTCCCACCGAACGCGAGTTGGTCCGAGAATTTCAGGTTGCGCGCATGACCGTGCGCCATGCCTTAGACATTTTAGAAGTAGAAGGCCTTCTTGATCGCCGCCGTGGGCGCAACGGCGGCACCTACGTGCGTAGGGTCCCCCCTACGCTGAGCCTGACCAATAAGAACAGCATCGTCACGCAATTGCGCGAGCGCGGGCATGACACCGCCGTGCGGGTGGTTTCCATCAATAAAGCGCACGTGCCTAAGCATGTAGCAGCGATACTGGGCGTGAATGAATCCACCTTTGCATGGGAAATCAAGCGCCTCTATTCCGTCGACGGCAAGCCGGTCGTCCTCTCGCGCTATACCATCCCGGTAAATATGGCTCCTGATCTCAATCAGCACGACCTGCGCGAGCCGATTATGGACATACTGGCTGGCTATAACCTCAAGCCGGTTTTTAAACGCGAGAGTATGAGTGCCGCTACCGCGCGCACCGAAGAACAGAAACTCTTGGAGGTGAGCCGATCGCACCCGCTTCTTCGGTTCGTGCGATTGTTGAAGAATGAGACCGGCGCGGTCTTTGCTTATATCGAAGAGTCACTGCGCTCTGATATCGCCAATGTAGAAGTAGTCTTGGGCGAGGATCCCGCGCCATAACCCGTACGAACCGAGGATGGAGGCGCGGGAAAGCTGGCTTAGCTAGCGTCCACCTGGCGATTGCGCAGCGCACGAGCTACGCGGTCACGCTGCTCGGTTATCGTACGGCGCAGACCACCGGGCAGGTCTTTCTCCAGGAAAGCGTCGGCGCGGTCCAAGCCCTTTTGCGTAATATCCCAGGAAGGAAAGAGACCCGTCACGGTGGTCAGAGCGACCTCGGAGGACTGGGAAGACCACACCTTTTCCGCAATATCGAAAAACTCCGTGGTGGGAAGGAACTCCTCGCCATGCGGATAGAGCAAACCTTCAAGTTTGGAGGTGAGCTCGCGGTTGGTGAGGTTGCCCGCCACGATGTCCTCCCATACCGTGCGCTTGTTTTCGGCGGTTGCTTCGGCGGCGCGGGCGCGCAGGGAGGAGTAGTAGCCGGTGGCGGAATTATCGCGCTCTAACTGCGCATTAGCGGCAGTGGGGACATCATTTATCGCCCCATCGGCGGCGAGTGCCGCCAGTGCATACCAACGCAGCCCCGCATCTTCGGAGGAGTCGAGCACGCTACGCAGGTAGTCACTTGCGCTATCGTGCAGGCGAATCTTGGCCAGCGCCTGGGTACAGATGATGGAGCGCTGGGCGTCGGTGCTGTGGGCGCCGTCGAGGAGGGCGTCGGCAAGCAGGGTGCTCTGGGCCGCCCACTGTGGATCGGCGTAGTTCTTCAGTGCGCTGGAGGCCTGCAAAACAATGCGTTCGAGGACGGCAAGCTCGGTCTCAGCCTGCATACCGCGGGCCACTAGCTGGATGAAATCGCGGGCGCGCATAGTGCCAGCGCGGGTCATCTCCCAGGCAGTGGACCAGCACAGGGTGCGGGCCATAGGATCGGCAAACTTATCGATATTATCCAGCAGGAATTGCAGCGAACCCGCGTCCAATTCGATAAGGCAGTAGGTCAGGTCATCGTCATTGGGCAGCAGGAAGTCGATGTCTGCTAGCTGCCGGCCGATGAGTTCTGGAATCTCGGTGGAGGCGCCGTCGATATCCATTTCGATACGGTCGGTGCGCACTACCTGACCCTCCTGCAGGTTATATAGGCCCACCGCCACGCGGTGGGTGCGTAAGGTATCGCCAGTCTGGGTGAGATAGGCATGGGTAATCGTGCCGGACTCATCCGCATTGAGCGCTATGCTCAGAGTGTTGATGCCGGAGGTCTTAAGCCACTGCTGCGCCCAGAAAGAAAGGTCGCGGCCGGAGGCTTCCGTAAGGTGTCCTAAGAGATCATTGAAGGTGGCATTGCCCCATGCATGGGCGGCGAAGTGACGGCGCACGCCGGCTAGGAAGTTTTCGCGGCCAACATAAGCTTGGAGCTGCTTGAGTACCGAAGCACCCTTGGCGTAGGTGATGCCATCGAAGTTTTGCTCTACGGTTTCGATATCGCTGGCATCGGTAGAAATCGGGTGGGTGGTAGGCAGCTGATCTTGCTGGTAGGCCCAGGACTTTTCTACGTTGGCAAAGGTTACCCACGCGGTATCGTATTCGGTTTCTTCCGCCTGAGAAATGGCCGCAGACCAAGTGGCGAAGGACTCATTGAGCCACAAATCGTCCCACCACTGCATGGTGACGAGATCGCCGAACCACATATGGGCCAATTCGTGCAAAATAGTATCGGCACGGCGCTCATACTTATAGTGCGTGGCCTGGGAGGTAAAGACGTATTCATCGCGGATGGTGACGCACCCGGCATTTTCCATCGCACCCGCGTTGAACTCCGGCACGAAAATCTGGTCATACTTGCCAAAGGGGTAGGGGAAGCCGAAGTTGCGGTGATAGAAATCAAAGCCCTGCTTGGTCTCTGTAAACAAGCGCTCAGCATCCAGAGCATGGGCGAGCGAAGCGCGGCAGTAAATGCCGAGTGGTACCTCGAGTTTTTGGGCCGGCTTGCCCTCGGGATGTGCGGTCAGCTCGCCACGCCAGGTATCGGTGACCTCGTGGTAAGGGCCGGCGCACAGGGCTACCAGGTAGGTAGACAGCGGGTAGTCGATATCCGTGCTGGCTACGTCTCCTTCCCAGCTCACTGGGCCGTTGCTAATGACGGTCCAGTCCTCCGGAGCCTTGAAATGCAGCGCGTAGGTGGCCTTCATATCCGGCTGGTCAAAACAGGCGAAAACCCGCTTGGCATCGGCGGTTTCAAATTGGGTATAGAGGTAGACCTTGTCATCGGCGGGGTCGATAAAGCGGTGCAGGCCCTCACCGGTGCGGGAATACGGGATCTTCGCGGTGACTTCTAGCGTGTAGTCAGCTACTTGGAGGCCGGAGAGTGGAATGCCGTAGGTGGGGTTATAGGAATCCGTAGGCAGCGGATTGCCGTTGAGGCGAACCTCATGGACTTCCTCGGCGCGCAGATCAATGAAGGTCGCTCCGATTTCCCGGGACTTAAACTCCACCTTCGTAGTGGACAGGAAGTGGGTATCGGAATACTTGAGGTCTAAAGTGACATCATAATGGTCCACCTCAATCATCTGGGAGCGTTTTTGTGCTTCCTCGCGGGTGAGGTTTACGGAGGTCATAGCCTATATTCTCCTTCGGTTCCGAAAATAGTTCTGCATCTACAGTAGTCGCGCGCCTAGGCTGGTGGGGCAAACTTTTATCAATCAAAGGAGTAATCATGGCTGACGCAGTAAAGTTCTGGTTCGACGTATCTTGCCCCTTCGCTTGGGCCACCTCGCGGTGGATCAAGGAAGTAGAAAAGGTTCGCGATATTGAGGTCGAGTTCGAGCCGATGTCCCTGTCCGTGCTGAACGATGGCCGTGATCTAGACGCCACTTACATGGATATGATGAAGGCTAACTGGGGCCCGGCACGTGTCTTTGCCAAGGTTAAGGCCGAGCGTCCAGAGAAGGTAGACGAGCTGTACACCGCGATGGGCACCCTGGTCCACACCAAGGGCAACGGCGGGCGCACCGGATTTGGCGCTTATGATGACATCATCGCGCAGGCTCTGGCTGAGGTAGAACTTCCGGCCGAGTTCGCCGAGGTAGCCAATACCGAAGAGTATGACGAGAAGCTGCGCGAGTACCACCACAACGGGATTTCTTCCGTGGGGGATGAGGTAGGCACCCCGGTTATCAAGCTAGGCGAGACCGCTTTCTTCGGCCCGGTGATTACCCGCATTCCTACCGGGGAAGAAGCAGGCGAGCTTTTCGACGCCTCCTTGCGCCTTGCCCAGTACCCCTACTTCTTCGAACTCAAGCGCTCCCGCACCGAGATGCCGCAGGTGGAGGAGAACTAAGCGCTCTTTTCCCGTCGGCGCAGCTGAATTGCGGCGCCGACGCACAGCGCGATGGTCAGCGGGGTCAAGATTAAGGCCGGCAGACCTGCGATATTGATGGAGGGAAGTTCCATACCGGCCTCAAAGTTGTCCCACGCCACAACCGCCCAGGATGCCCATGAGGCGCCGGCGAGAAGCGCGATAATGCCGGCCGCAACGGCGCCCCCGTTGGCCCGCGGATTTCCACGTACCTTTTGCGCAATCCACCAAACACCCAAGCTCACGTGGGCCAATGTCGCAAGGGTGCTGTTAATAAGCGGCAGGAGGAAGCCTCCGCCTCCGGAAACCTGAACGCCGAGCAAGATGATGCATGCTAGAACGGCCCCGCCGTATAGCGTGAGGACCGGTTTGGTTATAGGCATGGCTTTCCTCCTTTATAGTGATAGCGACCGGCCGCGAGCCTATCAGGAATTTGTAATGCGAGACAGGGTGGGCGCTAAGCCTCCTTAAGGCGGGCCGGGCCGGTAGGATGTGGGCCATGCGCGTATATCTAGGAGCAGACCACGCAGGTTTCGAAACCAAGAACCTGATCGCTGAACACCTCACCAAACAGGGCCACGAAGTCATTGACTGCGGCGCCCATACCTATGATGCTGATGACGATTACCCGGCATTTTGCATCGAAGCGGCACAACGCACCGTCAATGATCCAGGCTCTTTGGGCATTGTGCTTGGCGGCTCCGGCAATGGCGAGCAGATTGCCGCCAATAAGGTCAAGGGTGCCCGCTGTGCACTGGCTTGGTCCACCGAGACCGCCCGCCTTGCCCGCGAGCACAACAACGCCCAGCTTATCGGTATCGGTGGCCGCATGCACACCGAGGAGCAAGCCTTGGAAATCGTCGATGCCTTCCTGGACCAAGAATGGTCCCGCGCGGAACGCCACCAGCGCCGCATCGACATCTTGGCAGAATATGAGCGCACCGGCATCGCCCCCGAGCTGCCGGAAGCTTAAGCCACATAGAATAAACGCCGCGGAACCTCCTTTGGTCCACGGCGTTTCTTTGTGTGCTTCGGCCGGCTCAGCCGGGGTTTAAGGTTTAGGCGTCATTCATGTCATTCGGGTGCGGACCGCCGCGGCCCTCTTCGCCCTCATCCAAGGCAGTGATGGCAGCCATCTCATCCTCGCTGAGTTCAAAGCCGTAGACATCGAAATTCTCCGCGATGCGCGATGGTGTGGCGGACTTAGGGAAGAGGATTACTCCATTTTGTAGATGCCAGCGGATAATGACCTGCGCTGAGCTGACATTGTGTGCAGCAGCAGCCTCGGTGACCTCGGGTGCCTCCAAGATATCGCTTTTGCCCTGGCCCAGCGGACCCCATGCCTCAATGGCTATGGTGTGGGCGCGGAAGGCATCCAGCTCCCGCCAGCGCTGCAGGTAAGGGTGAAGTTCGACCTGATTGACCGCCGGCTTGACGTCGGTCTTAAGTTCCAACTGCTCTAGGTGCTCCAACTCGAAGTTGGAGACGCCGATGGACTTTGCCTTGCCCTGCTTTTGTAGCTCGATAAGCTGCTGCCAAGCCTCGACATACGTACCCTTTGCCGGGGTCGGCCAGTGGATGAGGTAGAGGTCTACATAATCCAACCCCAGTTTTTCCAAGGATTCTTCGAGCGCCGCGGCGGCATCAGTCTGGCGGTCATTCCATAGCTTGGTGGTGACAAAAAGCTCTTCGCGGGGAATGCCGGACTTGGCAATAGCCCGGCCCACGCCTTCTTCGTTGCCGTAGATGGCGGCGGTATCGATGTGGCGATAGCCCACGCGCAGGGCTTCAGCTACCAGTTCCTCGGTCTTGTCTGGGTCCATCTGAAATACGCCGAAGCCCAGCTGTGGGATGGTATTGCCGTCATTAAGGGTGATGTTAGGTACGCTCATGCGCCCCAGACTACCTATCTATTGCAACGGGCCGAGCGTGATGAATTTATTCCACGTCTCCCACTCATCCTGCAGGCGGGCACGCTCATGGGGTGGGGTAGCGGTGTCGTCGATAAGCGTGGCATCAATCATGCGCACGCCATTGTCAAAGAACAAAGCGGCGTGCCCCGAGGCACCGTGGCGCAGTACCGGTACTAGGTTCAACCCATCGAAGGACAGGCGTGCATTGGGGCGCACGTCCAGCCCGGCAATGGCGGCGAGGGTAGGCGCCAAGTCAATAGGGGAGACTAGCTCGTTATTCTCCCCGCTTTCCGCCACACCCGGCCACAGCACCGACATCGGGGCATTTCCACCTAGCAGGGAGCAGACCGCAATGACGCCTTCTATCTGGTCGAGCTCTTCCAAGCTGGGCTGTTCAAGTAGGCGGAAGACATCTTCACCGGCAGGCTGCGTGTCTTCACGCACCTCATAGCCCACCCCAGCAAAAACCTCACTGATGCGCGTGGTGGCTTGGCGCTGGGGGTACTGTCCGGTCAGGGTACCGCGGCGGGAGTCCGCATAGTTTTCCGAAGGCACCCACGTGTTTTTAAAACGAACGCCGCGCAGTGCGGTCTCCGGCGCATGGTCAAAGGTCGCAAGAGTGATATCCATGGGCTCAATTCTAGGCTTGCCGACGCCCCCTCCGACGAACTTCGCTTAGTGATATTGGTGAGAGGACGCTCGCCGAGACGATTCAACGATTTCGTCCCTATAAATCGCCTATTTCGTCGACGGTCGCGGTGGTTTAGATGGACGAAATCGTTGAACTAGCCTGCTGATGGGGAGCTGGCGCTAATCGAGCTCCAGCCCCTCGATACCGTGCACCGTCACGGTCTCTGAGAGCGGCGCGCGGCCCGGAGCCGTATTAAAGACTGGGCTAGAGTCATCGGCCGTACCAAAGGTGATGGCGGTGACCAGCTTGTAGTCCTCGTCCACGCCGAGGAATTCGCGTGCGGTTGGCGCAATTAGGGAAATCATGCCCTGTGGGATGCCGTGATAGCCGTGTGCCTCCAGGGAAAGCAGGAAGTTTTCGGTGTAGGTTCCCTGGTCAAAGGCGGCACGGATGCGGTCGCCCATCGGTGGGATAAAAAGAAGTACCGCATGCGGCGCGCCGAAGAAGCGCAGGTTTTCGCGGACGAACTCCACGCGGCCTTCTTTATCCTCGCGCTTAATGCCCAGCAGACCGTACATTTTGGCGGCCAGTTCTTGGGAACGCTGGGGATGGATGCCCTCACCATAATCGGTGGTGGAGTCCGGGCTGAGGCCGTTGGTGTCGAATTCCTTAATCAGCGCGGCGCTGAGCTCCTTGAGCTTTTCTCCGCCTACCACGTGGACGTTCCACGGCTGGGTATTGGAGTTGGACGGTGCGGATTGAGCGTCCTCCAAGACCTGCTTGATGTCTTCTACCGGCATGGGCTCCGGCAGGAATGCGCGGGGAGAGTGGCGATTGCGGATAAATTCGGAATACTTATTGGTTGAAGTCATGCGCGCCACTGTACACTTCGCCGCATGCGTCCGCCTTAAACCAAGTGTGGCTAGCGCAGATGAGCAAGGCCGGGGAGGAAAACGAAAAATCGCCCACCTGAAAGATGGGCGAGACGTGGAGGGAATGACGGGAATCGAACCCGCGTCTTCAGCTTGGAAGGCTGAGGTATTAGCCACTATACGACATTCCCACAGCGCGCTATTGAAACGCTGCGCCATACTTTAGCGCACGTGGGGGCAAAAATGAAAATAGGGAACTAGGGTAGCGCTTGAGTCGTTGTTATAAGCAGAACGGCCCTACCAATAGAAGGCGATGATCATAGTGGAAATTTTGCTCCTTGTGCTGGCAGTGGGCGGAGGTGCGTGGTTTATGTCCTCGCGCAACTCTCAAAAGCGCCGCGAGGAACGAGAAGCACAGCAATTGGCCGATGCACAAGCCGATGCTCGCCGGTGGATTGAGCGCCTGGGTGGCCAAGTAATGCAGATTTCAGGCACAGACTCTGCCTCCCAGCAGGCAATGGCCGATGCGTCCGAGCGTTTTACAGCAGCTAACTCGGCGATTTCGCGCGCCACTACTGCAAAGCAGGCGAACCTCGCGCGTGAGTCCGCTCTGGAAGGCATGCATTATGTGAATGCTGCGCGCGAGATTATGGGCATGAACCCGGGCCCAGAGCTACCGCCGCTCGAGGGACAGCGCGCCGCGGGCAAGGTAACGGAAAAGCGCACGGTGGAAGCGAATGGTCAGCAGATTACGGCCTCGCCGTATGCCTCCGCGGATACCCCGAACTACTACCCAGGCGGAATTGTCGCAGGGCGCCCAGTTCCGGCGGGTTGGTACTCACGTCCGTGGTGGGCCGAGGCATTGCAGACCGGCGTGTGGATGGTTGGCTACTCCATGATGTTTAATGCCCTGTTCTCCGGTATGTCTGGCATTGGTTATTCCGCGACCGCTGCCGAAAGCGGTGACTGGGGCGGTGGTGACGGCATGGGCGATGCTGGCGACATGGGCGGTGACGCTGGCGATGCTGGCGACATGGGCGGTGGCGATGACGGCGGCGGCCTGTTTGATGGCCTTGGCGATGGCGATGGCGGCGGATTCTTTGACGGAATGTTTGATTTCGATTTCGATTTCTAGCCGCTAGTCTGTCAAAATCGTCTTCTGTGCTGCGTTGATTCCATTAAGTGGGGGTCCGTTTAGGAGATTTAAAACGGACACGGTACACTGTCTCAGGTATGCAACGCAGCCAAGGTAACTTGGTGGCCTACATACGGGGCGTGGCGCAGTTTGGTAGCGCACCTGCTTTGGGAGCAGGGGGTCGCAGGTTCAAATCCTGTCGCCCCGACGTATGGGGGTCTGGAAATGCCCTAATAAGGATTTCCGGACCCCCTTTAAGTTTATGTACGTAAAACAATGAAGCCAGGGAGATTCACTCGTGAAGACCACCGTAGACAAGCTGAGCGATACCCGCGTTAAGCTCACCGTCAACGTTCCGTTTGCGGAGCTGGACCAGGAAATCGATCAAGCTTACGCGGCAATCGCGCAGCAGGTTTCTATTCCAGGTTTCCGTAAGGGCAAGGCACCGCGCCAGCTTATTGACGCTCGCTTCGGCCGCGGCCCCATCCTGGAGCAGGTTGTCAATGACATGCTGCCTTCCCGCTACGAGCAGGCAGTCAAGGAAAACGATCTGAAGGTCATCGGCCAGCCGGACGTTGACATTTCCAAGATTGAGGACAAGGACTTCGTGGAGTTCACCGCAGAGGTTGATATCCGTCCTGAGTTCGAGATTCCGGACTTCTCCAAGATCTCCGTTACCGTCCCAGCCCTAAAGGCTGACGAAGAGGACGTCGACAAGGCTCTGGAGGAGCTGGCAGAGCGCTTCGGTGAGCTCAAGGACACCAAGCGCAAGATGAAGACCGGCGACTACGCCATCATCGACATCACCGCCGAGATTGATGGCGAGAAGATCGAGGACGCTTCCACCGAAGGCCTGTCCTACCGTATCGGCGACGATGACCTTATCAAGGGCCTGGATACCGCCCTGCGCGGCATGAAGACCGGTGAGGATAACGAGTTCACCTCCACCATCCAGTCCGGTGAGCACAAGGACGAAGAGGCCACCATCAAGGTGCATGTCCAGCAGTCGAAGGAGCGCAAGCTGCCGGCTATGGACGATGAGTTTGCGCAGATGGCTTCTGAGTTCGACACCATGGACGAGCTGCGTGAATCCACCAAGACCCAGGTGGAGGAGACCAAGAAGGCTGAGCAGGCTGCACAGATCCGCGATGAGGTTCTGAAGTCCGCACTGTCCGAGGTTGAATTCGAACTGCCGCAGTCCGTAGTGGACGAGCAGGCTCACTCCCAGCTGCACCAGATCCTGGGCCAGCTGGCTCACGATGAGAAGGCCCTGGCTCAGCTGCTTGAGGCACAGGGCACCTCCCGCGAGGAGTTTGATAAGCAGACTCGCGAGCAGGCAGAAGAGTCCGTGCGCACCCAGCTGTTCCTTGACGCTGTAGCAGAGAAGGAAGAGCCGGAAGTTTCCCAGCAGGAGCTGACCGACCACATCCTGTTCACCGCTCAGTCCTACGGCATGGACCCGAACCAGTTCATCCAGCAGCTGCAGTCCAACGGCCAGATCGCAAATCTTTTCTCTGACGTGCGCCGTGGTAAGGCACTGGCTGCCGCTATCTGCCGCACCACCGTCAAGGATGAAGAGGGCAACGATGTAGACGTTGACCAGTACTTCGGTGAAATCGAAGAAGAGGACGCTGCAGAAGCTTCCGAGGAGAAGTAATCTCCCGCTTGTAACGCGCTGCTGCCACATGTGTGGTGGCGAGCGCGCATGAAACCCCGGATTCAGGTAACTCAAGGATGAGCCTGAATCCGGGGTTTGTGCCATTGTGAACGCCCCCTAGGAGTCTTTGAGTACTTCGAAGAGGGCGTGATGTGTGTTGGCTGGGGATACCGCTAGCCGTTCTTGGCTCTAAAGGCCTCGTCGGTCAACTGCAGGAAGCGCATAACGTAATCCTTGACAAAGTCTGCGGTACGTTGATTGAGATGTCCGGACTCTTCGAAAAGGGTGGGGGATTGGCCCAGAAATACTTCGGGCTGACCAGGGAGCGGCATGTCGAAGTAGGACAGAGCGAGGCGAAGGTTCTTCTGTGAACTGTAGCCGCCCATGCGGCCTACAGAGTGGCTAATGATACCTGCGGGAAGGTTCTTCCACGCCACATCTGAGTTGGGTTTAGAGCCGATGTCCACTGCGTTTTTGAGGCAGGCAGGGATAGTGCGGTTGTTCTCTGGCGTAATGAAGAGGATCCCGCTCGAGTTCTTGATGGTCTCGCGAAAGGTGGTGTACTCAGCCGGAGTGGGCTTGTCCGTGACGGCGGGGTCATCGTAGTCGAAGTCATAGAGCGGCAAGTCACGGATTTCCACGATGTTTGCCTCGTAGCCTTCAGGGATCATCGTGAGCACCTCGTGTGCAATCTTGCGTGCAAATGACTCTCGGCGCAGGCTGCCGACGATAACGCTGATACGTGGGGTGGTCATGGTAAACCTTCTTTCTTAGTTGGGTGTAGGGAGACGTGGTCAAGGGAGAAAAGGCTTGCAGCCAAAGGCCGGTGGTGGGCCGGCAGCGTGGGCGGCGGTGAGGAAGCCATCTACTTTGTCTCCTTCTTCATGGTGGAAGTACAGTTCGATGAGTCCTAGAAGCCCCCCCCGAGGACGGCCTCTCGTGCGGCGGATGTATTCAACAGCCGCATGGCTGCGGGTTGGTTTCCTTCGCGGATGGCTTCAAACAGCGCGATGGTCTCAAGCCAGCTTCCTTGGTCCGGTCGCGGAAAAGGTTTAGAAATCCCAGTCATCATCACTCGTTTCTTCAGCAGTGCCAATGACATAGGAGGAACCAGATCCGGAGAAGAAGTCATGGTTCTCATCTGCTCCGGGGGCTAAGGCCGCGAGGATTTCTGGGTTCACTTCCGTTTCTTCGGGCGGGAAATAATCCGGGTAGCCCAAATTCATGAGTGCCTTATTGGCGTTATAGCGAACGAACACGGCTACATCATCCATGAGTCCCAAAGGCTCATATAGCTCGCCGGAATAGTCCAGCTCTAGTGCATAAAGCTCTTCGAGCAAAGAAATGGTGAAATCATGCATCTCCTTCTGCCGTAGCGGGGTCGTGGATTCCAGACCGCGCTGATATTTGTAACCCGAGTAGTAGCCGTGCACTGCCTTGTCACGCAGAATGAGGCGGATCATGTCTGCCGTATTTGTCAGGGTGGCGTGGACAGAAAAGTGCAAGGGAAGATAGAAACCCGCGTAGAGAAGCAGCGAGGAAAGCAACGTCGATGACACCTTGCGTTTGAGTGGATCCGGCCCAAAATAGTGCGCGAGAACTTTCTTGGCGCGTGCCTGGAGAAGGTCGTTATTCACCGCCCAGCGGTATGCTTCATCAATTTCCTTTGTACTGCTCAGGGTAGAAAACACTGAAGAGTATGAACGGGCATGGACTGACTGCATGAAGGCGATGTTGGTATACACGGCCTCCTCGTGTTCGGTGCGGGCATCTTGAATCTGACAGATTTCACCCACGGTGGCCTGGACAGTATCCAGGGTGGTGAGTCCCGTGAACACCCGCATGGTGAGGTTGCGTTCCTCGGGTGTCATCTTCTGCCACGCCGGGAGATCATTAGAAAGCGGGACCTTCTCTGGCAACCAAAAGTTGGCGGTTAGACGGTTCCACACTTCAAGATCCTTGTCATCGCTCACCCGGTTCCAATTGATGGCGCGGATGCGGGCTGAAGGATCATGCCGGTAGCTCGGCGGAGTAACTGAAATGCTGGTTAGTTCAGCACTATTCGATGTTGACGACATAGCTTCTTTCTTTCTGAGTGAATGGTTGTGGACAAGGGGGAGGACCGTGCTCCTACAAAGCACAGGAGACGCAGCCTTCGACCTCGGTTCCTTGGAGCGCGGATTGGCGTAAACGGATGTAGTAGAGGGTCTTGATTCCGGCTTTCCAGGCATAGATTTGTGCCTTGTTGATGTCCCGCGTGGTGGTATCAGCGGTAAAGAACAAGGTCAGGGAAAGCCCTTGGTCCACGTGTTGGGTGGCCATGGCGTAGGTGTCGATGATTTTTTCGTATCCCACGGCGTAGGAGTCATCGAAATACTCCAGGTTGTCGTTGGTCATTTCCGGCGCGGGGTAGTACACGCGCCCCAAGCGGCCTTCCTTGCGTATTTCAATTTTGGAGGCAATTGGGTGGATGGACGCGGTGGAGTCATTGATGTAGGAAATTGATCCAGTGGGTGGAACTGCCTGCAAGTAGGCGTTGTAGATGCCGTCTTGCATCACTTGATTCTTGAGCCGTAGCCAATCCTCGCGTTGAGGGATCTGCACGCCTGCTTCGTGGAAGAGCTGTTTTACGTGTTCAGTGGCTGGCGCCCAGTCTTGGTCGATGTATTTGTCAAAGTAGGCGCCAGTGGCATAGGTGGATTCTTCGAAGCCTGTGAATCGTTGACCTTTTTCAACCGCGAGTGCATGGGATGCGCGGAGCGCATGGTAGGTCACCGTGAGGAAATAGATATTTGTAAAGTCCAGTGCCTCGGCGCAGCCATAAGGAATACGCTGTGAAGCAAGGAAGCCGTGGAGATTCATTTGGCCCAGACCAATGGCATGCATGGAAGCATTTCCGTGAGCGATGGAGGGAACAGCTTCGATATTCGTCAGGTCTGAAACCTTCGTGAGGGCACGCACTGCGGTTTCGACGGTCTCCCCGAAGTCCGGCGATTCAAAAGCCTTCGCAATGTTGAGCGAACCTAGATTGCAGGAAATATCCTGGCCAACGGTGGTGTAGTCACCCGAAGCTCCGTAGGTCGATGGCGTGTTGACCTGGAGGATTTCGCTACACAGGTTGGACATATTGATATGTCCTTTGAGGGGATTAGCGCGGTTGACCGTATCTTCAAAGAGGATGTAGGGGTATCCGGATTCAAACTGAAGCTCAGCCAGCGTGGTGAAAAACTCGCGGGCCTTAATGGTCGTGTGAGAGATTCGCGGATTGGCAACCAGCTCGTCGTAGTACTCGGTGATGGACATGTCAGACATGGCTACGCCGTACTCGCGAGCGATGTCATACGGGCTAAAAAGATGCATATCCTTGTTCTCTTTGGCCAGACGGAAGGTTATATCTGGAATAACAACCCCCAGCGAAAGAGTCTTGATGCGGACTTTCTCATCGGCATTTTCCCGCTTGGTATCCAGGAAGCGAAGAATATCTGGATGGTGCGCATGCAGGTAGACGGCTCCAGCGCCCTGCCGGGAGCCCAATTGGTTGGCATAGCTGAAGCTATCTTCGAGAATCTTCATGACTGGGACTACGCCGGAAGCCTGGTTCTCAATCTTTTTGATCGGGGCTCCGGATTCGCGCAGATTGCTCAGCAACAGGGCCACTCCACCACCGCGCTTTGATAGTTGCAGTGCAGAGTTCACGCAGCGGCCAATGCTCTCCAAATTGTCTTCGATTCGCAGGAGGAAGCAGGAGACCATTTCGCCGCGCTGGGCTTTGCCTGCGTTGAGAAAAGTAGGGGTGGCGGGCTGGAAGCGTCCGGTCATGATGTCATCCACCAGCTTTTCTGCGAGCTCTTCGTCGCCCTGTGCAAGGTATAAAGCTGTGGTGGCGACGCGTTCTTCGTAGCCTTCTAGGAATCGGGAGCCATCAAAGGTTTTCAGTGCATATGAAGTGAAGAACTTAAATGCGCCGAGGAAGGTGCGGAACTGATGCTTAACTCGATGTGCTCTGTCGTACATGGCGCACAGAAAGGCGTCATCATAAAGCTCAAGGAAATCCCGCTCGTAGTACTCGTTATCAACCAACCATTCCAAGCGTTGCTTGGTGGAATCGAACTGATGCATGCGGGGAGCGACATGGTGCGTGACATAGTCTTGTGCTGCCTGAATGTCCTTGTCAAACTGGATTTTTCCAGAAGCGTCGAACAAGTTCAGCTGCGCGTTGAGTGCGTGGTAGCTCTTGCGCTTGCCGACACCGCCGGCATTGTCTGCTGAAGCGGTGCGGGGCGTAGCGCCAATAGTCTGTGTGGGGGTGGCATCAAGAGGCCACATTGTGTTTTCCAATCTGTGTGATGCGGATGTGTTCTTCATCTTGTGGGGGATTAATGGGGTGTCATCGTTAGCTGCTTTTGCTGCTCCCAAAACTTCTGAAGGCCCTGCTTTACGGCGGCGATGTCCTTCTGGGTGCCGAGAAGCTCGAAGTGATACAGCTCCGGTACGTGGCACTTGGCGGAAATGATGCGTCCGGCGACGCAGTAAGCACTTCCGAAGTTGGTATTCCCTGAGGTAATAACGCCCCGGATAAAGGAGCGGTTGATTGGGTCATTGAGGAAGTCGATGACCTGTTTGGGGACTGCGCGCTTGAGCGAGCCGCCGCCGTAGGTGGGAACGATGAGTACGTACGGGTGTGAAACCTGGATCATCCCGGTTTTCTTGGGGCGCAGTGGAATGCGCACCGCGGGTCTATCTAAGCGTTCGACGAATCTTTTCGTGTTCTCTGAAACGCTGGAAAAGTACACCAAATCTGGTGAGTCTGACATGGCAATCCTGCTCATTCTGGCCTTAGCCATAAGTGGGATAGGTGATATTCGAAAATACTAACTACGCAATGCCGTAGTTGCAACTACGGTCTAACGTAGTTTTGAAAAGGGCAGGTGAGAGCAGGATTAATGCAAAGGGGAATGTCTAAAGGTTGTGGTGTGCTACAAACACTGCGTCGGTAGCTGGGCGTCCAAGTACTACCCACTGAGTGCCGCCGGCCACCTGTATTTCGAGAGAATCTGAAAAGGGCGCTCCCTCGCGCGTGCTAAGAACAGCCCCAGTGACAATGCCGCGCTCTTCAAGGAACTTCAGCAGTTGTGGGTCGGAATCAGAAATGCGTTCCACGGTCACCTGCGATTGTGCACCGCTGTCGGTGAGGCGATGCGCACTGGGGATAGTGATCTGTCCATCAACCGTAGGGATAGGATCGCCGTGCGGATCCCTAGTGGGGTAATCAAGGAACTTATCCACACGTTCTATGAGCATGTCAGACACCGCGTGTTCGAGATTTTCGGCTTCATTATGGACTTCGTCCCAGGTGTAGCCCAATGCTTGAACCAAAAAAGACTCAAGCAATCGGTGACGGCGCACCATGACCAATGCGTACTGCCTGCCAAGTTCGGTTAACTCCACAGAGCCATAGGGCGTGTGTGACACGAGCCCTTGCTTCGCCATTTTGCGCACTGCATCGGAAACCGAGGAGAGCTTGAGTCCCAGCTGTTTCGCTATAAGCGTGGCGGTAACGGGCTCGGATGACCATTCCTTTAGCCCCCAGATAGCTTTCAAATAGTTCTGGGTACTGGTGGACAGCTCGGAAATAGACATGAGTAAATGTTAACCCAGCTTCCGTGTGCGCCTTTGGCGCTGTGGCCCAACGCTCATAGCGAACAGAGGCCAAGTTTGAGAGAAATGCCGGTAAGGTGGGGCCAGTTAAAGCATTCTTCACTTGAAGGAGAACCACTAATGTCTGAGAAGATTTCAATGAACTCGTCGTCTACGGGTATGAATCTGAGCGATAGCGTGTACGAGCGCCTGTTGCGCGAGCGCATTATCTTCCTGGGAACCCAGGTCGATGATGAGATTGCGAACAAGCTGTGCGCCCAGATCCTCCTGCTGTCCGCCGAGGACCCCACTCGCGACATTTCGCTCTACATCAACTCCCCGGGTGGCTCTGTCACTGCGGGCATGGCCATCTACGACACCATGAAGTACTCGCCGTGCGATATCGCCACCTACGGTATGGGTCTGGCAGCTTCCATGGGCCAGTTCCTGCTTTCCGGCGGTACCAAGGGCAAGCGCTTTGCCCTGCCGCACGCACGCATCATGATGCACCAGCCTTCCGCAGGCGTGGGCGGTACTGCCGCAGATATCGCTATCCAGGCTGAACAGTTTGCGCAAACCAAGCGCGAGATGGCTGAGCTCATTGCCGAGCACACCGGCCAAACCTTTGAGCAGATCACCAAGGACTCTGATCGTGACCGTTGGATGACCGCACAGCAGGCCAAGGATTACGGCATTGTTGACCACGTCATCGAGTCCGTCAACGGCCCGCTGAGCAACTAGGGAATAAGGAGAAATCACTATGAATCAGTCCCAGATGCCAAGTTCCCGTTACGTTCTGCCATCCTTCATTGAGCAGTCCGCACAGGGCACTAAGGAAACAAACCCATACTCCAAGCTTTTTGAAGAGCGTATTATCTTCTTGGGTACCCAGGTAGATGACACTTCCGCCAATGACATCATGGCGCAGCTGCTGGTCTTGGAGAGCCAGGATCCGGACCGCGATATCACCATGTACATCAACTCGCCTGGTGGATCCTTCACCGCGTTGATGGCTATCTATGACACCATGCGCTACGTGCGACCCGATGTGCAGACCGTGTGCCTGGGCCAGGCTGCTTCCGCAGCGGCTGTGCTCTTGGCGGCGGGTGCACCAGGCAAGCGTGCTGCGCTGCCAAACTCCCGCGTTTTGATCCACCAGCCGGCAACGCAGGGTACCCAGGGCCAGGTTTCTGACCTGGAGATCCAAGCCGCTGAGATTGAGCGCATGCGTAAGCTGATGGAAACTACCCTGTCTGAGCACACTGGTCGTACCGCTGAGCAGATCCGCATTGATACTGACCGCGACAAGATCCTGACCGCTCAGGAAGCCGTTGAGTACGGCATCATCGATACGGTCTTTGATTACCGCAAGCTCAATGCATAATTTGGAATAACGCATTTCACGTGGCCCCTGCTATGCAACCTGCATTCCAGTTGTATGGCAGGGGTTTTCTGCTTTTAATGCAGGGAAGGGGGTGTGCTGCTGACTCGTGCTGCACCCGAATGGGGTACCTCTCTTCATGCAATTCCTGCAGGCCGTTAGGTACATTTCTGTCATGCGACACTAAACCTATAACGACCGATTTGTGATTTAGGCCTCTAAGTGGTCATATGTTTTTATGGAGAAACACACATCTGACGCGGCGGCCCAGGCTGCTGCGCCCGTGCCGCAGAGCGGCGAGCGCACATTCTTTGGCCACCCTTGGGGCTTGGCCAACCTTTTTGGCGTGGAAATGTGGGAGCGCTTTAGCTTCTACGGCATGCAGGCCCTAGTCCTGCTGTACATGTATTACGCCACTACCGATGGTGGCCTAGGTCTAGATCGAGCGGACGCGACGTCCATCGTCGGCGCCTATGGCGGCTTAGTATATATGGCCTGCTTGTTGGCTTCTCTTGTCGCTGACCGTGTGCTGGGTGCAGAGCGCACACTGTTTTACTCAGCCGTCATGGTGATGGCTGGCCACCTCGCGTTGGCGTTTATCCCTGCGGTTACGGGGTTGGCGATTGGCTTGGTTCTTATTGCGGTTGGGTCTGGTGGCGTTAAGACCACTGCACAGGTCGTGCTTGGTTCCATGTACAGCCGGGACGACCCGCGCCGTGATGGTGGCTTCTCCATCTTCTATATGGGTGTCAATATCGGTGCTCTTGTTGGTCCGCTGCTTACCACCGCTCTGTGGGGCTGGCAGGGCTTCCATTGGGGCTTCGGTATCGCGGCAGTCGGCATGGCGCTCGGCCTGATTCAGTACTCCCTGATGCGCAAGACCACTATTAAGGACGCGGGGCACGAGGTTCCAAACCCGGCTAGCTCCAAGCAGCTACTTATGGGGGTGGTGGCAGTTGCCGCCGTGGTCGTGGTCATGGTGGTGGCATTGGCTACCGGCGCTATTCAGGTTGATTGGCTGTCCAATATTGTCACCGCGGTGGCTCTTGTAGCTGCAATCTATTTGTGGGGCCAAATGTATACCTCGAAGTTGGTGACCCGCGAGGAAAAGAACCGCCTGCTCGGCTTTATCCCGCTGTTCGTTTCCGGCGTTTTGTTCTTCGGCATCTTCCAGCAGCAGTTCACCGTGATGACGATTTATTCGGATGTGCGCTTGGACCGCCACATGTTTGGTTGGGAAATCCCGCCATCACTGGTGCAGTCCATTAACCCAATTTTTATCGTTATTTTCTCCGCAGTCTTTGCAACGATGTGGACGAAGCTAGGGGATAGGCAGTGGTCCACCCCAGTAAAGTTCGGCGTAGCCAATATCGTCATCGGCATCTCCTTGTTCTTCTTCCTTCCTTTCTCGGGTGCGGAAGCGAACTCCACCCCGATGTTTGTCATCGTTTTCATCCTCTTCCTTTTCACCATGGCGGAACTTCTACTGTCGCCGGTGGGCAATGCCCTAGCTACTAAGGTGGCGCCGGTGGCGTTCCCGTCCCGCATGATGGCGGTGTGGATGATGGCGGTGGCTATGGGTACCTCGCTGGCCGGCTCCTTGGCTAGCTTCTATAACCCGGATGATGCAGGCGCGGAGAATACCTTCTTCATCTCCCTTGGTGTTGTATCCATCGTGTTGGGTGCCATCCTGCTTGTTCTAAGCCGCTGGGTGGTAAAGAAATTTTCCACCTTCCGCTAGATGCTGTAAAACACCCTTAAATGGGAGGTATGTCGGCGTGATGTTGGCATAACTCCCTAAGTGGTTTTTATCACTCGGGTTAAGCAGGGGAGGTGGGGGCATTTAATTGGCATTAGCTGGGGAAATTTTATCCCTTTGGAATTCTCTTGGGCTCGATTCTGAGCCCCAGCAGGTTAACAAAAGGTTAACCAAAGGAAATGTTAAAGAAAAGCAATTGTCTGCGGATAGGTGCAGGAGTAATCTGCATTTCGTCCGCGACGTGTGAAGGCGCCGCAGATGCGTACCGTGTTCATCTTTTCTTTCCAAGGGGCCAACGCTGTGACAGCGACTCTGATTATCCTCGGCATTGTGGTGGTGACCGCCCTTGCCTTTGACTTTACGAACGGATTTCATGACACTGCCAACGCGATGGCTACGTCCATTGCCACTGGTGCTTTGAAGCCTTTTACCGCGGTAGCCATCTCCGCAGCGCTTAACCTTGTGGGTGCCTTCCTTTCGGTCAATGTTGCTGCGACCGTGGCAAAGGGCATTGTTAACCTTGATTCCTACGACCTGTCTGGCGCCGCCGCTGATACCGACGGCCAGGCACTGTTGATGGTCGTCTTCACTGGCCTTATCGGCGGCATCATCTGGAACCTGTTCACCTGGTTGCTGGGTATGCCGTCCAGTTCCTCCCACGCCTTGTTCGGTGGCCTTATTGGTGCCGCCTTCGCTGCGATGGGCTCGGCTGGCGTGGAGTGGTCCTCCATTGCCGGCAAGATCATTATCCCGGCCGTTGCCTCGCCTATCATCGCGGCGCTGGTTTCGGCGTGTGCCACGTTCCTTATCTACTGGGTAACCAACACCATCCCGAATAAGGCTAAGAACGAGCACTTCCGCCACGGTCAGATCGTCACTGCGTGCCTGGTGTCCCTGGCGCACGGCGCTGGCGATGCACAGAAGACCATGGGCGTTATCTTCCTGGCGCTGGTTGCCTCTGGGCATGCGGTTGCAGGCGCCCGCATTCCAACCTGGGTTATCGTTTCTTGTGCTGTGGCTATCGCGGCCGGCACTCTGTCCGGCGGCTGGCGCGTTATCCGCACCCTGGGCAAGGGTCTGGTGGAGATTGAGTCCCCACAGGGCATGGCCGCTGAAGCTACTTCTGCAGCCATCATCCTCACCTCTGCTACCGGTGGTATGGCACTGTCCACCACCCACGTGTCCACCGGTTCCATTCTGGGTACCGGCCTGGGGCGCCGCGGTGCTGAGGTTCGCTGGGGTGTTGCCATGCGCATGGTGTCCGCATGGCTCATCACCTTGCCGTGCGCTGCGTTCGTGGGCTTTGCTACCTGGTGGTTGGCACACGGCGTCTCCTCCTTCACCAACGTCGCAACCGGTGCCATCGTGGACTTCGTCTTGCTGCTGGCAATGGCCGCGCTCATTGTCATCCGTTCCCGCATGAGCCCGGTGGATGCTTCCAACGTCAACAACGACTGGGAACCAAACTCCGAGTCCGTGGATTCTTCCATGGGTGCGGGCTCTGACCGCAAGGAGCCAGTTGCTGCCGGCGCCGCACCAGTGTCCGCTACCAATGCGGAGGATGCCTCCGCGCCGTCTACTGTTCAAGAGGAGCGCTAAACCATGACTGCTGCAGAAATCTTCCAGTCCCTCATTCACGTTGCAGGCTTGGCGTTGGTCTTCGGTGCTGGCATTCCGCTACTTTTCTCCTTGGGCATGCGGTGTATGACCGGTGACCCCATTCGCGACGACAACGGCGTCGTTGTTGGCGATACCCCTGCAAGCCCTCAGATGAAGGTGCTTGGCTGGACTGTCTATGCGGTGCTGGCCGTAGTTATCCTGGTGGCCATCATGTGGATTGCCCGCGATACGCTGGACCACTACTTTGGCTTCACGCCGTTTGGCGACCTCTAAGTCATTGTCCTCCCTTGGGGGTAAACCTCTAATGTGGCGTGCGACACACTTTCTTTAAGTTAACAAAAAGTTAACTTAAAGCGACCAAAGGGTTGCCTAACGAGGGTATGTCGCGTATATTCCTCTGTATCAAACAGAGAGAAAGCCACATGGAGGTGTGAGAAATGAACATGATGCGTTCTTTGATGGACGGCATCGCTGATGCGTTCAAGAGCTCCACCACTGGTACCGGCCTGGACACCATTTCGGAAGCTCCAGTTCGTGCTTTGGTGGCAGAAACCCTGCTTGACGCTGATAAGACTCCTGCTACGACCAAAGACGTTGCAGAGGCACTAGAAACCGTTACCGGTCATGCACCGGATGAACTTGAGATGCTCGATGCAGAACTTTTCCTGCTCGACTTCGACTGGCTGCAATAGGCAGCTACTGAATGAAATCCCCATGAGGCCCCTTGTTACACGCGCTGTGTAGCAAGGGGCCTCGTGCTATGTGGGGCACGGTGGACGTCGGCAAGCGCGGCTAATTACGGGGTGGCAGGATGGCCTCGGGGGTTTCGGGTAGGAGTTGTCCGCCGTCGATAATGAGGGTTTGGCCGGTGATGTAGCCCGCCTCTTCTGAAGCAAGGAAGGCCGCGGCATTGCCAATATCGCGTGGAGTACCAAGACGGTTAAGGGGCACCGACCGCGTCATCTGATCGAGGTACTCTTGGCCTTGGGCCTCGAGCCCTTCGGTGAGGATATTGCCGGGCAGGACGCCGTTGATGGTGATGCCATCGCCGGCTACTTCGAGCGCGGCCGAACGCATAAATCCCTGCTGGGCAGCCTTGGAGGCGCCGTAATGTGCCCAGCCTGGAAAGCCCGTGTGCGAGCCGGTGATAGAAGTAGTAATCACGATGCGCCCATACCGGCGTTCTTTGAGGTAGGGGAGTGCTTCTTGGACCACCTTGAAGGTGCCGTGGGTATTGATGGCAAACATGGCTTCCCATTGTTCATCGCTCATCTCTGCCAGTGGGCAATTAGGGAAGACGCCGGCATTAGAACAGACGATGTCGAAGCCGCCATGTTCGGCGCTGACCTGGCGGTACATTTCTTGGACTGAAGCGCGGTCGGTGACGTCCACGCGCAGGGGACTGGCGCCTAGCTCCGCGGCTGTTGCAGTGGCGCGGTCTAGATCAATATCGGCGATAATGACGGTGGCACCGGCCTCTCGTAGTGAGGCGACGATGCCGCGGCCAATACCGGAAGCACCGCCGGTGACAATGGCTACGCGGCCCATGAGATCGAACATGCTGCTCCTAATCCTAAAAGGGGTGGAACGAGGGTGATTTCGCCTTCTAGTTTAGGCCGCAAGAGCAGGAAAAGTCTGGGAAATTCGCCACGCGGAAGGGAATGAATGAAGGGCCTGTCGGGTTGATTTACTAAGGTAGAAATAGATGAAGATGAAGCCGCGCGGAGGGGTAAAATTGTCCTTCCAACTGTGGATAGCGGTACGAAAAGCGAGTGTGAAAGAACTTAATGGCACGTATGCAAGAAAGCGCTGACCTGCTCAAGTGTTCCTTTTGTGGCAAGAGTCAGAAGCAGGTGAAAAAGCTCATCGCCGGCGGCGGTGTCTACATCTGTGATGAGTGCATCGAGCTATGCAATGAGATTATCGAAGAGGAACTGGGCCAGGAGCAGGCACAGGAATCATCCGACGCAGAGGTCCGCCTGCCTCGGCCCTCGCAGATTTCCGCCTTCCTGGATAAATACGTCATTGGTCAGGACAAGGCTAAGCGCGTCCTCTCGGTTGCGGTCTATAACCACTACAAGCGCATCAAGGCAGAGGAGTCGGCGGCGTTGGAAGCTCGCCGCAAAAAGGCCGAGGGCGATGAGGTGGAGATCTCTAAGTCCAATATTTTGATGCTGGGTCCTACCGGTTCCGGTAAGACCTACTTGGCGCAGACCTTGGCCCGGCTTCTCGATGTCCCCTTTGCCATCGCTGATGCCACCAGCCTCACCGAGGCCGGCTACGTGGGCGAAGATGTGGAAAATATCCTGCTGAAACTGCTGCAAGCGGCCGATTTTGACGTGGAGCGCGCCCAGCGCGGCATTATCTACGTCGACGAGGTGGACAAGATTTCCCGCAAGTCTGAAAATCCGTCCATTACCCGTGACGTCTCCGGTGAGGGTGTACAGCAGGCCCTGCTAAAGATCTTGGAAGGCACCGTGGCGGCCATTCCCCCGCAGGGTGGACGCAAACACCCGAATCAGGAGTTTATCCAGCTGGATACCTCCAATATCTTGTTCATCGTCGCCGGCGCATTCGCGGGGCTAGACCAGGTCATTGCGGATCGAGTGGGAAAGAAGGGCGTGGGCTTTGGCGCCAACTTGGATACCAAGGACGAGCGCGAGAAGGTCGATCTCTTCGCCCAGGTGCGGCCTGAGGACCTAGTGAAGTTTGGCCTTATTCCAGAGTTCATCGGCCGCCTGCCCGTCGTGGCCACTGTGGATAACCTGGACCGTGAATCCTTGGTCAAGGTGCTTACCGAGCCGAAGAACTCCTTGGTCAAGCAGTATAGCCGCCTGTTTGAGATGGATGATTGTGAATTGGACATCGAGCCGGCGGCGTTGGGCGCCATCGCGGAGCTCGCCTTGGAGCGCAAGACGGGTGCGCGTGGCCTACGCGCCATCATGGAAGAGCTGCTGGTACCAGTGATGTATGACCTGCCGGACCGCGAAGATATCGCGACGGTACATATCACCCCAGAGTGTGTCACCGAAGGCGCGGAGCCGCAGTTTAGCTATAAGGATGAGGCGAAGGAGTCTGCCTAAGCGGCAGCTGCCTAGGCACCGGCCTTCAAAGTGCCTGTCGGCGGGCCTTGGCAAAGTAAGGTGCGGGCCTTGTAGCCGGGGCCCGCGCTAGTTCTCCTCGTTATAGATATCCTGCGGCGAGGCCTCGTCGCCCTCCTTGGTATCGAACGAGGAGGAGGTGAGGTAGGACTCGTGGCCCGAGTCAGGGATATTGGCGGTCAAAAACGCCAGCACAGCATCGACGGTAAGCCTATGCATACCGTCGATATTTTCTTGGGAATTGAAATTTACGCCCAGCATGTTTTCCACCATTACCTGGTTGGTCACGCGGTACACAGTCAATGAGGAAATCAGGGTGAAGATGTCATTGGCGGAAATGCCTGGGCGGAAGGCTCCGGCGTCTTGGCCCAAAAGCAGCAGGCGGTCGAGGTGAAGGGCGACCCCGGCGACGTCGGCAATAGCCTGTTGAGCTGGGTCCACAATCTGCTGGTTGGATTCCCATACCAGCATGCGGATGGCCTCAGGGTTGGCAACGCGCTCGCGGAAGAGCCAATCCACCAACTTGCGCACGCCCTCGACGGGAACCGCGGTATCGATTTCCAGGTCATCCTCGAGCGGGTTGAGGCGCTGCGCAGCGGTACTCAACGCCCGCAAATACAGGCCCTTCTTATCACCAAAGTGATAGTGAATCATGCGCTTAGACATGCCGGATTCCTGAGCGATGGTCTCCAGCTTGGTCTCTGCAAAACCAAGGCTGGAAAAATGCTTAATCGCAACGTCGACCACGGAATCAATGCTGACGGATTCCGCGTGGGCAGCATGGGGAGAATCCGCCTGGTCTGCAGCTTGCAGTGGGTCAGTATTCTCAGTGCTCATTGCGTAAATCCTCAATTCTTGCGGCGCGCGAGTGGCGCGGTGAACTGTTATCTATCGGTGCGGGAGTAAGCAAACCCGATGCCACCAGGGTGTGCAGCGCGGGGTAGTACCCCGCTTTTCCTTTTCCTATCATGCCCGATTGATCACCCCGTGCGGGAGTTTCTGGCCCATTGGGGGCGTTAATTCGTAGGTAAACGGGGGTAATTTAACGCGAGTTCGCTGCATTATCCCTCTAAAAGAGGGGGACTAGAATCACAGCGCTGAAGGCGGTGGTGGGGCTAAGCTCGGGGATGGATACATTCCGTGGCGGTGCGAGCAGGCTGGCTCGCGAGTGCCGCCCTTGTCACAGCCACCAAGGAGGCTTTACACCATGACTCAGCCCGTCAAGATCACCGTCACCGGCGCTGCCGGCAATATTGCATATTCGCTGTTGTGGCGCATCGCTGCCGGCGATGTATACGGCAAGGACACCCCGGTTGACCTAGCGCTGCTAGAAATCCCCGCTGCAGTAGGCAAGGCCCAGGGTGTAGCCATGGAGCTCAATGACTCCGCTTTGCCATTGGTTAACTCCATTACGGTGACCGATGATGTGCGAGAAGCTTTTGAGAACACCTCCGCCGCTTTCCTGGTGGGCGCCCGTCCGCGCAGCAAAGGCATGGAGCGCGCCGACCTGCTGGAGGCCAATGGTGCCATCTTCACTACGCAGGGCAAGGCCATTAATGACTATGCAGCGCGCGATGTCCGCGTACTCGTGGTGGGCAACCCGGCTAATACGAACGCGCTTATCGCCGCGAATAACGCCCCGGATCTGGATGACTCCCAGTTCAATGCCCTTATGCGCTTGGACCATAACCGCACCCTGAGCCAGCTGGCGTTGAAAACCGGAAAATCAACCACCGATTTCACCAAGGTGGCGGTTTGGGGCAACCACTCCGCCAGCCAGTTCCCGGATATCACTTTCTCCAATGCCGAGGTGGACCAAGAGTGGTACCGCGAAGAAATGATCCCCAAGGTAGCCAAGCGCGGTGCCGAGATTATTGAGGTGCGTGGCAGCTCTTCGGCCGCCTCGGCGGCCTCGGCAGCCGTGGACCATATGCATGACTGGATTCATGGCACTCAGGATTGGCGCACTGCGGCGGTGCCATCGGATGGATCCTACGGCGTCGATAAGGGCCTCATCTGTGGATTCCCCACCATCTGCCGCGATGGGAAGTGGGAAATTGTGCAGGGACTTGAGCTCAATGAGTTCCAAAAGGAACGCATTGAGGCCTCCGTAGCTGAGCTGCGTGAAGAGCGCGAGGCCGTAGCAGACCTGCTCTAAAACAAACTCGGTGCGCGCTCTAGCCACGGCGCGCACCCTGCCTGGCTGAGCCGGTTGACGTGCAAGGTAGAATCGGCCAGGTGACTGAGCAAAATAATGAGCAATTAGTTGGTACCAACCGCGCCGATGCGCTGCCCAAGTCTTGGGAGCCGCAGGCCGTAGAGAAGGACCTCTATGAGGGCTGGGTAGAAAAGGGCTACTTCACCCCGGATGCGAATTCGGAGGCCGAGCCTTATTCCATCGTGCTGCCGCCGCCGAATGTGACCGGCCAGCTGCACATGGGCCACGCCTTGGACCACACGCTGATTGATTCCATTATCCGCCGCAAGCGCATGCAGGGCTACGCCACTCTGTGGCTGCCCGGCGCCGATCACGCCGGCATCGCTACCCAGACCAAGGTCGAGGCCAAGCTCAAGGAGACCGAGGGCAAGAAGCGCTGGGACTATGAGCGCGAAGAATTCATTGGCAAGGTCTGGGAATGGAAGAAGCAGTACGGCGGCACCATCCAGAACCAGATGCGCGCCATTGGTGACTCCGTGGACTGGTCCCGCGAGCGCTTCACCTTGGATGATGGCCTCTCGCGCGCCGTACAGACCATCTTTAAGAACCTCTACGATGAGGGCATGATCTACCAGGCCAACCGCCTGGTGAACTGGTCGCCGGTGCTAGAGACCGCCGTCTCCGATATCGAGGTCGTGTACAAAGACGTCGAGGGCGAGCTGGTCTCCATCCGCTATGGCTCGCTGAACGACGATGAACCGCACCTCATCGTGGCCACCACCCGTGTGGAAACCATGCTGGGCGACGTCGCTATTGCCGTACACCCAGACGACGAGCGCTACGCCGACTTGGTGGGCAAGGAGCTGCCGCACCCATTCCGCGATGACCTGACACTCAAGATCATCGCCGACGATTACGTCGATATGGAATTTGGTACCGGTGCGGTGAAAATTACCCCAGCACACGATCCGAATGACTACGCAATGGGCACCCGCCACAACCTGGACATGCCCACGGTCATGGATACCACCGGCCACATTGCCAATACTGGCACCCGCTTCGACGGCCTGACCCGCGAGGAAGCCCGTGTGGAGATTCGCGAGGCACTGCGCGAGCAAGGCCGCATTGTCAAGGAAATTCGCCCGTACGTCCACTCTGTGGGCCACTCGGAGCGCTCCGGGGAACCCATCGAGCCGCGCTTGTCCCTGCAGTGGTTTGTGGACGTGGCCAAGATGGCTAAGGCTTCTGGTGACGCTGTGCGCGAAGACGATACCACCTTGCACCCACAGTCGTTGGAGCCGCGCTACTTTGAATGGGTCGATGATATGCACGATTGGTGCATCTCCCGCCAGTTGTGGTGGGGTCACCGCATTCCTATTTGGTACGGGCCGGAGGGCGAGGACGGCCAGCGCGACATCGTCTGCGTCGGCCCCGATGAGGAGCCACCGGCAGGATACGAGCAGGACCCAGACGTATTGGATACCTGGTTCTCCTCCGCGCTGTGGCCATTTTCCACCCTGGGTTGGCCGGAAAAGACCCCGGATCTGGAGAAGTTTTACCCCACCAACGTGCTGGTCACTGCCTATGACATCTTGTTCTTCTGGGTAGCCCGCATGATGATGTTCGGTACTTTCGCTGGCTCTCATACCCCAGAGCTTTTGGGGGAGGGCACCGATGGTCGCCCGCAGGTTCCATTTAAGGATCTGTATCTACACGGCTTGGTCCGCGATGAGCAGGGCCGCAAGATGTCTAAGTCTTTGGGCAATGGCATTGATCCGATGGATTGGGTGCGCGACTATGGCGCAGACGCCCTGCGCTTTACCCTTGCGCGTGGGGCCAACCCGGGTGTGGACCTGCCATTGGGCTCTGATGCTGCCGCGGCTGCCCGCAACTTTGCCACCAAGCTCTTCAACGCCACCAAGTTTGCGCTCATGAATGGCGCCGGTGTAGCTACGCTGCCGAACCGCGCGGAGCTTAGCGACGCCGACCGGTGGATCCTCGACCGCGCCGAAGAGGTACGCGCCAAGGTGGATGCGTACCTGGATGATTACCAGTTTGCTAAGGCCAATGAGCTGCTCTACCACTTCACCTGGGACGAGCTATGTGACTGGTACTTGGAAATTGCCAAAACCCAAATCCCGCGTGATGGTGTCAGCGAGCAGGGCCGCAATACCCAGATTGTTCTGGGCCGCGTGCTAGACGTCGTCCTACGCCTGCTGCACCCGACCATGCCTTTCGTGACCGAGGTGCTCTGGAAGGCCTTGACCGGCGGCGAGTCCATCGTTGTGGCGCCGTGGCCTACCGTTGCCGATACCAATGGTGGCGCCACCAAGGATGAGGTGGCCGCCCGCCGCATTGAGGATGCCGATAAGCTCATTACTGAGCTGCGCCGCTTCCGTTCTGACCAAGGGGTAAAGCCTTCTCAGAAGGTTCCCGGTCGCCTTGACTTCGCCGCGGCCGACCTGGCCGGCCAGGAAGAACTGGTGCGCAACTTGGCTAATACCACCGCACCAGGCGAGGACTTCGATCCTTCCGCCTCTATCGAGGTACGCCTTTCCCAGGCCACCGTGGAGGTCACCCTAGATACCCACGGTGCTGTAGACGTAGAAGCTGAGCGCAAGCGCCTAGAAAAGGATCTGGCCAAGGCCAATAAGGAACTGGAGCAAACCGGCAAGAAGCTCGGCAATGAGAACTTCCTGTCCAAGGCGCCGGAAGAAGTGGTCAATAAGATTAAGCAGCGCCAGCAGATCGCCCGCGAAGAGGTCGAGCGCATCACCAGCCGTTTGGAAGGCCTGAAGTAGTGGCGGAGAAGGACAAGGATACAGAGGACTTTGAAATCGTCGATGCCCTCAAAGAAGGCACCGATGGTGGCCCAGTGGAAATCACTGAGTCGGGCCTGACGCTCAACTTGGGCATGGGCAGCGAGGACGAGTACAACGAGGCCGCTCCGCAGGAGGTCTCCGCTGCGGAGCTACGCGCCCTTGCGGAGGTCGAGGAAGAACTCAACGAGCGTTGGCCCGAAACCAAGATTGAGCCTTCCCTCGACCGCATCGAGATGCTCATGGATCTGCTCGGTCACCCCGAGCGTTCTTTCGACGTCATCCACATTGCCGGCACCAACGGAAAGTCCTCTACCGCGCGCATGGTCGATTCGCTTTTGCGTGCCTTCCACCGCCGAGTGGGTTTGGTAACCAGCCCACACCTGCAGCGCGTTACTGAGCGCATCGGCATTGATGGCCAGCCCATTCACCCGCGCGATTATGTACGCATCTGGCACGAGATTAAGCCATTTGTGGAAATGGTCGATGCCGAATCGGACGTGCCTATGTCTAAGTTCGAGGTCCTCGTCGGCCTGTCCTATGCTGCGTTTGCCGACGCCCCCGTGGACGTCGCTGTCGTCGAAGTCGGCCTTGGCGGACGTTGGGACGCTACCAATGTGGTCAACGCGGATGTCTCTGTCATTACCCCGGTGGGCATGGACCACACGGATTACCTGGGGGAGACGATCACTGAAATCGCAGGCGAGAAAGCTGGCATTATTAAGCCACGCGAAGACGCCGACGATCCATTGACCCCGAACGAAAACATTGTCGTCATTGCTGAACAGGACCCGGAGGCTATGCGCGTCATCCTGCAGCAGGCAGTGGACGTCGAGGCAGGCGTGGCTCGATCCGGTTCCGAGTTTGCCGCCCTCGAATCGCGCATTGCCGTTGGCGGCCAGCAGGTGAATATTCAAGGCCTCGGCGGCCTGTATGAGGATATATTCATGCCCCTACATGGCGAGCACCAAGCCAAGAACGCCGCCGTGGCCCTTGCAGCGGTGGAGGCTTTCTTCGGCGCATCTGCCGGCCACTCGCTGGATATCGCGACTGTGCGTAATGGCTTTGCCCAGGCAATTTCGCCCGGCCGCTTGGAGCGCGTGCGTACCTCGCCCACGACGTTTATTGACGCCGCTCATAATCCCCACGGCGCCAAGGCTTTAGGCGCAGCGTTGGACCGCGATTTCGACTTCGCCCGCCTCATCGGTGTGCTGTCCATCTTTGCGGATAAGGATGCGACCGGAGTTCTCACCGCGTTGGAGCCGTATCTGACCGAGGTTGTCATTACCCAAAACTCCTCGCCGCGTGCCTTCGACGCCTATGAGTTGGCCGAAACTGCCCGCGATATATACGGCGAAGAGCGCGTGCACGTTGCCGACGATCTCCCCGGCGCCTATGCCCAGGCCGTGGAACTTGCCGAAGACGCGGAGGTCCAGTCCGGCTCCGGCATTATCATCACCGGCTCGGTCGTCACCGCTGGTGATGCCCGCGCGATGTTTGGAAAGGAACCTGCATGAGCCGCGACAATCACCACCCAGGCGGAGAGCGCCAACCCCGCCCGCCCCGCAGCAGCCGTGCCCGCGGCCGCGAGGAACATATCCCTGAAAGCGAGATCGGGCCCCTAGGCATGGGCCAAGCCCCAGTCAAGGACCCACTTAAAAGCTTCAACGGGATGGTCATTGCCAGCTCCCTGACCATGGAGGCGCTCGCCCTATCCTTCGCACTGCCGATGCTGTACAAGCTGTATGACGGTACCTTGTGGACCCCCTTCAATTACGGCTTTGTCATCGCCGCAGTGGTATTCCACCTCGTGATGATCGCGTTCATGAATAAGAAGTGGGCGCTGTCTGTCATCGTATGGGCGCAGCTGTTGTGCGTCATTGTGGGCTTTATGGTCCACTGGGCTGTGGCCGCCATCTTCATCATCTTTGGCATGGAGTGGCTGCTAGCCGTATACCTGCGCAGCAACCTCATCGCCCGTATGAAGCGCGGATACCTCACCACGCAGCACCTCAACGAGAAATAGCACGGTAGCCTTGACGGCCTTCGGCGAGTGGCCAAGACGCGATAGACTGGCGGCCATGCGCACTCTCTATCTCGTCCTTGCCGCACTCGCTTGTGTTGCCGCGGTGGTAGCCCGCGCCGCTACGGGAACGCCGTGGCTACCGCTAGTCGCCCTCATTATTGGCGGCGTTTTTCTGGTTTTGGCCCTGCGGAGCAACTTCGAACCGGCCAAAGAAGCCACCTTCGAGGATTTGGATAAGGAACAGCGAGCGGAGCTGCAACGCCTGTTGGCTAATGGACAGTTTGGCGCCGCAGTAGGCCAGGTACGCCTGTGGTTCAGAGGGACTTCGCAGGGGCGCGCCGAAGAGATAGTTAAACAACTCGCATAGCCCTGGACCCCACACTTTTACCCCAAAGGAATACCCCAGCGCGCGACGCATGTGTGCGGTTTCGGTACAGTGTGGGGCATGACTGAACGTACACTGATTCTCATCAAGCCGGACGGCGTAAAGAACGGCCACGTAGGCGAAATCATCTCCCGCATCGAGCGTAAGGGCCTGAAGCTGGCCGAGCTCGATCTGCGCGTTGCTGACCGCGAGACCGCGGAGAAGCACTACGAGGAGCACAAGGATAAGCCATTCTTCGGTGACCTCGTCGAGTTCATCACCTCCGCACCGCTTATCGCTGGTGTTGTCGAGGGCGAGCGTGCCATCGAGGCATGGCGTCAGCTGGCCGGTGGCACCGACCCAGTTTCCAAGGCCACCCCGGGCACCATCCGCGGCGACTTCGCTCTGACCGTTGGCGAGAACATCGTGCACGGCTCTGACTCACCAGAGTCCGCAGAGCGCGAAATCGCTATCTGGTTCCCGAACCTTTAAAGCCTTTATAGCGTTTCGTACGCACTTAAGCCCGAGCCACCGGCTCGGGCTTTATTCATAGCGTCACCTGGTCCCTCGTTATATGGGCAGCGAGCAGGAGCACAACACGGCTACACTGGTGCGGCTAAGAACTATTTTCAACAAGACGTAGGGAGGCGCATATGCGCGGCTACGCGGTCGTAGACATTGAGACCACCGGATTTTCCTATAAGCACGGGCACCGCATCGTTGAAATTGGCGTCGTGGAGCTCTCGCCGGAAGGAGCAGTGCAGGATTCCTGGGAAACGCTCATTAACCCGCAACGCCATATCGCGGCCACGGAAATTCATGGCATTTCCGCCTCTGATGTTCTAGGCGCGCCCACCTTTGCGCAAGTAGCGGACAAGCTGGCTAATTCTCTCGAAGACCGCATATTCGTTGCTCACAATGCGGGATTCGATCGGACCTTTATTCAGTCCGAGCTGCTGGCTTGTCGCGCCTGTTCTGAAGAGGCCTTGCCGGCGATCGATACGGCCGTATTGGCACGCAGGTATCTTGGTCTTCCCAAGGTGAAGCTGGGGGATTGCTGCGCCCATCTGGGAATTCATAATGAGTTGGCACACTCCGCATTGGCGGATGCGATGGCCACGGCGCAACTATTCCAGCATTTCCTGGCCAATACCCCGGCAGCCCAAGAGAACTATATGAGTGAGCGCTTGGCTGAGCAACAGCTGTATCGCAGCCTGGCACCCCACCCGGGTTGGGTGGAGCCGGCACTTCTCAGCCGCGCAGCTGCGGAATCCGCCAAGCAAGCGGCACAGTACGGCGGCTGGTTCGCCGGGCTCGTCGCACAACGTGAGACGCCATCGAATACGGCTGCGGAAGACTATTTCAAGCTTCTCGATGCCGCCTTGCTCGACCGCCGCCTCTCCGCCACCGAGCAAACCCAATTGCTGGCCTTTGCTCAAGCACATGGGCTCGATGAACATGGTCTGCGCGAGCTGCATGAAGCCTATATCACGCTGCTGATTGAAGAAGCCTGGGCTGATGGTGTTGTCACGGCTGAGGAACGCGCCATCCTGGCTTCTGCCGGCCGCGCCTTGGGGATCCCGGCTTCTGATATCGAGGCTGCCGTAGACCCCGACACCGCTCCACAGGCAGAAGGTCGGCATGGTGCCCCTAGTGAAGAGGCGCCGCAAGGTTCTGATGAGGACGGCAGTATTGGCGGACTCGCCAGCATGGGCGGCATTGTGGTGAGCGCTGGCGAGCGAGTAACCATTACCGGCGCTAAGGCCTACTCAACTGCGGAATGGGAAGAGTATTTTGCCGCGCACGGCGTGGAAATTGGCGGCCTAGCCAAAAAGACCAAGGTGCTCATCGCCGGTGACCCGGACTCGCAATCGGGCAAAGCCAAGAAAGCGAAGCAGTATGGCATTCCCATCGTTGCGGAAGACGTCGCCCGTGAGGTCATTCACTTCGCAGACTAAGACTGGAACTCTCCTAATCGAAGGAGAGTAATTGGCGCAGTGTGCTGAAGGCTTCCTTTTGCACTCGATGGGTAACGGTACGGCCCGATTGCTGCTTGATTAAAAGGCCAGATTCCCTCAACTTGCCGAGGTGATGAGATACCGTCGGTTGGCTAAGCCCAGAGAGCTCGGTCAACTGCGTAACACTCATCGGGCCGCAGCCCTCATCGCACAATATGGACAGCAGGCGCAGGCGGGCAGGGTCAGCAAGTACTTTAAATTGCTGGGAAAAGCGCAGGGAATCGCTCTGGCTGAGCGGACCACTGCTCAGGGAGCAGCACTGCCCGTCGGGGGTGTTATCGGCATTGCTAGGGGAGGAGTCCATGCACACAGTATAAAGAGGCTGCTTCGCACTCTGTTATATTGACGAGTATCAATATGGGTGATTAAAGTACTGCCTTGAAATGTGAATTCCTCGTCGCGCAAGGAGAGTCATGGCCGTTCCGCAACGCCCAAAATTGTCATTTCTCGATAGATTCCTTCCCGTCTGGATCATCATGGCCATGGCCGCGGGGCTATTGATCGGACACTTCCTGCCAGGTATTGGAGAAGCCCTATCTGCTCTAGAGGTGGGCGGTATTTCTCTTCCGATTGCACTAGGACTGCTAGTTATGATGTATCCGCCCCTGGCGAAAGTCCGCTATGAAAAGACTCGGGACATCGCCGCAGATGGCCGCTTGATGGTGGTGTCAATCGTGTTGAACTGGCTGGTGGGGCCTGCATTGATGTTCACCCTGGCGTGGATATTTCTTGCCGACCAGCCCGAGCTGCGAACCGGCCTGATTATTGTTGGGTTAGCCCGCTGTATCGCAATGGTCCTAGTGTGGTCCGATCTCTCCTGTGCCGACCGAGAGGCCACCGCTGTTCTCGTGGCTATTAATTCCGTTTTCCAAGTAGCTATGTTTGGCGTTATGGGCTGGTTTTACCTGCAGGTTCTTCCTGGTTGGCTAGGCCTGGATACCACCTCTGCGGATTTCTCTTTCTGGTCTATCGTCACCGCGGTCCTAGTATTTTTGGGAGTTCCCTTGTTACTTGGTGTGCTCTCGCGGGCTTGGGGTGAGAAAGCCAAAGGTCGCGAATGGTTTGAAAACCGCTTCCTTCCGGCAATTGCTCCCTTGGCGATGATTGGTCTGCTTTATACCATTGTGTTGCTATTTTCCCTGCAGGGAGAGCAGCTGGTAGCGCAGCCCACGGCGGTGGTCAAGGTCGCGATCCCGTTGGTTATCTACTTCGTAGGGATGTTTTTCTTAGCTCTGGGCGTAGCGAAGTTAGTGGGAATGAACTACGCGCAATCCGCTTCCGTGGCCTTTACCGCAGCAGGCAATAATTTCGAATTAGCCATCGCGGTTTCCATTGGCACTTTTGGCGTTGCTTCCGCGCAGGCTCTAGCCGGCACCATCGGACCTCTCATTGAGATTCCGGTGCTCGTCGGACTCGTCTACGTAATGCTCTGGATAGGGCCGAAGCTATTTCCGGGAGATACAAGCTTGCCGCGTTAACGCCTGCCCAATTGATAGAGGCAACGAACCCCGGTAGGTGTGACGGTGTTTTTCCAGTCTTTGGGCGCAGAGCGCAAGGCGATGCGGTCAAGTTTCACTAGGCCCGCCTGTGCCAATTCATCAAGGTGCTTGCACACTAGGTCGAGATCGACCTGCATGAATTTGGACAGGGCCCTAGCGGAGACCGTATTTCCTTGCACCGCGCCGGCGGCTATGAGGGCGGTGAGGGTGTCTACGTGGGCGTCGGCAAGCTCTAGGCGAGCCTCGGTTACTCCTTCGAGCGGATCTTTTTCCAGAATCTTATTAATGCGCCGCCGGCCAATCCGAAAGGATTGGGAAAACATCGCCCACAGTCCCAAAGGCAAGCCGCATGCCCACCACGCCCCCGACAGGACACCGGCAATGGGCGGGGCAAGTTCTACCTCCGGCACCAGCCCGGCTGCACTCAGCGGGGCCATGGCCAGCGGCGCGGCGATGGGGATAAGCGGGGCGATATAGGCAATGGTGGGATAGTCGCCCTCGCGATACTCCTCCCGCGCGGCGTTGATGCCGCGCGGGTAATTGCGGATGAGGTGCACTAACCCCAGCACCGCAAAGATGGCAAAAATACCGGCTCCCACCAGCATATAATCCACGCCGGTGTTGGCGAATCCAATGGCAAATCCAGCAGGAACGCCGAAATAAAGCGCCGAGCGTACAGGGATTTCATTGCGCTGCCGGTACTGCGCAAGCTCGCGGGCGGGGATTCGTGCTAGTTCTGCCACCCTGTCAACATAACACCGCCTGCCAGCTTGACCGCGTTTCTGTGACACAATGGTCATTAGCGCGTACGAGACGCGTAATAACTTAATACCCACAAACTTTTACAGCGCGCAAAATACCTCGCGCGGCGGCGGTACAGTCCATGCTGTGCCTGCGCCCGAGGTAGCGCCAGATACGGACGATGTACAGGAGTAAGCCCGAACATGGTGGCACAGAACTCTCAAGAAACAACTGAAAACCTCAAGGCGGCGGCGTCTTTAGCGCAGAACTTGGATCGCAGTCAGCTGAAAGATAAAACGCGCGTATATGCCCTAGCCAAGCAGCTGGGGCTATCCTCGCGTGAGCTGGTGGCGCAGCTCAAAGACACGGGCCTGAAAAAGAGCGCGCAAAGCTCTCTTACCCGCGCGGAAGCGAGCCAGGTGCTCGATACTGTGGCCAGCGCCGCCGCGCTTGCCGACGTCGCCTCTGGCGACACCAGCGACGCCTCAACCACCGCAGCGGACAGGGAGTCCGAAGACAAGGCTGCTGGACAACCGGAAGATAATTCGGGCGAGGAGCTCGAGAAGAAACCGGCGAAGAAACGTGCCAAGCGCGCCCGCAAGGCCACTCGCAAATCCGCTGCAACAGCACCCGAAGAGCCGGCCCATACCGACTCAACAGGGGAGCAGTCCTCGGAAGACGAGGAACACCTGCGCCACCGCGTGCGCAAGAACGTGGACAATGAGATCTCCCAGATCGAAGACAAGGTAGAAGCATCCCTCGCCCAGGCTGCAAACGAAGCTGGCGCCGCCGCCGAGGACTCCGAGGCGGCAGATTCCCCGGACGAGACGGAAGAAGCACCGGCTAGCGCACTCGATACCGGTACCGTTGATGCGGCAAAGCTGCACGAGGCACTTGCCGAGGCCGGCGAGGATTTCGAGGATGACTACTACGCCCCGCACATCGTCCCGCGTGCCGAATCTGAGGAAGATTCTGGGCACTATGACTTTGCGCCCATATTTATGGCCCCGCAGCAAGATGATGCAGCGGTATTCGCACAGGCTGCAGAGACCGAAGAGGATTACTCCAGCGACGGCTCCGGAAGTGATGACAACGAAGGCGCTGCCGATTTTGCGGAAGACGATAGCGAGCAATTCGGATCGAACCGCGGTTCCGGAAAGTCTGAGGGCCGCCGCCGTGGTCGTCGCGGCGCATCCCGCGGGCGCGGCGCCAGCGCGAACCGCGAAGCACCGGCCGACGAACCCGAGCACATTGAAGAGCCGAAGGCCATCCGCGGTTCCACGCGCATCGAGGCCCAGAAGCGCCGCCGCGCAGAACTGCGCGAGAAAGGCCGCAACCGTCAGCACATCGTTTCTCAAGCTGAGTTCCTAGCCCGCCGCGAAGCCGTTGAGCGCACCATGGTGGTGCGCGATAAGGAGCGCGAGGACGGTGCCGGCATTATCACCCAGGTGGGCGTGCTGGAAGATGACTTGTTGGTCGAGCACTTTGTGACTACCGAGTCCCAGGCTTCGCTCATTGGCAATATTTACCTAGGCCGTGTTCAAAATGTGCTGCCGTCTATGGAGGCGGCCTTCGTGGATATCGGACAGGGCCGAAACGGCGTGCTTTACGCCGGTGAAATCGATTGGCGCAAGACCAAGCTGCACGGGCGCGCCCGCAAGGTAGAAAACGCCTTGAAGTCCGGTGATCAGGTATTGGTACAGGTGGCCAAGGATCCCATCGGCCACAAGGGCGCGCGCCTGACCACCCAGATTTCCCTCGCCGGCCGCTACCTGGTCTACGTCCCCGGCGGCCGCAGCGCCGGCATTTCCCGCAAGCTGCCTGCCCCAGAGCGCAAGCGCTTGAAGGATATCCTCGGCCGCGTGGTGCCGGGCGATGGTGGCGCGATCATCCGCACCGCTGCTGAAAATGTCCCGGAAGAGGCAATCGCGACCGACGTCAACCGCCTGCACAACCGGTGGGAGGACATCATTGCCCACGCCAAGAAGGAAAAGTCCTCTAAGGGTGCCAAGCCGGTGACCATGTATGAAGAGCCAAACATGCTCATCAAGGTGGTGCGCGATCTCTTCAATGAAGATTTCACCGAGCTCATCGTCGATGGCAAGCGTTCTTTCAATACCGTGCGCGCCTATGTCGATTCCATGGCACCCGACCTTGCGGACCGTGTGGTGCGCTACCGTGCCAAGGACCACGGCGGGCAGGACGCCTTCGAGGCCTACCGCATTGATGAGCAGCTGCATAAGGCGCTCTCGCGCAAGGTATGGCTGCCATCCGGCGGTACGCTGGTTATTGACCGCACCGAGGCTATGACTGTCATCGACGTCAATACCGGCAAGTTCACCGGTTCTGGAGGCAACCTGGAGGAAACGGTTACCCGCAATAACCTCGAAGCGGCAGAAGAAATCGTGCGCCAGATGCGCCTGCGCGATCTGGGCGGCATGATCGTTGTGGACTTTATCGACATGGTCCTGCCGGAAAACCAGGACCTAGTCCTGCGCCGCTTGAAGGAGGCTTTGGGTCGCGATCGCACCCGCCACCAAGTATCTGAGGTTACCTCGCTGGGCTTGGTGCAGATGACCCGCAAGCGTCTGGGCACCGGGCTGGTGGAGACTTTCTCCACCGAGTGTGAGTGCTGCAATGGCCGCGGCATCATCATTCACCAGTACCCGGTGGATGAGGCCGAGGAGGATCAGCGTTCTAAGCACTCTGGCCGGAAGTCGAAGCAACACAAGAAGCCGCACCACGATCCCCAGCAGCACCCGGCTGCGGTGGCGATGCATAAGCATGAGCTTGACGATGCCCCCGACAAGGCCTCCACGTCCAAACGCTTCAAAAAGACGCAGGCTCCTGTCTACGGCACCGAGCGCGAGGACACCGTACAGGAATCTGCAAAGACTTCGTTGGAAGATCTCGTTGCCAACGTAGTCGTGGATGAGCGCGGCTCGGACGAGCCGCACGCTGATCAGAGCATGCAAAGCGAAGACCGAGACCGTGTTAAGGAGCGTGGAGGCGGACGTGGGCGCCGTCGCGCTCGCAAGCGCGCCCGGGCTGAAGTATCCGATATCGAGGCTATCGCGTATGCTGCGGCGGATAATGCCGCTGAAAACGATGAGGTCCAAGAGTTCAATTCTTACATCCCCGACGCGGATACGGACGCAGATTCGGGAGCCGTTGCTAAGGCTCACCCTGGTGCTGGGTCGGGCTCCAGGCGTGGCAAGAAGCCTCGCCGAGCCACGCGCCGTTCCAAGGCCTCTCCCGCTGCCGAAGGCGCGGAGCGCAAGTTATCTGAGCAGAGCGAGCAGAAGGCTGCGGAGAAAACCTACGAAGAGGCAGTAGCCGAGTTTGAATCCTCGCCGCGCCGCAAGCGCCGCACGCGTGGCAATTCGCGCTCCGATAAGCGCCCGCAGCCGCAGGACTTCGCAGTCTCCGGCGAAAAGGGCTCCAACGCGCACGCCGTGTCTGGTGCTGCTACCGACGCGGACTCGGTCGAAGCGCCAAAGGCGGAAAAAGAGCGCAAGGGCCGCGGTCGCGGACGCGGCCGTCGTCGTTCGGTGCGCACCCAGCCGAGCAAGCGCCGTGCCACCTCGCGCGTGCCGCACGGGGTGAAGGCGAAGACCGAGGAACATGAGCGTGAGCAGGTGGGTGGTTCCGCTGAGCAACGCCATGAAAAGGCCGCTAGCACCGCGCGTGCAGGGCGCACGGGCGGCAATGGGCGAGGCCGTGGGCGTCGCCGTGCCGTGCGACAGACCGCGCCCAAGAAAGCGGTAGCAGATAACCCGAAGGCGGCAAAGCGCGCAGAAGACCGCTCGCCGGAACGGGCAGCAAGTGGCAAACCGGCAGCTTCTGGCGACGTCAAGGTGCTGCGCCGTGGAAAGAAGCGGGCAGTGCGTAAAAAGGGGGCGCCGGCAAGAGCGAGGGCCCCAAAGATGCAGGATAACGGCGCTCAAAAGCAGCCTGCAGCAACCGGGACCAACCAGGATAAGGCGCACACCAAGGCTGGGCGCGGCCGACGCCGCGTAGCACGACGAAGCAAGTCTTAGGGCTACGCCACGCGGGGCACAAAAAGCGTGGTTTGTATTTTGTGCCCGCTACGGGGTAGTCTTTGACAGTCGCTGTTTAGTACTTACGGCGCTGGATCAGTCCGACACTCACTTAGTGAGCTGTGCGGGCATGTTCGCGCGGGAACTAAACGCAATGTGTAAGTGTCCATTCGGAACGCGGCCTCCCCGGTTGCTTCCGAGCGAGTTTAGATAAGGGGTAACCCTCTATGTACGCGATCGTCAAGACCGGCGGCAAGCAGTACAAGGTTGCTGAAGGTGACCTCGTCAAGGTCGAGAAGATCGAGGGTGAGCCAGGCTCTGCCGTAGCTCTCACCCCGGTTCTGCTCGTCGATGGCGCCGATGTTAAGTCCAAGGCATCCGACTTGGAGAAGGTTTCTGTTTCTGCAGAGATCGTTGAGCAGGGTAAGGGCCCGAAGGTCGATATCCTGAAGTACAAGAACAAGACTGGTTACAAGAGGCGTCTGGGCCACCGTCAGCCTGTGACCACCTTGAAGATCACCGGTATCAAGTAAGCCTTAACCGGCTGTAATTATCCCTAAAGGAGGGAAAACCACATGGCACACAAGAAGGGTGCTTCCAGCTCCAGCAACGGCCGCGATTCCGAGTCCAAGCGTCTCGGCGTCAAGCGCTTCGGTGGTCAGCAGGTTAATGCCGGCGAGATCATCGTGCGTCAGCGCGGTACCAAGTTCCACCCAGGTGAGAACGTAGGCCGCGGCGGCGACGATACCCTATTCGCGCTTGCAGCTGGCTCCGTCGAGTTCGGTATCAAGCGTGGCCGTCGTATGGTCAACATCGTTCCGGCTGAAGAGGTTGCTGCAGAAGCGACTGCTTAACTTCAGTCCGATTAGGCTAATCCTCGAGTCCGTCCCACAGCAGTGTGAAGGGCTTGGGGATTTTTCTGTTGTAAAAGGGTCCTTGGATGCTGCTTCTCCGGGGGAACACCTGTTGTCGGTGAGGTGATTGTATGGAGTCGAATTAGGTCCAGTTTCTCCTATTATGTCGCCGTTTGCGGCGTTGATCAGGGTGGTGGTTCATTCTGAGTGGCTGCTGGTGTGGATGGTTTGGCAAAGTCTGTGGCTTATAGGCCTGCTGGTGAGTTGGACTTGCCGCGCAATCATCGCAGGCGTACTAGCTGTGTGACAGTCAGGCGATAACCCGACTGTGGCTTGAAGGTGTGGTACCGATGCATCTTGCGCGTCCGCTTTCCATAAGCTCTAGTCCGGTTTATC
>NZ_JAKMUZ010000018.1 GCF_027570195.1 Corynebacterium yonathiae
CGTAATTTTGGGGTGTGCTAATTACTTCTACTACTTTTGGCATTGATGAAGAGTGCCGAATCCCTCACAGGTGGATTCTAGACTTACGCACAGGGATTTGAATATATAAAGCAAACTCGGCAGAAATGCAGTATTCGCAAATAATTCGTCATACCCAAGTTAGCAAATCAGACGACACGAGAGACCTCTCAGAGGTCTACGTTCGTATCACATCCAAATAGAAGGCGGAGTCAATCAAAAATTCAGAAGGCTGTTAGCCGTAGCCTTTAAGCGTTAAATAATCAGTGCTGCTACCAACTTTGCCTTTGGATTAAAAGACCGAATATTTTAAGTGACCGCCTGCTATCACCGGAGTGGGTAGCGCCAAACGACGAGACTACGATAACCATGGTCTCACACTACGATCTAAATCGAACAACACCCGCCGTAAGGATCATTCAGACAAATAGGAGTTCAAAATAGACAACACGCTGGCCCCCGAACCAAAGATTTGATTAAGCTTTCCACTTTTCCCACAGTCATTCACCTAGTTGTATTAGTGCCATAATGCGCTCAAAATCTTCTTGGTCACCAAATTCCACAACCATCTTGCCCTTGCGCTTGCCCATAGTCACGGTGACCTTGGTGTCAAAGCGATCAGACAAGCGCTCGGCGGAATCAGTGAAATACTGCGGCTGTGGCGCTGGCTGCTTCTTCTTGGATTCGGCCGGCTTACCATCACGCTTATAAAGGGTGACTGCCTCCTCAGTAGCGCGTACGGACAGACCTTCCGCGATGATGCGGTTGGCAATATATTCCATGGCCTCGGTGTCATCCAAAGACAGTAGCGCACGCGCGTGGCCAGCAGACAAGGTACCAGCGGCTACACGTTTTTGTACCTCTACCGGTAGCTTGAGCAGGCGCAGCATATTGGTCACCTGGGGGCGGGAGCGGCCAATGCGATCCGCCAGCTCATTCTGGGTAACGCCGAACTCTTCCAGCAGCTGTTGATAGGCGTGTGCCTCTTCCAGAGGGTTGAGCTGCACACGGTGAATGTTTTCCAGCAGGGCATCGCGCAGCAGGTTGTCATCCTTGGTATCGCGCACGATGGCCGGAATCGTAGCCAGACCCGCCTTGGAAGAAGCGCGCCAACGGCGCTCACCCATGATGAGCTCGAAGCCACCCTCCTCGGAAGGACGGACGACAACGGGCTGCAATAAACCAAACTCGCGAATCGAGTGGACGAGCTCGCCCAGCTCATCCTCATCGAAGACGGTGCGAGGCTGCTTCGGATTCGGGATAATATCGCCGATGGAAATCTCGCGATAGGTCGCACCGATAGGAGCCGGGGTAGCCTGACGCTTCTTCGAGGACTTGGAGCCAGAACTCTGCTGAATGGTGGGGGCGCCCTTGACACGCTTGCCTTCGCCGCCCTTATGGCCCGGCTGCGGAGTGGAGTTTCCCAAGATGATATCCGCAGCGGAGTCTCCTAGGCGCGGCTTGCGGGTAGGGGCATCGGGACCGGATGGGATGAGTGCGGCGAGACCTTTGCCAAGGCCGCCTTGCTTCTGTTCTGCCATGAGTTCCTATCCTTCCAATTCCGCGTAAATCTCTGGGCTCACGCCAATCGCCCCGGTGGTCGGGTGCGGGCGGTAATCGCCACGCCGGTTAAGCTCGCGCGCCGCCGCAAGGTAGGCGCGGGCACCGGTGGACGAGGGAGCATAATCAATAACCGTAGTACCGTACCCCGGTGCCTCGGAAACGCGCACGGAGCGTGGGATAACATTGCCCAGAACTACGGCACCAAACTGTTCGCGGACGTTATCTGCCACATCTTCTGCTAAGCGTGTACGGGCGTCATACATGGTCAGCAGCACGGCGGAAATATGCAGATCCTCATTGAGGTGCTCGCGAATCATGGAGATATTTCCCAGCAGCTGGCCCACACCCTCCAAGGCGTAGTACTCGCATTGAATCGGGATGATGACCTCTTCAGCGCACGTCATTGCATTGATGGTGAGCAACCCAAGCGAAGGCGGGCAGTCAATGAAGACATATTCGAAGCCATGCTCTTCAAGGAAGCCATTATGCAAAGCGTCATAGAGGCGGAATTCGCGGCGTACCAAGGACACCATTTCGATCTCCGCGCCAGCCAAATCAATGGTGGCGGGAATGCAAAAAAGGTTTTCGTTGTGCGAAGAGGGCTGCATGGCCTTTTCGGCGCTGCAATCCCCAAGGAGCACCTCATAGCTGGAATCGGTGCCGGAGCTATGCTCCGCGCCCATGGCCGTGGAGGCGTTTCCCTGCGGGTCAAGATCGATCACCAGCACTTTCTTGCCCTCTGCGGCAAGCGCTGCGGCCAAGTTGGCGGCGGAGGTGGTTTTGCCTACGCCGCCCTTCTGGTTAGCAATGGTGATAAGGCGCGGATTAGTCATGCCGTCTACTTTAGTTCACGCGCGGGACACGAATGATCGTGGTTCCCTCGATGGTGCTGACCTCGGCCTTTCCGCCGCCGGCCTTCTTAATATCAGCGGCATCGCGCTCCAATTCCTCATGTACCGAAGAACCCTTCAACGCGATCATCTCGCCCCCTTTGCGCACGAGCGGCAGCGACCATTTGGCAAGTTTGCCTAGGGGTGCGACGGCACGGGAGGTAACCACGTCGGCCCCCGCCACTGCCTTTTTAATCGGGCCTTCTTCGGCACGGCCGCGCAGGACCGTGACATTTTCCAGGCCGAGCTGTTCTACCACCTCGTTGAGGTAGTTATAGCGTTTGAGCAGCGGCTCGATCAGAGTAATTTGCAGGTCTGGGCGCGCAATGGCCAGCGGAATGCCGGGCAACCCAGCACCCGAGCCGACGTCGATTACCGTGGCACCTTCGGGGATTGCCTGCTTGACGACGGCGCAATTAATGATGTGCCTATCCCATAAACGCGGTACCTCCCGGGGGCCTATAAAACCACGAATGGACCCGTCTGTAGCGAGCGAATCATGGTAAGCCTGCGCGAGGGGCAAGCGAGAGCCGAATACTACTGACGGGTCCATCTCGGACACGATGGGGTTCTCCTCCGTGTTTATTTGTTTTTACGCTGTTTCTTAGTGCGGTTGTCCTTCTTGCGGGCACCCGGCTTTGGCGCGGAAGTGCGCTTGGCCTCAATCTTAGCGGCTTCCTCTTCTTCTTCCTCGCGGTCCATCTTGGCGTAGACGATGCGGGTTTGGAAGAAAGTCCAGACCGTATTGGCCATCATGTAGAACAGCAAACCAATTGGCCAGATGAAGCCGGAGAAGACCAGCATGGCCGGCATAACCCACAGCATCATCTTGGACATCATAGCCATTTGCTGCTGCATCATTTCCGCATTCTGCCCCTGCGGCGCTTGGGTCTTACCGGCAGCGCGACGCTTTTCTTGGCGGTTTAAGCTCATACGCGCATTGAAGTGCGTCATGACCGCAATGATGGCAATCATCGGAACGATGATGACAGCTGCCTGGCTAGTGGTTACGCCCTCTACGATTGGGGAGTTCAAGCGCAAGTTGGTCACGAGCGGAACATCAAAAATCTTGGCGTCCAAGAACTGCTGCACTAGGTCAGGCTTGAAGATGTAGTTCGCAGTATTGGCATTTTCCTCGATGGACATTGGATCGCCACTGGGATGGCCAATGCCACCGGCAACCGCAACGGTGCGGTCGAAGGAACGCAACACGTGGAACAGACCAATGAACATTGGAATCTGCACGAAGACCGGCAGGCAGCCAGCCATCGGACGTACACCAGATTCCTTATAAACCTTCTGCATCTCCTGTGCAGCCTTGGTTTGGTCATTGCCGTACTTCGCACGGATTTCCTGCACCTTAGGCTGGATTTCCTGCATCTTGCGCGAGGAGCGAATCTGGCTGATAGTCGGCTTGACCATCAACGCCTTAAGCGTCCAGGTCAGCAGCACAATGGACAGAATCCACGTAATTCCCCACGCCGGGTCCATCACGAGAGATAGCAGCCAGTGCCAGAACCATAAAACGGCCGAAATTGGCCAGTAAATGAAATTAAGCACGAGTGTTTAATCCTCAATTGTTGTTGGTATCCGGGACCGGATCGAACCCGCCCGGATGCCAGGGGCCGCATTTGCAAACCCTGGCTATTGCCATCGCCGTACCCTTGGAAGCGCCGTGTTTGGAAAGCGCCTCTAGAGCATAAGCACTGCATGTCGGATCGAACCGACAGGTCGATACCATCTTAAAGCCAGAGACATGTTTTTGGTAGAAACGAACCACTCTGACCATTGGTTTGGCCAATCCTCTGGCTGGGGGAATTTCTTCCCCGCGGGAATTTAGATATCCCATTGCTTGCGAAGTGCTTTGGCAAGATCTTTTTCTAACTGCTCACTACTAGCAGTAGCACTAGCGGGCAGTGCACGAATGACCACATCCACGCTGGCGGGCAGCTTGGGAATGAATGTCATGCACACATGGCGAAGCCGCCGGGAGGTGCGGTGGCGAACCACTGCATTCCCGACGGCTTTAGAAACAATCAGCCCAAATCGCGGCCCAGTGGCGGCGATATCGGCTGCCTTGTCCGTACCTGCGTTATCGCGTGCATGCACGACGATCGTACGAGTGCCCGCCCGGCGGCTGCCCTTCATCGTGCGCCGAAACTGCGTCGGTGATGTGAGCTTATGCTGGGCCGGAAGCATAACTTATGCAGTCAGCTTTGCGCGGCCCTTCTTGCGACGAGCTGCAACGATGGCGCGACCTGCACGAGTGCTCATGCGGGTGCGGAAGCCGTGCTTACGAGCACGACGACGGTTGTTCGGCTGGAACGTGCGCTTACCCTTTGCCACGTTAATTCTCCTTGAAGTTGTGCGTAGGCACACTACCGCTAGGCAGTGGTGTACCCACTGATGAATAGATTCCATGAACCTGACGCATCACAGTCTCTCCGGTACACGGCGAGCCGACGGGCCCAGCCAGTGCGAGGTGACGCTGTCACTTTCACGCGCAACTCTTTGTTGCAATAGACCATGCCAGATTACGTGATTTCTGCCGCTGGAAACAAATCGACACCCGGGTACACCCGAAATTACATAAATGTTTTTTCTTGCAGCTAGAAGGCCAGATTCTAGGCCCTTACTGCACCTAATCCACCACACCGGAGGGTCGACCCCAACCCGCACCCGGGTAGTGAATTTTTCTCGCTAGACACACCTGCCATTTCGGCGGTACAACAGAAGAATCAAATTCCACAGCCGTACCGACCATGTGGATAACTCTAAATCAACACTCGAGACTTTTGCAGTTTTCGCAGCGTATGGCCATAGACTGGCCAATTGAGAGTTATCCACAGCCATGAACTAAGCTGTGAATAACTATTTCATCCACACCTGTGGATAACTCTGTGGAGTTCGAGGTGACTCGATAAAAACCAATGTGAAAACCACAGTGGAATCCGCGGTGAAAATTGTTATTCAATGTCCACCCGTCCCCGACTAAATTCCACAAAGGTAGCCTGTAGTGACTGACCCACAAGCGAACCTGCATGCCGTTTGGCGCGCGGTCGTTGATGACCTGCTCGCACAATCCGAGCAACCCAATTCCGAGGTCCCTAGTTTTTCGCATTCACAGCGCCTTTATCTCCAGCTAGTTCGCCCCATCATGATGGTCGAGGGATACACCCTTGTCGCCGCCGAGAACCTGGATGCCAAAAATGTGGTCGAAAACGAGCTTGGCGAGCATATCGCCAAGGCATTGACCCGGCACCTCGGCCGCCCGTGTTCCTTCGCGGTTACCCTCGCGACCCCGCAAGAGCCGCAGCCACCGGCCGCTGAACCGGCCCCACAAGCAGCTCCCCCTCAGCAGCAACAACCCCCACAAGCACAACCACAGCAGAACACGGAAGCTACCCCGAACTACATTCCGCGCCCGCAGCAACCAGATACCGCTGCGCAACAGGCTCCTATCCAGAACAACTGGCAGTCCAGCCACGCCCCAGCAAGCCTGGATGAGTTGGCCGAACACTATAACCAGCAGCAGGCGGAGGCCGCGGGAAATTTCTCGGGTGCTGCCACCAATTCCGCCCGCATCCCGCGCGAGGCTCCGGCGCATGATCCCAATCGTGAAACTTCACTCAATCCAAAGCACACCTTCGATAGCTTTGTGATTGGTTCTTCGAATCGTTTTGCCAATGGTGCAGCCGTTGCCGTGGCCGAGAATCCCGCGCGTGCCTACAACCCACTCTTTATCTGGGGCGGCTCTGGACTAGGTAAAACGCACCTTTTGCACGCCGCTGGCAATTACGCCCAGGTACTGCATCCGGGCCTGCGGGTAAAATATGTGTCTTCGGAAGAATTCACGAATGACTACATTAATTCCTTGCGCGATGACCGCCAGGAATCATTCAAACGCCGCTACCGCAATCTCGACATTTTGATGGTCGATGACATCCAGTTCTTGGAGGGCAAGGAATCCACTCAGGAGGAGTTTTTCCATACCTTCAATGCGCTGCACCAAGCCAATAAGCAGATCATTTTGTCTTCGGACCGCCCGCCAAAGCAGCTCACCACGCTAGAGGATCGCCTCCGCACCCGCTTTGAAGGCGGTCTGATCACCGATATTCAGCCGCCAGATCTAGAAACGCGTATCGCGATTTTGATGAAGAAGGCAGCCAATGATGGCACCGAGGTAGATCGCTCCGTACTTGAGCTCATTGCCTCACGCTTCGAGTCTTCTATTCGCGAACTCGAAGGCGCACTCATCCGTGTTTCGGCCTATTCTTCCTTGGTTAATGAGCCAATCAATGTGGAGATGGCTGAAATCGCTTTGCGCGATTTGGCCCCTGATTCCGCAGATCGACAGATCACCGCTACCTCGATCATGGAGGTCACGGCAGAGTTCTTCGATATTGATGTAGAAACACTGCGCGGCGCCGGCAAGAAGCGCGCGGTAGCGCATGCTCGCCAGTTGGCTATGTATCTATGCCGCGAACTTACAGAGCTATCCCTTCCTAAGATCGGTGAGCAGTTCGGCGGCAAGGACCACACCACCGTCATCTATGCAGATCGCAAAATCCGCAAAGAGATGACTGAAAAGCGCAATACCTACGACGAGATCCAGGCACTTACCCAGCGCATCAAGAATCGCGGTCGCGCCTAATTCTCACCGCACTACTTCAACGCCTTCCTTATATAAAGGAGGGCGTTTTTAGTTTTCCCTTTAGACTTCCCTGATTCCGCCGGCCCCACGTGGAGCTCAAGCCAGAACGACAAAACTGGAAATCCGCACGAAAGCCGAATAGGAGGCTAAAACAAACCTCCGCGCAACCGCTACCCATTGTTGTAATTTCACAAAGAATTCAAAACCGCTCCTGGAACTAAGCGTTTAACTGGGAAAAGAGTTATCCACAGCGTTGTTCACACCTGTGTAATTTCATCTTTGTAATTCATGGATCTTGCTCACAGTTTTAAATTCCACAAGCCCTATGCTGGAAGAACCGCCCTGTGATCAGCCCTGTGTGTAGATCGGTGATCAAATGACAAAACCTGTGGATAAAACGGCGGTCCCACTAGTTGTCCACAATTCGCCCCGATTGATCACAGCAAGATCACAAGATTTGGCACACCCCGGATCTGTGCCGTGAACTTGTCATTTACCAAGTTACCCACAGATACCACAGCGCTTATTACTACTACTAAATTATTTCTCTGATCTACCTAGAAGAAAGAGGGTGTGTGGAATTCGCCCCAGCCTGCCTTCGGCCAAACGCGAATCGAACGGGCGAAGATGGAATTACATGTTGTGGCGCACCGTGCCCGATGCGGTAAGTTGGAAGCCAGTCTTTTGTAAGTAACAATTTTCCTACTTGCCCTAGAGGAGCTCTTCGCACCATGGATGAAGCCGTGTCATTTCGCGTTGCCAAAGATGATCTTGCCAACGCCGTAGCGTGGGTTGCTCGCAGCCTGCCCTCCAAGGTCACCCAGCCCGTGCTGCGCGCGATGCTGATCACCGCGGATGACAATGGTCTTGAGTTCACCGGCTTCGATTACGAAGTCTCTACCCGCGTCCGCATCGCCGGCATGGTGGATGAACCCGGGCAAATCGCCGTAGCTGGCAAGCTTCTTTCCGATATCGTCGCTTCTTTGCCAAACAAAGAAGTAGAGATCTCCCAGGTAGATTCCAAGGCCCTGGTTACTTGCGGTTCTTCCCGCTTTGAACTGCCGCTAATTCCCCTGGATGATTACCCACAGCTTCCGGCCCTGCCGGAGGTTACCGGCACCATCCAGCCACAGCTATTCGTCGAGGCCATCCACCAGGTCGCTGCCGCGGCCGGCAAGGATGACACCCTGCCAATGCTCACCGGTGTGCACATGGATATCCATGGCAAAGACATTGAGATGACGGCAACGGACCGCTTCCGCCTAGCTATGCGCACCTTGGAATGGGAGCCGAAGTCCCCAGACGTGGAAGCCAAGCTTCTGGTACCTGCTAAGACCCTGCAGGAAACTGGCCGTTCCTTGGATCCGCATCTCAACATTCCAGTGGAGATCGCCGTGGGCACCGATGAGAATATTGGTGCCGAAGGCCTCTTTGGCCTGCACGCGGATAATCGTGAAACCACCACGCGCATGCTGGATGCAGATTTTCCCAATGTGCAGCCGCTGCTGCCGAAGAATCACACCAATATTGCCTCCATTGAGGTGGCACCACTGCAGGAAGCGATCCGCCGCGTTTCTTTGCTGACGGATCGCAACGCGCAGATCCGGATGGAATTCGCTGATGGTCAGGTAACCCTATCTGCCGGCGCGGATGCCGGTAACGCCACCGAGACCCTGCCATGTGCGTTCTATGGCCGTGATGAATTCCTCATCGCTTTCAACCCGGGCTATCTTAAGGATGGTTTGGCCGTTATCAACACCGACCGGGTGGTCTTTGGCTTTACCGAGCCTTCTCGTCCGGCCATTATGATCCCAGAACCGGAAGAGCTGCCTGAGGCCGATGAAGATGGCAACTTCCCCACGCCGGAGACTAACTTCACCTACCTGCTCATGCCGGTTCGCCTGCCGGGCTAATGTACGTCAGGGATCTCGATGTTCGGGATTTTCGCTCATGGCCCGAACTTAAAGTACAGCTAGGGCCGGGGATCACCCTTTTTGTCGGGCGCAATGGCTTTGGCAAGACCAATATCGTCGAGGCCATTGGTTATACTGCCCATCTTTCTTCCCATCGCGTTTCTCATGATGCGCCGCTGGTGCGCCAGGGTGCGGGTAGTGCGCGGGTGTCCATTACCGCGGTGAACCAAGGCCGCGAGCTCACCACCCATTTGCTGATTAAGCCCCACGCGGCCAATCAAGCGCAGATCAATCGCACGCGCCTGCGCAGCCCCCGTGAGCTTCTGGGCGTGGTAAAAACGGTGCTCTTTTCCCCGGAAGATTTGGCCTTGGTGCGCGGCGAGCCGGCTGGGCGCCGCGCCTACCTCGATAGCATCATTGCCTCGCGGACCCCGCGCCTTGCGGGCGTAAAGGCCGACTATGACAAGGTACTCAAGCAGCGCAATGCCCTGCTCAAATCTGGCTCCGCCAGCCTGCGCCGCGGCTATTCCGATAGCGATGGTGCCGCGGCACTGGCCACCTTGGATACCTGGGATGCGCAGTTAGCCCGCCTCGGCGCCCAGGTTATTGCCGCGCGCCTTGCGCTTGTCGACGCCCTTTTAGACCACATTCCCGCCGCCTATTCCGGCCTAGCACCAGAATCGCGCCCAGCGCAGGTGGAGTATAAATCCACGATCGACACCGCGGACCGAGAGGTGCTCGAGGCAGTGATGCTTACCGAATTGGCGAACGTTCGGCAACGCGAAATCGAACGCGGCATTTCCCTCGTGGGCCCACACCGCGACGATCTGGTGCTTAATCTGGGTGAACAGCCGGCCAAGGGCTTTGCCAGCCATGGCGAGACGTGGTCCTATGCCATCGCGCTGCGCCTAGCGGAGTTTAATCTCCTGCGCCAGGAGGGAGGATCGGATCCGGTGCTCATCTTGGATGATGTTTTTGCTGAGTTGGACGCCAAGCGCCGCAAGCAGCTCGTCCACCTGGCCGCCGAGGCCGAGCAGGTGCTCATCACCGCGGCGGTAGATGAGGATCTACCAGGAAATTTGGAGCCCATCGTGCGCTATCGCGTGAGCGTGGAAGATACCGATGCCGGGCGCATTTCCAAGCTCAACGCTGAGGATGCTGGTGCGGACGCTGCCGAGGAAGGTGAGGGAAGTGAGTGAGATAGAAGGGGGCGTCGGCAAGCAGCGCATTGATCCAGTCACCCAGTACTTTAAGCTGGTCCGCTCCACCTCCAAGAACCCGCCGAAGCTAACCCGCCCTGTGCCGAAGATGCCGGTGCCCTCTCTGGAGAAGGCACAAAAGCAGGGGTATATGGGCTATCAACGGGGTATTCCCACAGGACCGGATGGCAGGAAGAAACGGCGCACGCTGGCGGTGCCGAGCCTGGGAGCCCAAATCAGCCGCGAGGTAGTCAATCGTGGCTGGGAGCATGGCCTGGCCAATGGCTGGGTGATGGGGAATTGGGAAAATCTCGTGGGCGAGCGTATCGCCGCCCATACGCAGCCGCAGAAGATTAAGGACAAGGTTGTCTATGTGTCCTGCGATAACTCCACCTGGGCTACGGAGTTGCGCTATCTGCAGCGCCAAATCCTGCGGAAAATCTCTGACCGCCTAGGGCCGGATGTCATCGTTGAGCTGCGCATTCATGGCCCTAAGCAAAGGCGCAACTATGAGGGGCGGCAGTGGGTGAGACCACAAGGATCGCAAGATACGTATGGCTAATAGGTTGCAGTTGGATCCGACCTTTAAATTCTAAATAACCTCAGAGCGCGCCAGATTCCTATCTCTCACGGGTGTGGGGTGTCTTTCAGTAGGGGGTATCCGTGTAGAATAGTCAGGGTCTTAGAATTAGCTATAGCCAAAAGGAGAGCACGAATCCGTGGCTGAAGAACACGCATATGATGCCGGGTCAATTACGATCTTGGAGGGCCTCGAGGCCGTCCGTAAGCGCCCCGGCATGTACATTGGTTCAACCGGTTCGCGCGGCCTGCACCACCTCATTTGGGAGATCGTTGATAACTCCGTCGATGAGGCTATGGCCGGCTACGCCGATAAGGTTACCGTCAAGCTGCTAGAAGATGGCGGCGTCGAGGTCATCGATAATGGCCGTGGTATCCCGGTAGAAATGCACGCCTCCGGCGCACCTACCGTCCAGGTGGTCATGACCCAGCTGCACGCCGGCGGTAAATTCGACTCCGATTCCTACGCCGTTTCCGGCGGCCTGCACGGCGTCGGTATTTCCGTGGTGAACGCGCTATCTACCCGCGTAGAGGCGGAAATCAAGCGCGATGGCAAGCACTGGTACCAAAACTTCCACAACGCCATCCCGGACGAGTTGATTGAAGGCGGCAATGCCCGCGGTACGGGCACCAAGATCCGTTTCTGGGCGGATCCGGAAGTCTTCGAAACTACCGATTACGATTACGACACCATCGCCCGCCGCCTGCAGGAAATGGCCTTCTTGAATAAGGGCCTATCCATTGAGCTCATCGATGAGCGCGTCACCGAAGAGCAGATCGAGCTGGAAGAAATCGCCGATGCAGAATCAGGCGAGAGCAATGCGGATGAAACCTCTTTCGATGATGGTCCAGACGCTGGCGATACTTTCAACGAAGAATCCGGCGATGCAAAGGAAGCTGCGGCGGAAAAGAAGCGCCGCAAGAAAGTCACCTTCCACTATCCAGAGGGCTTGACCGACTACGTCAAGTACCTCAATAAGTCCAAGACTGCGATCCACCCGACCATCGTTTCTTTCGATGCCAAGGGCGAAGATCATGAGGTGGAAGTAGCACTGCAGTGGAACCAGGGCTATAAGCAGTCCGTTCACACTTTTGCCAATACCATCAACACCCACGAGGGCGGCACGCACGAAGAGGGCTTCCGCGCGGCCCTGACCTCCTTGATGAACCGCTATGCCAAGGAGCATAAGCTCATCAAGGAAAAGGACGGCAACCTTTCCGGCGATGACTGCCGCGAGGGTTTGGCCGCCGTTATCTCGGTCAAGGTGGCTGATCCGCAGTTTGAGGGCCAGACCAAGACCAAGTTGGGCAATTCCGAGATTAAGGGCTTTGTCCAGCGTGCGGTCAACGAGCACGTTAATGACTGGTTCGATGCCAACCCGGCTGAGGCTAAGGCCATTATTAATAAGGCCGTTTCCTCCGCGCATGCTCGCATGGCTGCCCGCAAGGCCCGCGAGATGGTGCGCCGCAAGTCCGCCACCGACCTTGGTGGTCTGCCGGGCAAGCTCGCGGATTGCCGCTCCAAGGACCCGAAGATTTCCGAGCTCTACATCGTGGAGGGTGACTCCGCAGGCGGTTCCGCTAAGGGCGGACGCGATTCCATGTTCCAGGCCATCTTGCCACTGCGCGGCAAGATCCTGAACGTGGAGAAAGCCCGCATGGATAAGGTCCTCAAGAATGCCGAGGTCCAGGCGATTATTACCGCACTGGGTACCGGCATCCACGAGGAATTCGACATCAAGAAGCTGCGCTACGACAAGATCGTACTCATGGCCGATGCCGACGTTGACGGCCAGCACATTGCCACGCTGCTATTGACCCTGCTCTTCCGCTTCATGCCGCAGCTGGTTGAAGATGGCCACGTATTCCTGGCTAACCCGCCGCTGTATAAACTCAAGTGGTCTAAGGGTACTCCGGGCTATGCCTTTTCCGACGACGAGCGCGATAAGCTGCTGGCCGAGGGCCTGGAACAGAACCGCAAGATCAACAAGGATGACGGCATCCAGCGCTACAAGGGTCTGGGCGAGATGAACGCCGCCGAGTTGTGGGAGACCACGCTCGACCCGAGCACCCGCATCCTGCGCCGCGTGGATCTGGAAGACGCACAGCGTGCCGATGAGCTCTTCTCCATCCTCATGGGTGACGATGTCTCGGCCCGCCGCTCCTTCATTACCCGCCGCGCAAAGGACGTCCGCTTCTTGGATATTTAAAGCGCAGCACAAGGCCCACCGTGGAATTCCCGCGGTGGGCTTTAATTGTGGCGTCGTAAAGCGCTAGCTCTAAGCCTGGGAGCTGCGCTGGTCTGCTATCGCGAATCCCAAGGACGCAAGGCACATGGCCAAGATGACGCCGAAGCCGGCGATGATGGAAAGCGGCCAGTCCGCGCTCGTGCCGTGCAAGGTGGCAAAGACGATGGCCGTGATGACGGCAAGCCCAATGGCCGTGCCGATACGCTGGCCGGTTTGGAGGACAGCGCCGGACGAACCGGCATAAGCCTGTGGGACATGCGCCAAGGTGAGCGTTTGGTTAGGGGAGATGACCGAACCTTGTCCGCCGCCCACCAAGGCGAGTGAAAGGACCATCCACCATTCACTGGCGCCCCATTGCTCGGTGACCCAGATAAGCGCAATGGTCGCTACGAGCCCCGAGATGGTCACAAGCATGCCCAGGACAACGACCTTGCGGCCATGGACGGACACGGAGCGGCCGGCCAGAGTGGCAGAAATGGAGCTCAATAAGGCGGCCGGAATGCCTACGGAGCCGGCAGCGAGGGCGGAGTGCCCGAGCCCGCTTTGGAAGTAGAGCGCGACAAGCACCCAAATGCTGGTAATACCCATAAACCACAAGGTGGCGATGATGGTGCCATTGCGAAAGCTCGGGGTGGCAAAGATATTGAGATCCACCATCGGCGGATGGCCGGTGGCCTTGTGGCGGCGTTCCCACAGCACCCATCCCACAAGGAGGACGGCACCCAGCAGCAAGAGCCACCACACGGCCGGTGATGCGGATGATTCCATAAAAGGGAAGAGGATGGCCCATACGGCAGCGCCGAGGATCAGTGCGCCGATAGGATCAAGGGTGGCTAGGGCCTTGAAGATGCCCAATTTATTGCCGGCTTCATCGTGTACGCGGGAGAATAACGGTCGAGGAAACCACATCAATCCTAAGATGATGGCTACAAGGCCGATGGGGAAATTGACCAGCATGGTCAACCGCCAGCCTAGGTCCGCTCCGCCAAGGCGAATGAGAAGGCCGCCCAGTACCGGACCGATGGCAACGGCAATGCCCACCGTGGAGCCAAAATAACCAAAGGCACGGGCGCGCTCGGCACCGCGGAAGTACTGTTGAATCATACCTACGCCCTGTGGATTGAGCAGGCCTGCACCTACGCCTTGGATAAAACGGGCGCCGTTGAGCGCTTCCGCATTGGGGGCAAAGCCGGCGACTGCGGCGCTGATGGAATAAATGGCGATGCCTGCCAGAAAGATGCCGCCGCGGCCGACGAGATCTCCAGCGCGGCCGGCCGCCACGAGGATGACACCGAAGGTGAGCGCATAGCCGGAGAGCACCCATTGCACATCGGAATCAGAGGCTCCCAGGCCCGATTGGATAGAGGGCAGGGCGACGTTCACGATGGACACGCTCAGCAGCGACATAAAGAGCGCCGTGAGCAAAACAATCAGTACCCGCCAGCGGGCGGGATCTTGGCCGGCGGGGTACTCGGTTTGGTTAGCTGCGGAGGTAGTCACTTCCATACTTATACCTGGCGGTTAGAAAGCGATTCAACTGCCGGGAAACTACATATGTTTCTGCAGCACGCGTCCAAAATCTGGGACCGCAGGGGTGAGGAATTTCGACGCCTTACCGCGCAGGGAGTTATAAGGCTTAGATAGTGCGGGGGAGTTGACCTGCTCGGCGTGCTTATCGGCCACCGACAGGATGGCATCGCTTACCTCGGTGCTGCGTGGCTCCAGGAAGGAACCGAAATCCTGCTTGGTGCTGCCTGTAAACTCCTGCCAGTGCGGGTCGAGGGCATCAAGAACATCCGGTAGCACGCGGCCTAGTGCCTTCGTGACGATGGCGGAGTCGACCTTTTTAGCGGCGGCGAGGGCGCCCTTGAGCGCCATGCCGGTAATGCCCGATTGCTTGGCGACGACCCCCTCAACCAGCTCGCCACAATCGCTTATCACCGCAGTGCGCTGCGGAGCCGACATAAGTTCAGAAAGATGTGCCATGCTGCACCACCTTACGCGAGTTAAGCTGGCTGTCCCGGCAAGCCAGGGAGGTTGGCCTGAATGGCGGCAATCTGATCGGCGATCTGACCCAAGCCGGCATCGCGCGCCGCCTTCTCCAGATTGACGTTGGGGGAGTAGAGGGCTACGGCACTGGCCAGTGCGGTGACGCCCGCGGCTGCGGCGGTGATGATCAAGGTGAGGTCCAGCTGGGAAGAACCGGTAGAGGAACCCCCGGCTTTCCCCTGCTCAAAGTTCGGATTTACCTTGCCTTTCTAGGAATCCGCCTCAGCTGCAGTAACGGTAGGGGCAGTTCCTTCCTTGGGTGACTATCGCCAATAACTTAGGCAACTTCTTTAACACTAAGGTAGACGCGCGCGCTAAACTTTGCGAACTCTGCGTTATACCCGCTTAGCGCCGGCACGCGGGCTAAAACCTCCGCCATAGCGCGGGCGGCGTCGCGGTGGCTATCGTGGATAGCTATTCCTTCCACCTTGGCCGTACTGGCGGCTGCGGCGGCCGCAAGGGCGGCAAAGTTGGTGATACGGACGTGAAAGTGTACGCAAAACTCTTGTGCCAAGAGGTAGAGCTGCTCGGTACTCATAACTGCCTAGGACTGCGCTGGCCGAGCGCGGCGGATTTCTGCTTCTAACTCAGCGCGGCCGGGGAGGAGGGCGCGGGCGGTGGATTGCACGTGGGCGTCGGCAAGCGTGCGGGCTGCCGCCGCAACGATGGCGCGCACTACCGCTTCATGTTTGGAGGTGCCCTGCGCCGAGGCCAGCAGGGTGAGAGCGTGATCCTGTTCGGCCGTAAGCCGCAATGTCATTGCCATGCCTTAGTGATACCACGGTGATACCATGCGTGCGGCAATTCGGGCCCTGAAAGGCGCTAAAGGGTAGAATCTGGCGTTATGAGTGACAATAACGACGATCTTTTTGATCGCATATTTCCCATTGACATTAATGAGGAGATGGAGTCGAGCTACATCGACTACGCCATGTCCGTCATCGTCGGCCGTGCCCTGCCGGAGGTGCGCGATGGACTAAAGCCGGTGCACCGCCGCATCCTTTACGCGATGTTCGATTCCGGTTACCGGCCGGAGCGCGGCTACGTAAAGTCCGCCCGCCCGGTCTCGGACACCATGGGTCAGTTCCACCCGCACGGTGACTCCGCCATTTATGACACCTTGGTGCGCTTGGCCCAGTCGTGGAATATGCGCTACCCACTGGTGGATGGCCAGGGTAACTTCGGCTCCCGCGGTAACGATGGCCCAGCAGCAATGCGTTATACGGAGTGTAAGCTCACCCCGTTGGCGATGGAGATGGTGCGCGATATCCGCGAAAACACCGTTGATTTCTCGCCCAACTACGATGGCAAAACCAGCGAGCCGGACGTACTGCCGTCCCGCGTTCCAAACCTGCTGATGAACGGTTCGGGCGGCATTGCCGTGGGTATGGCCACCAATATCCCGCCGCATAACCTCAACGAGCTGGCTGAGGCCATCTACTGGCTACTAGATAATCCAGACGCCGATGAAGAGGCTGCGCTGGAAGCCTGCATGGAACGCGTCAAGGGCCCGGATTTCCCCACCGCTGGCCTCATTGTGGGCGATCAGGGCATCAAGGATGCCTACACCACCGGCCGCGGCTCCATCCGTCTGCGCGGTGTGACCTCCATCGAGGAGTCTGGATCCCGCCAAACCATCGTGATCACCGAGCTGCCGTTCCAGGTCAACCCGGATAACCTCATCTCCAATATCGCGGAGTCCGTGGCCAGCGGCAAGATTGCGGGCATTTCCAAGATTGAGGATGAGTCCTCCGACCGCGTGGGCATGCGCATCGTGGTCACCCTTAAGCGCGACGCCGTGGCCCGCGTGGTGCTCAATAACCTCTACAAGCACTCCCAGCTGCAGACGTCCTTCGGCGCGAATATGCTCTCCATCGTCGATGGCGTGCCGCGCACCCTTCGCCTGGATCAGATGCTGCGCTACTACGTGGAGCACCAGATCGAGGTCATCGTTCGCCGTACCCAGTACCGCTTGAACGAGGCCGAGAAGCGCGCCCACATCTTGCGCGGTTTGGTCAAGGCCCTGGATATGTTGGATGAGGTCATCGCCCTTATTCGTCGTTCGCCCACCGTGGACGAGGCGCGCGAAGGCTTGAAGGAGCTTCTCGACGTCGACGATATCCAGGCCGATGCCATCCTAGCCATGCAGCTGCGCAAGCTGGCTGCACTGGAACGCCAGAAGATCATTGACGAGTTGGCGGAGATCGAGCGCGAAATCGCCGACCTGAAGGATATCCTCGCCCGCGAGGAGCGCCAGCGCCAGATTGTCCACGATGAGCTGGCAGAGATCGTCGATAAGTATGGCGATGAACGCCGCACCGAAATTATTCCGGCGACCGGCGATGTCACCGATGAGGACCTCATCGCCCGCGAGAACGTCGTGGTCACCATTACCTCTACCGGCTACGCTAAGCGCACCAAGGTGGATTCCTATAAGGCACAAAAGCGTGGCGGCAAGGGCGTGCGCGGCGCTGAGCTCAAGCAGGACGATATTGTGAAGAACTTCTTCGTCTGCTCCACGCACGACTGGATCTTGTTCTTTACCAACTTCGGCCGTGTTTACCGCCTCAAGGCCTATGAACTGCCAGAGGGCGGTCGCGCCGCACGCGGCCAGCACGTAGCTAACCTGCTGGAATTCCAGCCGGAAGAAAAGATCGCTCAGGTTATCCAGATCCAGTCCTACGAGGACGCTCCTTACCTGGTCCTCGCCACCCAGCAGGGCCGCGTGAAGAAGTCCCGCCTGACCGATTATGAGTCCGCGCGTTCCGCTGGCCTTATCGCCATCAACCTCAACGAGGGCGATGCGCTCATCGGCGCACAGCTCGTCTCCGAGGGCGATGACATCCTGCTTACCTCCGAGCAGGGCCAAGCTATCCGCTTTACTGCCGACGACGACCAGCTGCGCCCCATGGGCCGCGCTACCGCCGGTGTGAAGGGCATGCGCTTCCGCGGCGATGACCAGCTGCTATCCATGTCCGTGGTCCACGATGGCGAGTTCCTTTTGGTAGCCACTTCTGGCGGCTACGGCAAGCGCACCGCCATTGAGGAATACACCCCGCAGGGCCGCGGTGGCTTGGGTGTTATGACCTTCAAGTACACCCCGAAGCGCGGCAAGCTCATCGGCGCCATCTCCGTCGATGAGGATGACGAGATCTTCGCCATCACCTCTGCCGGCGGCGTCATCCGCACCGAGGTGGACCAGATTCGTCCGTCCTCCCGTGCGACCATGGGTGTGCGCTTGGTGAACCTGGCCGACGACGTCGAACTGCTTGCCATCGACCGCAACGTCGAAGAAGATGGTGAGGAAGACGCTCAGGCTGTAGCCAAGGGCGAAAAGACCGTGGATGAGGTCCAGCAGGAGCACAAGGCTGGCGATGCCTCCAAGGATGAGGAGTAATTAATGGCACGACGAGACGTAACGATTACGCGAATCTCGCCCATTTCCGCGTTCCGCGTTGGTCTGGCCTTGTCACTCGTCGGACTCATTGCCTGGATGCTGGCCGTATGCCTGCTCTACATCGGCCTGAACCAGGTGGGCATCTGGGAATCGCTCAATAGCCTCGTCGGCGGCGTCGGCGGCGGATTCGAGGTCACCTTCGGTGTCATTATCTCCGCCTCCGCGCTCATCGGCGTTATTTTCGCCGTTCTCCTTACGTTGCTGGCACCACTGATGGCGGTTATTTACAACGCCATCGTGGACGTCTTTGGCGGCCTGCGGGTCGACCTAGACAGCCGCTAGCGCCTCTCTTGCGTTTGAAGATACCGGCACCTTCGGGTGCCGGTATTTTTCTTTCTTTCGTGCGAATCTTTCCCCGCTTTTGAGTTGCCGGAAATATCTGCTGAACAGGCGATTTGTGTAAATCCGGGGATAGTATGTAGAGTTAATTCTCGTTCCGCACAAGGGCCTATAGCTCAGTCGGTTAGAGCGCATCGCTGATAACGATGAGGTCGCTGGTTCGATTCCAGCTAGGCCCACCACGGAACAATGGGGCATTAGCTCAATTGGTAGAGCATCTGCTTTGCAAGCAGAAGGTCAGGAGTTCGATTCTCCTATGCTCCACAGCATGTAGTCCGGCTTCCTCTTCGGAGGGGCCGGACATTTTTCATTTCTGCGCTCATTCTCAAGCACTCTGAGAAGTGACACAATGGCGAGTGATTTACTCGGATCACCATTTTCGTCCATATAGACCAGCAAAACCGTCGACGAAAACCGAGTTTTGGATGGACGATATCGTTGAAGACAACGGCTAAGCCAGTCTCGAAAAGGGGGGTGTTCCTATATAGGTTGTCAACTCCGTGGGTGGGCTTGTTGGGGGTGTGAAGGGTTTCTGCTTCGTCTCGTAGATGTTGTTTTGGGTACCTTGAGGAGCCGGTTGGGCTTGCTGTGCAATCGGCTTGGATGGGGGTCTGTTGGCTTTAGGCTGCTGCAGCCTCCTGAGCTGTAGAGATGTCTCGGTAGTGCTCGCCGTTTCGCATCATGGAGAAGAGAGCGTTGAGGCGTCGGCGTGCGAGTGCGACGACTGCGGCGTTGTGTCTTTTGCCTTCTTTGCGTTTTCGTTCATAGAATTGCTGGGAACGCTCGTGGAATCTGGTCGATGCAGAAGACGATTGCCATAGGGCGTTCTTTAATTTTTGTTGCCAGCGCGGTTGGGTGAATTCGGCATAATGGACGTTCCTGATTGATTTGTCCGTGGTGATAGGCCTGTATAGGACGCTAGGTGCGCTGCATCGGGGAGGTCGGACATATCGCCAACAGTCATGAGGATCTGCGCGGCGCTACGTGGGCCGATGCCGGGCATGGATAAAAGAATCTCGGTTTGAGGAATGTCTTGAATGAGCTTGAGTACCTGTGCTTCGATTTCCTTGCGATGCTCGAGTTTGGCCAGTGCGTCTTTGGCGGACATTGCTACGCCAAGTTCGGCGTATTCTGCGCCGGCAATGGACATGGTCTGTCCGTGGATGGCAGCAAGCATGGCATTGATGACAGGCTCGGGATTGCGTGCTTTGTGACTGCGCGCAAAGGCTGCTAGGCGTGTTTTACCGATGCGTCGAATCTTGGTGGGGCCGCCGTATTTTGCAAGTAGGTGGAGGATCCATTTTCGGTGAATCATCTGTCCGCGCAGGACATGTTCGAATGCAGGATTGGTTCCCACGAGCGCGGATCGCATCTGGTTAATTTGGCGTGTGTAGGCTCGGGCGAGGTCTTCGTCGATACCGTTGAGAACTTTTGGCTGGGTAAAGACTTCCTCAACGCGGTCGACGTTGCGCAGGGCGTCTGGAAGGTTAAGACCGGCATGGGCGATGACGTAGGCGTCGCGTACATCGGTCTTTGAGTTGCCGACGTGGATGCGAGAGAGCTGTCGCATCGCAAGCCCTGGTAGATAGCGATCGTCTGCCCCCCATGTCTTGGGCGACTGCGACGGTTAATCGGCTGATGTTGTTGGGTTGATCGACAATGACAAGGACTGAGGTGTTGTCGGCGAGGAATTGGCCGAAGAGCTTGCGGAGCGAGCTTTTATGCTGATTGATGCGTTTGGACAGGACTTGCCTGCCTTGGGGATCGAGGACGCAGGCGTGGTGGAAGTATTTGCCGACGTCCACGCCAATGACGAAGTCATAGGCCATGGGTGTGTTCCTCCTAGCGATGAATTAGAAGTTGGACTATTTGAGCTTCATCGCTGGGGGTGGTCGGACATACTTAGTACTGGCATCTACATTACTGTGAGACCTCATACCACCTGGGCTGGGTCAGGTTCCTATTGAGCTGTTTGAGTATGTCACTGTCTTCGGCGGCATCACCCCCGGATCATTTTCAGACAGGGGCGGGAATAAGCCATACCGAAGCCAGCGACTAGTTCTACTGTCCTTTCAGACGGAGGGAACGGAAATAAACATAACCCGCCCAATCGGGTGGACAGGCTATGAATCTTCGGTGCTCTGAGGTGGAACTGCTAACAACGAAATGGGGGGGAACGGGGGCAAAGTCAATAATTCGAGTCTGGCATAAGTTGATAAGGATTGCCTAACCTAATACTGTTTCAAGTTATGGTCCCGATCGGGAATCGGCAACGGAAGCGAGGCGGCGACGATGAACAGAAAATGTGGATCGACCAGAGAACCCCTCTCCGGAGGGGGAGTCGGGGACGCGGGCCCGGACGGGACGGGCGACGGCGACGCGGTGGCGTCGCAGACGGACGACGGGCGGTTGGTACACGTCGCACCGGTCGCAGCGGGTGGCCGACCATCCACCCGCGATATGCTCGTCGCCGCCGCGATCGGCGTCGCGGGGTCTCTCGTCGTCGTGCCCCTGACCTACCTGCAGGTGTTCGCCGGCATCGCCCACGTTTATCTCGTCGCGGCGACGCTCGGGTTGTGGTTCCTGCAGTGCGTCGTTCCCCTCATCGTCGTCCGCAAGCCTGGCGCGAGCCTCATCGCGTGCCTTGCCATGGGCGTCGTGTCCGCGGCGACCACCCCGTTCGGCGTCGCCGCGATCGGGGCGCTGATCATGGAAGGATTGCTCATCGAGCTTCCGTTCATGGTCACCCTGTACCGGCGGTGGACGCGTCCCCAGTTCGTGGCGTCGGCGATGTTGTTCTCCGCGATGATGGGAACGATGGCCCCGCGCGCAGTTGGCGTCAACTCGCCGACCACGCCCATGACCCTGATCAGCTTCGGCGTAGCCTTGGCATCGAGCCTGGTGTTTTTGGTCCTGGGCTTTGCCGTCGCAAAGGGTCTTCGCAGCCGCGAGGTCACCCGGTGACCGGCGGAGCACCCGTGTGCGCCGGTGCGACACGCGGGACGGCCCCGGCCCGGTTACGGGTCAGTGGCGCGGGCGTGCGGCACGCCGATGGGCGATGGGCACCTGACATGGTGGATCTCTCCTTCGATTTCGGCACGATCAACGTCATTACGGGACCCGTGGGATGCGGAAAGACGAGCCTGGCCCACCTCATCGCTGGACTGATCCCCTCGCACATCCCCATCGACCATGCCGGATCCGTGCATATCGTCGATGCCGACGGCACCGAATGCCCCGTGGACGGGGACCGGGTCACCTTCGTCGGGCAAGACCCAGCGACGCAGGTGCTCACGCTTCGAGTCGTCGATGACGTATCCATGGCCCTCGAGTTTTCCCTCGTGGAAGCTGACATCGTCGCCAAGCGATCAGCCGCGGCCCTGTCAGAGCTCGGGCTGTCAGAGCTCGCGGAGAAGGATCCGTGGGCTTTGTCGGGCGGGCAACGCCAGCGGATGGCCATCGCCGGTGCGGTGGCCAGTGCGCCGGAGGTCATGATCTTCGACGAGCCCGCGGCCCACGTCGACGAGGATGGTCGTCGGTCGCTGTTCGCCGCTATCCGTGAATTGCGGGCTCCGGGGCGCGTCATCCTGCTCATCGAGCACGACCTCCGCCCGTTTGACGGGTGGGTCGACACGGTGACAATCCTTGATGTGGACGGGAGCGTCGCCGCCCAACGAGCGCCGGAGGGCATCGCGGTGAAGGGCATTGCGACGACGGCCGCGACCACCGGAACGCCGGACGACAGTACGCCGGGCACGGGAGCGCCGGACCGTCCCGGTCCGGACCGGCGGCGAAAGTCCCGGAGGGCCGGGAATGGCACCGATCCGGATTCGGAGGCGGATGCCGTTCCGCTGCTGGCCTTGACCGGAGCCAACGTGGCCCGGGGCGGGGAGCGGATCCTGAACGGGGCTGATCTGACACTGGAACGGGGCGAGATCCATGCTCTAGTCGGCGCCAACGGAGCCGGTAAGTCCACCTTGCTGGCGGTGCTGTCGGGCCAGATGAAGGCGGGAGCGGACATACGGATCGACGGCGAGTCCGCCCGGCGCGCCCCCGACGCCTTCGCGTCGTGGGCGTTCCAGAACCCCGAGCACCAGTTCACCCGTGCGACCGTCGCCGCGGAAATCGCCTCCGCGCTGGCCCGCACGGACCCGCACGGACCACTCGGCGCCGATGAGCTGAGGAAACTGCGGGAAGCCTTGTGCCCCCGGGCACTTGACCCTGTCTCGCCGTTCGTCCTGTCGGGTGGACAGAAAAGACTGTTGGGAATCTTCCTAGCGGCGGCGGCCAATCGCCGTTTGCTGCTTCTCGACGAGCCGTTGGCGCACCTGGATTCGCCGAGCTCGCGCATCGTACTGGATGCGCTGACGGAATACGCCGGGGCCGGCGGAACCGTTGTGTTCACGTGCCACGACCGCCGTGCCGCGCGAACGTGGGCGGATCGGGCGAGCATCGTCGCCGAAGGGAAGGTCGCCTGGTCTGGTCCCGCGGTCGACGTGCCGGCTGCCCCGGAGCCGTCCCGGCGGGATCGCGCACTGCCCGCGGCCGGCGCAGGGACGTCCGGGAATGAAAACCCCTGGACCAGTGAATCCGCCTCTCGAAGACGCGCAGGGTTGAACGCCATCACGATTGTCGCGGCGGTGATGCTCGTCGTCGCCGCCGGGCTACTCTCCGGCGGAGACGCCGTTGTCGTGCTGACGGTGGTCGCGTTCCTCGCACTCGCTGCGATCGCGGAACGCGACGTTCGGGCGACGGCAGGGAAGGTCCTCCTCGTCCTGTTGAGCGGGGTGTTCTTCGGCTTGATCGGGTGGCGCTCCGAGTTCTACGGAGGTGGGGATGCGGCGGAGGCCGTCCGCCACGGCATCCATCACGGACTGCTGTTGACGGCCGTGTTCGCGGGGACGGTCCTGGTCTCCGCGTGCATGCGCGTCGAGGAGCTTTTCGACGCCATGGTGCAACGCCTCCGGGTGCCTTACACATGGTGCACCATAGCGATTTCCGGGGTGAGCATCGCGGCGTTCCTGCGCAGCGAAATCCCCCAGCTGACATGGGCGATTAGATTGCGCTCGATGCGACCAGGGCAGTTTTTCCGCTCCGGTTTCATTCGCGCGACGACGCCCGCGCGCATCGCCTTCCCCTTGTTCGTCAGCGCCGTGCGCGGCGCCGAAAAGCTGTCCCTGACCCTGGCGATGCGCAACTTCGGCCGCCATCCGCGGCGTACCTTCCGCACCGATCACCCCTGGCGAGTGCGTGACGGTTTCGCGGCCGCAGCGTCCGCCGCGGCCTTCGTTGCCGCCCTGGTGTCCGCAGTGACTTGACGGGCACCCGGAACCGGCGGGCCCCGAGCCCGCGAGCGTTTCCGAGCCTGTGCGGAGACGCGCCCCACCCAGTTGCTTCACCCCTTCAACCCTTCAGACACATCCTCCGGGTCACGCCATGCGGGCCCGGTCCGCCCGGCACCTGCATGGCGCCGACAACCGAAAGAGGTACCAGTGAACACGATCCGGACCATCAGCGACGTGCTTCGGGACAAGGCCGATGAGACGAAGAAGGGGATCACCTTCGTCGAGAACCGGCGGGACGTCTTCGTCCCGTACAGCCGGGTCCATGCGGAGGCGGTGGCGGTTGCGACTCGGTTGGCCGAAGCCGGCATCGGCCCCGACGACCGCATAATCTTCCAGGTTTCGGAGAACCGCGGGCTCATCCGGGCGTTCTGGGGCTGCGTCTACGTCGGCGCGGTTCCGGCGCTTGCGCCGCCGGTGTCGGGCCCGGCTGACGTCGACAGGGTGCGGACGCTCTTGGACATGATGCCCGGGGCCCCGATCCTGGTCGATGAACGCAGTCACACGCTGCTCACCGGCGCAAACGGTGCCGTAGTCGTGGACGAGGACCGGCTGCTCGACGTGTCCATAGTCAATGACGCCGCCGCGGAACCGGGGGCGGCGATGCCGGGTGATGCTGAATCGGACTTCTCTCAGCCGGGGGACGTGGATTCCGGGGAGGGCGCCGGCGCGGTCCCCGCGTTCCCGGTGCGGGGTGGGACGGGCGGCGAAGCCCTTATCCAGTTTTCGTCCGGTTCCACGGGATCGCCGAAGGGCGTCATCGTAACCAACGAGTCCGTGCTGAACGGTCTGCGCGCGACGATCCCACGCCACGCGCACCGGTACGAGAACAAGATGCTCACGTGGCTGCCTTTGACCCACAACCTTTCGCTGATTGGCTTCCACGTCTACGCCCTTTTCCGTGGGTATGACCAGGTGTTGCTGCCGGTTTCCGAGGTGATCGCCGATCCCCGGAGTTGGTTCGAGGCCGTGACCAGGCACCGGCCGACGGTGACCGTGTGCCCGAACTTCGCGTTCAAGCACTTCCTGCGCCATCTCGAGCGCCGGCCCCTCGGGCCCGACCACGGTTATGACTTCTCCAACGTCCAGAAGCTGATGAGCGGTTCTGAACCCATCGACGCTCCATTGGCCCGGAAGTTCCTCGCGGCGATGTCCGCCATGGGCCTCCGGGAGGATGCCCTGACCTCCGCCTACGGAATGTCTGAAGCTTGCCTGCTGGTCACGACCCGGGACATCTACTCGGGTCTGTCCACGGTGCGGCTTGACCGGAAGGGCATCACCATGGGGCAGCGTTTCGAGGACATCGAGAGCGAGTCTGGAGCTGAGTTCGTCGCCTTGGGCAAGGCCGTCCCGGGGATCTCGTTGACCATCCGCGATGACGGGGGCGGGGTCCTCGGCGACGGCACCGTCGGTGAAATCCACATCGCCGGCGCTCCGATGACCCGCGCCGCGATCACGGCAGAGGGGATCGTGGAGCACGAGCTTACCGATGACGGGACGTTCGCCACGGGGGACATGGGCATTCTCCGCGACGGCGAGTTGTTCGTCCTCGGCCGGAAGAAGGACATCATCTTCGTCAACGGCCGGAACTACTATTCGGCCGATTTGGAAGCCGTGCTGGAGAATGTGCTTGACCGCGATGTCGCCGTTCTCGGCCGGAGCAACCCAGCCACGGGCGAAGAGGAGATCGCCGTGTTCCTGGCCAGGCAGACCCCGACCGATCGTGCGGCCGACGGTGCGACCGGTGTCGGGCAATCGGACGTGGATGAAACTCCGATCGATGAACAGGCGGTGGCCCGTTCCGCGATGACCGAGCTGATGCGCGTCGCCGGGGTGCCCGCTTCCCGGGTTCTGTGGGTCGACGAGCTGCCCGTCGCGTCTAACGGCAAGAAGCTCCGCCGCAAGCTCGAGGCTCTGCTCTGAGGCGATGACCATGACCAATGAAACGATCGCGCCGGCCGTCGCATCTACCGCCGTGGGAGGAACCCGCACCGGGGTCCGAGTCGCCCCCGAACGGCTGTCGGAGTCCATCGCCGACGCCATCGGCGTGCACCTGGATTCGGCGGACGTGAAACTCCGCGACCACATCCCGAACTCCCTGACTTTCCTCCAGATGTTGCTGGCGCTGGAGGATGAGTACGGGGTCAGCATCGATTACGCGGCGATGGACCCCGGGGCCACGGTCGCTGATTTGGCGGCCACCATCGACGCGGCCCGGGGTGGCGCTGATGCCGGATCTGCCGCAGGCGCCGCTGCCGACCCCGCTGCGGCGACGGATGAGTCGGATGACGGCGGGGCCGGCAAAAATGGGGCCGATCCCGCGGATGCGGTCCCGCTCAATCCGATCCAGACCGCCTATCTGCTCGGCGCGGACGAGGACATCGAGCTTGGCGGCCAAGCGACGTACATCTACGCGGAATCCCGGCACGACCATCCGCTGCCGCAGGTGGAGGAGGCCGTGCAGGCGGTCTTCGGGCGTCACGACGTGCTGTTCCATCGGCTCGACGTCGATGCCGGGGTCTTGAGCCCGACCGGCGCGTGCCTCGCCACCGTCGAGGTAGTCGGGTCCGGCGACGATGTCGACGCGGCGGTGGGGGAGATCCGTCGGGACATGCGAACCGCGGCGCGATCGTCGAACGAGGACGGTCCCATGGTCGCCGCGAGGCTGCTCGCAGATGCGGGCGGGTGCAGGATGTTCATCTACTTCAACATGATCGTCATGGATGCGGGTTCGGTGTACCTGTTCTTCGACGAGCTCGAATCCTTGCTGGCCGGGGAGTCGCCGGCTCCGGCTTCCAGATATGGGGATGCCGTGGCGGCAATCTCCGCGCGCCGGCGCGACGGGAAACGGCCCGAGGACCTCGCCTATTGGGAGAAGAAGGCCGCAGATCTGCCGCGGCGCCCGGAGTTCCCGGCGGCCGTGGAGGGTGGCGACGATTGGTCGACCCGGCGCTTGGGCACGGTGCTTGACGCGGAGGTCACCGCCAAGCTCGGCGAACGTGCCCGCCGCATTGGAGTTACCCTGTCGTCGCTGGTGATGGCCGTCAACGCCGCCGTCGTCTGCAGGTGGCTGCCCGAATCCGCGTTGACGGTCAATGTGACTGTCAGCGAACGCAGCGGCCTCGCTGCGGGCACGAGGGTGATGGGAGATTTCACTTCATCGATGCTCGTCGGCGTCGACGCCGGGAGAGCCGCGACCATCGACGGGTTGGCGGAGGTGATCGACCTGGACATCCGCGAAGGGCTGTCCCACCGCGGCGTTTCCGGTGTGGAGGTACTACAGCGATTCCTTCGGGACGCGGCCAATCAGTCCCAGGCCACTGCTCCGGTGGTGTTCACCAGCTACCTCGGCGGCGAGCGGGGAAGCGGGCGCAGCCCGGTCATCGAACGCGTCTACACGCAAACCGCGCAGGTGTGCCTCGACATTCAGGTGATGCCGGCATCGGGCGGGATGGTGTTGTCGTGGGACGTGGTCGACGATTACTTCCCTGCGGTAGATGCGATGTTCGGGGCCGTTGCGGAGGCCCTGGACGTGGTGGCGGAGGGTGGAGAGGCTCTGCCCATCCGTCATGCGGAGACGGAGGGGGCCGTCGCCCGCTACAACGACGCTGCGGGACCGATCCACGATGACACCCTGGTTTCGCTTGTCGAAGCCGCATGCGCGGCGACTCCGGACGCACCGGCCGTGCGCCTCGCTGCCCGGGGCATCTCGTACACCTACGCCGAGGTCTGGGCCCGGGCCGGACGCATCGCCCGCCAACTCTCGGATTCCGGCGTCGGGGCGGGGGATGCGGTGATCGTGCGCTACACCAAGCATCCCGACGACATCGTCAACATGGTCGGCGTATTGCGTGCGGGAGCCGCATTCGTGCCTGTCGACGCGGGCATGCCGACCCAGCGACAAGAATACGTCGTGGAAGCCTCAGGTGCGGCGGGCCCGATTCTGGACACCGGCATGATCGATGAACTGGACCAAAGCGGAGTGGCGGGCGTCGGCAAGCCCGCAGCCGCGGAAGTCTGCGACCGCGCGGGCAGCGCGGGTGCTCACTCTTCGCCCGGCACTGCCCCTGACGACCTTGCCTACGTCATCTTCACCTCGGGGACCACGGGCCGTCCAAAGGGTGTGCGGATCAGTCATCGCAACTGCGTCAACACCATCCTCGACGTGAACCGGCGGTATGGAGTCACCTCCGCCGATCGCATCATCGGATTGTCGTCGCTGGGATTCGACCTGTCGGTCTACGACGTGTTCGGTGCGTTCGCGGCAGGCGCGACGGTGACGATGGTCGGAGACGAACGCGACGCCGATGAAATCCTCGACGTCTTGCGGGAAGAGCGGGTCACGCTGTGGAACTCCGCGCCCGCCCTGTTGGAGCTCGCCCTGGTCCGGGCGGCGGACGACGACGTGTTCCCGGATGTGCGCACCGTATTGCTCAGCGGCGATCGCATCGCAGCGGGGCTTCCGGCACGCGCCATGGCCATGTTCCCGAACGCGTCGATCAATAGCCTCGGCGGTGCGACCGAAGGAAGCATTTGGTCCATCCACTGCCCGCTGCAACGCGACAGCCTGGAAAACCGCATTCCCTACGGGTACCCGCTGGCGAACCAGGGCATCCACGTGCTCGCGCCCGACGGGGTGCATTGCCCCGTTGGCGTGCCGGGGGAAATCCACATCAGCGGTCTCGGGGTCGCGCAGGGGTACGCGGCCGATCCGGAGCGGACCGCTGCCGCCTTCGGGCATGTCCCAGGTATCGGGCGCTGCTACCGGACCGGAGACGTGGGCATGTTCAATGCGGAGGGTTTTGTGGAATTTCTCGGCCGCCGCGATCGTCAGGTGAAAATCGCGGGCTTCCGCGTCGAACTTGGAGAAATCGAATCGGTCCTCGAGCGGTCCGGCCTGGTGACCGCGTCGATGGCGGCGGTCGTCGAATCGGGCGATCGGGGACTCCTGGCGTGCCTCTACGTTCCGGCGGACGACATGACCGGCTCGCGGGATGCCGTCCGGGCCGAGCTTGCCCGCTGCTTGCCAGCGTACATGGTACCGACGGTCCTGCTGCCGGTGGCGCACCTGCCCGTTACCGTCAACGGGAAACTGGATCAGGAGGAAATTCGTAGGCACGTCGGCGCCGCGGGCGGCGGGGCAACGGCCGATAGCGAGGCCGCCGGGGCCGGAGCCGTGGGCGCGCCTGGTTCCGTCGCCGACCCCGGGGCGATCGAGTTGGTGTCCGGAGTCTTCGACGAGATCCTCGGGGAAGCCCCGTCGACGGGTGCCGCGGATCCGACGTGTGGCGCGGGAGAGTCTTTCTTCCGCCGCGGCGGCGATTCCTTGCAATTCCAGGTTATGATGCGCGCGATCCGGCAGAAGACGGGAGTCCGGCTCCGTTTCCGCGACGTCATCGCCGACCCGACCATCGCGCACATCGCCGGCCTTGTCTCGGAAGCCATGCGGGAGTCCAGGGCCGAGTCTGAAGACGTCGCCGAGGCAATGTCTTCCCTCGATTGCGCCGTCGGTGCCGGTTCAGCCGCAGGAGGCGCCCGAGAATGTTCCGCGAGTGCCCACGGGAAGGATCCGGTGGAACAATTCGGGGACGACCCCCACGCGCCGTTCCCCCTGACCGACATGCAGAAGGCCTACTACGTTGGCCGGAACTCCGGGTTCGAGCTGGGCGGCGTCACCGAGCACTACTACATCGAATCCGTCACAGAACCAGGTATCGACATCGACCGCCTGGAGGAAGCCCTCGACAATCTAATCCGCAGGCATCCGATGTTGCGCGTCGTGTTCACCGCACAAGCCACGCAGCGGATCCTGCCGGAGGTTCCGCGCTACCGCATTGACGTCGCCGACTACCGGGCCGCCGATGAGGCGACCGTGGTCGAGGCGGTGCGGCGCAAGCGCGATGAGCTGAGCCACCAGGTATTCGATCTGGGCAGCTGGCCCTTGTTCCATCTGTCGGCGTTCGCGCTCCCGGACGGGCGGCACCGCCTGTTCTTCAGCGTGGACATGATCATCGGAGACGGGGCGAGCCAGCGGATTTTCATCGACGACCTGGACAAGCTGTACCGGGGAATGGAGCTTCCCCCTGTCACTGGCGACTACCGCACGTACGTCTTGGAGATGAAGCGCCGGGAAGCTTCGGCGGTCGGGCGGGGCGAAGAGACGTTGACTCGGACGGTGGTCGAGGAATTCCCGCCCGGCAACACCCTTCCATCAAGCGGTGCGGCCGCGGACGTGGATGTGCCGCGGATGCGTCGCCTGACGTACACATTCACCGCTGCGGAAACCGCACTGTTGCGGGAACGGGCCAGCGCCGCCGACGGCAGCGTGTCCGCACTGCTTCTCGCCTGCTATGCGACGAGCTTGTCGCTGTGGTCGAGGGGGGATTCGGTCGGCATCAACATCACCACGTACAATCGTGATCCCGAAATCGCCGACGTCGCCGGCGTCTTCGGTGATTTCACCGGCGTGATTCTGATGCCGGTGAAAGCGGCCGCCGACCATGATCTCCGTTGGTGGACGGCGGAACTGCGCGACCGGCTGCTCGGGCACATAGCGGCCGGGTACTCCGGGGTGTCGTTGCTCGGCGCCATCGCGCGCCACCGGGGTCTGCCCGTCGGACAGGCCGTAGCGCCGTTCGTGTACACCTCGTTGCTGTTCGGCGAGGGTTCCGCGGCAGGCGATGGCTCGGGCAGGGATGCCCACGTCCTGGGAGACGTCGATTACGCCATCTCCCAGACCCCGCAGGTGCTGTTGGACAACCAGGTGATGGAGGTCGACGGGCGTATCAACGTCGCCTGGGATTTCGTCGAGCAGATTCTGAAACCGGAACTGGTGGAGGACATCTTCGACCACTACATCAGGTCGGTGTCGGGCTTCGCCGGGGGCTGCCCCGAAGCGGCGCCGCTGAGCGTCGGCCAGGTTCGGCACCTGCGCCTGGCGGTCGGGGGCACTTCTTCCGGCGGTGGGGCGATCGACGACGGCGTCGCGGGCGCGTCATCGGCGGAGCGCGACAGGTCGGGCGCGATCTCGAGGATCGCATCCGGGAACCTGTTGGGCCGAGCTCGCGGATACCTGACGGTCATCACCGGGATGGTCCGGGCCGATCTCGGCGGCGCCGAAGCCGGCGCGGACGACGACCTGTTCCTCCTCGGCTACGACTCCCTGGGATTCGTGAAGCTAATGCAGCGGATTCAGGACATCACCGGGGCGTCGGTGCCGCTCGCGGAAGCGCTGGCCAAGCCGACGCCACGTGGCGTGGCCGAGCTCGTCGACCAGTCGACGGCCACGCCGACCGACCGGCGGGACGCGGATGACCCCGGCGCGTCGGCCGCGGACCGTTCGCTGGTCCTATTGCGCAGCGGCGATGAGGCGCGCCCGATCTTCCTCGTCCACGGCGGATTCGGCACCGTCGACATCTACCGAGACCTGGCACTCGCGATCCCCGGTGGCGGGCAGGTGTGGGGTGTCGGCTTCGCGGAGTTCGAGAGACCATTCCCCCACGCTACCGGCATCGGCGACATCGCGGCCCACTACTCGGGCCGGGTCCGCGAGGTGCTCGTCGACGGTGCCGCCCCGGCGATCGTCGGATGGAGCCTCGGCGGCACCATCGCAGCCGAGATGGTGCTCCGTTTGGCCGATCTCGATCCCGCGCTGGTATTTCTCGACAGCCTGGCTCCGGGGATCGCGGTCGACGTCGGGGATTTCGACGCGGAATCCGAAAAGGGGCTGCTGTCCCGGGTGGTGCCCTCGATCGCCAATCTCCCGCACGGAACGCCGGTTTCCCGCCTCTGGGCGGAGTTCGACGGGGTCGACGAGACCGACGGGGAACGGGGGGCTCGCCTGCGTGCCCTGGCCGCGGCGGTCGCACCGACGCTCCTGGAGGACCTTGGGCTTTCCGGCGACCGGGTGACGGCTACGGAGTTTAACTCGCTGCGCTCGCTCATCGATGCCCGTACCCGGTACCGGCCCGAGGGGCGGGTGAGGGAGGCGTTGTTCGTTCTCCCCGATGACGGCGAGGCCCACAACCACGACCAGTGGCGGGACCACCTCGTCGATGACCTCTGCGTTGCCGGCGTCGCGGGAAACCACTATTCGTTCGTCCTCGGAGAGGATGCCGCGCTGACTGGGGCTCTCATCGGGGAGTACATCGAACGCCGGCGCCGGGCACCGGAAACGGATGACAGGGCAGTGGACCCGTCGTCCGATGGAATCGACCGGTCGCGGGACCGGGGAAAGGAGATAGAAAGTGACTGACCGACGAAACGGCGGGGAAGCACGGGACCGCGACGGGGGCGAACCCGTGAAAGTGCTGGTGGCCGGAGGTACCGGCGTCACCGGACGGCTCGTCCGGGGGATGCTCGGCGTCGTCGATGGGATTGAGCTGGCCTACACTTCCCGGCAGAAACCGGACGATGGCCCGGGGCGGCACTTCCCGCTGAGGATCGCCGCCGGCCACAACGAGATCTGCAGGGTCTTCCACAAACACGATTGGGTGGTCAACTGCACCGGCCCGTTCGAGGTGCATGCAGACTCACTCGCCCGTGCTTGCATCGACTCAGGCACCGGGTACATCGACGTCAACGATTCGATCGACGCCCGCCGCGCAATCATGGCCCTCGACGGGGATGCTCGGCGGGAGGGGGTTCCCGTGCTCACCGGGTTCGGCCTGTGCCCGGGCTTGTCGACGGCCCTGTTGATGCTCGGGGCCCGCGCTGCGGGGGCCGAAGAGGTCCGCGATGTGCGGGTCGATCTGCGAATTGGCGCCGACCAGGAATCCGGGGCCGCGTCCGTCGAGTCGATGTTCCGGACCATTCGCGGCGGATACCGCGCGATGCTCGGCGGCGCCATCGTCGAAGTGCGGCGCAACCTGGTGTCGTCGCAAAGCGGAATCGGCTACGAATGCCCGGACATCGACGTCGTACGCGAGGTGTGCCCCTCGATCCTCGGATATTCCTACCACGTCGCCTTCGATGCTCTCCCCGATGAGTCGGTGGAGAAGATCCGCACGTCGAGACTGTACGCGATGCCCGTCGTCTCCGGTCTGCTCGCCCGTCTCGGGGCGGCCGTGACGTCGCGGAAGGCGCGGGCGAAGGGCACTCCGCAACCCGCCGAGCTGGTCGTCGCACTGTCCTCCGCCGGCGCGGGCGATGCGGGGTCGGCGGCCGAGACAACCGTCGTCCGGGCGACTGGCCCGGGTTCCTACAAAATGACCGCGGCCATTGCCGCCGCCACCGTTGCGTCGGTCATGGGGAAGCCGGTCGCGCCGGGGTGCCGGGATCTCGTCGGCCACCCCCGGCTCCTCGAACCGGTCCTCGCCTTCGCCCGCGATGCGGGCATCCATATCGAAACGCCGCATGACAACCTGACCACGGGGCCACTGCCGGCAGCGGCCCACTGCGACACCAAAGAAAAGGAGAAACGATGACGGATCAAGCTGAACGGGGTGCGGCGATCGTCGTCCGCGACCTCACGAAGAGCTACCCGATTGCGGGCAAAGCCGGCACCGCGCCCGAAGGCGGGGCAGGTGCTCCGCCGGACGGCGGGCGTAAGGGAAAGCGCGGCGCCCGGATGCGCAAGCATGTGCTCGACGGCGTGAGTTTCACCGTGCCCGCCGGGTCGATCGTGTCGTTCCTCGGCCACAACGGCGCAGGCAAGACCACCCTCATCCGAATCCTGTCGACGCTCATCACCGCAGACTCCGGCGAGGTGAGCATCTTCTCGCGCGATGTGAAAGAGGATCCGGCGGGCGTGCGCGCCGACATTGCCACCACCGGCCAATTCGCGGCGATCGACGAGAACCTCACCGGCCGGGAGAACCTGGAGTTCTTCGGGCGTCTGCGCGGACTCGACCGCGCCGACGCGGCCGCCCGCGCGACGGAACTGCTCGCGCAATTCTCGCTCGCGGACAGTGCCTCGACGTTGGCGTCGGCCTATTCGGGTGGTATGCGGCGCCGCCTCGACATCGCCGCGTCGCTGTGCGTCGTGCCCAGGTTGCTGTTCCTCGACGAACCCACGACGGGGCTGGACCCGGTCAGCCGCGAAGAGTTGTGGGGCTTCATCCGGCAACTGCGGGACGACGGAATGACCCTGGTGCTGACCACCCAGTACCTGGAAGAGGCGGAGGCGCTGGCAGACCACGTCCATCTGCTCAAGGACCGCCGCATCGTCGCCAGCGGAACGCCGGAGGAATTGCGTCGCGACTTCGGGTCGCACGTGCTCCGCGTGTCCTTCGCCACCGCCGCCGGGGCGGAGGCATTCGCCCGCTGCCTAAGGGGAGCGTGTCTGGACCGCGCCCGCGTCGCGGGGAAGATGGTGTCCCTCGACGTCGACCCCGGACCGCAGGTCCTCGAGGCGGTGGCGCGGGCGATGGAGGCCTCGGAAGCGTTGCCGGATTCGCTGAGCGTGTCGCCGCCCACCCTTAACGAGGTGTTCATATCGATGAACGCGGGGGGTGCGGCGCGATGAGTGCGACGTCGGTCGCGGCGTTCCTCCGTCGGGATCTGCTGCTGTTGCGACGCAACACCGCGTCGCTGATCTCCATGTTCGTCGTTCCTCCCCTCTTCCTGCTGTGCCTGTACGCGGTGTTTGGGTACTCAGCAGGGCAATCCGGCTTCGGGTACCTGCGTTTCGTGCTCGGCGGCTGCCTGTTCCAGGCGGCGATGTTCACCGCCGCGGCGTCGGCGATGGCGGTGGGACAGGACGTCGAATCCGGGCTCGTCGACCGTGTGCGCGTGTTGCCCGGGGCCACGGGCGGCTATGTCGCCGGCAGGCTCGCCACCGATGTGCTGCGGATGTCCGCGTCGATCGCGGCGCTGCTGATCGTCGCGTGGGCCTGTGGCCTCGACATGGCTCTCGGTGACGTCGCGTGGACAGTCCTGTGGTCACTGCTCGCTGCCGCGGTCCTGTCCCTGGTCACGGACGGGGTGATCCTGATGGTGCCCGCTCCGGTGTCGACGGCCTCATCGATCCAGGCGCTGGAAATGCTGCTGCTCATGTTCTCCACCGCGTTCATTCCGACGACCGCTGTGGACGGCTCCCTGCGCGACATCGTGCGCCACATGCCTTTTTCGCCGGTGATCGAGGTGATCAGGGCGGCGTCCCCGGGCGCCTTCCCGAATCACGCCGGGGAAGAGGCCGCCCTGTGGCTCGGTGTCGCGACGGTCGTCGGAATCGTCCTGTTCATCCGCCTGTTCACCTCGAGGAGCGAATCATGATCGACGCCATTTTCGTGCATCTGCGGCGCATCGTCCACACTTGGCTGCGGCGCCCTGACTTCTGGTTCATGACGTTCATTGCTCCGCTCGTGTACCTGTTCATCGTCAACCGCATGTTCGGTAGCCTGGTCAGGCAGCTCACCGGAGAGTTCGAACTCCGGAACGCGGTCATCCTTGTCGTAACGGCGTGGGCGTTCATCTTGGCCATCACGGGATCGTCCACCGTGTTCGTTGAACGCAGCAATGGCCTCCACGAGCGGTTGATCACAATGCCGGCACCGTACGCGGCCGTGCCGACCGCACGGATAATCGCCGAGTTCATCCGGATCATGGCGATGACGATCGTCGTCGCGGCGGTGGCCGCCTTGCTTTCCGACGGCCCCCTGGAGGTGTCCTGGTGGTGGAGGATCACGGTGACCGGCGCGATGGTTGCCGCGGCGGCCGCATGCACCGGCACGTACATCGCGTTCTCCATCACCAGCCCCCAGGGATCCGTGGCCCTTATCCCGTTGATAATCGTTGCGATGTTCGTCAACACGGTGCTCATGCCCGCCGACCACTTCCGTCCCCTCCTGCGCGGAATCGCCGGGCACACCCCCGTATCCGCGGCCGGCGAGGCCGTCAACGGTACCGGGGCTGCGGGTCTGGTGGTCTGCGCGGCCTGGTTCTTTGGTATCGCCGTGCTCGCGGCGTGGGGCATCGCCGTGAAAACGAGGCCGGGGGAGTCTGCATGACGGCCCGCGAATCCGAGCATCTAACCCGAAACCGCCGCGTGGACGCGGCCCACACACCCGGAGACAGAACCAGATGAAGTCGATCGCCCAGATCGTCCAGAACAACCGCAGGCTCCTCGCGGCCTACGAGGACAAGGTCCAGCCGAGGTTCCTAAGCCGCTATGCGCGCGAACCGATGGACGCCGCCGCCGTGTACCGGAAGCTCCGTGCGCTGGATCCCGGGCCGGATGCGCCGGCCCGGGTCCTCGACCTCGGTTGCGGAACCGGGTGGCTCGCCCGCACGCTCGCCGCTGAGTCTCGCTATCGCAGGGCGAACATCGTCGGCTACGACCTGTCGCCCAATGCGATCCGCATCGCCCGCGAACGCGCCGCCGCCGACGGGCTCGGGGCCCGGACGGAATTCCACGTTGCCGACATCCTCACGCCGCTCGCGGGAGAGCCCGGCGGGGCCTGTGAAATCTGGGTGTGTGGCGCGCTCCACCAAATGAAGGATGCGGGAGCCGCGCTCGGCAGGGTCTCCGGGCTGCTCGCCGACAGCGGCATCGCTTACGTGCAGACGTTCGTCGAGGATCCCGACGTGAACGAGCGGGTCGACATGGCCGTCATGGCGAAGATGGGCCACCGGGTGTTCCGGGGCAGCGAGCTCGAGGACCTCGCCGAAGCCAACGGGCTGAAGCTGGACGGAGCCTCACGCGCCGGCATGGTGTATTTCTGCACTCTCGCGAAGAAAAGCGCGATCGGGGAGGCGGGGAAGTGAGCGCCGTGGACGGGACCGTCGGCCCGTGGTCGCTGCTCGCCCCGATCCGGACCCGGATGCGTGCGGTGGTCGCGTTGTCCGTCCTGTCGTCGGTGGCTACCGTCGCTTCGCTGGTCGGCATCATCGACATCGCGATGACGTACCCGGAGGCCCCGGTGCATCGGACGTGGTTGGCCGTGGTTGTCATCGTCGTCGCCGCGACGGTGCGAATGGCTGCGGACGGCGCCGCCGGCATGCTCTCGCACCGGGCGGATAACGACCTGCAGCTCCACCTCCGGCGCCGGTTGGTTGCCCATATCCGGAAGCTGCCGCTGGGTTGGCTGGACGCCCGGCGCTCGTCGGGGATCATCGGGTCCGTTGAGAAGGACGTCGCGGCTGTCCACCAGCTCATGGGCCACACCGTCGGCGAGACCGTGGTGGCGGTGCTGGTTCCCCTGCTTTCCCTCATCGCGCTCGTCGCGGTCGATTGGCGGATCGCGGCGGTGGCGGTCGTCCCGGTGCTGGTCACCTTCGCCCTGATGGGCGTGATGATTTCGCGCGGAGCCGGTCTTCAGCGCGACTACGAGCGAGCCTCTGAAAAAGTGACGGCTGCGGTCATCGAGTTGGTGCGCGGCATCCCGGTGATGAAGTCCTTCGGACGCGCCAGCCAGGGCGCGGGCCGCTACGATGCCGCGGCGTCGTCGTTCGTCCGCGCGTGGTCCGCCTGGTCCCGGCAGTCGAACATCTATCTCGGGCTCATCGACGTGGTGACGTCCCCGATCACGGTCCTCGCAGTGGTGTGCGGCGCCGGCCTCGCTTTGAGGGACACCGCGGGCGGCAAACCGGAGGGTCTCGTCGCCGGGCTGGTTCTCGGCCTTGGACTCTCCGCGGCGATCGTGAGGGTGGCTATGAACTCCGAACCCATCATCGCGGGGATCGCCGCCCTGAAGTCCATCGCGGAGGTGCTGGGCACGCCGCCGATCACCGAGTCCGCCGAGCCGGTGCCCGTGCACGGAGGCGCGCTCGAGGTCCGGAACCTGGTCTTCTCCTACGGGGATGGGCCGCGGGTCCTCGACGGGATGTCCGCGACGTTCGAATCGGGGGCCCTCACGGCGCTGGTGGGACCCTCCGGTTCCGGAAAGTCCACCGTCGCCCGGCTGTTGGCGCGTTTCCACGACCCTGTCGAAGGCTCGGTGCTGCTGGGCGGCGACGATCTTCGCGACATCGCCGTGCGCGACGTGCACCGTTCGGTGTCGGTGGTGTTCCAGGATCCGCAGTTGCTCACGCTGCCCTTGCGGGAGAACATCCGGCTGGCCAGGAGAGACGCCACCGACGGCGAAATCATGGCGGCCGCGAAGCTCGCGAACCTCGATACGGTCATCGCGGCGCTGCCGAAGGGCCTGGATTCGGTGGTCAACGTCGACGTAACCTTTTCCGGTGGTGAGGCGCAGCGCGTGGCCATCGCGAGGTCGATTGTCACGGACGCGCCGGTGCTCATCTTCGACGAGGCAACCGCTTACGCGGATCCGGCTTCCGAGGCCCTCATTCAGTCCGCAATCGAGCGTTTGGCTCGTTCGCGGACGGTGATCGTGATTGCGCACAGATTGAGCACGATCCGCAACGCTGACCGCATCCTCGTTCTCGATGGGGGAGCGGTCGCGGAGGCGGGCACCCACGACGAGTTGCTTGCGCGCGGTGGCCGCTACCGGGATCTGTGGCGCGCGTTCGCCCTCGACGACGAACCATCCGCCCCGCGGGGCACTGAAGCAGACGATGAAAAGGCAGGGAACCGATGATCCGGGACTTGTGGTCGATGACGGATCGGCACTCGAAGATGACGCTGGCGTGGCTCATTGCGTTGGCCGCGCTTGCCGCGCTGGCACAGGGAGCGGCGTTCGTCGCGCTGCTGCCGCTGCTGTCGGCTCTGGCCGAGGGAGATGATGCGACGGCGTGGCGTTTCACCGGCGTCATCGCCGGCCTCGCGGCCGCCCATGCGGTGCTGTCCCTCGCCGCGGGGACGGTCGGCAGGGCGAATTCCGCAGCGGTGCTGTCGTCCCTGCTGCGTTCCCTGGGCGAACGCGTGCTGACGTTGCCACTCGGGTACGTCACCAAGTCCACGGCCGGCCGCTTTTCGGAGATGGCGTCTTCGGGCATGGCGTTCGCGGCGTCCGTGCCGCACGTGATCCTGCGGCCCGTCATCGCCGCTGTGGTTACGCCGACCGTCATCGCTCTCGGAATTCTGGCGATGGATTGGCGCGTCGGGTTGGTTCTCGTCGCGTCGGCGCCGGTGCTCTTCTTCGCCTACCGGGCCATTGGCCGGGTCGGCGGGGAGTCGGACGAAGCGCATGCTGACGCCGTCGCTGCCGTCTCCGGCAGGCTGATCGAGTTCACCCGCGGCCAGCAGGTGATTCGCGCCGCGGGCGACGGTTCGGCGGCGGACGCGATGGTGGATGAGGCGATCCAGGCCCAACACGATGCGTTCGCGAAGGCGACGTCGACGCAAGGCGCGGCCATCGGACGGTTGGGCTCGGTCGTCCATGCGGTGTTCACGGCGGCGGTGGTCGTCGCCGTGGCGGTCGCCGCGACGGGCGGGATGTCACCGGCGCATTTGGCGCCGATGCTCATTGTGGTCGTCCAGTTCACCGGACCGATCACCACGGCGGGAGCGTTGTCCGGCGGTTTCGGCGCGGGCCGCAACACGTTGGCTGCGCTGCGTGAGCTGCGGGCGATCCCCGTCCTTCCCGAGCCTGCCGCACCGGAGCTGCCCGACGGGCATGACGTGGAGTTCCGCGGCGTGAGCTTCGGGTACGGGGAGAAGAAGGTCCTCGACGGCGTCAGCTTCCGTGCGCCTCAGGGAGCGCTGGTCGCCATAGTGGGACCTTCGGGGGCGGGCAAGACGACGGTCATGCGGCTGCTGTCGCGGTTTCATGATCCGGACTCGGGGGAGATCCTCATTGGCGGGGTGCCCTTGCCTCGGATCGGCACCGACGGCGTGAACTCGCTGGTGACCCCGGTGTTCCAGGAGACGTTCCTCTTCGACGCGTCCGTGCGGGACAACGTGGTCTTCGCCGACCCCGGATTCGGTTCCGGGCCCGGCGACGGAGACCGCTTGCGCGAGGCCGCCCGGCGATCCGGGGTGGACCGCATCGTGGAGCTGCTGCCTTCCGGGTGGGATAACCCGGTGGGGGAGGAGGGGACGCTGCTGTCGGGAGGCGAGCGGCAGCGCGTCGCCATCGCCCGGGCGCTTCTGAAGGATTCCCCGGTGGTGCTTTTCGACGAGCCGACGTCCTCGCTGGATGCGGCCACTGAGCGGGCGATTGTTGGCACGATGGAAGCGTTGCGCGGCGATCGCACCGTGATCGTCGTCGCCCATCGCCTGCACACCGTCCGCGATGCCGACCTCATCGTCGTGCTTTCGGAGGACGGGACGGTCGCAGAACGGGGCACGCACGATGAATTGCTGGCGAAGGGCGGCCGCTACGCCGAGTCGTGGACGTGCCGGACGGGAGGCTCCCCGGGCGCCTGATCCTCGTCCGTCGAGGACCATCGCTCCGGTCCGGTACCGGTGCAGTGGTCCCGCCACGCCGTCCCGGTCAGCGGGTCCTCGACGATGCCCTGGGCGACAGGGTCGTAATTGAAGCCGTAGTGCTCGGTGCGGTGGGCGGGGCACACGTCTTGGACGGTGATGTTGGTGACGCCGGGTTCCCGCACGAAGGAGTTTTAGTGGGGGAGCACGGCATTGTCGTGCCGCGTGCCCAGGAAGGTGTATCGCACGCCCGGTCGAGTGATGTCGCCGATGGTCAGCTCATTCAGCAGCATGGAACCGGAGATCTGCTGTTCCCAGGCAAGCGCGTTCGTTTTGCCGGCGTTTCGGGAGTATCCGTGGCGCATCTCGGGGTGGACGTCAAAGCGATCGGCTGCGCTGTGCGCCCGGGGCCCGTGGTTCGAGGCACCGGTACCGATGAGCTGTTCGACGACCCGGTCCCCGCCCAGCTCCCGGATGTAGTGGTGGGGCAGGGGTCCGCTGCCCTGCGAATACCCGACGAGGTTAACCGCCGGGGCTCCGGTCGCGGCCAGCACCCGGTCGACGACGGAATCCAGTGTTTTCGAGCTGTGGCGGATGTCGCCGCTGAACACAGCCCATTCGACGGGGTGTCCATCGACGACGAGCGGGTTGTCGGTGAACGTGTAGGCGCAGAGCCCGGCCCGGGCGAGGCGGGACGCGAGGCCCGCCCATTTCGCGTAGGCGTCCTCCCGGGTCCCGGGAATGAGGATGACGGGCAATTCACCGTCCCGGGGCGGCACCGGAAGTCGTTGGCGCCGGGGGCACCAGACCGGGCTTGGCCATGGACAGGGCCCGGGCGGCCGCGGGTGAGGTTTGCCGGCGGCCGGGCCACCGGTCGGGAAACCGCCGTCCGACAGCGACGAGGGGATTCTCGTTACCTCGTCGGGGGTGTTCCTATATAGGTTGTCAACTCCGTGGGTGGGCTTGTTGGGGGTGTGAAGGGTTTCTGCTTCGTCTCGTAGATGTTGTTTTGGGTACCTTGAGGAGCCGGTTGGGCTTGCTGTGCAATCGGCTTGGATGGGGGTCTGTTGGCTTTAGGCTGCTGCAGCCTCCTGAGCTGTAGAGATGTCTCGGTAGTGCTCGCCGTTTCGCATCATGGAGAAGAGAGCGTTGAGGCGTCGGCGTGCGAGTGCGACGACTGCGGCGTTGTGTCTTTTGCCTTCTTTGCGTTTTCGTTCATAGAATTGCTGGGAACGCTCGTGGAATCTGGTCGATGCAGAAGACGATTGCCATAGGGCGTTCTTTAATTTTTGTTGCCAGCGCGGTTGGGTGAATTCGGCATAATGGACGTTCCTGATTGATTTGTCCGTGGTGATAGGCCTGTATAGGACGCTAGGTGCGCTGCATCGGGGAGGTCGGACATATCGCCAACAGTCATGAGGATCTGCGCGGCGCTACGTGGGCCGATGCCGGGCATGGATAAAAGAATCTCGGTTTGAGGAATGTCTTGAATGAGCTTGAGTACCTGTGCTTCGATTTCCTTGCGATGCTCGAGTTTGGCCAGTGCGTCTTTGGCGGACATTGCTACGCCAAGTTCGGCGTATTCTGCGCCGGCAATGGACATGGTCTGTCCGTGGATGGCAGCAAGCATGGCATTGATGACAGGCTCGGGATTGCGTGCTTTGTGACTGCGCGCAAAGGCTGCTAGGCGTGTTTTACCGATGCGTCGAATCTTGGTGGGGCCGCCGTATTTTGCAAGTAGGTGGAGGATCCATTTTCGGTGAATCATCTGTCCGCGCAGGACATGTTCGAATGCAGGATTGGTTCCCACGAGCGCGGATCGCATCTGGTTAATTTGGCGTGTGTAGGCTCGGGCGAGGTCTTCGTCGATACCGTTGAGAACTTTTGGCTGGGTAAAGACTTCCTCAACGCGGTCGACGTTGCGCAGGGCGTCTGGAAGGTTAAGACCGGCATGGGCGATGACGTAGGCGTCGCGTACATCGGTCTTTGAGTTGCCGACGTGGATGCGAGAGAGCTGTCGCATCGCAAGCCCTGGTAGATAGCGATCGTCTGCCCCCCATGTCTTGGGCGACTGCGACGGTTAATCGGCTGATGTTGTTGGGTTGATCGACAATGACAAGGACTGAGGTGTTGTCGGCGAGGAATTGGCCGAAGAGCTTGCGGAGCGAGCTTTTATGCTGATTGATGCGTTTGGACAGGACTTGCCTGCCTTGGGGATCGAGGACGCAGGCGTGGTGGAAGTATTTGCCGACGTCCACGCCAATGACGAAGTCATAGGCCATGGGTGTGTTCCTCCTAGCGATGAATTAGAAGTTGGACTATTTGAGCTTCATCGCTGGGGGTGGTCGGACATACTTAGTACTGGCATCTACATTACTGTGAGACCTCATACCACCTGGGCTGGGTCAGGTTCCTATTGAGCTGTTTGAGTATGTCACTGTCTTCGGCGGCATCACCCCCGGATCATTTTCAGACAGGGGCGGGAATAAGCCATACCGAAGCCAGCGACTAGTTCTACTGTCCTTTCAGACGGAGGGAACGGAAATAAACATAACCCGCCCAATCGGGTGGACAGGCTATGAATCTTCGGTGCTCTGAGGTGGAACTGCTAACAACGAAATGGGGGGCGATGTTGGACGGGAGCGGCATCTACAAGGTTGCGTGGCAGCGCGCCGAAGAGATGCTCGGTTCGCAGGTGCTGCATCCTTTTGGTCCCGACTGGGACGTATTTAAAGTACGCGGCAAAATTTTCTTGCTGTTGACAGCGGTGACCGGTCAACAGCAAATGATCATTAAGGCCGAGCCGGAGGACTGCCAAGCGCTACAGCAGCAGTATCCATTCATTGCGCCGGGCTACCACATGAATAAGCGGCATTGGGTTTCTGTCTATCCACACGCAGATCTGCACGAACGGCTGGTAGAGGAGTTAGTCACGGACTCCTATCGTTTGGTGGTGGAAAAGCTGCCGAGAGGGCGGCGGCCGATCGATCCGTCCTCTGTGCACTAAAGCCCTTTGTATTAAGGACAATGGCGAGTCACTTTAAAATTAAAGCCATGTTGATAGAATAAATCCCATGACCGAGCGCGATGACTACTGGCTAAATGATGAAGAGCTCGCATCATTTATGTCCTTAATGAGCGTAAATATTCGCTTGACCAATATTTTGGATGCTCAGCTGCGTGATGACGCAGGCCTGAGCTTTTTTGAATACACGGTGCTCTCTCGGCTATCTGAGGCGGAAAATCGCGAGATGCGTATGCGTGATTTGGCGATTACGGCCAATGGATCTTTGTCCCGCTTGAGCCAGGTCGTTACGCGCCTAGAAAAGCAGGGGTGGGTCGTGCGCCAGCCGTGCCCGACTGATGGCCGCACCACCATGGCAAAGCTCACGGATAGCGGCTGGGACAAAGTAGTAGAGACCGCGCCTAGACACGCTAAGCAGGCGAGGAGGTCCGTGATGGATAACCTGACCCGCACGCAGATCCGCCAGATGCTGCAGATCAATGAGCGGATCATAAAGGCCATTGAGAATGATGAGCGTTATGGTGGGCGCTATTAAGCAGCGCACTTTGCGGGGCTATTGCTTGGGATAGCCGCGGCGGGCCGAGACGGTTTTATCGAAAGGGATCCAAAACCGTAGGGCCGCTTCTTGGTTTTTAGAGATACCGATACGCGGTCCGCGTACCCATTCTGGTTCGGAGGTTCGCTCTACAATCTGAATCGGTTGGTGGTTATCTTCCAACGTGAAGCCTAGGGCCTTGCCCAAATTTCCTGGTCCGCGGGCGAGATTATGAAAATCAGTGGTGCCGCGGCGAGCGAAGGCGATATCGGCACCCTCGATGATTTCACCGCCGCGCAGCAGGCAGCCCTGGCCAGTCCCTTCAGGGGCACAGACGATATTGACGTTGCGGTGGATGCCGTAAGAAATATAGACGTAGAACCTGCCCGGCGGACCGAACATGGCCGCATTGCGCGGGGTCTTGCCATTGAAGGTGTGTGCCGCGGAGTCCTCGGCGCCTAGGTAAGCCTCGACCTCAGTGAGGCGGATGCTCACTCCGGCATGGGTGAGGGTGCAGCCGAGGAGTTGGGGAGCGACGGCGTCGGCAGTCAGAGCAAAATCAATCATTAACCACGAGCGTAGTAGCGCTTACCTGCCACAGGGGTGCGCAGGAGGCGATCCATGCTCACAGGCTCGAGGCCCTTGGCGCGTAGGCCATCGATGACGCAATCGGCAGCGTCCACGGTGGTGGGGTGGATATCATGCATCAAGACGATGGAGCCGGCGCGGGCACCCTGCACGGCCGAGGAACAGACGTGCTCAGAGTTGCGGTCCTTCCAATCCACGGTGTCGACGTCCCATAGCGCCTGGGAGACGCCCTTATCGCGGGTTACCTGATCCACGGTGGCGTTGGTAGCTCCGTAGGGCGGGCGTACCCAGCGCGTCCCCTGGCCGGTGGCCTTCTTAATAGCGGCGTTACCGGCGTCTATCTCTTGGGATACCTGCTCGTAGGACAGCGTGTTGAGTTGGCGGTGGCTCTTGGTGTGGTTGCCGATAGTGTGGCCCTCGGCCTTCATGCGTTTGAGGAGCTCAGGGTGCTGCTCAGCACTGGGGGCGATCACCATGAAGCTTGCGTGCGCGTTCTTTGCTTTGAGCTTGTCCAGCAGGCGGTTGGTCTCGGCGCCGGGGCCGTCGTCGTAGGTGATAGCTACGCAGTTGGCACAGTCGACGCCACCTTCGCTGCGCGGCTGCGGCTTCTTTGGAGCTGGGGCGGCGGGTGCCTTCTTCCCGGGGGCAGTGTGTGGAAATGCCTGGGAGCTGAAATCTTCGACCTGTGCGCGGGCATCCTCGAGGCGATGGTTGATTTCTCCTTGAATATCCGCGCTTGAAGACGCAGGCAATCGTGGGATTTGCGGTAACTGTGCATGAGCGGCTGCTGGCATGGCGGCGGCAATAAGCACGGTGAGTGCAGAGGTGAGAATGCGGCGCATAGTCTTCCTAAGGATGAGGGAAAGTGGACACGATGTGCCCATGACTCTAGCGCCTGCGTGTTACAGAAGTGATAGGACATGCCTAAAGTGACCAAGGTGGTTTGTGTGGTTCAGGTTTGGAGTTACTTCGCCTGCGGTAGTAAAGTATTTAGGCACTGGGGCATTAGCTCAATTGGTAGAGCATCTGCTTTGCAAGCAGAAGGTCAGGAGTTCGATTCTCCTATGCTCCACAGTATGAAGTCCGGTTTCCTCTTCGGAGGGGCCGGACTTTTTCTATGTGGAGGGGTTCAGGGGGTTGATTTAGCGATTTTCGTCCATACAAACTGTGGTTTCCGTCGACGGTTGTGCCGGTTTACATGGACGAAAATCGTGAACGGTGAAAGAAGAGGGCGGAAGTGTGCAAGGTCGCGGGGGAGAAACTTTCAGTACAGTGAACGGGGAATCATTACTGTCCCGCGATACCACTAGGAGACCAACCATGACCGCCAATGTTCGCTACAGTGATCCCTTTACCTCCACAGAGAAGAAAGTCTCGGCGCCGGAAGGCGCAGAATACGTTGTAGTGCGCAAGCGCGGCGAAGCCGCGGTGGATGGTGAGGTTGTGAGCTTTCACAGCACCCGCGAAGAGGCGCGTGAGGCAGTTATGGCTGGCCTGACCGAAGAATTTAAGACGGCCGTGGATAACGAGCCGATCTACGTCACCCACGCCCGCCTGCGTTCGATTTAGAAGCGCTTGACCATCACAAAATGATCCTTGTGGCTGCCTACGTGTTCGAAGCCGAGGTGCTCGTAGAGGCCCTTGGCGCGGGGATTATCGGGGTGGACGGCTAGCGAGATGCCGGGGGCGCGCAGGGTCTGGGCGAGGGAAATGGCGGCGTCGATAAGCGCGGTGGCAATGCCCTGGCCCTTATAGCGGGCCTCGACCGCGATGGCGAGCTCCGGAATGGCGGGTTCGACAAAGCCAAAGCCGTGATTGTCCTCCGTACCCCAGTTGAGCCACACGCCGCCAGCCGGGACGAGCTCCTGCCAGGCGATGAAACCGCCCTGGTTGGGATCCCAATTTTCCACGTAGAAGGCGAAATCATCGGCGAAGTCGGGGGAGAGCTCGCCGTGCTCGTCACCGAAAGTATCGGTAAGAAAGTTGAGGCGGGCGAGGTAGGTGCGGTCAGATTCCTGCGTTGCGCGAAGTTCCATAAGATCCACGATAGACGGCGAGGCAGCAGCGTGGGGGTGGGCATGCGAAAATCCCCTCCGCACAGGTTGGTGAACTGCGGGGAAGGGATTGTGCTAACGCTTAGGCTAGGTGGTAATTGCGGACGTCGTGACCGTTGAACTCGCGCTCGATGCCGGCCTCATCCACGGAGTGGAAGGTGGTTCCGTTATCGATGGCGAAGCGCAGGTTGTCCACGCGAGAGGAAGGGTCTTTGGACACCGCGCCCGCCGGGAAGTAGTACGTTGAGCCGTCTTTGAGCTTGACGGTGAGAGACTCAAAGCTCATTGTTCATCTCCTTGTAGAAAGATCCCTAATGTGGGAATTCAATCAAGAGACTTTTGTCTAAGCAAAGAAATGAGATCTAGACAACGCTATACATACCCCCACGGCGGGGTGATAAGCGTATTTATTCATCGGTTTGCAGGCGGTGCTTGCCCTCGTTTTGGTGGTCATCGGTAACGCGGGTGGTATCAACTGGCTGAGCAGCTTCTTCCTCGCGGTGCTTGGCCAGCTGTTCGTCGATGGAACCGAGAAGTTCCTCATCGCGTACGGCACCTTCTTCAACGAGGTCGGACTGGTTGTCATTCTCGCTGGTGGAGGTGTAGACCAAGGTTGACTCCGGAGCGGTATGGGAATCGGACTGGAAGTCATCCACGCGCGGCGGGGTCTGAGATGGCTTGTCATTGGAGCGCAGCCAGTAGTAGGCGGCACCGGCCGCAGCGGACAGCACAGCGATGATGCCGGCGAAGATCCAGCCCTTAGAGGACTTCTTATTCTTCTGCTTCTTGGCTACCTTGGCGGATTTCTTCTTGAGATTCTTTTGTGCCTTCTGGGAATCCTTCTTGGCCTGCTTGCGGGCCTTCTTAGCCTTCTTGGTGGCTTCTTCCTTGGCGTCGTTCAAGCGCTCGGTGGCGTCTTCGCGGTAGTCGTTGAATTCCTCCAGAGCACGCTCGAGGCGAGAGTGTGCGGCGCGGGTAACAGCGCCGGCCTGGCGGCGGGATTCGGCGAAGGTGTCATTATCGCGCTCGTCCATCTTCTGTGCGGCTTCTTCCAAGGCGGTATAGGCCTCGCGGGACTTTTCCTCGCGGTAGTTATTGAACTGGCTCCACAGGTTCGATGCGGTCTTGAAAGCCACGTTTAGCGTGGTGGGGTTCATGGGGTGGAACACTCCTTAACTCAGATTTATCAATTCGTTTTCACCCAGCATAGTGACGCGGTGGGAGGTGTACCACCGTTGGCGCTGTGGCGTGCTGGGGGTACGCACCGGAAATAGACCGCTTGGTTCAGATTGCGGGATTATTATTCAGCCGATTTTTCGCCAACCTCGCAGTTTGCAGGGCTGCAAAGGTATTACCATTGACAGATTGCTATCGCGCAAACTGAACAGCTTGGTACGTTTTTCTCAACACACCAACGACGACCAGCAAAGGAGGTGACCATGAGCCCGCGACTATCTGCTTCCGCACCCTTGGATTATGAGAGCGAAGAAGAAGCAAATGTGCCCCAGCGCCTTGCCCTGTCTTTCGAGGTAATCCCGCCGCGCCACAATGCCGATGCCGCCAAGATCGACCGCCTTTTAGAGGTCCTGGAAAGCTATCACCCCGATTACATCGCTGTGACCAGCTCTCAGCGCTCCGGGTGGTTGGAAGGAACCGCGGCCTTCATTGAGAAGATTTCGCAGAACACCTCCATGCGCCCGCTGGCGCACTTGGCGTGCACAGCCGGATCGCGCGATGAGCTCATCGAATGGATTAATCGCTTAGTAGATGCTGGCGTGCGCGGTCTGCTAGCTCTGCGCGGCGACCTTCCCGAAGGCGGCATGCCAGAGCACTACCTGCAGCATGCCGATGAACTGGTTCGCCTCATCCGTGAGTTGGAAAGCCACCAGGCAGCCCGCTTTGCCGCCGGCCGTCTCGCGGTAAGCGTAGCTTGCTACCCCAGCGGCCATGCCGAATCCAAAAACGAGGACGAGGACTTCGACGTTCTGCTCAATAAGCAGCGCCTTGGCGCGGACTTCGCCATCACCCAGCTTTTCTTTGACGCCGAGGATTTCCTCCGCTTCGCCCAAAAGGCCAAGTTGGCCGGGGTAAAAATCCCCCTTATTCCGGGGATTATGCCCATGACCAGCCTGCGCCGGTTGGAGCGAATGGGCCAGCTGTCCGGGCTGACCGTACCCGAAAGGGTGCGCACTCAGCTCGCGGCAGCGAAAACCCCAGAAGAGGAATACGAAATCGGCATGGAGCTTACCGCCCAATTGGCCCGCACCATCGTGGCCGGCGGCGCGGACGGCCTCCATATCTATACCCACAACAATCCGGACATTACCCAAGACCTGTTATCTCGAATCGGAGTAGACAATGACGAACACTAACTTCCCCAAGGCGACGATTGAGGGCTATCCGCGCGTCGGTGCTAATCGCGAACTCAAGCGCGCGCTGGAATCCTACTGGGCCGGCCGCATCGATGCGGAGACCTTCGAGTCTGCCGCGCACTCCCTGCGCTTGGATACCTATAACCGCTTGCGCGACCTCGGTCTTACTGAGGACTATGCCATTCCAGCCGACGTCGCTTACTACGACCAGGTGCTCGAGACCGCACTGACCGTTGGCGCGGTGGCTGGCGAAACCCTGGATGATGAGTTCACCTTGGCTCGCGGCAATAAGGACACCGCGCCGCTGGAGATGACCAAGTGGTTCGATACCAACTACCACTACATCGTCCCAGAAATCTCCGATGACCAGGACTTCACGGCGCATCCACAGCGCGTTATCAAGCTGGTGGAAGAGGCCCGCGCAGCAGGCCATACCGTGCGCCCGTACCTCGTCGGTCCAGTCACCCTGCTGGCGCTATCCAAGCAGGCTGAGGGTGCTACTAAATCTCCGCTCGACCGCCTGAATGATGCCGTAAAGGCCTACCAGGAGATACTGGCCGAGCTGGATAAGTCCGGCGTGAAGTGGGTACAGCTGGCTGAGCCTGCCCTGGTAGCAGACCTGACCGTTGCCACCGATGAGGAGCTAGCCGCCCACACCAAGCGAGCCTATGAGGCCATTTTGAGTGCGGACAACCGCCCGCAGGTATATCTCACCACGCCTTACGGCTCTGCGCGCAAGGGTCTTGACGTTCTGGCGGAACTTAAGCCAGAGGCCGTCCAGGTGGACCTTTCCGTGGGCACCCTGGCACTCGATGAGGGCTACCTTGAGCGCGTGAAGAACCTGAACACCCACGTGGTTGCCGGGCTTATCGACGGTCGCAATGTCTGGGCCGCCAACCTGCGTGACCTGCGCTCCAAGTACGAGGATCTAGAGACAAGCCTCGACTCCCCCTCCGTATCTACCTCCGTATCCCTACAGCATGTGCCGCACACCGTGGAGGCAGAAACCAAGCTGCCTGCCGACGTTGCTACTTGGTTCTCCTTCGCCAACGAGAAGGTCAAGGAAGTCGTCGCCCTGTCCCAGGGCCCGCTGGAGGTACCGGAGGCGTATAGCATCAGCGACCGCGCGGTGCGCACCCGTGCTGATTCCGAGCGCATCCACAATGCGGCGGTGAAGGCGCGCATCGAGAAGCTGCCGGCCGGCGAGGTCAAGCGCGAGCCTGCCTTTGCCGAGCGCAACGAGGCGCAGAAGGAACTCGGCCTCCCGCAGCTGCCGACTACCACCATCGGTTCCTTCCCACAGACCAAGGAGATCCGGCAGGCGCGTGCGGCGCACCGCAAGGGCGAGCTTTCCGACGCCGACTACAACGCCGCCCTCAAGGATGAGGTCAAGTCCGTCATCGAGCTGCAAGAGCGTCTCGGCCTCGATGTACTCGTACACGGCGAGCCAGAGCGCAATGACATGGTTCAGTACTTTGCCGAGCTGCTCGAAGGCTTTGTGGTTACCGAAAACGGCTGGGTCCAGTCCTATGGCTCCCGCTGCACCCGCCCGCCAATAGTCGTAGGCGACATCTCACGCCCGGCTGCGATGACCACCGAGTGGTCCAAGTACGCGCAATCGCTCTCGGAGCACCACGTCAAGGGTATGCTCACCGGCCCGGTGACTATCCTGGCCTGGTCCTTCGTCCGCGATGATGTGCACCAGTCCGTCTCCGCTGATCAACTTGGCGTTGCGCTGGCGGATGAGGTCCGTGACTTGGAGGAGGCCGGCATCGATATCATTCAGATCGATGAGCCCGCTCTGCGCGAGCTGCTGCCGCTACGTGAAGAAGATCGCAAGGCCTATCTGGATTGGGCCGTGCGCTCCTTCCGCCTGGTAGCGCTCGAGGCCAAGCCGACCACTCAGATCCACACCCACCTGTGCTACTCGGAGTTCGGCCAGATCATCGATGCCGTTGCTGGTCTGGACGCCGATGTCACCTCTATCGAGGCGGCCCGTTCCCGCATGGAGCTGCTGGAGGATATCGACGAGACCTTCCACTCCGAGATCGGACCGGGAATCTATGATATCCACTCGCCGCGCGTGCCATCTGTAGCGGAGATGGCCGAGCTTATCCGTGCTGCGCTCAAGCACGTACCGGTTGAGCGCCTGTGGGTTAACCCGGACTGCGGCCTTAAGACTCGCGGCTACGAGGAGACCGAGGCCTCCCTGCGCAATATGGTGCTGGCCCGCGATGAGGTACGTGAATCCCTCTAAAACCTCATAATCACACGGAATCCCGGCGGGGAAATGGGCAAAAAGTCCTTAACTGGCCGGGATTTCGTGCTTTGCTTTATACCGCTTGTTGATCCACCCGATTATCATCGGCAGCACGGAAATTGCCACGACGATGAGCATAATGATGTCGATGGAGTGGGCGATGCCCGGGATGCCGCCCAACAGTACGCCGACCAGCAGCATGGAGCCTACCCAGCCGATGCCGCCGAGGATATTCCAGCGCAAGAAGGAGTTGTAGCCCATTTCCGTGGTGCCGGCGGCGAAGGGGACGAAAGTGCGCACGATTGGTACGAAGCGGCCTAATACCAGGGCCAAAGGACCGTGACGCTGGAAGAAGTCTTCCGCGCTATCGAGGTGCTCAGTGCGCAGGATGCGGGCATCGTCCTTGAAGAGTTTGCGCCCGAAGCGGCGACCCAAATAGAAGCCCACTTGGTCGCCCGCGAAGGCAGCCACTGCTGCTACGACAAAGAGCAGCCAGGCAATGATGTCTAGCTCGTGGCGCAGGATTGCGGCGGTAACGAGCAGCGAATCACCCGGCAGGAAGGGGAAAAGCACGCCGGATTCGATGAAGATGACCACGGCTACGCCGAGTAGAATATAGGGGCCGAAACTTTGGAGCAGCGAGCCTGCGTCCATAAGGTTGTGCAGGGAGGACAAGAAATCCATGTGTGGATCCTTTCGTAGCGATTTCTTTAGTATCCTCTGCACATTGCGAACTTGCTGCGAATCAGCTGGGTGTCCGAATGGAATCGGTATGTTTCTTTGCTCGTTCTAGCTTCTAGGTTAGGAACATCACTAGCGTGGGAGTATGAAGCACTCCGCATTCCGCAATAGTCAAGATACCTTCCTTTCCGATGCCCTTGCCGGGCTCATCGCAAACCACCCCGATGCCTGCTGGCACGACGTGGGATTCATCGGCCGCACCACATCACTGCACACCGCGGACGGTGATCCAGCAGTGGCGGTGATTTCCGGTGGTGGTTCCGGTCATGAACCGATGCACGCCGGGTTCGTCGGTCAAGGCATGCTCGCTGCGGCCTGTCCGGGACTGCTCTTTACCTCCCCCAACGCGGTGCAAGTCAGTGAGGCCACCCAGTGGGCGGACCAGGGCAGGGGAGTAGTGCACGTAGTGAAAAACTACACCGGGGACGTCATGAATTTCACCGTCGCCCGCAACGCTGCCGAGGCGGTAACCACGCGCACGGTGTTGGTAGCCGATGATCTTGCCACTGATGGCCATGAAGATGGCCCCGGCCGACACGGCACGGGCGCAACGATCTTGGTTGAAAAGGTCGCCGGCGCTGCTGCATATCGCGGCGACGACGTGGATAAGGTTGCTGAATTAGGGCAGCGTGCCGCGGATAATTCCCGCAGCATGTCCGTGGCCTTGGGCGCCGGATTCATGCCGACTACCGGCCGCGAGACCTTTGACCTTGCAGCCGGTCAGATGGAGGTGGGAGTGGGTATTCACGGTGAGCCGGGCACGCACACCGAGCAGGTAGATAGCGCGAGCGCCATCGTGAATCAGGTCCTAGATAAGATCGTGCCAGCCCTTGACCTGGGCCAAGGCGATGAAGTGGTGTGCCTGGTCAACGGCCTAGGCGGCACCACCCCGCTGGAGCTGAGTTTGCTCTTTGGTGAGGCCTCCGCGCAGCTGGCCCAGCGTGGCGTCACCGTCGCTCGGTCTTTGGTGGGATCCTATGTCACCGCGGTCAATATGCACGGTGCTTCCTTTACTCTGCTCAAAGCCGATGCGGAGCTGCTCAAGCTTATCGACGCCCCCACTGCCGCCCCCGCCTGGCCACACACCCTGGGCCGCGCGAAGGCGGTGGAACCCGCCACCATCACCTTCCAGGATGAACTTCCCACCGAGGGCGAGGAGAATCAGTGGCTCACCGCCTTTGTGGAGCGTCTCCAAGCCTCCTTCGAGGCGCTTACGGAGCTGGACCGCAAGGCCGGCGACGGCGACTTTGGCCAGAACATGGAGGCGGCTTTCGGGGGCATCGAGCTTCCCCTGCGTGGCACCGATACCGAGATCCTCACCGGGCTGGCTAAGCGCCTGCTCGTCCTCGCAGGTGGCACTTCCGGCGCCGTCTTCGGCACGCTCTTCAACGAGCTGGCCCGGGCGGAGTCGCTGGACGACGGACTCAATGCAGCGGCTGACCTCATCCACGAGCTCGGCGGCGCCCAGCGCGGGGATCGCACCATGCTCGATGCTCTTATCCCGGCCGCAGAAAAGGCCCGCGAACTAGGAGCGAAGAACCCGGACGCGGAAACCTTGCAGGCGCTTTTCGAAGCCGCCCATGCCGGCGCCCTCGACACCGAAGACCTCGCGGCAAAGAAGGGCCGCGCCTCCTACCTGGGCGATCGCAGCAAGGGCGTTATCGATCCGGGCGCGATCGTGGTCAGCTGGCTCTTTGGGGGAGAACCTCTCTCAGTGCGCTAAGCGAGCGCAGATCTCCCTCACCAGCACGGTCGAGGTGGAGGGCGCGCAGCCCCGCTTTGCACGCACCCTGCACATCATTGGCCAGGGAATCGCCCACCATGAGCGTGTTCGCGGGGTCCACTTCCAGCTGGCGGCAAGCAGCGAGGTAGGCCTCCCGTTGTGGTTTGGGGCAGCCGAGGTCAACGGTGGGGATGAGGTGGACGTCGGCAAGCGCAAGGCCCGTTGCTTCCAGCTTCGCCTGCTGCATCTCTCGCTCGCCGTTGGTGAGCACGCCTACCTGAAAACCGGATTCGAGGGCCCAGGTGAGGGTGGGCAGGGCGTCGGCAAAAGCGCGCCATTGCTCCCGGTAGGCGGAAAGATAGCCGTCGTAGGCGGTCAGGGCCTCGGCATCGCTCATGTTCCGGCCGAGGAATTCGCGGCAGCGCGCCGCGCGCTGGCCGTGGTGCGAGACCTCGCCGCGCTCATAGGCTTGAAACCACTTTCGTTCAATGGCCGCGAAACGCGCATGCTGGCCCTCGGGCAGGCCGAGTTCGCGGCACCACTGATCCACCGCGTCTCGGGCCGCGCCGGTGTGATCGAGCAAAGTGTCATCCAGATCAAAAAGCAACGCGCGAATCATGCCTTCAGGTTAGCGCGATCGCTGACAGCGTTATGTCATGTACGGCAGGCGCGCGCTAAATTCTTTACAATGGCTGGCATGACTCAGAAGACCGCAACTGCAACGATGCATACCAACTACGGTGACATTGTTATCGATCTCTTCGGTAACCATGCACCGGTAACCGTTGAAAACTTCATCGGCCTGGCCAAGGGCGAGAAGGACTACTCCACCCAGAACGCAAAGGGCGAGCAGTCCGGCCCGTTCTATGACGGCGCAATCTTCCACCGCATTATCGATAACTTCATGATCCAGGGCGGCGACCCGACCGGCACCGGCCGCGGTGGCCCGGGCTACCAGTTCCAGGATGAGTTCCACCCGGAGCTGCAGTTCGACCGCCCATTCCTGCTGGCTATGGCCAATGCCGGCCCAGGCACCAACGGCTCTCAGTTCTTCATCACCGTGGCGCCAACCCCGCACTTGAATAACCACCACACCATCTTTGGTGAGGTTACCGATGCCGCCTCTCAGGAGGTTGTGTCCAAGATCGCCAAGGTTGATACCGACCGCATGGACCGTCCGCACGAGGACGTCGTTATCGAGTCCATCGATATCGCGTAATCGCCTTTTCCTTCGAGCCCGTCACCGCATTTTCGTGCGGCGGCGGGCTCGTTGCAGTTTTCCCCGAGCTATCCACAGCTAGACCCCGCCTAAAGGACTGACAACTTCATGACCATGGTGAGAAACTATGTCCGCGCTACCCCGGCGACCGCGCTCATCGCCGCCGTCTGCATTATTGCTTGGCTGATTACCGCGGTGCAGGCGCGCACGCTAGGTGCCACCTTCTATGATTCCCCGCTTGCAGCGGATTGGGGACTGTGGGGACCGGATTATCCCTTCCGCCCTCAGGCTGCGCTGTCTTCGGAGTTCATGCACCTAGACGCAGGCCACTTAGCGGTGAATATGATCATGCTCTTGCTCATAGGCAAGGAGGTGGAGCGGACGCTTGGTACTGGGTTGTATCTCGCCGCTTATTTCACCTCTTGTCTGGGTGCGTCCGCCATGATCTTGAAATTCGACTTCAATACCCCCACTGTTGGCGCCTCCGGTGCTCTCTTCGCTCTCATGGTCATGCTTGTGGGCGCTTACCGGCAGCGCGGACTCAATCTCCGCGCGCCCATCGCCCTCGTTGTGGCGAATGTGGCCTATACCTTCCTGGCCGATGGCGTATCTCTGTGGGGGCACCTCGGCGGGTTGTGCACAGGCATCGTGTTGAGCCTTTTCCTCTATCGAAAAAGCCCAGTTTTTCGCTGGAGCGGTGTTGTTGCGGTGACCGCGGTGCTCCTCGCGTTCTTAGCCCAACAAGCTGGGGTTTGGGGATAACTGTGGAATTTGATCACCGGAAAGCATGTGCGAAAAATTTCCACAATGTTTATCCACATTGTGGATAACTACATTTTTGTAATTTACCGAACGTCTTTCCGGAGGTTTCCCTGATCACGCTGGTCTAGGGCGTGTGAAAGTGGGAAAATCCACCTGTGGAAGCCCGTGAAAACAGTTATCCACAGGGTGTTAATAATTGTGTGAAATTCACATTTCACAGGTTTTCTCCACAGCCTGTGGATAACTTTCTACCCATTGTGTTAACAAGACTGATAAATTTGGGTACTGACCTGCATAAGGAGCATTGTGGATTACCAACCCCGCGCTGTGATTGTCGGCGCAGGACCTAATGGGCTCACAGCCGCGGCGCGTTTGGCCATGGCTGGCTGGAGTGTGGATATCTATGAGCGGGCCGGCTGGGCCGGTGGTGCGGCGGCCTCCTCGGCGGAGATTTTCCCGGGCACGATTGTGGATCTCGGGGCGGCTGGTCACCCTTTTGGCATAGCGAGTCCGGCTTTCCGTTCCCTTGATTTGGAATCCCATGGCCTGCGGTGGCGAAACGCTCCTTATCCCATGGCCCACCCCTTAGAGGGTGCCCCGGCCGGGATCCTGCACAATTCGCTGGCGAATACGGTAGCGGAGTTGGGCGTTGATGCTCGGGCGTGGACACGGTTGCACGGACACATTGTCCGCCACATCGATGAGCATGTGGAAAACGCGCTTACTCCGCTGGTGCGCTGGCCCGATCGCTCCGTGCGCTTGGCACAGTTCGGTGCGGCCGGCATTTTGCCCGCCAGTCAGCTCGCCCGGGCGGCATTTCGCACCCCACAGGCCCGCGCGCTCTTTTCCGGCAGCGCGGTGCATGCTATTACTTCGCCCACCAAGCCTTTTACCTCCGCGTTCGGCCTGCTCTTTGGCGGGCTAGGCATGACCCGCGGTTGGCCCGTAGTGGAGGGCGGCACCGGTGCTCTTATCGACGCCCTACTGAGCCTCCTCCGCTCCCACCATGCCCGCCTCCATACCGGTTGCGAGGTTCGCGACCTGCGGGAATTACCTGAGGCCGAGGCGACTATTGTGAATCTGACCCCGCGCCAGCTTCTGAGCCTCGGAGGGCTAGAGCTTCCCAGTCATGTTCGCCGGAGCCTGGCGCGCTGGCGCTATGGCAGCGCCGTCTTCAAAGTGGATTTCCACCTCAGCGAGCCCGTGCCGTGGACCGACCCGCGCGTGGGCCAGGCCGGCACCGTGCATGTGGGAGGCACAGTGGAGGAGATCTGTAGGGCAGAGGGGGACGTCGGCAAGCAGCGCATGCCCGAGCGACCCCTAGTATTGGCCTGCCAACAATACGTGGCCGACCCTTCCCGGGGGCTTACGCTGTGGACTTATGCGCACGTCCCACATGGTTATGTGGAGCGCTATCCGGGCGAGGTAACCGAATTGATTAGCGCTCAGATCGAACGCTTTGCCCCCGGTTTTCGGGATACCATCTTGGCTACCCACGCCACTAGCCCGGCCGAACTGGAGCGGTGGAATCCCAACTTGGTGGGCGGCGATATTGCCGGCGGGGCCATGACCGGGCTGCAAACTCTGCTGCGGCCACGCCTTTCACCCCATCTGCATCGTCTCGCGCCGGGAGTATTTATGGCCTCTAGCTCCGCCGCTCCCGGTGCTGGCGTGCACGGTATGCCGGGGTGGTGGGCCGCCGAAGAAGCACTCAGCGGGAAAGACGGCGCAGCCAGAAAAAGAGGCCCGCACCGATGAGCCAGAGAGTCGCAGCGGCGAAGTACCCAGGGATGGTCGTGGTGCGGGGTAGGTAGGAACTGCCTGGGACGAGCCCTGCTAGGACAGGCTCGAGGAGGAAGCCCAGGACGGCGAGGTAGTCGAACCACCGGAACTGGGCCGAGGCCGCGCCGGCCAGCCCCAATACCGGTCCAGAGATGAGCGCCAGGATAAACCATTGGGCGTTGTACTCAAATGCCTCGCGCCAGTTGTACACGCCGAAGACCACGAGCAAGGCGTAGTGCACGGCCAGCATCAAGACGATCATTTCCGTACCGGCCAGGAGTGCCTTGAGCCACCACCCCGAGAAATTCTTTCCTATGAGGTAGCTAAAGAATCCCCACACCATGCCCGAGCCCAGGACGTTACCTAGGTAGTTGCGCACGGAAAGGCGGAGGGGAGCGGCGCCGGTGAGTACTGTGGTGTCGGAAAACGCGATGTGCACGGCCGCGTAGGCCACCGAAA
>NZ_JAKMUZ010000019.1 GCF_027570195.1 Corynebacterium yonathiae
GTGAGAACATACTTATAGGAAGACTTTGAAGCTAAAAAATCCCCGCCCAACTCACCCAAAGAGAGTCGACGGGGAAATTAAAATAAGAGCTTAGAACTGCTCTACATCAACCAGACCCAGCTTGGCAGCCTTGACCAGGCGGCGCGGGATACGCACGGTCTGGCCATCGATGTTGACTTCCTGGAGGGCTACGTTGTCAGCCTTCCACTGGGAACGACGTGCGTGGGTATTCGCACGGGACTTCTTAAACTTAGGAGTTGCCATTTTCTACTCTCCTCCTTACGCGTTCTTCTTCTTGCGGCGAGCCATGCCACCGAAGCGCTGGTTGAAGCGCTCGACGCGGCCGGCGGTATCCATAACGCGCTGTGCACCAGTCCAGAATGGGTGGGACTCAGCGGTAACGTCAACGACGATCAGTGGGTACTCGTTGCCGTCTTCCCACTCCACAGTGCGGTCGGAGGAAGCGGTGGACTTGGTCAAAAAGGAGTGACCGGTACCAGCATCACGGAAGACTACCGGGTGGTAATCCGGGTGAATATCTTTCTTCATATATATTCCCTCAGGGTTGGACTACGGGTCGGTTCTACGCGTTTACTGCGAAGATCGTGCCCGAGTTGGGACGTACAAATTTCACTCTGTCAACCGCGCACCGCGTGGCACGGGTCAACAACCTGGATTATCCTACAGTCAACTACCCCAGATACGAAATCCCCAACCGGCGTCAACCACTCAGTTCACACACGTTTCTTGCATTACGCGCGACAGGCCCACACAGACAAACACCACCCCAGCACGGCAAACGGACCAGCTACCGCACGAAGGCAGCGATTAGGTAAATCGCGCCCAAGGCTGTAAGATTTTCCCTTGCTGTTGTCAAAATATACGTTTTACGCCCCGTCTACTGGTGTTTGACGATGGCGCCGCACCCGCTCACACCTCACTTTTGAGCACTGCCACCCTCACACGGCAGTCGGCGCTTCATTGTCTATAGCCATGATGTGGGCGGCTAGGAGAAAGAAGACCCATGTCGGCTATTTGCCAGGTAACGGGCCGCAAGCCGGAATTCGGCAAGCAGGTCTCGCACTCGCACCGCCGCACTTCGCGCCGTTGGAACCCCAACGTGCAGCGTCGTCGCTACTACCTGCCCTCTGAGGGCCGTACCATCACCCTGAATGTTTCCACCAAGGGCATGAAGATCATCGACCGCGATGGCATCGAGTCCGTTGTGGCTAAGATTCGCGCACGTGGGGAGAAGATTTAAGTATGGCACGTAACGATATCCGCCCAATCATTAAGCTGAAGTCCACTGCGGGCACCGGTTACACCTACGTGACCCGTAAGAACAAGCGCAACAACCCGGATCGCATCACCCTGAAGAAGTTCGATCCGATTGCCCGCAAGCACGTCGAATTCCGCGAGGAGCGATAATCAATGGCTAAGAAGTCCAAGATCGCTAAGAACGAGCAGCGCAAGGAAATCGTCGCCCGCTATGCGGAGCGTCGCGCTGAGCTCAAGAAGATCATCAAGAACCCGAACACCCCGGATGAGGAGCGCTTGGAGGCTCAGTTCGAGCTGAACCGCCAGCCTCGTGATGCTTCCCCAGCCCGCGTTCGTAACCGTGACGCTGCCGATGGCCGCCCACGCGGTTACCTCCGCAAGTTCGGCCTGTCCCGTGTCCGTATGCGCGGCATGGCTCACCGTGGTGAGCTGCCGGGCGTTCGCAAGTCCAGCTGGTAAAGGGGTAATTGCACAATGGCTAATAAGCGCAATAACCAAAAGAAGTTCCGTATGGAGCAGAGCCGTCGCCCAAAGAAGAACCCTTTGAAGGCTGAGGGCATCGAGAAGGTGGACTACAAGGACACCAAGACTCTGCGTCTATTCATCTCGGATCGCCACAAGATCCGTTCCCGTCGCGTCACCGGTCTGACTCCGCAGCAGCAGCGTCAGGTTGCTACTGCAGTCAAGAACGCACGCGAAATGGCTCTCCTGCCGTTCACCACCCGCTAAACAGTAGCTGGGTATCAACAGCGCACTTTTGCCGCTGGCAAGTGTGACACGGTAAAAGAACCATTCACTTTCGCCGCCTCCCTCCTCGAGGGCAGGCGGCGAAAGTCGTTTTTACCCCCTTGTCCCCTCCCCTAGACCCATATGCCCAGCCCTAAAGGTTCAGGTGTTAGATTGAAAGCATTCGTGCCTCCGCAACTACTTGGGGAAGCACCGGCCCCGCACTAGTGAAAGGCAGTGAACAATGGCCCTGCACCAATCCCTACTCGACCTCTCCGAGCTTGCCCCGCACTGCCAGTCCCGCGCTACCGCCCGCGGACTACTCGCAGAGGCCCAAGATATCCTGCGCAATGCTGTCGCTCACCAAGACGATGAGATTGAATTGGCGCACTGGTATTCTCGCTTGATTACGGATATTGTTCGCTCCCCTGGGGTCAACTCCCCGGTCCGCCTTACCGGCGCTGCCGCCCGTGGGGACCAGCTGCCATCGATGCCGGTGGAATGGATTGGCCAAGATGCAGATCTTCTAGAGGTCTTCTCTGATGTCGGTCTCCGAGCTCAAGAATCAGCTGATTCTATCGCCGCACGCGTCGATGCCGGCCTACCCCTCGGAAACGGCAGCGAGCAAGCACTTCTTGAGGAAGCCTTGGCTCAGCGCCCTCCTGCCCTAAAGATGGTGGACGGCTTGCCGGATCGGGATGCTGACGTAGATATCAAAGCCACCCTGCTCTCGCCCATCGCAGCTATTGCTCGCTGGGCGGCGCCGGGGCCGCGCCCGACGGTGGATCGCTTGGCCATTGGCGTGGAGCGCGATCTGCTCAGCGCCGCTGACGCGGAATCTTTGGACCTAGCGTGGCGTACCGGCTATGCACTAGAGTTGCGCCGTTGGTACGAACGCGTCAGCGAGCACTCGACTACGCTGCGAGATCTGCCGCCGCTCGACCGCACAGCTTATGGCTCGGCCTGCCGCATCGTCTCAGCTACGTTTGAATCCATTGCACGGCGGGCAGAAGAATATAAATAGGCCCTACGGTGCGGATTCGGAAGCTGTACCTAGTCGGGCATAAAATTGTACAGTTGGTTAATAAAAGTGATTTCTCTTTTATGAAAGGAGGCGTCCCACCGCATGGCTGGCAATGTCGGTAGGCCGCGTAAACACAGCCCGCGGCGCAGGGGCAATAGCGCCCGTGAGGAGATATTGGACGCCTCCTCCGAGCTTTTCACTACCCAGGGTTTTGCTACCACGTCCACGCACCAGATTGCAGACGCGGTTGGTATCCGTCAGGCCTCTTTGTACTACCACTTTCCGTCCAAGACGGAGATTTTCCTTACGCTGCTAAATTCCACCATCGAGCCTTCCTTGGAGTTGGCCGATGAGCTGGCCGGCACCGATGCGGATCCGGCTCAGCGCCTGTGGTCTTTGGTCGCCGCGGAATCGCGTCTGTTGCTTACCAGCGGCTGGAACGTGGGCCGCTTATATCAGCTGCCGGTGGCTAATTCTTCGGAGTTCTCCGAGTATCACAGTTCGCGCGATCGCCTGCAGAATCACTTCCGCTCCACCGCCGCCGCCATCGTGGGCAAAGATGATCCCCGGGTGGAGTTGCCGTTCCACATCGCTTTATCCGTCATTGAGATGCGCCCCAATAACGGCACCCCTCCGTTCGATGCTTCCCAGTCGGTACCGGAGACAGCAGCCATGCTTGCCGACGCCGCCCTAGCCGTTCTCGGCGCCTCCGTCCCCGATAACGCCGAGGAAACCACCCTCGAGCTACTGAAAAACCGCAACGACTCCATCTCCGCGGCCGCCGCCGCAGCGGCCGACCGCAAGAAGAAGTCGCGCTAACCCCTCATTAGCGCTGCCACGACTCCGTAAACTCTCCCGTGGCGGCCAATCCGCCTCCCTCGCGCACGCTGACGCCGCTCGGGGTCACCACGATAATCGAGGGATCCGCATTGACGTAGTAGTTATTTCCGTCTTGAGTAACGTCGCCCGTTTGGAACTGCCCATCAAACATCGACGAGCGATAGAACTTGGCTCCACCGCCGGTTTCACAAATGATCACCCTGCCGTCGGGACCAGAGCCGGCGAATAAGGCACGCTCAAATCGCTGACAGTTGGCATAGCCGCCGTCCAGCCACCCGTACTCGTTGAAGTTGGAAATGTAGTTACCCACACCACTCTTTTGTCCCCCGCCGGAAGAGGATGGTGATTCCTGCTTTTCTGTCTGCGTGACCGTGACTACTGGTGGCTCCTCAGGGGCATCCTCCTCTTTCGTTACGGTCTCCTGCGCAGCCGCGGTTTCCTCGCCACTTTTCTCTTCTTTATCAGCGTTGTCGACCGTGGTCATTCCACTCCCCTGGCCTTTGAAGCTGGGGGTAGCCTCATTCTGAGAGTCGCTGCAGCCGTTAAGCGCGAGGCTGGCAGCCACGAGCGGGACAAAGCCCGCGGCAAGTGTGCGGAGGCGAGAGCGAGAAGTCATGAGTTTTCCTTTCTGGTGCTAGGACTTAGCAGGCTGGGCTGGGCCACTGCGTATCGGCTTGAGCGAGTTCTTCGGCAATGGATGTAAGAACCGCCTGGGCGGAGGCGTACTGGCCATCAGGGGACGAGGCAATCATTGCTACGGCGACATCGTGCCCACCCAACCGGACCATACCCATCTGTCGCACATCGTAAGCACCAGCGGGGTTTGGTCCCCAGCCGCCCTTCATGAAGGAGCCCGGCAAGGTGCGTAGACCGTAGCTTTGCGCCGGATCGGCGACACCCATGGCGTCGATAATCGGCTGCGCTCCCTCCACGCAGCGCAACCCAGCCATAAACTTAGCCTGGTTGCCCACGCTCCACATGGTTTGACCGAAGGCCGTAAACTCCGGTCGGGTGACCTGGGATTGGACTTGGGTGGCGCTATCGCCTGCCTCCGCAAGAACGCTTTGCGCAGTTTGGGCGGCGGCGGTGCCCTCCCCTAAAGCCGCCCACGCGGCTTTAGCGGCCTCGTTTTCGGAGTAAGTAATCGCGGAGGACACCAGCTGGCTATCGGCCACACCGGTACGATTCGCCGCAATGAGCACGGGAACTTTGGAAGTCGACCACGCGGCTTCGGGAGCGGTGCGCCCAGCTTCTACGGTGGAAGTACCATCGGAGACCGCGATGCCTACATTTCCGTGTTCTGCCACGATGCGGTCCAGCACGGCTTGGACATCACCGGCAGCGGCTGCAGCCGATGGTTCAGTGGAGGAGGCTGGGGCAGACTCGGCAGCAGGCGCCGCAGATGAAGCCACCGACGGCGCATCCGTGGTCTCACCATAGAGAGGATCGGCTGTGCCGCGCGCCTCGGTATTGACAAAAGTAGGGGAATTATCCGCCGCATTCTCATCGCCGCAGGCACTCAGTGCGAGCATGCATGCGATGAGCGCAGCTGCCGGGTGCCAGGCCCGGCGGATAGGGAACGTCATGAAACCTAGCTTAGGCTAGTGCGCGAAGTGGCGGGTACCGGTCAGATAAAGGGTGACGCCGGCTGCCTTGGCCGCTGCAATGACTTCTTCATCGCGGATGGAGCCGCCGGGCTGAACAACGGCCTTCACGCCGGCGTCGAGAAGCACCTGCAAACCATCGGCGAATGGGAAGAAGGCATCGGAAGCGGCGAAGGACCCCTCGGTGCGGTTGGCACCATCGGCCAGGGTATTGGCGCGCTCGACGGCGAGCTTGGCAGAGTCAACGCGGTTGACCTGCCCCATGCCCACGCCCACGGTCGCATTGTCCTTGGCTAACAAGATCGCATTGGACTTCACCGCGCGCACGGCGCGCCACGCGAACTCGAGCTCGGCCATATCGGACTCGTTGAGAGCCTCGCCTGCCGCCAGGGTCCAGTTGGCCGGGTTATCGCCCTCGGCCTGGTAGGTATCTGGCTCCTGGGTGAGCACACCGCCAGAGATGTACTTGCGCTCTTCGTGCTGGTCCTCGTGCTCCGCCTGGAGCACGCGCAGGTTCTTCTTGGCCTTGAGCACCTCGATGGCACCGTCCTCGTAGGAAGGAGCGACGATAACCTCGGTAAAGATTTCCTTGACCTGCTCGGCCATCTCTACGGTGACCTCGCGGTTGACGGCAATGACGCCGCCGAAAGCGGACATCGGGTCGCATGCATGCGCTGCGCGGTGGGCAGCGGCGATGGACTCTTCAGAAACGGCAATGCCACAAGGATTGGTGTGCTTGATAATCGCCACGCAGGGACGCTCATGATCCCACGCGGCGCGCCAGGCAGCATCCGCATCCTGGTAGTTGTTGTAGCTCATCTCTTTGCCATTGAACTGGGTGGCATTAGCAAGCCCCTTGGAACCGATGCGGGTGACAGTGGCTGTTTGGTGCGAGTTCTCACCGTAGCGCAGCGGGGTGGTTTGCCCCTCCTCGCTGAGCTGGTCCACGAACCAAGCGGAGACAGCCGCATCATAGTCCGCGGTATGCAGGAACGCGTCGCGGGCCAGGCCACGGCGCTGCTCCAGGGTGAAGCCTCCGTTGTTGATGGCCTCCACGGCCTCGTCATAACGGGAAGGATCCACGACTACGGCAACGGAGGGGTGGTTCTTGGCGGCCGCACGCACCATGGATGGACCGCCGATATCGATCTGCTCCACGCAGCCATCGAAGTCCGCGCCGGAAGCGACGGTCTCGCGGAAGGGGTACAGGTTAACTACGACGAGCTGGAAAGGCTCCACCTCGAGCTCGGAGAGCTGGTTGAGGTGATCTTCCTTGCGGGTATCAGCCAGGATGCCGGCGTGAACGCGCGGGTGCAGCGTCTTGACGCGGCCTTCCAAGCACTCCGGGAAGCCGGTGAGCTTTTCTACCGGAGTGACCTCGATGCCTAGGTCCGCGATCTTCTTCGCGGTGGAGCCGGTGGAGACGATTTCCACCCCTGCCTTATCGAGGGCGCGGGCTAGATCCTCCAGCCCGGTTTTGTCGTACACGCTGATAAGGGCGCGCTTTACCTGCTTGCGGTCTTCGCTCATGAGGAGGATTAAGCCTTTCGAAAAGTCTTAGTCTGCGAGTTGAATAGTAAGTTCTTCGTCGTGGATCGCCGCTGCGCGCAGCACCTCCACGATGAGATCGCGCTCTACCTGTTTGATGCGCTCGTGGAGGCTGGACTCGTCATCGTCCGCATTGATGGCCACGGGCCGCTGCGCAATGATGGAGCCGGTATCCACGCCCGCGTCCACAAAGTGAACGGTAGAGCCGGTGATCTTCACGCCATAGTCCAGGGCGTCGCGCACCGCGTGCGCTCCCTTGAAGGCAGGCAGCAGTGCCGGGTGGGTATTGATAGTGCGGCCTTCAAAGCGGTCCAGGAATCCCTGGCCCAAAATCTTCATAAAGCCCGCAGAAACAACAACGTCTGGCTGCGCAGCATCTACTGCGCCAACCAGACGTTGATTCCATTCGGCGCGATCCGCACCCAGCGCCACGACCTCGGTATCGATCCCGTGGTCCTGGGCGCGGGAAATACCGTGGCATTCCTTATCCGCCACTACTTTAACTACCTGGTAGTGCCCGGCCTGGGCATCCACGATGGCTTGTAGCAGGGAACCCGTTCCAGAAACGAGCACCACCACTCGGAGGCGTTTAGGGTCAGCGGTATAGCGCGGAGGCATCGGTGAAGTCACGCGCTATAGCCTAGCCCCTCTCCCCCTCCTCGGGGGAATTCTCGTTCGGAGAATCCTGCTCTTTCTCCCCCATTTGGTCCTTCAACTGTTGGCTAACCGGCTTGGCGACGCCCCTTTTCTCCCTCTCAGCTTCCTCTGATTCCTCTTGCTGCTTCGCCGCATCCTCAGCCGGGGTGTCTTCCTCCGTGGCGGTCTTCATTGCAGCGCCTTCCTCCTCTGCTTCCTGGTCTTCGACAACCTGGTCCTCTACGACCTCGGCGTCAACGACTTCCGGATCCGTGATGGGCTCGCGCTCCGGCTCGGCGGAATCCTCGGTGGCATCGGCAGCCGCAGCATCGACAGCGGGGGCATCCGCGTGTGCATCTTCCAGGGAAGCACCAGTTTCTGTGCGGGCTGTGCGCCACGCAACGAAGGCGAAACCTGCGGCCACTGCACTGCCCACAACGGCCATCCACAAAGCGGTTAGTCCCGCAGCGGTCCACAGCTTCGGGCCGGTGACGCCGTAGTAGCCAAGCTCACCGCTGACGAGATAGCAGGCGATCAACATAACTACAGCGGAGGCTACCGTAGCTACCAGTGCGTCTTGAAAGTTCGGACGCTTTTTATATACCGAGTAGATTGCAGCGCCGAGGGGGACGATCATAAGCGCTACCGCCCAGCCGGGCATTGATGCTGGGATACCGCCGGTAATCGGCAGTGGCGGCAGCGGTACGAGGTGGGCACTAAAGAGGCTGACCGAGCCTTCGCCGACAGAAAACTCTGCGCCCACCAATACCGCCGCGGTGCTGACGATGGCATTGGGAATATACAGCAGGCTCATTAGCACGAGACCGGCAACGCCGAGCCCGGATACCGTGGGATATTCATCCATCATCTCGCCCTGGCGAGAAATATTGAGGACAAAAACCACTGCAAAGACTATGGCTGCGCCAATGGCCAGGTAGCCGAGGTAGCGAAGGGCGATCTGGGCGGCGTCGATAATCTGGCGCGGCACCCCGTAACGCTTGGCCAATGCCCGCCACAAGCGCGTGCCCATACCGGCGGCCATGGCGGCAAGATGCAGAACAATAACCCGCAGCAGGGCTTGTGCCAGGCTTGGCGGGGAGACGTCATAGACCTTGCCCGCGTCCCACAGCATCAGCCATGCGATGATGGTAAATACCACTGGCACGCCAAGCACGCAGCTAAGAAGGATGAGCAGGTCCTTGACGCTAACCTTGTGCTTTACCGCGTTGCGCACGCGAACCGCCACCACCGCCGCCAAGATGAGCGCGGGTAAGGCGGGCAAGAAAGAGATGTGCACATCGGCCGCCGAGACTGGCGCAAGGTTAAAGACCATCCATGACTCCGCCACGATGGTGTACCACCACGCCAAGGGAGAGCCTGCCAGCATAAGACCGCCGAGAGCGATGGCCATAATGATAAGGACAATGACCACATTGGGCACTGCCGCCGTGATAAGCATGCGGCGGATGCGGCCGGCCTTAGTCAGAGGCGCGGGAGCGCGACGAGCCTTGGCCTTGGAACCGGCTTTCCGAGCGACGCGCCGGGCAGATCCAGAGGACTGGCGCACCCCGTTGGGATGGGGAGCACGCGAGGTACGCTCCGTGCGCACACTCCGACCGCGCGCCTGCCTACGCGGGCGGGGCGTTGACCGAGATTGGGGGCTGGTATTTTTGTTCATCGGCGTCCACTTTGCCACCTTCCGGAGCCAAAATCGGAGTGACGCGACGAGGCACCCGCAAAATCACCGGGGATAACCTGCGCACCTGCACTATACAGATATATAAGGAGTATAAAATCTACCCTTGTTTCACACCCTTAACTCTGGCTGTAATACTATGAGTCAAAGGTCGTTAGTTTTTGCGTGACGCACGCGGAGCCTGCGTGGGATCTTTATCGCATTAACAAAATGCCCTCCACCCCATGTCGCCTGCTCATGGGCAATTCCGCCTAGTGGCGCCTGAAAAATTCTTAATTTGGGTTGCTGTTATCTTTTTGAGACGCTACTGTTACATCTCGTTGGTAACAAGAAGGTCACAATCTCGTAACTAACTCGGTGAGGATGTAACACTCCATTACGCAGATTGTGAAAATGACGAAAGAAGACCTGATGCGAAGCAAAGTTCAGCGTGGCGCCGGCCGCCATCGCAAGATTGTCACCTCGCAGACCGCGAAGGGCCGCATTGCCGTAATGACGGTTGCGGCAGGTGCCGTTTCCACTGCCGGCATTGGTGGCGCAGCCGCCGCAAATATTCAGTCCGATGACGCGGCCACCACCAAAACGCAGTCCGTTGACTTCGAACTCGCCTCTGACTCCACCCAAGTTGAGGACGCAGCCGAGGCTCCCGTTGACGCCACCCCGCAAATCCTCAACGTAGCTGAGGCAAAGCCGGTTGCAGATCTCACTGATCAGCTCAACAAGGCCATCCAGGCTTCCGAGGAGCGCGCCGCTGCCGATGAAGCTGCTCGCGCACCTTCCATTGCCCGCCCTGCCGAAGGCGCATTCACATCTCCATTCGCTATGCGCTGGGGCACCTTCCACAAGGGCGTCGACATCGCCAACTCTCCCGGCACCCCAATCCTTGCCGTCATGGATGGTACGGTCATCGACTCCGGTCCAGCTTCCGGCTTTGGCCAGTGGATCCGCATCATGCACGACGACGGCACCATGACCGTTTATGGTCACATGCAAACTCTTGACGTGGCCGTTGGCGAGCACGTGCATGCTGGCCAGAAGATTGCCGGCATGGGCTCGATGGGCTTTTCCACCGGCTCCCACCTCCACTTCGAAGTTCACCCGAACGGTGGCGAGGCAATCGATCCGCAGCCTTGGCTGGCTGAGCGAGGCATCGACCTCTAAGGCCCCCACCCCAACACCTTCTTGTTAAGCGCCGCAAAGGTTTCTCCTGCGGTGCTTTTTCATATCCAGAAGCGCCTATAGCACCGACAGCCCAACCGAGCACCCCCTCTCGCCAACACTGCCCTCAGAAAGCCCCACAGTCCCCCAACACCGCCCGAGTGACCCGCTCGCCATAAAGCGGGACACGAACACAGACGCGGCCACACTGGAACCCCGCAAGGGCGCCAGAGACACATTCAGGCAAGTCTAGGGCCCAGACTTGCCGCAGGTAGACGGACATTTTCTCATCCACTTATTTCCGCAACCCACACATATCAGCCACAGTCGCGTCCTTCACCCCCAAGGTCCACCCCCAGACCCTAAACCACTACTTTACATACACCACTTTAGCCCCATCAGTAACACGCGCAACAAGCTGGCATGTTCGAATGATTTCGAATTTTTTCCGCCACTACCAGCGTTTTTTAAGATTGCGCGGGCCATTAGAGAGGGCTAACTTTTAACTCGTTGCCACAAGCGATTACGAGCGCAAGCATTTTGGCTTTCGGCGTGTCGCGGTTGGCAGTTGAAAGACGCCGCCCCTCCCACGGTGCAGGCGTCCCGAGACCATGCACAGCCATGAAAAGGACTTAAATATGAAGCGCATGAACCGCGCACGCAAGAACGTGGCGCTGAGCATCGTTACGCTCGGTACCGTACTTGCTACCGGCACCACCGCTTTTGCTGCAGAGCCAGTGGCTAGCGTGGACGTATCGGACGGCTCTTCCGAGCCCACCGCTACGAACGTAGATAACGCCGGCGTGGTCGACGCCCTCGTGGGCTTGGCCACCACCACCGTAGGCGTAGTGAACGGCGAGACCACCCCGCAGGTAGACGGGAACCAATCCGGCGGCATCAATATCGTGCTCGATCCGGGTTCTGTACCAGGGCTGAAAGAAGCATTCGCCCCGAAGGGCGACCACTCTGGACTCACCACGAAGCGCGGCACGGATTCCGCGGGCAATACCGTGGTCTTTCCTACCTCCGGTACCCTTACTTCTGGCTTCGGCCAGCGTTGGGGCACGATGCACAACGGCATCGACGTAGCAAACTCCGTGGGCACCCCGATTGTGGCGGTCATGGACGGCACCGTAATCAACTCCGGGCCAGCACAGGGCTTTGGCAACTGGATCCGCATCCAGCACGATGACGGCACCATCTCCGTCTACGGCCACATGTCGGCAGACCAGCTCAAGGTCAACGTGGGCGACCACGTGACCGCGGGTCAAGAGATCGCCGGCATTGGCAACGAGGGCCACTCCACTGGCCCGCACCTCCACTTTGAGATTCACCCAGGTGGTGGAGCACCCGTTGACCCAGTCTCCTGGTTCAACGAGCGCGGCATTTCGGTCTAGAGCTTTTCCATCGGCACTCCGCCGATGAGCATCAGCCGAACCTTGCCGGAAGAACCAAAGTCCACGGTGACCGTGGCACGCTTGCCGGAGCCCGACGTCTCAATGACGGTACCGAGCCCGTATTTAGCGTGATTGACACGGTCCCCCACGGCAAGGTTGAGGTTATTGTTCTTGGGCATTGAGGTTGCCGCCGGCTTGCTCGTGCGCTGCGATGGGGAAGACGCAGCGCGCTGGCCACCGCGGGACCCGCCTCTGCCCCACCCGGACCAATCGCGACCGTAGGAACGACCATATTGGTAATCATCCTCGCCCCACGCACCGGTGAGGGAACTATCGGAGTCTTCGCGCTGCCAGTTGATGAGGTCTGCAGGGACCTCGCCGAGGAAGCGGCTGGCGGGATTGGTCACTGGATTACCCCACGCCGAACGCAAGATGGCACGGGTGAGGTACAACTGTTCGCGGGCACGAGTAATGCCCACATAGGCTAGGCGGCGCTCTTCGCTCAATTCCTTCGGGTCACCGAGTGAGCGCATATGCGGGAATTGACCATCCTCCCAGCCGGTTAAAAAGACCACGGGAAACTCAAGGCCCTTTGCGGTGTGCAGAGTCATCATGGTGACCACGCCGGTCTCCGAGTCAGGAATCTGATCAGCATCAGCCACCAGCGACACCTTTTCCAAGAAGGCCTGCAACGAGCCCGGCGCAGCCTCACCCTCCTCCACTAACTCGGAAGGATCCACTACATCTGCACCAGATGCAGCCAGCTGATTCGCGGCCTCTGAAGTAAATTCGCGTGCCACCGATACCAACTCGTTTAAGTTATCTAGGCGCGCGCCATCTTGCGGATCGTTCGAGTTTTCCAATTCCGCCTTGTACCCCGTGGCATCCAAAATGGCGGAAAGCAGGTCACCCAAATCCGGCTGGCCAGTAACCTCATCGCGCATGGACGGGATCTGATTGCGGATCCCCTCCATCATCTCGTTGAATTTGGTGACGGCGTTAATGGCCCGGGTGGCTAGGCCAGGAACTTCGCCACGGGGGACATCGGCAAGCGCCTTGCCGAAGCTAATGCCGTGGTTTTCTGCGTGCAGGGCGATATGCCCCTGCGCCTTATCACCAATGGCACGCTTGGGCACATTGATAATGCGGCGCAGGCTCACTGTATCGTCCGGGTTATCCAGGATGCGCAGGTAGGCCACCATATCGCGGATTTCGCGCCGCTCATAAAAGCGCGTTCCACCGACCACCTTGTAGGGAATTCCGGAGCGGATGAAGATATCTTCCAGCGCACGAGAGGCATTATTGGTGCGGTACATGACCGCAATATCGGAATAGCTGCGGCCCTTATCCGCCAAGGAATCAATCTCGGAGGCGATGAACCGCGCCTCATCGTGCTCGTTATCGGCAACGTAGCCTACGATCTGCTCGCCTTCCCCATGGGCGGTCCACAGGTTCTTCTCGCGTCGGTTCTCATTTTTAGCAATAACGGCGTTGGCCGCATTGAGAATGGTCTGGGTGGAGCGATAGTTCTGCTCCAGCAAGATGGTATGTGCTTGCGGGTAGTCGCGCTCGAATTCCTGGATATTGCGGATGGTCGCGCCACGGAAGGCATAAATGGACTGGTCGGAATCGCCCACCACACACAGTTCAGGCGCGTCAGGGCCGAGCTCTCCCCTGCCCACGAGCGCAGCAACCAGCGCATACTGGGCGTGGTTGGTGTCCTGGTACTCGTCGATAAGCACGTGCTTAAAGCGCCGCCGATAAAAATCCACCACCTGCTGGTGCTGGGTGAAGATCCGCACCACCTCACCGATGAGGTCATCAAAGTCCACCGCATTGGCTGCGCGCAAGCGGCGCTGATATTCGGCATAGACCTGGGCCACGGTAGTTTCAAACGGGTTCTTGGTCTGCTGCGCCTTCTCCAGCGCAGATTCAGGACCAATGAGTTCGTTTTTGTGGTTGGAAATCTGATTGGCCAGCACGCGCGGGGTGTACTTTTTCAGATCTAGCTGCATGTCCTTGGCAATCATGGACAATAGCCGGCGGGCATCATCACCATCGTAGATGGTGAAGTTGGTATTAAGGCCCGGCACAAGCTGGGCGTTTTGGCGCAGGATGCGCACACAAATCGAGTGGAAGGTAGACACCCACATGCGCTCGGCCACAGGGCCCACTAGCCCGCCCACGCGCTCCTTCATTTCCGCGGCGGCCTTATTAGTAAAGGTAATGGCGAGGATCTCCCACGGATTCACCCCGCGGTGGCGCATGAGATACGCAATACGCCGGGTAAGCACCGCGGTCTTACCGGAACCGGCGCCGGCGACAATGAGCAGCGGGCTACCGGAATGAGTAACGGCCTCGAGCTGCTGTGGGTTGAGACCCTCGGTCAAAGGTTCAGTGGATTCGAGTTGCGGGTCCGCCGAGCGCGGTGCGCCGAAGCCGCCCAAGGGGTGTGGGGCGGGTGCACCGCCGGTAGACGGGGAAGGACTAAAAGGAGAGTTTTCGTTCATAATGCCTTCCAACCTACTAGCCCTACTGGACACGCCCCGTATCCGCCGTGCGAGCTGCTATTTCCTTTTTCTCAGGCGGGTGGCACAATATGGTTTTATGACCGCAGAAGATAAGAAGGACATCGTCAATAATGGCTTGGACATCCGCACGCCTTCGGGCACGGATGATCCCCTATCTGATGCGGAGATCCAACAGTATCGCGAAGAAATCAACCGCATGGATCGCATCATCTTGGATGCTGCCAAGCGCCGCACGGAAGTCTCCCAAGCAATCGGCCGCACCCGCATGAGCTCCGGCGGTACTCGCCTCGTTCACACACGCGAGATCGCAATTTTGAATCAGTTCCGCGATGAACTCGGCGAAGAAGGCCCCACCATCGCCTCTGCGCTGCTGCGCATGGGCCGCGGGCGGTTGGGCTAACCGAATAATTACTGGCCAGCCGATACTATGCAGTATCCTGGCTAAGCATGAATGCAGTTCTCATCGCCGTCATAGTCATGCTCGTGCTCGCCCTTTTGCGCGTGCATGTGGTGGTGGCTCTCTTCTTGGGTGCCATTGTGGGTGGACTCATGTCCGGCATGGGCCTTGATGCCACCATGGTTGCCTTCCAGGATGGCTTGGGCGGCGGCGCCAAGATTGCGCTGAGCTATGCCCTTTTGGGAGCTTTTGCGATGGGCGTGGCCTCGGCTGGGCTGCCCCAGGTCCTGGCTAATTTCCTCATCCGCAAGCTCGGCGGCAGCGGCGAAGCGGATCCCAAGGCGGCTTTGGCCACTAAATGGATGCTCATCCTCGGGCTCATCGCCATGTCCGTGATGAGCCAAAACCTCATCCCGGTTCACATTGCTTTCATTCCACTAATTGTTCCGCCGCTGCTTAAGGTGATGAATAAGCTGCGCCTAGACCGCCGGCTCATTACCACCTGCCTGACATTTGGCCTTATTACCACCTACATGTTTATTCCGGTGGGCTTTGGCTCCATCTACTTAAACGACATCCTGTTATTTAATATCCAGCAGGCAGGGTTGGATACCTCAGATATCAATATCATGCAGGTTATGGGCGTGCCGGCGCTCGGCATGCTCGCAGGCCTGCTCATCGCCATCTTTTTTAGCTACCGCAAGCCGCGTGACTATCAGGACCTACCCATCGCCGCTGCGGAGCACCAAGAGACCCCTTCTACCTATAAGATCTGGGTTTCCGTCGTGGCCATCATTGCCACCTTTGCGGTGCAGATTGTCATGCAGGCGCTCGATTTCGAATCCGATGGTCTCATGGTCGGCGCGCTGACCGGCCTGGGTATTTTGCTGCTTACCGGCGCGGTGAATTGGAAGCACGCCGATGACGTTTTTACCGATGGCATGAAGATGATGGCGCTCATCGGCTTCATCATGATCACCGCCCAGGGTTTTGCCTCGGTCATGACGGCCACCGACGAGGTCGGCCCGCTGGTGGATGCCACCGCTAACCTCTTTGGCACCAATAAGGTCCTTTCCGCCGGTGCCATGCTGGTGGTGGGCTTGGTAGTCACCATGGGCATCGGCTCGTCTTTTTCCACCCTGCCCATCATTTCCGTCATCTACGTGCCGCTGTGCATGTCGCTGGGTTTTAGCCCCGCGGCCACCGTTGCGCTCATTGGCACTGCAGGCGCGCTTGGCGACGCCGGCTCTCCCGCCTCCGATTCCACCCTCGGCCCCACCGCCGGTCTCGGCGCGGACGGCCAGCACGATCACATCCGCGACTCGGTCATTCCCACCTTTATCCATTTCAATATTCCGCTGCTCATCGCCGGCTGGGCAGGCGCACTCATCCTCTGAATAGGGCCCAACGCGGTTGCCCTTTCTGGACTACGGTGGGAGAGGTAAATGTTGCCAATGCGCTAGTTGCCAGAAAGGCCAACCATCATGGATATCACCGCATCTGCCCAGTGGAGCGAGCTCGCGAAAGTATATGAGGATAAAAAGAACCTCAACCTCCGCGAGCTTTTTGCCGCCGATGCAGACCGCGCCCGCAACTTCACTTTCGACGCCGCCGGATTGCACGTTGATCTGTCGAAGAATCTGATCGACGGGGACATCGTCAAGCAGCTGGTAAAGGTAGCCAAGGCCGCCGACCTAGAGTCCCGCCGCGATGCCATGTTCGCCGGCGAGCACATCAATAACACTGAGGACCGCGCCGTGCTGCATACCGCGCTGCGTATCCCGGTCGAAGATGACTTAAGCGTAGATGGCCAAGACGTCGCCGCCGATGTCCACGAGGTCTTAGGCCGCATGCGTGACTTCGCCACCGCGCTGCGCTCCGGCTCCTGGCTGGGGCACACCGGCCACACCATCAAAAAGGTGGTCAATATCGGCATCGGTGGCTCCGACCTCGGCCCGGCCATGGCGGCCAAGGCATTGCGCTCCTACGAGGTCGCTGGCATCTCCGCAGAGTTTGTTTCCAACGTGGACCCGGCCGATATGGCCGCCACCCTCGATGGCCTGGATGCAGAATCCACCCTCTTCATTATCGCCTCCAAGACCTTTACTACCCAAGAGACGCTGACCAACGCGCACGCCGCGCGCCGCTGGCTCATCGAGCAATTCGATGGCGATGAATCCGCTGTGGCCAAGCACTTCGTCGCTGTGTCTACCAATGCGGAAAAGGTAGCCGAGTTCGGCATCGATACCGAGAATATGTTCCCGTTTTGGAATTGGGTCGGCGGCCGCTACTCCGTGGATTGCGCCATCGGCTTGTCCCTTATGTGCACCATTGGACCGATGGACTTCATGCGCTTCCTCGAGGGTTTCCACGCCATGGACGAGCACTTCCGCACCGCACCGCTGGAAGAAAACGTCCCCGCGCTCATGGGCCTCCTTGGCGTCTGGTACACCAATTTCTTCGGCGCCCAGGCTCACGCCGTTCTGCCCTATTCGCAGGACCTCGGCCGCTTCCCGGCCTACCTGCAACAGCTGACCATGGAATCTAATGGCAAGTCCGTACGCCGCGACGGCACCGCGGTTACCGTCCCGTCCACCGGCGAAATCTACTGGGGCGAGCCGGGCACCAATGGCCAGCACGCCTTCTTCCAGCTCATGCACCAAGGCACCCGCCTCATCCCGGCGGACTTTATTGGGTTTGCCCGCCCGAAGCAGGACTTCCCCACCGCCGATGGCTCTGGGTCCATGCATGATCTGCTCATGGGCAACTTCTTTGCCCAGACCAAGGTCCTGGCCTTCGGCAAGACCGCAGAGGAAATCGCGGCGGAGGGCGTGGACGCGACCGTCGTGCCGCACAAGGTGATGCCGGGCAACCGTCCGACCACCACCATCCTGGCTGAGGAGCTCACCCCGCAGACCCTCGGCGCTCTCATCGCACTCTACGAACACATCGTGTTCACCCAGGGCGTTATCTGGGATATCAACTCCTTCGACCAGTGGGGCGTGGAGCTGGGCAAGCAGCAGGCTAATGACCTGGCGCCGGCAGTCTCCGGCAAGGAGGAAGCCGCATCCGGCGACCAATCCACCGACGAGCTCATCGGTTGGTACCGCTCCAACCGCTAAACGCCCACTTTTAGCCGCGTTAACCCGCTTTCGAACCTTCCGCGGGCGGATAGCGCGGCTGCTTTATGGTCTTTCTCCCCAAGGCATTATAAAACAAGCACGTTCTGCCCATAATCAGCACGAAATTGGGCAGAACGTGCTTGTTTTGTCTGCGGTCCGGCGCTTAAAGTTTGACCATCGGCTCCCAGCCGAAGGGGATCTCCTCCGAGTTCACAATTCGGCGGCCAAACGGGAAACAAGTCACCGGGATCATCTTCAGGTTGGCCAGCGCGGCCGGAATTCCCACGATGGTCACTACCTGTGCCGCCGCGGTGGTTACGTGCCCAATGGCCAGCCACAGGCCGGCGACGACGAACCACACGACATTGGAGAAGGTGGACATGGAGCCGCTGCCTTTGACTGGCTGCACTACCGAGCGGCCAAATGGCCACAGGGCGAAATTGGCCATGCGGAACGACGCCACGCCCGCGGGGATAGTAACGATGAAGATGCAGGCAATGATGCCAAAGAGGAAATAGGCAAGGGCTAGGAGGAACCCGCCGGTGATAAACCAAACGATGTTAAGAAAGGTACGCATGTCCCCCACACTAGCGCGGGAATCTTATTTCGCGGGGTGGAGCGGCTGGCAATGCGGGCACCACCAGATGATGCGCTCGAGTTCGCCTTCATCGCCGCCGGCATCCACACCGCCGAGTGCGCCCTTGGTAATGAAGGTGCCGCAGCGGCGGCAGCGCTTGCGATTGCGGCCGAAGACATAGGTCGTCTCCCCGGCGCGGCGCACGCCGGTGGTCACGCGCACCGGGGAGGTGCGATTAGCCCACATGATGCGCCGAGAAATGTCGAGGATGCGGGCGGTATCCACCGCAGATACTGGTGTGGCCGGGTGCACCCCCGCTAGGAAACAGGCCTCGGCGCGGTATTCATTGCCGATGCCGGCGACGACCTTTTGGTCGAGCAGCGCCGCGCCGATGGCGCGTTGGGGACGGTTATTTAGCCGCCGCAGGGCTTCTTCGCGATCCCAGTCGGGGTCGAGAATATCCGGTCCAAGGTGGGCGATGCGCTGATGGTATTGGTCGGCGGGATAGATATCCACGAAGCCTAGCTGGTGACCTACAACCTCAATATCGCGCGGGGAGTTGGCTAGCTGCAGGACGATGCGCGCGGTATGTCCGGGTTTGCGCCAGCGGTCGCCTGCGTAATGGATGGCCCAGGTACCTTCCATCTTGAGGTGAGTGTGCACGATGGTCTGGTCGAATTGCATGAAGAGGTGCTTGCCATAGGGCCAGACGCGCTCGCACACCATGCCGTCTAGATGCACGGTGGCGTAGCGCGGTACACGCACGGAACAGCCGGTGACCTCGCGTCCGGCCATGAACTGCAGGCGGTTGGATAGCTGCAGGACGGAATCGCCTTCGGGCATAACACCTCCAGTGGATCTTTAGCGACGGTACCCGCCGCGCGGGCGGAAGCCACCATTATTGCGCGGTGCAGGCGGCGGATCATCAAAGCTGAGTTCTTCGATGGCCTCGCTGGCGCGGCGTCCTGCACGTGGGGTGCGCGGAGCAGCGGCGCGTGCGGAGATGCGCACGCCCTTAGGAGTAATTCCGGCACCGGCTTCGCGCAGGTGGGCGGCGGCATCGGTCTTATGAATGGGACTGCCATTGCACTTTTCGATAACCAACGGGGACACCACTCCCCTTGCCACCATGTCTGTAAGCGCGCTTACCAGGCGGGGATATACCTCCGCCGGGTCGATGCCACCCGGCAGCGATTCCAGGAAGGTGGTGAGGGTTTTCCCGCCGCGGGTGAGGTGGGCGATGGGAAGGCCGTCGATAAGCACCACCAGTGCGCCGGCCGAGCGGGTGGGGCCCCCGGTGGCTTTGCCATCGGCGTCGTCGCGCTGTGGCCAGGGCAGGGCCGCACCGTAGGGATTGGCCGGGTCGCAGGCGGCGAGGACAAAGGTATCGGGCTCGGTAGAGCCAGACGGCCAGCCGGTGACATCCGGGGAATCGGCCAGGCCGCGCAGGCGGTCGATGATGGCGGGGGTAGAAAATTGGGCGGCGCCCAGCCCATCGATGACATAGCCGCGCATGGCCTTGCCGGATTCTTCGAAGCCGGAGAGCACCTTATAGGCCAGCGCAAAGCCACCGAGCACGTCTTCGGCCACGACGGAGCCGCGGGTGAGCACGCCATACCGGTCGAGCCAGGCCTCGCCGTGTGCCACGGAGCGGGAGGTGGCATCGGTGGCGGCGGGCACGGCAAGCGACCATCGGCCCATCACATCGGGCGGGGTCTGCGCGCCCGCAGCGTTCTGAGCTTGGGCAAAGGAGGTGCGCCCCATGCGCAGGCGGGAGCGGGTGGGCCGCCGCTTCGAGCGATGCGCGGTGCGGCCGGAGCGCGAGCCGCCGGAAGACAACCGGGTACGCAACGGTGCGAAGGAATCGGGGCTTACCAAGCCCATCTCCACCAAGCCCCAGAGGGCCTCGCGGGTCTCCTCGGTGGTGCCGGGGACCTCGGCGGCGATATCGGCAAAGAGGAAACCGCCGCCGCGGCCCAGAACATCGAGGATGGCGCGCTGCAGCATGCTCACGCCCTCGGCATCGGTTTCCGGGGCTAGCTGGGCCGCGTAATCCGAGGGCAGCAGCATGATCCAGGGGTCTGCCGCGCCGGCCTTGCCGGCGCCGAGGATGAGCACCTCACCATTGGAGGTAAGTTCATCGAGCATGGTGGGCGAATAATCTCCCACCCGCGCGGGCAGGATGAGCGATTCCCACGCGGAGGCTGGCAGGCGCACCCCGGCTAGCTGCTCGATGACGGAAAAGACACCATCGGCCCCGCGCAGGGCCGGGCGCTTTCCAGCCGGTGCGATGCTATGCCACTCCGGCAAAAAGCGGGCAAAAGTGGCACCCGAAACCGGCTCGGTAGCGGCACGCGCAGCGGCGAGCGAGCGAGAGCGGATGGTCTTGAGCACCACTGCGGCGCAGTATTCCTGCTCGTCGATGCCCTGGCGGTAGCGGCCTTCTACTACCCCATCAAGCGCGCCGAGAACGGTATGCGCGGCAGAGACGGAAATGCCGAAGGCCTCGGTAAGGTCGCGCAATACGAAGGGCCCGCGGGTGCGCGCCCAGCGCGAGACCAGCTGCGGCAAGGCATCAGAAATGGTTGCCACTTGGGCGGGGATGCCGGGAGGAATGGGGATGCCTAGGGCGTCGCGAAGCAGGGGTGCATCCTGGGCTTGAGCCAGGTGCTCCCGTCCGCCGATCCGCACGCGCATAATCCGCGTGCCCAGCTGGTCCAGGGCGGAAAGCGGCACGTCGGTGTGCTCGCCCAGCTCGTCTACGGGAATCGGCCCGAGCACGCGCAGCAGGTCCGCTACCTCTTCGGTGGTGCGGGCCCGGCGCGAGGGGTCGGTGCGTTGGAGCTGGGCGTGGACCTCGGCGATAATCTCCGGATCGAGCAGCTCGCGCAGCTCCACCGTGCCGAGCAATTTGGCCAAAAGCGCCGGGTCAAGGGCCAGGGCGGCCGCGCGCTTTTCTGCTAACGGGGAATCGCCCTCGTACATGAACGCGCCGGTGTAGTTAAACAGCAGCGAAGAGGCAAAAGGCGAGGGCTGTTCGGTGGTGACCTCTGCAATGCGGAGGCGGCGGTGCCCCAGCTCCCGCATGACCTCCGTAAGAGCTGGGACATCGTAGACGTCTTGGACGCACTCGCGCACCGTCTCCAAGATGATGGGAAAGGACGGGTACTTACGGGCAACGTCCAAAAGCTGCTCGGCGCGCTGGCGCTGCTGCCACAACGGCGCGCGCTTGCCGGGATTGCGCCGAGGTAAGAGCAGCGCACGCGCCGCACACTCGCGGAAGCGGGAGGCAAAGAGCGCGGAGTTGCCCACCTGCTCGGCCACGATATCCGCTATCTCATCGGCGTCGAAGGCGAAGATGGACCCATCGGGCTCGGATTCTGCTTCCGGCAGGCGCAGCACGATGCCATCATCGCCGGCTACCGCCTGCGGATCCATGCCGGTGCGTTCGCCTACCCGGGCGCCTACCGCTAGCGCCCATGCGGAGTTGACCGGCCGGCCAAACGGGGTATGTAGCACCACGCGCCAATCGCCTAGCTCATCGCGGAAGCGCTCGAGCACCAGCGTCTTTTCATCCGGGATGACACCAGTGGCTTCATTTTGCTCCTGCAGATAGGCCACGATATTGGAGCGCGCATTATCATCGGCATCCGCAATGATCTCCGGCGAGGAAAAGACCTCGCGGCGATACTCACCTAGCGCCTTACCCAACTCATAGGGGCGGCCCGCGCCATCGCCATTCCAAAACGGCAAGCGCCCGGTGTGCCCCGGCGCGGGCGTGACCAACACCTGGTCACGGGTGATGTCTTCGATGCGCCAACTGGTAGCGCCCAAGGTAAATACATCGCCCACCCGGGACTCATAAACCATCTCTTCATCCAGTTCGCCCACCCGGCGCGGAGCACCCCCGGAGCCCTCACCCGAGCCGGTATAGAGGAATACGCCAAACATGCCCCTATCCGGAATCGTGCCGCCACTGGTGACGGCCACCCGCTGGGCACCAGGCCGGGCGGTCATCACTCCCGCCACTCGGTCATAGACCACGCGGGGTTTAAGTTCAGCAAAGTCCGTAGACGGATAGACGCCGCTTACCAGGTCCAGCACGGAGTCATAAACCTCCCGCGCCAGATCGCGGTAGGGCCAGGCCCGGCGGACCATCTCATACCACTCATCGGCATCGAGCCCGTCCTCGCCAGCCGCAGCCACCGCCGCCACCGTTTGCTGCGCTAGCACATCCAACGGGTTGCGCGGGGTATGCAGTTCTTCAATAAGCCCGGCGCGCATGCGCGATACCGTCAGTGTGGACTGCACCAGATCCGCGCGGTGCTTGGGATAGAAGGACCCGTGCGAGACCGCGCCCACAAAGTGCCCGGCGCGGCCCACGCGCTGCAGGCCGGAGGCCACCGAAGGCGGCGATTCCACCTGCACGACTAGCTCCACTGCACCCATATCGATGCCCAGCTCTAGCGAGCTTGTGGCCACCACGGCCTTGAGCGTTCCTTCTTTCAGCATGGTTTCAGTCATCGCGCGTTCATCCTTAGACACCGAGCCGTGGTGGGCGCGGGCGATAACCGCCGGGGCCTTGCCGGCGACGTCGACCTGCTTCATCAGCTGGGCTGGGTCCCGGCGGGTCTCGGGCGACAGCGAATCCGGATCGTGCTCTTGCGCATAGAGCTCATTGAGCCGGCTGGTCAGCCGCTCGGCCGTGCGGCGGGAGTTGACAAATACCAGCGTGGAGCGATGCGCCATGATTTCCGCATAGAGGTCATCCTCAATAAACGGCCAGATGGACTTGGCCGTGGGCAGCGCGGACTCATCCACGGAAGGAGAGCTGATGCCAATCGCATCATCCACCGTCATCTCTCCGATGGTGGAGCCTTGCTCCGGCGTCGGCAGATCGGACATATCCTCTACCGGCACGTGCACGTCCAGCTGCCACTTCTTCTCCGCGGCCGGCGCCACAATTTCTACCGGGCGGTTGCCGCCTAAGAAATTCGATACCGCGGACAGTGGCCGCACGGTGGCAGAAAGCCCAATGCGCTGGAAGTCCCCTGCCACCTGCTGTAGGCGCTCCAAGGTCAGCGCCAGGTGCACGCCGCGCTTGGTGCCAGCCAGGGCATGAATCTCATCGATAATGACGGTATCCACCGTCTTCAAAATCCCCGCCGCCTTAGAGGTAAGCATCAAATAGGCTGACTCCGGGGTGGTAATCAAAATATCCGGCGGCTTGCGCACCTGCCGCGCACGCTCCCCCGAGGGCGTATCCCCCGAGCGCACGCCCACCGAAATATCCGGAACATCCAGTCCTAAGTTCTCCGCAGTGCGGGCAATCCCGGTCAGCGGGGCGCGCAAGTTATTTTCCACGTCCACGCCTAGTGCCTTCAGCGGGGAAATATAGAGGACTTTAACCCCAGCAGCGGATCCCGAGGCGCCTGAGCCCACCGGCAGCGCCAGCTGGCCTTCGCGCTCGACCAAACTATTCAGCGCCCACAAGAACGCGGCGAGCGTCTTACCGGAACCGGTAGGAGCTACCACAAGGGCGTGCTCACCGCGGGAAATCTTTTCCCAGGCCTGCGCCTGCACGGCGGTGGGGGCAGCAAATACATCCCGAAACCACTGCGCTACTTGAGGCCGGAAGCGGTCGAGGATGTTTTCTGGCATGCCCACACTCTAGTCCGCGTTGTAATGTGGGCACCATGACCGTCGAGATTTCTGATTCCCGCCTGACCAATTCCCTCGCCCAGGGCTGCGGTGAGATCCTGAAAGGCGTGCGCAACGGGGGCCTGCTACGGGGCCTTTCGCTTGGCGACGCCGGCGATGAAGCCGCCCAAGAATGGATCGCCCGCGTCCTCGAGCAGCACCGTCCCCAGGACGGCATGCTCTCTGAGGAAGCCTCCGATGACCTGGCCCGTTTGAAGAAGGACCGCGTGTGGATCGTGGATCCGCTCGACGGCACCAAAGAATTTGCCACCGGCCGCCAGGACTGGGCCGTGCACATCGCCTTGGTAGAAAATGGTATTCCTATCCACGCAGCAGTGGGCCTGCCGGATCTCGGCGTTACCTTTAAGTCCTCGGACGTTCGGGCGGTCACCGGCCCGTTGTCTAAGAAGTTCGTCGTCTCCCGCAATCGCCCGCCCAAGGTAGCCGACTATATTGCGGAGAAAATGGGCTATGAAGTCGTGGGCGTCGGCTCCGCGGGTGCCAAGGCCATGCACGTGCTGCTCGGCGATTATGACGGTTATATCCACGCCGGTGGCCAGTACGAGTGGGATCAGGCCGCGCCGGTGGGCGTCGCCCAAGCCTCCGGTCTACACTGCTGCCGCCTCGATGGCTCCGAAATCCGCTTCAATAATGAGGACACCTTCATCCCAGACATCCTCATCTGCCGCCCCGAGCTCAAGGATGAGATCTTGAAGCACGCCCAGGCCTTTGCCGAGGAGAACGGCGGCTTCTAAACTAATGCCCATGATTGAGACCCCGTACGAGGATCTGTTGCACAAGGTCCTAGAGACCGGCACGCCCAAAGGCGATCGCACCGGTACCGGCACGCGCTCTATTTTTGGTGCGCAGCTGCGTTATAACCTGGCCGAGTCTTTCCCGCTGCTGACCACCAAGAAGGTCTATTTCCACGCGGTATTGGGCGAGCTTTTGTGGTTCCTCAAAGGCGAATCCAATATCAAATTCCTGCAGGACAATAAGGTCCGCATCTGGAATGAGTGGGCGGATGACAATGGCGAGCTAGGGCCGGTCTACGGCGTGCAGTGGCGCTCCTGGCCCACCCCGGATGGCCAGCACATTGACCAGATTCAGCAGGCGCTCGATACTCTGAAGACTAATCCAGACTCGCGCCGCAACTTGGTCTCTGCATGGAACGTTGCGGAGCTAGACAAGATGGCGCTGATGCCCTGCCACTTGCTCTTCCAGCTCTACGTGGCCGATGGCACCTTGTCCATGCAGGTCTACCAGCGCTCGGCCGATATGTTCTTGGGTGTTCCGTTCAATATCGCTTCCTATGCGGCACTGACCCACATGTTTGCCCAGCAGGCCGGGCTCAAGGTGGGCGAGCTCATCTGGACCGGCGGCGATTGCCATATTTATAACGACCACGTGGAGCAGGTCAAAGAGCAGCTTTCCCGCGAACCCCGCCCGTACCCGCAGCTCAACCTGCACAAGGCGGAGGATATGTTCTCCTATGACTTCGCCGACTTTGAGGTTGAGGGCTACGACCCCCACCCCACCATCAAGGCGCAGGTATCCGTCTAATGTTGGGCGCAATCTGGGCACAGTCCCTGGACGGAATCATTGGCGATGGCGAGCAAATGCCCTGGCACGTGCCGGAAGACCTCAAGCATTTTAAGGACGTGACCATGGGTGCGCCGGTCATCATGGGGCGGAAAACCTGGGAGTCGCTCAATCCTAAATTCCGCCCCCTTCCCAGCAGGGAGAATTTCGTGCTCTCCTCCCGCACGCCCGGCCAGTGGTCCGCCGGCGCGCAGGTCATCACCGCTATGCCCCCGCTTTCCGACGCCTGGGTCATCGGCGGCGGCCAAATCTACTCCGCCACCTTGGACCAGGTTGACCGCATTGAGGTCACCCTCATGGGCGTCAATATCGGAAGCACCTACGGCGATAAATCCATCTATGCCCCCGAAATCCCAGAGGAATTCGGCCTCGCCCACAGCACCGACTGGCTCACCTCCGCCAAGGGCCACCTGGAGCTCCCGGACCAAGAGGCCAGCGATCTCCCCATGAAATACCGCTTTTTAACCTACGACCGAAAGGATGCAGCCTAATGTCTGTTACTACCCCAGAAACCAACTCTGACGTCACCATCTTCTACGCCGACTGGTGCCCCTTCTGCGCCAAGCTGATTAAAAACCTTGACCGCACCGAAACCCCGTACGAGCTTGTCGACGTCGAGGCCGACAACACCGAAGACATCAACGCCTGGATCGAATCCGTCAACGACGGCAACCGCATCATCCCCACCGTCCTCTACTCCGATGGCACCCACGAAACCAACCCTCCAGCTTCCTCCGTGCGCAATAAGCAAAAGGAATTGGCCGAGAGCTAGGCCAAGCCCCAGCCATTTCGGGGCACCCCTGCCCCACTGCTATGATTAGCCAAGTTGCACACGCAACCCCGCCCCAGTAGCTCAGGGGATAGAGCACGGCTCTCCTAAAGCCGGTGTCGGTGGTTCGAATCCACTCTGGGGCACCATGTGAAGTCTCGAGACATCGTTCCGGTCGGTGTCTCGAGATTTTTCCGATTATTCAATACTCCGATCTTGCTGCCCAAAGCATATAAGGCGCTGACGTAGACTAAGCCTATGCACTTACTCCTCGCCTCATTCCTACACCCAGAAATCAGCAAATATATTTCGGGTCGAGTGCTGTACATCGATGATGCTGCCACGGGAATGAGCCAAGCCCAGTTCGCCCAAACAGAGTTGTCAACCATTCGCGATGCGGCAGAGGAACTAATCCCCTTAACCGTGGCGCAGGCGCAACCAAGCGACATACGCAATGAAATCAACTTAGCCGACTGCATCTATGTTGCGAGCGGCGAGGTATTCCGTCTCCTTGATGCGCTCAGACTCACTGGCACCGACCACCTGCTAGTTGAAGCGGTCCAGAACGGCACGTTTTACGCTGGAAGTTCTGCCGGCGCAATGGTTACAGGACCTTCAATCGAACCGGCATCAATCATGGACAATCCACAGACGGCACCGCAGCTCACCGACCACACAGGACTCAGTCTCACCCCATATGTCATTGTTCCCCACGCTCAAGGAACAACTGGTCCTTATTCTATAAAAGTCATCAGTGAAACTGTTGCGCAGTACGGACGAGATTGGAATCTCCTACTGCTGAGGGATGAGCAAGCCCTCTTAGTTGAAGGTGAAACTACCATGCTCATCTAATCCACCCAGGAAACAACTGCCCTACACTGACTTTCTGGCAATAAATCAGTTCGATTGCTCCATGGCCTCGTCTTCGTTCGCGGCATGGCGAACCCGCATCGCACTAATATAGCTCAGCGCCAGGAATGCCGTTGCAGCAAGAAGGGAGTAGCGGGCGGCGTCGGTCCTGCCGTCGCTAAGCGCCTGCACCACAACACTGGTCTGCTCGCCAAAGGGACTATGCCCACCTTGAGCGCGCAGTCCTGCAATGGCGGAACCGGCTGATTGGCGCGTTGCTTCTGCTATGCCATCGGCACCCGGCCCCATGATGCCGGCCGCCTCCAGCGTCTTCGGCGGCGTTAGCCCAAGTGCCATGGAAAATACCGACTCAGAAACCGCGGTGTCCAGCGCGGAGCCAACCTGGCGGACCGTACTCTGGGTAGCCGAGGCCTGACCGAAGCTATTCACCGAAATCTCGCTGAGCAGTGTGCCTATCAACTGCACAGGCACAAAGCCCAAGCCGTAGAGCGTCAATGGCAAAGCAATGATCCAACCGCAGCCACGCCAGAAATGAACGCTTGCGACCCCAGCTATCGGCAATCATTCCTTTGGCCTATAACAGCGCTGTCTACAGGACCGCATACAAACTATAATCCCAGTGCGCATGAGTTAGATTCAGTCTCGCCGTGGAGGCACTGTGCCTATTCAGTAGCCATCTCGCTTATCGTTAGTCACCTGCTACGGGTTGGGCCTTAACCTCTTGAGCCTCGCTGATGGCATTGCCGAGTGCTGCAATGAATGCAATCAGGCCAATCGTAATGAGGATATGACCAAGACCAGCGATACCAGAGATCATTGCAGTGGACTCCTCCCCCATTACGGTCAGGCATCCGTGCCAGATCATGACGCCGACGGTGACGACCACGCCGACGTTATACAGCCAAAAGAACGCATTGAACTGACCACGACTGCGTGACAGACCAAAGACTTTCTCCAATACCAAGAAGATAAGGCTCATCATGAAACCGAGCGCCAGCAAGTGAGTATGCGCCACGCTCAGCTGAGTGAACTCACCCTCGGGGAAATCATTGGCACGCGTGAATTCGCGGTAGAAGACCCCGGCTCCCAATCCCAAGACAAGGTAGAAAATGGATGCCCAATACAAAGCTTTCATGGTCATTCTCCTTCCCAACCGCTGCTACGGCCGGACTAGCGATGAATCAAATACTCCAAGGACTCATCTTTCTACATCTGTTCCGGCTTTGAATCGCAGGGCTGGTTGAAACTGCAATCAACCAGTCGGTTGACTGTTAGGCTCGGTACCTAAAAATTCATAGGCCTGCCCCAAGAAATAAAAGCGCTGAATGCCAGGGCTCTTTTGTTTCAGCAAGGATCCAAATCGTTGAAGTGGTTTTGGATAACTCCAGCTAGTTTGAACAGGCCCACGCCTGAACCTTATTCATATGTTCAACGAAGGCCGCTTCTGTTCTTTGCTCATGCAATTGAATCCAGGCGTCCACGACATCGTCGGGGTAAACACCCGCCGCGCGCAATACCGCCGCGGTGAATGGCACTGGAGCCAAGCCTGAAGCTGTAATCACTCCACCATCAAAAACCGCATCGTCTTCTTTATAGCCCTGAGTGTTGGCGTAGCTCACTGAGGCAAGGAAGCCATGCGCGTTTGAAGTGTGTTTGCAGTGGTCAAGCACCCCAGCACGAGCAAGGGCCAAAGTTCCACCACAGATCGCTGCCAAGAGCACTTCATTCTCTTTCAAGACATTAACCGTCTCCAATAGCTGTTCGTGCCCGTCAAAGTATGTATCTGCTCCCGGTACCACGAACGCCGCAATATCAGTCCGATTCTGGATGTCCTGCAAGGTCAGGAGTGGAACCACCTCGATTCCACCCTTGGAGCGAACGGCTTCTAGCGATTCGCCAACAAACAAAACCTTAAAGCGGCCCGGCACTTGGGCCTCAGCTTCAGCTACCTGCGTTGTGAGGTAGGCATACTCCCAATCAGACATAGTTTCCGTTGCGTAAATAGCAATGATCTTCATGGAACTCACAGTACGCAGGATTTCCAATAAATATTAGAAACTCGAACGACCTGCTTCTTCGCCTTAAACTAGCCTCATGTCTGAAGAAACGAAGCAATACGCCGTAGACCTCACCCGCCTCGATACCGCCGTATACCGCGCTACCAATTCTGTGGGAGCGAGCATTGAGTTTGGCAGTGGTGAGGGACTCCTCTCCCCCGTCGAACTTTTACTCGCTGCCGTCGCGGGGTGCTCCGCCGTAGACGTGGACGTGGTGACGTCCCGGCGCGCTGAGCCGGAGTCTTTTGATGTGCATGTGGAAGGCGACCGCGTAAATGAGGACGGAGCGTCGCGCCTGTCGGAGGTTCGCGTGGGGTTTGATCTTTCTTTCCCTGATACGCCCGAGGGCAACCAAGCGCGCAAGCTGGTGGACAACTTGATCCGCATCTCCCATGAGAAGGACTGCACGGTATCGCGCACGGTTGAGAATCCCACACGAGTGTTGTTTAGCAACGACTCGAAATAGCGCTACTAAGTAAAAGCGCGACATGCGGTTGCGTTCCGGCTGGGGCGCTAGACCTCCTGCTATGGTGCAATTGTTAACTACTGTGACAAATGTGATTACTGCAGGAGCTCAACATGTCACCATCTTTCTCCCGTCGCGGCCTCTTTAAGGTCGGCGCTCTCGCCCTGGCAGCAGGCGCCATCGGTGCTGCCGCCCCCCATGCGGCGGCGCTCGGACCGGTGCGCGGCACCATCATCGATTATTCTGCCGGTGTCCCTTCCCCACAGGCGATTAAGAAGGCCGGCCATATGGGTGCGATTCGGTATGTTTCCGACAAACGCCCCGATGCAGCGTGGATGGCCGGCAAGCCGGTAACCCTGAAAGAGACCAAGGCCAATGCGGCAGCAGGCCTGCCCACCGCATCCGTTTACCAATTTGGCCGCGCAGAAACCGCGGATTGGAAGCAGGGCGCAGCAGGTGCTGCAATTCACGCACCGAAGGCGATTGCACTACACAAGAAGGCAGGCGGCCCAACCAACCGCCCTATCTACATCGCTATCGACGATAACCCCACCCGCGAGCAGTACACCCGCCAAATCCGCCCATACCTGCAGGCGTTTTCCAAGACGCTGGAGCTGGCCGGCTACCAGACAGGTGTCTACGGCAACTACAACACCATTGAGTGGGCGATCCAAGATGGCATCGGCAAGTACTTCTGGATGCATGACTGGGGTTCTAACGGCAAGATTCACCCACGCACCACAATCCACCAGTTGCCGCACGGCAAGCAGCAGACCATTGGTGGCGTCATCGTAGACGTTAACGAGGTCTACGCCGATGACTGGGGCCAGTGGACACCAGGCAAATCCGCGGCACCTGCACCGGCGAAAAAGCCCACCACCAAGAAACCACAGCCAAAGCCACAACCGCAGAACACAGCCCCGAGCAATGGCTCGTCCGACCTGGTAAATCAGCTGAGCTCGCAGCTACAGAGCAAGCACCCAGAGCTGCCAGAGCTCCCGCAGGTAACTGCGGATGGCGTAACTTTCAATGGCAAAACGTTGAGCAACGACCAGATTCGCCAACTAGCGAAGATCGTTGCCGAAACGGTTGCTAAGGCGCGGTAGTACTACTTTTTAGAAGGCTCGGAGGTTTTCTCTGAGCCCTTCTTTTTATTTGCGGACTTCTTATCGGAGCTGCCTTTATCCATCTTTTTGGAAGTAGTGGACTCGCTCGTAGGTTCCTTCGACGAAGATTTATCCTTCTTGCTCTTGCCGGATTTTTCGCCCTTATCCTTCTTGCTAGACGACGTCGTGGAGGTCTCCGAGGTAGTGGTCTCAATCGGTGGGACATCCTCGCCGTCTTTGTACTTGAGGAAACGCTCGGTAGCCTTGCCCAGGCTCTTTCCGGTGACCTCATCTTTTACGTAATCAGTAAGCTCATCGGAGGAGCCATTGATTGAGGCGGCGGCAACGAAGTTCTCGCCAAAGGAAACCGAAGAGTTAATGGACTTATCGTTGGACCAGCCCCACTTACTGCCCACCACATTGGATAGCTTGGCGGTGCCATAGTCCTGGCGGTAGCCATCCTCAGAGATGGGATCGGCATGCGCCATAGCTACGAGCACTGGGTGGGTTTCATCGCGCTCGATGAGCTGCGAAATGAAGCTGGCAACGTCATACGTAGAGGTCTGCGAGTAGCCCCACTTCTCGCCGGCTTTGGTGGATTCGAGATTGAATTCATCGGCAATGGCGTCGATGGAATCCGGGTACTTTTCAAAGAGATCCTCGGCGGACTTATCGGAGGAGCTAGCAATCATATCCAGCGCCTCATACTTATCTTCGTACTCGCCCTTTTCTATAACGTAGGTGGCGATATAGAGCTTGATGAGGCTAAGCGCCGGGCGAGCCTCGTGCTCTGAGGCAGAGCCCATGTGCATGCCATCATGCAGGCGAATATAGGTAACCGAGCGCCCTTCATCGCCTTCTAGGAACTCATTGATGTCCGATGGGACGTCGCGGTTGGTGTCTGTAGATCCCGAGGGGGCGTCGGCAAGCGCGTCGCTTTCACGCTCATCGTTGCTGCACGCAGTAGTGGTCAGGGCGAGCATACATACCGCCAAGGCGGCACCAGCTTTCACTGATGCCGCCTTGCGAGTCAACGACGTTTTAAACACGTCGATACATGTTACCGGTTGAGTGCACTATCCAAGCAATTAATGCTGCACGGGTGCCTCCACGCCCACGCCGGTAAGCGAGCGGACTTCCATTTCTGCAGAAAGTTCCTCAAGGTTGTCTGGCTTAGTCATGATGGAGACCAACCAACCAACAAAGAAGGACAGCGGAATGGATACCAATCCCGGCGAGGAAAGCGGGAAGATAGCCCAGTCCGCACCGGGGAACATGGAGGTCTCAGAACCGGAGACTGCTGGGGAGAAGAAGATGAGCACCAGGCAAGACACCACGCCGGTGTACATGGAGGCCACTGCGCCCGCGGTATTAAATCGGCGCCAGTACAGGGAGTATAGGATCGTCGGCAGGTTGGCAGAAGCCGCAACCGCAAAGGCCAAGGAAACCAGGAAGGCCACGTTCTGGGTCATGGCCAGGATGCCCAGGACGATGGAGACGATGCCAAGGACCACCACGGTGGCCTGAGAAACTCGAACCTGCTCGGCCTCGGTGGACTCACCATTGCGTATAACCGCATGGTAGATATCGTGTGCAATCGAAGCAGAGGCGGTAATGGCCAGGCCAGCAACGACGGCGAGCACGGTGGCAAAGGCGACGGCGGAAATAATCGCCATGAAGATAGAGCCGCCAATCTCCAGCGCGAGCAGCGGTGCTGCGGCATTGGCGCCGCCCGGCGCGGCGAGGATGCGATCCGGACCAACCAGGGCGGCGGCGCCGTACCCCAGGACCAGGGTCATGAGGTAGAAGGCACCGATGATAACAATCGCCCAGGTAACGGAGCGGCGAGCCTCGGTGGCGGTTGGCACGGTATAAAAGCGCATCAGCACGTGCGGCAAGCCACCCACGCCCAGCACGAGGGAAATGCCCAGGGAGATAAAGTCCAGCTTGGTGGCAGTGGTGGCACCGTACTTCAGGCCTGGGGCCATGATGTCTTTAGCTTCATAGCCCTTTTCCTTAATCTGTTCGGAGGCGGCGTGCATGTCGATGGCGTTATTAAACAGAGTGCTAAATCCGCCGCGCAGGGCGATAAAGACCAAGATGCACATGATCACCACGCCGGCCACCAGGAGCACGGCCTTAATCATCTGCACGTAGGTGGTGCCTTTCATGCCGCCTACCAGTACATAGACAATCATGAGCACACCCACGACGCCCACCACGAGCGCTTGCCACTTGAAATCGTGGATATCCAGTAGCACGGCCACCAAGGAGCCGGCGCCGGCCATCTGCGCGATGAGATAGAAGAGCGTGACAAAAAGGGTGGCGATGGACGCCGCCACACGTACAGGCTTCTGCTTCAAACGGAAGGAGAGGACGTCGGCCATAGTGAAGCGGCCGACGTTACGCATCGGCTCAGCAACGAGCATGAGTGCTACCAACCAGGCGACGAAGAAGCCCACCGAGTACAAGAAGCCGTCATAACCGTTAAGCGCGACAGCGCCAACGATGCCCAGGAAGGAGGCGGCGGAGAGGTAGTCCCCAGAGATGGCTAGGCCGTTTTGTCGGCCGGAGAAGGTGCCACCGCCGGTGTAGAAGTCCGAGGCTTTCTTCGTGGTCTTTCCGGCGCGCAGCACCACCGCCATGGTGATGAAAAGGAAGATGCCGAAAATGGAGATATTCAAGATGGGATTGCCAGCGGAAGATTCGGCGGCGAGGGTGGTGGTGATCATTACATACCCTCCAGCTCTTCACGGATGGCGGACGACTTAGGCTCGATATTTTTATTGGCGTACTTCACGTAGATCCACGTGATGATGAAAGTGGTAAGGAACTGGGCCAGGCCGATCACTAGGCCAATATTCCAGCCGCCGCCGAGCTCGGTGGCCATAAAGTCAGGGGCGAACACGGCAGCCAGGACGTAGACCACGTACCACACGAAGAAGGCCACGGTCATAGGGAAGGTGAAACTCCGGTAGGTGCGGCGCAGCTCGCCGAATTTGGCGGAGTCACGCATCGCGATGAACTCGCTACCGGTAGGTTCGCGGCGCGAAACAGGAGTTGCAGCTACGTTACTCATAGAGCATCGTCTCCTTGGATGAGAGGGTCTTAGGTCACACGAGATAGTGTGCTATTTATCACTATCCACGTTGCCCTGTAAGTTACAGAACATTTTCTGCAAGGTTGTAAATTCTGCCAAGAAAACGTTCCACTCCCCCACCCTTTCAACCCTATAGGTGTGACTGAACTGGAATAACATCATTAGCTAACTACCCCCGGTGAAGGAAAATATCACCTCCTGTAAAGATTGTTAACAGTTGCTTGACAAAAGAAAAGCCCCCAGTAAGGGGGCTTAAACTGCGGGTAAGACTATTCCTCGTCGCCAGGGAACTCGCGCGGGTCATTAAACATACGCCCGAAGCCCTCCTGGCCTTCCAGGGCATCGATGGCGGATACCTCCTCCGCCGTAAGCTCCAGCTCGGTGGCGGCCAGGTTTTCCTTTAGCCGCTCGGTGCGCGCGGACTTCGGAATCACGGACATGCCCTTGGACATGAGATAGGACAGCACCACCTGCCCCTCGGTAGCCTCGTGATCAGCAGCAGCCTGTTCGATCACGGGATTATTGAGCACTACGCCGCGCGCCAGCGGGGCCCATGCCTCGGTAATAATGTCATTATCGTGGTGGAAGGCACGCAGGCTGGACTGGGTAAAGCCAGGGTGAATTTCGACTTGGTTGAGCACCGGAGAGATGCCGGTAGTGGAAATCAGATCCTTGAGCACATCCTCATAGAAATTAGCCACGCCGATAGACGCAATCTGGCCCATGCCCTGCAGGCGGGCAATAGCCTCAAAGGTCTCGTTGTACAGTCCACCCTGCGGCCACGGCCAGTGGATGAGATACAGGTCAAGGTAGTCCAGCTGCAGATCCTTTAGCGACTGCTGGAATGCCTCTTCTGCCTTGTGTGCACCGTGGTGGGAGTGCCAGACCTTGGACGTGACAAAGAGCTCATCACGGGTGACATCGCCAGCATCCATTGCCTGCTTGAGGGCGGTGCCTACCGCCTCTTCGTTTTTGTACAGCGTAGCGGTATCGAAGTGGCGGTAGCCTAAATCGATGGCTTCACGGATAACGCGGATGCATTCCTCGTCATAGAGCTTGTACGTACCTAGGCCCAGCTGGGGCATTTCGCGGTCATCATTGAAAGTTACGGTTGGCACAGTCATGTTCTCCATTGTGCCGCAGTTTTTCCCATCGCGCTGAAAACGACGACACCCCAGGGCGAACCCTGGGGTGGAGCGCTTTTAGTCCGCGCGGATGAGGTCAATGATGAAGACCAAGGTGCGGCCCGATAGCGGGTGCGCACCGCCGGCAGGACCATAGGCCTTTTCCGGCGGAATGATGAGCTTGCGGCGGCCGCCCACCTTCATTCCCGGAATGCCTTCCTGCCAGCCGGCAATGAGACCGGTCAATGGGAACTCGATGGACTGGCCACGGTCCCACGAGGAATCGAATTCTTGGTTGGTCTCGTATTCAGCGCCGACGTAGTGGACCTCCACTACGGCACCAGGCTGCGCCTCAGCACCGTCGCCGACGACGATGTCTTCTACGACAAGGTCCGTCGGCGCTGGGCCAGACTGGGCTTCAATAACAGGCTTATCCATGGGGATTATTCTCCTTGGGAAATCTAGTTTGTTCGTGCGGTCGCATTAAAAACCGAACCGAGCTGCACCTATTATAGGTGCTACCACCCGATTCGGCTTAATTAAGTGGATCCGCGAGGCGCTTTAGCGCTCGTTACGTGGGGTAACCTTACGCAGGGACTCGCCGGTGTAAATCTGGCGCGGACGGTTGATCTTGGTGTTGATCTCCAGCTGCTCGCGGTACTGAGCAATCCAGCCCGGCAGGCGGCCGATAGCGAAGAGGACGGTGAAGAAGTCCGTCGGGAAGCCCATGGCGCGGTAGATCAGGCCGGTGTAGAAGTCCACGTTCGGGTAGAGCTTGCGGGAGACAAAGTAGTCATCATTCAGTGCAATCTCTTCCAGCTTCATGGCGAGATCCAGCATCGGGTCGCCACCCAAGTGATCGATGATCTCGTGGGCCGTTTCCTTGACGATGGCCGCGCGTGGGTCGTAGTTCTTGTACACGCGGTGGCCAAAGCCCATGAGGCGAACGCCCTTTTCCTTGTTCTTCACGCGGTTCATGAAGTCAGTAGCGTCACCACCGTGGTTGTTCTGGATGTCTTCCAGCATCTCCAAAACAGCCTGGTTAGCACCGCCGTGCAGCGGGCCGGACAGGGCGTTAATGCCACCGGCAATGGAGACGAACATATTGGCCTGGGCAGAACCAATCATGCGCACGGTGGAAGTGGAGCAGTTCTGCTCGTGATCAGCGTGCAAAATAAGCAGCTTATCCAGGGCCTTAGCTACAACCGGGTCAACCTCGTATTCTTCGGTTGGGTAGCCGAACATCATGCGCAGGAAGTTCTCGCGAGCGTTCAGGCTATTATCCGGGTACATATAAGGCTTGCCCTGGGAAGCGCGGTAAGCATAGGCAGCCAGCATTGGCACCTTGGCCAGCAAACGAACAGTCGCCTTGTCGAGCTGCTCAGGATCCAGCGGGTTGAGCTGGTCCTGGTAGTAGGCGGAAAGAATATTAAGGGAGGAGGCCAGCACTGCCATCGGGTGTGCGTTGCGCGGGAAGATGTTGAAGGCGGCCTTGAAGTCCTCATCCAACAGGGTGTGGTGGCGGATTTCGCGGTTGAAGTGGCTGAGCTCTTCCTCGTTAGGCAGATGACCCTTAATCAGCAGATAAGAAACCTCGTTGAAGGTTGCGTTTTCTGCAAGGTCTGCAATGTCGTAGCCACGGTGGCGGAGGATGCCCTCTTCACCATTAATGAAGGTGATCTTGGACTCGGTGGAACCGGTGGAGGTGTAACCAGGGTCAAAGGTAACGAGTCCGGTCTCGTTGCGGAGCTTGGAGATGTCAAAGCCGGAGTCACCCTCGGTGGACTGCTTGATGTCCATCTCGTACTCGCCGCCTGGGTACTGGAGCACTACCTTGTTGTCTTCAGAAGCCACAGAAGTTCCTTTCTCTACATGAAGAGTCATTATTAAACACTAACTTAGGAAAGCTAGCTAGATACCTCTTCACACTTTAGCAAACTTTGTGACGCCGCCTACAAGTTCCAGACGACTAAAATAACTGCCGTTCGACCGGAACTGTTCTACACTGGCACGCATGAGCACTCCAGAACTTACGCTGCCTACCGATCTCCTGCCTGCCGACGGCCGCTTTGGCTGCGGCCCCTCCAAGGTTCGCCCAGCCCAGCTTGCGGCCATCGACCCTGCGATCATGGGCACCTCTCACCGCAAGCCTGCGGTAAAGAACCTCGTGGGTTCGGTGCGAGAAGGCCTAAGTTCCCTCTTCTCCCTACCGGACGGCTACGAGATCGTCTTGTCTCTGGGTGGCGCCACCGCTTTCTGGGATGCGGCCACCTTCGGGCTCATTGAGCGCCACTCCGCTCACCTTACCTTTGGCGAGTTTTCCACCAAGTTTGCCAAGGCCGCCGCGGGTGCCCCCTGGCTCGACGCTCCCTCTATCGTGGAGGCTCCGGTGGGCACCGCACCCGATCCCCGCGAACTCTCCGCGGAGGCCGACGTCATCGCTTGGGCACATAACGAGACCTCCACCGGTGCGATGGCGGAAATCACCCGCCCACACCCGCGCAACGATCAGCAGCTTGTGGTCGTAGACGCCACCTCTGGCGCAGGCGGCCTACCCGTAAATATCGCCGACACGGACGTCTACTACTTCTCGCCACAGAAATGCTTTGCCTCTGACGGCGGCCTGTGGCTAGCCGCCATGTCCCCCGCCGCATTGGAGCGGATTGAAAGGATCAACGCCTCTGAGCGCTATATCCCTAATTTCCTCAGCCTCCAGACAGCAGTGGATAACTCGCGCAAGAACCAGACCTATAACACCCCAGCGATTGCCACCCTGCTCATGCTGGATAACCAAATCCAGTGGATGAATGCGAACGGGGGCCTGGATGGCATGGTAAAGCGCACCACAGAGTCCGCCACCACACTGTATAACTGGGCCGAGTCCCGTCCAGAGGCTACTCCGTTTGTGGCAGAGCCTGCGTCCCGTTCGCTGGTGGTAGGCACCATCGACTTTGCAGACTCCGTAGATGCCGCAGCGCTCGCCGCCACCCTGCGCGCCAACGGTATTCTGGACGTCGAGCCGTACCGCAAGCTGGGCCGCAACCAGTTGCGCATCGGTATGTTCCCCGCCATCGATCCGGGCGATATCGCTAAGCTCACCCAGTGCATTGACTACGTCTTGGATGCGAATTAGCGCATCACCCCCAACATGCCCCGCCGCCTCGCAGGCCGCGGGGCATTTTCACGTTATAGTTGAATGCATCACAGATTTGTCCGCCGTCGATAGGCAAAAGGAGCGCCCTATTATGCGCGAGCTGTTCCCAGTTGACAGCGAGTCGACCGAAACCTCTTTGGTGCTGCGCACCGAAGACGGCGAAGAGTTTTTCCTCTCCATCACCGATGAGCTGCGCGAGGCCCTGCAGGGCGAGCGAGAGGAAACCCCCGAAGAAGAGCCGGCGGCTCCTGCCATCAGCCTTGCCAAGCCCACCAAGCCGGAACCAGAGGAAGAAGCAAAGATTCGCCCAGCGGAGATCCAAAACCGCATCCGCGCCGGCGCCTCCGCAGCGGAACTGGCAGAAGAGATGGGTGTGACCGAATCTCGCATCGAGCCCTTTGCCTACCCGGTCATGCTGGAGCGCAACCGCATCGCGGAAATTGCCAAGCAAGCCCACCCGGTCCGCGAGGATGGACCGGCCAAGCTGACCCTGTGGGAGGTTCTGGCCACCGCTTTTGCTGCCCGTGGTCATTCACTGTCCGAGTCTTCCTGGGATGCCTACCGCCACCAGGGCGAGGCCTGGATCGTGCGAGTGTCGTGGAAGGCCGGCCTATCCGAGAACGAAGCAGAGTGGTACTTCAAGCAATCCATGTCCTCGCCAGCCACGGTGGAGGCTCGCAACTCAGTAGCTGCGGACCTGACGGATCCGGACTTTGTGCAGCCGGTGCGCTCGCTGACCTCTCTGGGCAGCGGCCGCTATGACGAGGCTATCGATGGAGACCAGCCCAGCAACGTCACTGATCTCACTGTGCCTACCACCCCGCCGGAAGAGCCAGAGGAAGAGGAGTTCCTACAGAACCCCTCCCCGGAAGAAAAGCCCACCAAGCGTCGCCGCAAGGCCGTCACCCCGCATTGGGAGGACGTGCTGCTCGGCGTTCGCTCCAATACCAAGCGCCCTAGGGACTAATTGTGGATATCTCTCACGCAATACTTACTCTCTGGTACATCTCCAAGCCCAATGCGGAAGAGGTGTTAAAGACCGAGCCCAAGGCGGATCGCGGCTTTGGGCGGAAGTTCCTCGCCCAGCTAGACCCAACCTTCCCGGTCACGCCGATCGGGCAATTCCCGCTCAACCGATCCGCCCAGGCGGACCCGAATGAGTACTACATCGGCGGCTACCCTGGCATCACCGTCGTGCAATCGGTATGCGAGGGGGATTCTGTTCTTCTTTCCCAGCTGCCGGAAACCCTGCTTAATGCGGTCCCAGCCCAGCGCGTCATTGCGCTAGTGAGCAACGAAGAGGAAGGCTATGCCGGCTTCGCGCTGTGGGAGGGCGGCCAGCTCAAGCGCTGCCTGTGCGCTACCCGCGAGCACCTCTACGAGGACACCGGCCTGCCTGAGCCCTTCGAGGCACCCTTTTGGGCAGGGGAAAAGTACGAGCCGCTCGGCGGCATCTCCCTGCCCTTCGAGCCCCAAGGCATCATGGAGGCCGCCCAGGAATATTGGCTCGGCATCGAGGTCGGCCACGATGGCCCTGATCTGGACGTCGTAGGCTACGCGGTTGATGGCCGCCCAGAGCCGAAGATTGACCCACCGAAACCGAAGCGGACCGTAGGCGAGCTAGCCGCGCAGTCGGCCAATAAGCTGGGCCTGAACGATTATGATGATTACGAGGACCACAGCGCCGAGCCGGAATCCACTGGCGAGGAGATCATCTCCACCGCCAAGCACTTGGGCTCGCTGATTGCCAACTGGAGCGCTCAGACGTTTAAGTCGCTCAAGGATCGCTGGCGTTCATAAAAGGAAATGGCGGCGGCCGTCGCCACATTGAGAGAATCGGTACCAGGGGCCATCGGTATGCGTGCGCGCACATCGGTGGCCTTCATTGCGTGTTCGGTAAGACCGGGGCCCTCCGCACCGACCAACATGGCCACCTTATCTAGGCCATGCAGGGCCTCTGCCAAATGCACCGCGTGGGGGTTGGGGGTTAAGGAAATGAGGGTAAAGGAGGCGTCGGCAAGCGCTTGCAAGGAGCGCTGCCAGGTAGTAAACCCGCCTTCCAAATGGGCAAAGGGCAAGCGCAGCACGTGCCCCATGGATACGCGCACTGAGCGCCGATAGAGCGGATCCGCCGCCCCTGATCCCAATAGCACCGCGTCCACACCCATGCCGGCGGCGTGGCGGAAAATCGCACCAATATTCTCGTGATCGCCCACACCTTCGAGCACGGCGACGGTTTTCGCGGTCTCTAGGATTTCGCCCACCGCGGGCTCTGGGGCGCGGTCCGCAGCGGCGACGAGCCCACGGTGCATATCAAAGCCCGCTACCTCTGCGAGGGTCTCGCGGGAGGCCTCGTAGACGGGGCATTCCGGCTCACCATACTCGGAAACGTATGCTTCCAGCTTCTTAGGAAAGCCCACCAAGCAACGCATAGGGAACCGGGATTCGGCCAGCCGGGAGACCACCAGCGGGCCCTCTGCAATGACGAGACCCTCGCCGGATTTATCGGATTTGTTGAGGTTCCGAATATCGTCCAGGCGAGGGTCTGCGGGGTCAGTAATCAGCATGCCTTTAGGCTAGCCGATGGCATTGGAAATCGGATCCATGCCAAAGAAAATCACGAAAAGCCCGGCCAAGAGCCACATGATCCAATGCACCTCCTTGGCCTTACCGGCGAAGGTGGACATGAGCGCGAAGGAGATGAAGCCTACGCCGATGCCATTGGCAATGGAATAGGTAAAGGGCATGGTCACAATGGTCAAGAAGGCCGGAATGGCGATTTCCATCTTGGTCCAGCGGATCTCGGTCAGCTGCGCGGCCATCATTACACCGACGATGACTAGCACCGGGGAGGCGGCCTCAATGGGCACGATCTCATAGAGCGGCGTCAGGAACATCGCGGCAAGGAATAATACACCGGTCATAAGGTTGGCCAAGCCAGTGCGGGCACCATCGGCAATGCCGGCAGACGAATCCGCGAAAACGGTATTGGAAGAAGCAGAGCCCAGGCCACCGGCCACTGCGCCAAAGCCTTCTACTACGAGGGCCTTTTTCATATCAGGGAGGTTGCCGTCGGCGTCGACAAGCTTGCCTTGCTTGCCCAAGCCGGTCATGGTGCCCATCGCATCAAAGAAGTTGGTAAGCAATAGCGTGAAAATGAGCAAGACGGTGGAAACCACGCCGATTTTCGTGAATGCGCCTACCAGGTTCACATCGCCCACAATGGACAGGTCCGGAATCCCACCCAGCGCCTCTGGTTTGACGGGCGCGGCCATGCCCCAGTCCTCAGAGCCGGTAAACGCCTGCACGATAAAAGCGATGATGGTGGTGAGCACGATGGCGAGAAAAAGCCCACCCGGCACGTTCCGGATAACCATGAAGGAACAGATAATAAGGCCGATGACAAAGACCAGAGCCGGCCAGGTGGAAATCGATCCATTAATGCCGAGCCCCACCGGCACGGTGGTATGCGCAGCATCCGGCACGCGGGTGACAAAACCACCGTCCACAAGGCCGATCATGGCGATGAACATGCCGATGCCTACGCCCATCGCCGCCTTCATAGACTGCGGGATGGCGTCAAAGACGGCGGTGCGGAAACCGGAAATGGCCAGCAGAACGATGATGATGCCCTCGATAACCACTAGGCCCATCGATTCCTGCCAGGTCAGCCCGCTGGTGGCGACCATGCTCACGCCCACGAAGGTATTCATGCCCAGGCCGGCGGCCATGGCGAAGGGGTATTTGGCAACCGCGCCGAAGAGGATAGACATTACGCCCGCGACCAGCGCGGTGGCGGCGGCAACCTGCGGCACGCCCAGCGCGTAGCCCTCTGCATCCTCGGTGGTGCCGAGGATAAGTGGGTTCAAGAGAATGATATAGGCCATGGCGAAGAACGAGACCGTTCCCGCCCGTAGCTCGGTTCCAATGGAGGAACCACGTTCAGAGATATGGAAGTAGCGATCGAGAGTGGCTTTCAACGCCTGCGCCTTTCACGTACAGCGAGTCTTACGCCATAAGTGTGCTGCCTTAATCCTCGAAATCAAAATCCTGGAAGATGGGCTTTTCATCATCGAAGGCGACTTCCGGGCTCTTTTCTTCCCGCACCCGGGTTTGCGAATGCGCTCCGCAGCCATAGCGCGAGTGCACTACCCGGCCATCCGCCGAGTACTCATTGGCGCAGACGCCGTAGTTTTCCATCAGCTCCACATAGAACGCGCAGGTACGGCATTGCAGGCGCGCCTTGGCCGCCATATCCGTATTGGGGCCAAATTCGGTGCGCCAGCGCTTCTTGGCGTCTTCCAAGCCGGACTTGGAAAGTTTGTCGCCGTCTAGCCGGGAATCATCCACGGCCGGAGGCATCAAATCACCAGGCCCGAGATCGCCTGGGCGTACGCGATCCTCATAGGGCACCCATTCCGGCGGCTGCAGAGCCTCCCCGCCCGGCACCAGCGCTACCTCATTGACGGTAACGTAGCGCGAGCCCTCCGCACATGCGAGCACCGCCTGCCATTCCCAGCCGGGGTAGCCAGGCATTTCTGCTTCAAATCGGTGGGTAGCAACGTTTCGGCCCATCCCGGCGACGCCGATATGCTTGCCGACGCCCCCTTCCCCCACCTCATCCAGCGCCTCGCGCGCAATGCGCACGGCGCGGGAATCGATCAACGGATTTGCTTTTCGCTTACTCACGCCCCTCATTATTCATTATGGGACGCACCCGGTGGTACATATGGTGCATGTCGTTTCTTTCCCGCGCCGCCTGCATTCTCTTGCCCTGCACCCTCGTTGCCTGTTCCTCTACCCCTGCAGAACCCGAAGTAGAGCATCTCTCCGTCGAGGTCTTAGGCACCGCTTCCCTGCCAACTGATTCCTTTACCCAAGGCCTTGAAACGGATCCGGACGGCAACCTGCTGCTTGGTACCGGCCAATGGGGCGAATCCCGCTTGGAGCGCTTCTCCCCCGAAACCGGCGAAACCTTGGCCGAAACGCACCTGGATAACCGCTACTTTGGCGAGGGCATCACCCAGGCCGGAGATTCCATCTGGCAGTTGACCTGGAAGTCCGGCCAGGCCCTGAAATACGACCAGGACCTGCGCCAGGTCGATACCGCCACCTACACCGGTGAAGGATGGGGACTGTGTAATAACGGCGAGGATCTTCTCATGTCCGATGGCTCCGCTACCCTGCGGCACATGGATCCGGAGACTTTTGCGGAGCGCTCAACTACTGACGTCGCCCTAGAAGGAAAGCCCCTAGAGGACATCAATGAGCTGGAGTGCGTGGGCGATTCCGTCTATGCCAATGTGTGGATGGATGACAATATCTACCGCATCGATCCCTCCTCCGGCCGCGTGACCGCCGTGATTTCTACCGATGCCATAGATAAATCCCGCTATACCGATCCTGATGATGTCCTCAACGGCATCGCCCACATCAAAGACGATGAGTTCTGGCTTACCGGCAAGCGGTGGGAGGAACTCTTCCACGTTCGAGTAAGGTAAAGGCCCATGGCAACCCGTAAGGAAGCAAGGAAAAAGTCGCTGCTGCAGATCTTAGCCCTCATCGTGGTCGTGGCAGTCATAGTCGCCGCCGTAGTGATCTTCCAGAACTGGTGGAACCAACGCCCGGGTCCCGATCCGCGCGAAATCAAAATAACTGCCGCCGTAGGCGATAATTCCATCGACGTCGCCCCGTACATCGCGTGCGAACCCGGCACCGATTGCCCGGAGGGCGAGGTCCCGAACCTCACCGTGGGAGAAGACGACACTCTCAAGTTGGATATCCCCGAAGAGATTTCTGATCACGAGTGGAAGATTCTCTCCATTTACGATGACCCCGCCGCCAATGATGAAACCGCACACGGCGCGAACGAAACTTCTGAGGTATCAATCCCCGGCTCCGTAGAGCCCATCAAGGCCTCCACCGGCAAGCGCCCCCGCCTGAAAGTGGTAGAGATTTCCTCCATGATGATCGGCACCGATGACAACGGTGACGAAACCCCCTTGGCCACCGTGTGGTCGCTTACCACGATGACCGATAAAGAACGAGAAGCCTCCGCGGAAGAATCCACGAAGGCTTCTGATTAGCTATCCAAATCCTTCGCGATTGCGCGAAGGATTTCTGCTACCTGGCGGCCAGTCTTGCGCTCCGGGTAGCGGCCGGAATTGAGCACCGGCTGAATCTGCGACTCCAGCAAAGTCATCACATCAGAGACCATGCTGCCGAGTTCCTCTGGCTTGCGGGCCGGCGTGCGGCGACGCGGCTTATCCAATACCTTGACGCGCAGCGCCTGCGGACCACGGCGGCCAGCCGCGAAATCGAAATCGATGCGCTGGCCTGGGAACAGTTCCTCTACTCCTTTGGGCAGCACGTTGCGACCGACGTAGACGTCTTCATCGCCCGGGTTGCTGACGAAACCGAAACCTTTCTCGGCGTCATACCACTTCACTTTGCCAATAGGCATAGGTACCCACCTCTTCTCTAGGGGAAAATCCTTATTTTAGCCGCCTGGTCAAAACAACAGAAGTTACGCACACTAGGGCGACACACCTTCGTTACATGACACAGATCACAGTTTGTCACTCACCTGCAGAAACACCTCCCCACTCACCACATTTGCCCCATTTCTTTCCCATTTAGTGCCCATAACGTGACACTTTCGTTATAAACCGCTACGCTGTCCCCCAGACATTCAAGAGCCGTTAAGAAAGCTGCCCTCGCCCGCCCTTTCTTTTTGGTACATATTCTTTGCACTTAATGCGGGCACACAGAGAGGACTAACTACATGGGACGCCACTCCGCTAAGAACCGTATGGCCGCTAAGTTCACCGCCGGCACCGTCGCCTTGGGCGCCGCCGCTGCCATCATGGCACCGACCGCATCCGCTGCCCCAGATTCCGACTGGGACCGCCTGGCACAGTGTGAGTCCGGCGGCAACTGGCACATCAACACCGGCAACGGCTACCACGGCGGACTGCAGTTCAACCCGCAGACCTGGCAGGCCAATGGTGGCGGCCAGTTCGCTGCTACCGCTGACCAGGCTACCCGCGAGCAGCAGATTGTCGTCGCTGAGCGCGTGCTTGCTTCCCAGGGCTGGGGCGCATGGCCGGCTTGCTCGGCTTCCCTCGGCCTGAACTCCGCTCCGACCCAGCGCACCGCTCCGGCTCAAGCACCGGCTCCGGTCAAGCAGGCTGCCGCTCAGAAGTCCGACGAACTGGCTGTTGATGCTCTGTACAACACCATCAAGAATGCCGCTAACTCCTACGGCCTGGCTCTGCCACCGCAGTTCACTGAGCTGTACAAGGCTCACCGCCACGACTTCAACAACTTCTACTCTGCCACTCGCAACGTCATCGACCCGATTGCGCAGATGATTGAGAACATCACCCGCTAAGACATAGCGATAAAGGGCCCTTTGCAGTAGCAAGGGGCCCTTTTTGTATGAAAGAAAAATCCCCGCGCCAAGGCGGGGAAATACTCTAGCGATTGATGCGAGTATAAGGGTGAACGTAGTTCAGCTTCTCTGCCGGCATCGGCAAGATCAGATCATCGCCGTAGGGACTGGATGCACCAGCAAAAGGCGCAGAGATTTCGGTGATTGCGTGCTCGCGATTTTCGTTCTTCGGCCAAGCCGGGGAAACGTGACCCTTCTTCTCATTCGACATAGCTCTTATTATTTCAAACCTTGCGCAAAAACGTAACTCAAACGATAACTAAACTGGGGTGACATCATGACTCAGTCTTCCCACCTCCCGCATTTCCGCACGTGGCTCGCCTCCCTTGAGGAAGAAGAGCTCGCCACCATCCTCCGCAACCGGCCGGATGTACTCAATCCGCTACCCCCGAGCATCGCCGCGCTGGCTACCCGCCTGCTATTGCGCACGTCTATCGCGCAGGCGCTCATGAACTGCACTGCACGGCAGCTTGCGGAAATCGAAGGTATCGCGCGCCGCGGAGGGGAACTCGAAGAAGTAGAAGACCTTAATCCGGATATCACCCGCCTGCTCAAGGAACGCGGCCTAGCCTACGGCAACGTCCTCATCCCTCCCGAGGTCATGCCCGCCCTTCCCACGGGCTGGTCCCTCCTCGACCAGGTCCAGGTCAGCCCGGAGGACATCGCCGAGCTGCCGGACGAAGAACGGAAGGTCCTCGAGACCTTATCGCGCTCGAATGGCCTCGGCACCACGCGAGATGCAGCCATCGATGCGGATCCGGCCCGGCCGATTCCGCGGCTCATCGCCAAGCAGCTGCTCCAACGCGTTGACGCCACCACCGTCCGCCTGCCGCGCGCCGTGCACCTTGCGCTCAACGGTAAGCCCACCGCCCCAATCCCAGTAGAGGGAATCACCGAATCCCCCGCCCCGGATTCCAAGGCCGATGATGCCGGCACCGCGGCCGGGCTTTCCGCCGTGCGCGGCATGCAGCGCGTCATTGACGCTCTAGGCGCGCGACCGATAGAACTGCTCAAGGACAAGACCGTGGGCGTTCGTCAGCTCACCAACCTGAGCAAAACCCTCACCATCGATGAAGGAGAGCTGCGTCGCCTCATTGAGCTCGGCATGAGCGCCCGTCTGCTCAGCCGCGGCGAACCGAAAAACATGGAGGGCAATTTCCTCGCCCCCACGGAGCTTTCTCAGGACTGGCTCGATGCAAACCTCGCAGAAAAATGGCAGGTCCTGCTCGAGGCGTGGACTGCCTCCCCATGGACAAAGGAAGGCCGCACGCTAGCGCACACCAATGACCGACTTCCTGGCTTCAGGGATAAGGTCCTGCAGGTCTACCTGCGCGGCGCGAAACCTACCTTCGGGGAGTCCCTACGCTTCCACTTTCCGCTCTTTGCCACGCACACTTCGGACGAGACTATCGCCGAGCTCCGTGCGGAAGCCGAGTGGATCGGGGCAATCGCCCTTGATCGCCCCACCAGCGTGCTGATCGAGGGCCCCGAGGCCGCCGCCCGCCTGACCCCAGACACGGTTGACTATTTCTTAATCCAGGCAGATATGACGGTACTGGTTCCCGGCCCGCTTGATCCAGAGACCCACCAACGGCTCGAATCCGTCGCGGACCTCGAGTCCCCCGGCTTGGCCAGCGTCTACCGCATCTCGGACGCTTCTTTGCGCCGCGGCCTTGATCGCGGGATGACCGGGGAGGAAATCCACGCCTTTTTCGCAGCCCATGGAGAGGTGCCACAGACGCTGGAGTTTCATATCGGGGACGTCGCCAAGCGCCATGGCACCCTGCGCTCCGGCCCAGCACTATCCTACCTGCGCAGCGAGGACCCGGCCCTCCTCCAGATTGCGCTCAAGGCTGCGCCTTTGCGCCTGCTTGCCCCGACCGTAGCGGTGTCTCAATTGCCGGTACACGACCTGCTTGAGCAGCTGCGCGCTCACGGTCTTTCTCCCGCGGCCGAGGACCACAATGGCGCCAGCCTGACGCTTGCGCCCGAACCAGCCACCTTGCCTACCCCCACCGCCCGTCGGGCCACCGCTTCCCCTGACATCGCGAAGGCTATGCGCAATCTGCGCGATGACTCCGCGCCTTCCACTCCCAGCCTCGATATAGTCCACGCCGCTGCGCGCACTGCCCGGCCGATCACGATTGGCTATGCGGATAAAAACGGCAACGAAAAGAAGCGCACCGTTACCCCGCTGACGGTCGCGGGTGGGCAAATCGACGCCCGCGCATCCGACGGCTCCACTATCCGATTTCCCTTGCACCGGATCACCTCCGTTACGCTGGAGCCATGAATGGACCATTGATTGTGCAGTCGGATAAGACCGTCCTGCTCGAGGTGGATCACGCCCAGGCTGCCGAGGCCCGCGCCGCGCTCGCTCCCTTTGCGGAGCTGGAGCGCGCCCCCGAGCACGTGCACACCTACCGCATCACTCCGCTCGCGCTGTGGAATGCCCGCGCGGCCGGACACGACGCCGAGCAGGTCGTCGACGTCCTCGAAAACTACTCCCGCTTTCCGGTCCCCCAAGCCCTGCTTATCGACGTCGCCGAAACCATGTCCCGCTACGGCCGCGTCCGCCTCCACGCCCACCCGGCGCACGGCCTCATTCTCGAGTCCGAAGAGCCGCCTATCCTGGAAGAACTCTCCCGTGGCGCAACCGGAAAGCTCCTTGGCGCTCGCATCGACGAGCATTCCATCGCCGTCCCGCCCTCCGAGCGCGGCCGCCTCAAGCAGGCCCTCCTCAAAGCAGGCTGGCCGGCAGAGGATCTCGCCGGCTACGTCGATGGCGAGTCCCACCCCATCGCCCTCAATCATGATGGATGGCAGCTGCGCGATTATCAGCAGTACGCCACCGAGGCCTTTTGGTCCGGCGGCTCTGGCGTCGTAGTACTTCCGTGTGGTGCGGGCAAAACCATCGTCGGTGCGGCAGCCATGGCCAAGGCAGAATCCACCACGCTCATCTTGGTCACCAATACCGTCGCCGGCCGCCAATGGCGCGACGAGCTCCTGCGCCGCACCACCCTGACCGAGAACGAAATCGGCGAATACTCTGGCGAAAAGAAGGAAATCAAGCCGATTACCATTGCCACCTACCAGGTGGTCACGCGTAAAACCAAAGGCGAATACCGCGCCCTCGAGCTCTTCGATTCCCGCGATTGGGGCCTCATCATCTACGACGAAGTCCACCTGCTTCCCGCGCCGGTATTTCGCATGACTTCGGACCTTCAATCGCGGCGTCGGCTAGGGCTCACCGCCACCCTCGTGCGCGAGGATGGCCGCGAGGGCGACGTCTTCTCTCTCATCGGACCTAAACGCTACGACGCCCCGTGGAAAGAACTCGAGATGGCCGGATATATCGCCACCGCCGAGTGCATCGAAGTCCGCGTGGACATGGACGCCGAGGAACGCATGCTCTATGCCACCGCCCAGCCTCGCGACCGCTACCGCATCGCCGCCCAGGCTGCCGCCAAGCTCTGGGCGGTGGACAAGATACTCGCCCGCCACCCACAGCAGGCTCTCATCATCGGCGGCTACGTGAACCAGCTCAACGAGCTCGGCGCGCATCTCGACGCCCCCGTCATCGATGGCTCCACTTCCACTGCTAAGCGCGAGCGTCTCTTTCAACAATTCCGGGACGGCTCGCTCTCAGTACTCGTAGTGTCCAAGGTCGCCAATTTCTCCATCGATCTTCCCGAGGCCGCCCTCGCCATCCAGGTCTCCGGCACCTTCGGTTCCCGCCAAGAAGAGGCCCAGCGCCTCGGCCGACTACTCCGCCCCAAGGAAGAGGAGGCTCTCTTTTACTCGCTGGTCACCCGCGATAGCCTCGATGCGGACTACGCCGTGCACCGCCAGCGTTTCCTCGCCGAGCAAGGATATGCCTACCGGCTTATCGACGCACTAGACTTAGAACAATGAAAATCTTCAAGTTCGACGTAGACGAGCCCTTTGCCAAGGCCAATAACGAGCTCTTGCGCGATTCCAACCGCCTTCGCCTCTCCGGCCTCGTACTGGGCATCCTGCTCATTATCGGCGGCGCGGCCATCTGGTGGGGATTTTCCTGGGGCATCACTATCGGCCTGGGCTTGATTCTATTCGGAATCATGGTGGCCATCGTCGGCTTTGCCGCCGCTCGTAAAGTTGGCACCGCCCAGCAACTCTATGACTCCTATCCCCTTGCTCCGGCCGTCATCGCCGAAGTAAATGAGCGCGATATGGTCTTGCTCGCATTGGTTAATACCAACGTGGATCCCTCCTTGCCTCCCCGCTGGGCTGCGTGCCTGCGCACTGTGACCGCCATCCCCGGCGCCCAACGGACCGTAGGCACCAAGGTTCCCGTTGCGGCTGTGTCCGGCCGCGCAGACAATAACCACTGGCAGCAAATCACCCCGATGCCCATCGCCTGGGGCACTCCTGACGCCGAGACCGTCACTATCGCCCGCAAATCCATCCCCCAAGAGGAATGGCAGCGCCTCGAGCGCGCCCGCAAGCGCCTTTCCGACGTCAAGGCTACTAAGTTCGACCTGCTGGTTCTCTAGAGCTGCATAAGCCTTTCTGGATACAGCACTGCTTCAAGGAATGGCCACGTACTAAGCACCTGCTTTGCGACGTCCTCCTCGCGCTCGGGATACCATTTCCTCGCTAAATCCACCCAGTATTGTCCGCAGGACCGCGCTTGCCAGTCTGAACCAGATTCGGTTCCACGCTTCGCGTACTCCCACGCGGCATCATACTCACCGATTTCTTCCAAGGCTCTAGCTAACCCTTCGAAAAAGACCACGTAGCCGTCCTCAGCCAAGTGTGTACGGACGATTACTTCGACGTTCTGATCTAAAACCGCAAAACGCTTCTCCATATACTTGCGTCGGAAAGCATCTGCGTTTTCCGCCCAAGCTCGGACACGAGCCAGTCCATCTTCTCCGAGGACCTTTGAATAAGCAACGGGGTCGAGCTCGAAATAATCAACCTCAGTGGTCTCATGGAAAGCGATAAACCATTCCGCCAGCACGAGCGGATCAGGCTTCGCTCGCTGTGCGCTCTTAGCGTGCAGCTCAATGAGCTCTTCAACCACCTCACTCAGCATGCCAAGTGAGTCATCCGCGTTAGCGATCACACCGACGGCAATCTCCAGCGCCTCTTGCACAATCGAGAATACTTCGGCTGAGTCCTCCGATGAGTCCTCTACGGCAAAATCGAGCACGCAAATTCCATCTTGCATCTTCAGCGCGCGCCTAGCTGCCCGATCCTCATCGAGAAAGGATCGGGTCCGACTCCGAAAAGATGGCAAGACGATATCAGCCAATGAGCTCATGTGTGCAGCCTCCTCGCTACGCTATTAGTCCACTTTAACGAGACTCTCTGCCCTCCGGCACTCTTCTT
>NZ_JAKMUZ010000002.1 GCF_027570195.1 Corynebacterium yonathiae
CAGCGCTGATTCATTGTTAGTGAACTGCACCCTGTTGTGGGTAGCTTTCCGCAGTTCATTGTTGAATGATTCAATCGAATTCTTCGTGTAAATGACCTTGCTGGCTGCTGGTGGGAACTGCAGAAACGGGACAAACCGCTCCCAGGCATCCCGCCAGACCTTGACTGAGCGGGGATACTTTTCTGCCAATTCAGAGGCTTCAAATTCGTCTAAGGCAGCCTTAGCTGTGGACTCGTCCGTGGCGGTGTAAATCTTTTTCAACGCGGCCGATACGCCCCGGCGATCCCTGTAGGCTACCCATCGGTTAGCGGCACGAATCAGGTGCACGATACAGGTTTGCACCATAGAGTTCGGCCAGGTTGCCTTTACTTCTTCCGGCAAGCCTTTGAACCCGTTATAGCAAACGATAAAGACGTCTTTAACCCCACGGTTAGAAAGATTGGCGCATACTTGCGCCCAGGATGAAGCGTTTTCTTCTTTGGCAATCCACGATTCCAAAAAGTGCTTGATACCGTCGAGAGCCACGCCGATTGCCATGTACGCGGACTTATTGACCACTAGGCCGCCATCGCGGATTTTAATGCGCAGCGCGTCCAGGAAAATGACCGGGTAGAACTCATCTCACTGGCGGTTTTGCCAGACCATGGCCTCATCGAGGACGGCATCGGTGACTGCGGAAATCGTCTCATGGGAAATATCAACCCGCATCGCCGTTGCCATATGGTGCTGGATGTCCCTAATTGTCATCCCACCGGCGTACAAGCTAACGGTCATGTCATCGACATCGGTCAATCTCCTCGAGCCTTTAGGGACCATAGTCAGCAAGAATGTGCCAGCCCTATCCCTCGGCACATCAACGGTAACTGGCCCGTAGTTAGAATCCACGGTCTTTGGATACGTTCCGTTGCGGTGATTGTCTGTTCTAGCTGCAGCTTTAGCGCTCCTGTCGCCAGACTCGTAGCCCAGGTGGGCATCCATTTCAGCGTTGAGTCCCCTGGTAATCGAGGCTTGCAACATGCCGCGAACCAGGTCGTTGGCATCCGTTGTAGACGTGCCTAGGTCATCAATCAGCTTCGCGATTTCAGGGTTAGCAAGAAGCTTCTTTTCAATCGCATCAATCTTGGCCTTATCAGCCGGATCTCGTCTCGCCACAGTAGTCATTCTGGTCCATCTCCTCATGCAGGTTAGGTACCCACACACAAACCATCAGACACTCTCTATTCCGAAGCCACTCCGGCGGCGTGGGCCGCGCACAACAAGGACCGCGATAAGCTGCAGGACATTAGCCGTGAGATGCTCGGCAGCGCCCTCGACTTGGTCATGGCCGCTGGCCACCCGTTCTACGATAATGACCACCAGAAGGTCGATACTTCCGACTATAGCTTCATGTACGAGGACGACTACGCCAAGCTTTCCGGAGGCGAGACCGACTGGAATTACTTCGAGTCCAACGATGACTTCAAGAAGATGGCGCAAGGTGACGTCAAGCCGTAGCAGAAGTATTGGGGTATCGCGCAGGTAGGTTCCACGTTGCAGAACTCCCGCTCGAGCGAGGCAAAGGCTCCATACTCGGACGAGCTTAACGACGTCGTCGATCTCCCCACCATGACGACTGGCGCCCTCAATGCGCTGGGACAGGACGAGGATGGCTTTTCCATCATGATTGAGGGCGGTGCCATCGACTGGGCCGGCCACGGAAATAACCCAGTGCGCGATATCGAGGAGACTCAGGACTTTAATAAGTCGGTTGATGCTGCCATCAAGTAGGTAGAGGAGAACTCCTCGTGGGAGGACACTTTGCTCGTCGTGACCGCGGATCACGAAACCGGTTATCTATCCGGTGCGAATGAGGCAGCGACGGACGACAACCCTGATGCGGAAGACCGCTTTAACGCCATGGAAGGCGAAAAGGGCAAGGTCGCTCGGCACGGTTGGTACTCCGGGCAGCACACCAACCAATTGGTGCCATTCTTCTTCAAGGGTGCAGGCTCTGAGGACATCATGGCTAATACCTCCGGTACGGATTCGGTGCGCGGCGATTTCATCGATAACACCTTGGTGGCCAACTTGGTCTTTGATGAGTGGTGGAATGGTGACGCCGGCTCTGCCGACGAGCCAGAGCAGCCGGGAAGTACTACTAATCCGGCGGATGATGCAGGAAAGAAGGGCAGCAGCAAGGGCTTTGCCGCAGGTCTAGCTACAGGCCTAGGAATCTTGGGCGCTGTCGTTGGCGGACTCGGTTTCCTAGCCACGCAGATGGGTGTGCTCAATATTGACCTAAAGCCCATCTATGAGCAGCTAAAGCGCGTCGGCCTGCGCTAAACAAACGGAAGTAGGCCTAACGCCACGTTAAAGTCCTGCCCTCAGCTGCAGAAGCGGAGGGGCAGGACTTTTCTTAGCTCTGGGAAATCGGAGTTGGTTGGATCTTCCAGACCTCGTTGGCATAGTCCGCGATGGTCCGGTCGGAAGAAAAGCGGCCAGAGTAGCAAATATTGAGCCACGCCTTCTTGGCCCAGGCAAGTTGGTCTGCCTCGTATTCGGCAGCCATGCGGTCACGGGTTTCGCGGTAGTCGGCAAAGTCGCCTAAGACGTAGTACTGGTCTTGTGCGTGTTCGCCGTAGCCGTCGAGAAGCGAGGCACGCAGATCGCTGAAGAGCCCGGCATTTTCGGAGCCCAAGGTGCCGTCGACAAGCGCATCCAGTACGCGGGCCAATCCAGGAACGTTCTGGTAAAGCTCGCCCGGGTTGTACTCGGCCTGCAGCTGCGGCAACTCCTCATTGCGGGCACCAAAGATATAGGCATTGTCTTCACCAACCGCCTCGACGATTTCCACGTTCGCGCCATCCATGGTGCCTAAGGTCAGTGCGCCATTCATCATGAACTTCATATTGGACGTGCCGGAGGCTTCCTTGCCAGCCACAGAAATCTGCTCGGAGATATCAGCGGCCGGGATGATGTGCTCGGCGGGGGAGACGTTGTAATTCTCTACAAAGACAACGCGGATAATGTCCTTGGTGGCCGGGTCGTTATTTACCAAGTCCGCGATGGTGTTGATGAGCTTAATAATCGCCTTGGCGCGGTCGTAGCCCGGCGCGGCCTTGGCACCAAAGATGAAAGTACGCTTCGGCACGGTTTCGCCCTCGTCCTTGATGCGGAAGTAGAGGTCAAGGACGTAGAGGGCGTTCATCAGCTGGCGCTTGTACTCGTGCAGGCGCTTAATCTGCACGTCAAAGATGGAATCAGGGTCGATTTCAGCGCCTTGGTGGTCGTTTACCCACTGCGCAAAGTCGCGTTTATTGGCCTGCTTGATGGCGATCAGTTCTCGTAGTAGGTCAGCATCGTCGGCCTTATCGGCGAGTCTGGCCAGCTGGGTGAGGTCAGTAACCCACGCATCGGAACCAGCCTGCTGGGTGAGCAGTTCTGCCAGGCGGGGGTTGCACATCTTCAGCCAGCGGCGCGGGGTGACGCCATTGGTCTTATTGTTGAATTTTTCTGGCCAGAGCTCATACCATTCGGACAGCGTATCGGCCTTGATGATTTCGGTATGCAGGGCGGCGACACCGTTAATGGAGTAAGCGGCGTAGCAGGCGATCCAGGCCATGTGAACCTGTCCGTTGGACACCGGTGCCATGTAGTCAATGCGACCCTGATCCAAGCCGCGATGGGCCATATCTTCGCGGAAGCGGCGATCGATTTCTTCCACCAACTGCCAGATGCGCCAGAACAGCTTTTGGAAGATGGACACTTCCCAGCTCTCCAGTGCCTCCGCGAGCACGGTGTGGTTGGTGTAGGCGAAGGTCTCGGTGACGATCTTCCACGCCGCATCCCAGCTCAGACCATGGTTATCGAGCAATATGCGCAAGAGCTCTGGGATGGCGAGCACTGGGTGAGTGTCATTGAGCTGGATGGAGTTGTACTGCGCAAAACCGGTGAGGTCCTCGCCGTGCTGGGCAATGTAGTTATCCACCATGGTTTGCAGGGAGGCGGAGACAAAGAAGTATTGTTGGCGAACGCGCAGTACCTTGCCCTCGTAGGTGGTGTCGTTGGGGTAGAGCACGCGGCAGATATCCATGACACGCTCGCGCTCGACGATGGCCTCGGTAAAGCGCTGGGAGTTGAAGGCATCGTAATCGAAGTCGTCGATGGGCTCGGACTTCCACAGGCGCAGCGTGCCTACGTTATCGGTCCCGTAGCCGGTGATAGGCATGTCATAGGGAATGGCGCGCACCTCCATGTCATCGAAATGGACGTGGCGTTGTTCGGAGGCACGGCGGATGACGAAGTCATAGCCGTTTTCCATCCACGCATCCGGCTGTTCCTTCTGGAAGCCGTTCTCAAAGGATTGGCGGAATAGGCCGTAGCGATAGAGCAGGCCGTAGCCGGTGACGGGATAGTCTTGGGTGACAGCGGAATCGAGGAAGCAGGCGGCAAGGCGTCCGAGGCCACCATTGCCCAGTGCTGCATCGTGCTCAGCTTCGAGGACATCGCTCAAATCGTGGTCGGCAGCTTTGGCTGCAGCCTTGGCATCGTCAACGAGCCCCAAGTTGGTGAGGTTATTGAGCAGCGCGCGGCCCTGCAGGAACTCTGCGGAGAAATAGTGTTGCTGGCGGGTTGCAGCGTAGGCGGTACGGGTGCGCTCCCAATTATCGGCAATCTGTTCCATCACGGCGCCGGAGAGGCCCGACCAGAACTTGCGGTAGGAAGCACTGTGTGGGCTCACACCGGAGGCTGCGCGGACGTGGGAGGGAACGGTGGATTCGAAAACAGAATGCCGTGGCTGGCTCATTTGTACCCTTAAGCTAGTAGGTAGTCACGAAACGCTTGCCAGCTTAATAGCTTTGGCGCTGCCCTGCAGGACGGAACAGGGGGCTACGCGCAGGGTCTCAGCATGCTGCCAAGTAGGTCAATGCCGCAGCATATGCCGCCCGGGTAGAGGCGTAGACGGTTGGGGCATAGTCCGGCAGGAAGGTCGCCTGGTGGTTAACCGGAGGGTCTTGGAGATCTTCTTCTGGGGTGCAGCCGATGTGCCAAAACACATAAGGCACTCCCCATGCCTGCGGCAAATAGCAAAAATCCTCGGAGGCAGTAGACGGAGCGGCGAGGACGGAATCGGGGCCAAAGGCGGCGTCGAAAACCTCGCCCACTGGGGCGTGGGCGGCGGCATCGTTATCTGTGACCTCGCCGTGGGCATAGTACGCGAAGGTAGGGGCCTGCTCGCTTCCGGAGGCTATACATTCGGCTTTAACCATGCGCTCGAGGGAGCTATAGACTTTTTCTGCGAGTGCGGGGTCATAGTAGCGGGTATTGAGCACTAGCTCGGCGGACTCGGGGATGATGTTGTTTTTATCGCCGGAGTGTAGCTCGCCTACGGAGATGACAAAGAACTCGTGTGGGGCGACTTCGCGGCCCACGATGGCCTGGAGGCGAGTGACGATCATGGCTGCGATGTAGGTGGGATCGATGGAGTTATGGGGCATGGAGGCGTGGGCTGATTTGCCAAAGACGCGTATGCGGAGGGAATCGCAGCCTGCCATGATAGGGCCTGCGGTATGGCGCACGGTGCCGGCGCGGCCGGGCATGATGTGTTGACCCAAGCAGATATCGGGGCGTGGGACGCGTTCGATGAGGTTATCGTTCAGCATGAATTTAGCCCCCATGGAGGACTCTTCGGCCGGTTGGAAAAGGGCGAGGAAGGTGCCGGACCAGGAGCTACGGGAGGCGTCGAGAAGCGCACAGGCACCCAGTAATGCCGTGGTGTGCATGTCGTGACCGCAGGCGTGCATCTTTCCATTGGTAGCGGAATAGGACACGCCGGTGGCCTCCTCTACAGGCAGGCCGTCGAAATCCGCGCGCATTAAGGCGGTGGGGCCGTCACCGTTGCGGAAGATGGCAACCATTCCATGACCACCGATGTTTTCTACTACTTCGCAGTCAAAATCGGCGAGTTTGGCTCGGATACGGCCGGCAGTGCGCTCTTCTTCGTGAGAAAGCTCGGGGTGGCGGTGCAGGTCCTCGTAAAAGTCCTGCTGCCATTCCAGATCAGTTTCTTGGGAAGTGGCGAGCTGGGCGATGTGGGCAGAATCAGACATGGTTTCACACCTTAGGAATTGGGTAGGGTTAGCGCTATGCCGGTTATTCAATTCGATGTTTTAGTTCCCAACGCACAAGCAGAGCGCGTCGCGGACATCTTTACCACTGCCACCGACAAGCTGGTGGAGGGCGGTTCATTATCCTCCGCTGAGGTTACTCGCCCTGATTCGCCGCAGTTTCCAGAGGGGTTGGAAGAACAGCTGCGGCAAAATTATCGCGATGAGCATGAGGATCGCGACCTCGAGGACGCGAGCGTGTACCGCTACGACATTGCGGTTACGGGAGTTAGCGGATCGGTAAATCAGCTGGGTATGGTGCTCTCGCGTCTTCTTACCCCGCACGCAGTGCTGCCGAAGGACCACGTATTGTTGGAAGATGAGTTAGCGCACGAGCAGCCAGCCATCTTCCCGTGGTCTTTGTCTATCCGGCCTTAGAGCTGCTTGACGATGTCCCTGGCGGCCGCCGCCAGCTGCTGCGACATCGATCCTTCTTGGCTGAGCTGAGCGCAGTAGGCATCCGTGTCCTGCTCGAAGGAACCGGCGATAATGCCCATGGGCATGCCTGCGTCTTGGGCGAGAGCCGCAATGGTTCCGACGGCCTTTCCAGTCAAAGATTGCTCGTCAAACCGGCCCTCGCCGGTGATGACGAGATCGGCGGAGGATATTTTTTCTGGAAGTCCGAGTGCAGTGGCCACATGCGCGCTGCCAGATAAGACGCGAATATGCTCATCTGAGCCCCAGAGCGTGCGAGAAAGCCAGTGCAGGCCAATGGGAAGGCCGCCCGCGGCACCGAAATATTCGGAGTCTGCATCGGCGCCGGTAACTTTGCATGCTTGCAACATGGCACCGGCCAGCAGTGCTACCTGCTCGCCTTGGGCTCCCTTTTGGGGGCCGTACATGGTTGCTGCCTGCACTGGGGTGGCGCGGGTATCGGCCAGCAAAGTGAAGTCAAGCATGCCCGCCTTGATATTAAGCTGCGCGGTGTCGATGTGATCGAGCTGAACTAGGGGAGCGCCGCCCTTAGGCAAGGCGTAGCCGCGGGCGTCATGCGCGGCGGCGCCGAGCGCGGTAAGGATGCCCATGCCGGCATCGATGCTGGCGGTGCCTCCCAGTCCGAGCACAATCGAGGTGGCACCGCGCGTTTCCGCATCCGCGATCAGCACGCCGGTGCCATAGGAATCGGCGTGCAGCGGGTCAAGGTTGTCTTGTACTGCGGGCAGGCCGGTGGCAGAGGCGACGTCGATAAACGCAGTAGTCCCAGCGAGGAAGTAGCTTGCCTGGGTTAAACGGCCTATGGCGTCGGTGGTAGGCAGGGTGATGGTCTCTACGGATTGTCCGCCGGCCACGGATGCCTGCGCGAGGACGGAGGCGGTTCCCTCGCCGCCATCGGCCATGGGCAGGGTGGTAACCGTGGCGTCGGGGAGAGCCTGGCGCACTCCCATAGCAATGCTGGCTGCGGCCTCGGGCGCGGAAGCGGTGCCTTTGAACGAGTCTGGCGCGACGACAATATGCATGACCGTGATTATAAAGCCCACCTGCGATGGGAGTCTGCGCGGCTTAAGATCCGAACGTTCTACAGAAAATATTTTACTTTATTGTCGCTGGTAAAGACGGTGCGGATCTATGCAAGGTCTAGAAACTGCTTGCTTTATCGGTAGTTTGATAGGAAACTGGTATCTGTTCTTATACGTCCACAGAATGGAATGCACGCCATGTCAGTAGATAGCCAAATTTCTGAGTACTACGACAAATTGCTCAAGCGTAATGCGGGAGAACCAGAATTCCACCAAGCGGTTTCTGAGGTTCTAGATTCGCTGAAAATTGTCCTAGAAAAAGACCCGCAGTACGCGGACTATGGCTTGGTGGAACGTCTCTGTGAACCTGAGCGCCAGCTCATCTTCCGCGTGCCGTGGATCGATGATAATGGTGATATCCAGGTCAATCGCGGCTTTCGCGTCCAATTCAATTCTGCGCTCGGCCCCTACAAGGGCGGACTGCGTTTCCACCCTTCGGTCAATCTGGGCATCATTAAATTCCTCGGTTTTGAGCAGATCTTCAAAAACTCCCTGACCGGCTTGCCTATTGGCGGCGGTAAAGGCGGTTCCGACTTTGACCCCAAGGGAAAGTCCGAGGTCGAGATCATGCGCTTTTGTCAATCTTTTATGACAGAGCTGCACCGACACATTGGCGAATACCGCGATGTGCCGGCAGGTGACATTGGAGTAGGCGGTCGCGAAATCGGATTCCTCTTCGGCCAATATCGTCGCCTGACCACCCAACACGAGTCCGGCGTCCTTACCGGCAAAGGGTTGTCCTGGGGTGGTTCGCTAGTCCGTACTGAGGCGACGGGCTACGGCACGGTCTACCTCACCAATGAAATGATGAAGGCTCACGGTGAGTCCTTTGACGGTTCCAAAGTCATTGTCTCCGGTTCTGGAAACGTCGCTATCTACGCTGCAGCAAAAGCCCAAGAACTAGGTGCCACCGTGGTGGCCATGTCCGATTCCTCCGGTTATATCACCACCCCAGATGGCGTGGACATCGAGCTTCTCAAGGACGTTAAAGAATCCCGTCGCGAGCGCATCTCCACTTATGCTGAAGAGGCTGGAAGCGGCGTGGAATTCCATAAGGGCGGAAATATCTGGGAAGTACGAGCGGACGTGGCATTGCCGTGTGCGACCCAGAACGAGCTGGACGGCGATTCCGCTAAGGAGCTCGTGGAAGGCGGCGTGCGCTACGTGGCAGAAGGCGCCAATATGCCGTCGACCCCGGAGGCCGTCCACATTTTCCAAGAATCCAAGATCAACTTCGCGCCGGGCAAGGCCGCTAACGCCGGTGGTGTTGCTACCTCCGCGCTGGAGATGCAGCAAAACGCTTCCCGTGATTCCTGGTCCTTTGACTATACCGATGATCGCCTCCACGCGATCATGTCCAATATCTTTAAAAATATCGACAGCACGGCCAAGGAATACGGACGTGAGGGCGATTATGTAGCTGGTGCAAATATCGCTGGCTTCAAGAAAGTAGCAGACGCCATGTTGGCACAGGGCGTCATCTAGAAACAGACCTATTTTTAACCGGCTCCCCTTCTTCGCCGCATTATGTGGTGGAGGAGGGGAGCTGGTGTTTTAAGTACGTGTCATAGATTCCCTACGCGTGGAGGTAGACCAGCAAGACCGACTATAGAAGTTAAATCTGCAGTACACACTCGGTGCGTGGCCTCCACGCCTGGCAGGTGAGGCCATGTAAAATTCGCAGCATGTACCGTGTCTTTGAGTCCCTAGATGAATTAGTCCAGCACTTGGAAGAGGCCCATAGCCTCCCTATGACCTCTAATTGCATGGTTCCGCGCCATGAAATGCTCGCGCTTCTCGATGACCTGCGGAATGCACTGCCCGTTGAGATTGATGACGCGCAGGACGTTTTGGATAAGCAGGATGAAATCTTGCATGGCGCCGAAGAACGCGCGGACCAGACCATCAATGACGCTAATGCGCAGGCAGATGACATCGTGGGTCACGCCCGCGAGGAGGCAGATGCCACGGTGTCCCACGCAGAACAGCATGCTGCCAAGCTGGTAGCTGATGCTGAAGCTCATGCACAGTCCATGGTGGAGCAAGCCCGTGCGGAAGCAGACCGCACCATCGCCCAGGCTAATGACGAATATGAGCGTTCCGTTGCAGAAGGCCGCGCGGAACAAGAGCGTCTGGTTTCGGAATCAGAAGTTGTTCGCCGCGCCGATGAAGAAGCACACCGCATCGTGGAGTCTGCCCACACCGAATCTAACCGTTTGCGCAGCGAATGCGATGAGTTTGTGGATGGCAAACTTAGCGAATTCGAAACCACGCTCAACGGCCTGCTGCGCACCGTAAGTTCCGACCGCTCTGCACTGCGCGGCGGTGCCGGGGTACGCTCCCGCGGCGGCGATTATTCGGCGCTGGGCCGCGCCGGTGGCGCAGCGGGTGGCACACGCTACTCGGAAGGTGAGGCCTATGAGCGTCGCTATAACGAGCGCTAAAGCACTACCTTTACTCTCATTCAGCCCCTAAGCTCTATGGCCCGTTCATAACGGGGCCATGGACTAGGGAGGGGCGAGGGGGAATCTAAAGCGCCAGGCACGGCCAAAGGTCCTGTTTGGTGGGCAGGCGGTTTGTCGTACACCGTCTACCCACCCAACAGGGCCTTTTGTTTTATTGGTTACTCCCAGCTGGCTCAAGCAGTAGCGCGGGAGCAAGGCTGTCTTGCTGGAATCGCTTTTCCTGATTCTGCGGCAGCAGGCGAGTCTTGTGCACGCTGGGCAGTGGGCTGTTCTTCCTCTTGTGGAGTGAGATGCTCATCTGCGGCGGATTGGACAGCCATACATGCTGCGATAGTCGTGGTAACCAAGCCGGGGAAAAGGAATGCTACGAGTGCGGTAAAGAAATAGGAAGATAGTGACGTTAATGCGCTATCACTGAAATTCTGGGGGAAGCACACGGCACACGCGCTAAGGAGCGCACCGGTAGTCAGCAACATTGTGCCTACAGAAATGAGCGCGGTAGGAATGGTCGCGCGGGAGAACCAAGTGATAGTACCGCCGCTTAGGGAAAAGATGAGTGCGCCGGTAAGAACCGAAAGGTCCATGCCGGTGGGCAAGACCAAAATGGCACCGGCTACCACACCGGCAACGACGCTACAGATGAGTGCGGTACATAAGCGAATTCCACTTACGCCGTACATTCCTGAACGGTCCGGCCGTGGAGTGGCGTGAACGAGCACACCGGCAGTAGCTAACACCGCAGCGGGAAGGCAACTAAACACGGCGAAACTAAGTGCTATGCTGCGTAGATCGGTGGAGGTTAGCGCCAAGTGGTAGGTCATGCTTCCACACTAAGGGCGGTTTTCACCTGCGAAAAGACTAATCCGGAAAGGCATAGGCCCTTTTACTTTAAACGCCAGACTCTTGACAGAAACTCGGCTTGCGCGGTCCGCTAGGCGGAGCTTGCGGGGCAAGGTAGACTACCCAGTGTTATGACATCACCATTGAAGTTCGATGTGGGCGAATTGTTGAACGCCCAAGGCGCTGACGCACTGCCGGAACAACGCACCCAGACCGGCCCCGCACCCGAGAGGATTGGCGTAGAGATGATCGCCATTCCACAGGGCGAAGAGCTCACCGTAGACGTTACCTTGACCCCACTTGGTGCCGGTGTCTTGGTGGATGCCAACATTTCCGGGCGGCTGACCGGGGAATGCTCCCGTTGTTTGAAGGAGCTGCACCCACAGCTGGATTTGCACGTCACGCAAGTCTTCGCCGCCGATGAGTCCTTCGTCTCTGGAGACGAGACTACAGACGATGATGAAGGCTCGGGAGATGAGATTCCAGAGATTGAGGATGATGAGCTGGACCTTCTGCAGGCCGTTATCGATGAGGCGGGGCTAGAACTTCCCTTTGCGCCGGTGTGCGAGGATGGCTGCGAAATTGCTACGCCAGAGGGCGTGACCACCGGTATCTCTGGCGAAAAGGACGAAGATAAGGTCGATCCCCGCTGGGCCGGTTTGGAGAAGTTTCTATGAGCCGCAAAAAGAAGCTAACTGGGGAAGAGGCGCTGGCAGCCGAGTTTGCTGCAGTAGACCACACCCCGTTGTTGGAATCACTCGGTGTGGAATTGCAGCCTGAGCACCTGTGCTTGGCGTTGACCCACCGTTCATTTGCTAATGAGAATGGGCACTTGCCAAACAACGAGCGCTTGGAGTTTTTGGGCGATGCGGTGCTGGGCCTTTCGGTGGCCTCCCAGCTCTACATCACCTATCCTTCCCGCCCGGAATCGGATATTTCCAAGATGCGCGCTTCCATCGTCTCGCGCTATGGCCTTTCGGACATCGCCCGGGAGATAAACCTGGGCCCGCATATTCTGCTGGGCAAGGGCGAGCAATCCACCGGCGGCCGCGATAAAGATTCCATTCTTGCCGATACCACCGAGGCGATCTTCGGTGCCATCTACCGCGAGCACGGTTTTGAAACGGCGCGTGACGTCATCTTGCGTTTATTTGCGGAGAAGATCGAAAATGCGACTGTGAGCGGGCGCCACTTGGATTGGAAAACCACTTTGCAGGAGCTGTGCGCGGAGCTAAAGGCGCCGATGCCGGTCTATTCGGCCACCTCCACCGGTCCCGAGCATGACCAGACATTTACCGCAGTCGCTACTGTTGCTGGTCTGACCGTGGGCAATGGTGTGGGGCATAATAAGAAGTTAGCCGAACAACAGGCGGCTCAGGAGGCCTGCCAGACCTTGCGCGAAACCCCGCTTTTGGTGCAAGGTACTGCACATAAAGAAAGCTAAGCATGCCGGAATTGCCGGAAGTCGAGTCCGTTCGCCGGGGCCTTGCACCCCACGTGGTGGGACGGACTTTTGAGTCTGTAGAGGTGTTACACCCGCGCGCTAATCGTGGCCAAGATGAGCCACTCTCCGGTCTTCTCGTAGGCAAAGAAATTGCTGCAGTGGCCAGGCGCGGGAAATTCATGTGGCTAGAATTTGTGGGCGAAGATTCTATGGACCCTCACCGCGACGTCCTCTTTATCCACTTAGGTATGTCGGGCCAGGTCCGTATCGGCGCCACCGATTCATCGCATCTGCGCATTAGCGCCCAGTTGAGCGGCGGGGCAGAGCTTAGCTTTGTTGACCAGCGCACCTTTGGATATTGGCTCTATGCCCCGTGGTCAAAGATTTCACACATTGGCATTGATCCGTTGGAACCAGATTTCGACATCGTGGCTACCGGACGGCGCCTGCGGGCAAAGAAGACCGCTGTGAAAACCGCGCTTTTGGATCAGACCTTGGCTTCTGGAATCGGAAATATTTACGCCGATGAATCCTTATGGGCGGCACAAATTTCGCCCCGCAAGAAAGCCTCGACCTTGCGGCAAAAAGATGCCATCGCCCTGCTCGAAGCAGCCCAGGAGGTTATGACTGCCGCCCTAAAAGTGGGTGGCACGAGCTTTGATTCCTTGTACGTTAACGTGAATGGCGAATCGGGGTATTTTTCGCGTTCATTGGCAGCATATGGGCGTGCTGGCCAGCCCTGTCGGCGGTGCGCAACGCCCTTGGAGCGCTGCGTAATTTCAGGGCGTTCCGCCCATTTCTGCCCCCATTGTCAATAAGTTATGGCGGATTGGGTTCACGTTGTGAACCCTAAGGCAGTAAATTATTCTGCATGGATTTTCTTGAAAATGTCGTTACGACATTTAATGACGGCGTCTGGTCGTGGATTCTGCCCTGGCTGCTGATTGCTGCGGGCCTATTCTTCGGCATCCGTACCGCATTGGTGCAGGTGCGCATGGTGCCGGATATGTTCCGCGCCGTCGTCGAGCGGCCCAAGGGGGAGGGCCGCGACGAGGACGAGGACTATGGTGGCCTTTCCGCCTTTAAGGCCTTTACCATTTCGGCCGCCTCCCGCGTTGGCACCGGCAACGTGGCTGGTGTAGCGGTGGCCATTTCCGTGGGCGGCCCAGGTGCCGTCTTCTGGATGTGGCTGATTGCCATCCTGGGTGGCGCTACCGCCTTTATAGAGTCGACCCTGGCGCAGCTTTGGAAAGTCCGCGATGGCAATGGCTACCGCGGTGGCCCAGCGTATTATATGAAGCGCGGTTTGGGGTGGGGCCCGCTCGGCGTGCTTTTCTCCATCGCCATCGCCTTTACCTTTGGCTTGGTATACAACGCCTTCCAGACCAACGCCATTGCGGATGCAGTGTCCTTCTCCTTTGACCGCGATGACACTACGTTCCGCTCCATTATCGGCGTTGTTATCGCCGTAGTTGCGGGGCTTATCATCTTTGGTGGTGTGAACCGCATTGCCAATATCACCCAGATCGTCGTGCCATTTATGGCGGTGGCTTACCTGCTCGTCGGCGGTTTTGTAGTCATCACCAATTTTGACAAGGTGCCGGGAATGATTGGCGATATCGTTGGTCACGCCCTAGGAATCAAGGAAATCGCGGGTGCCGGTCTTGGCTTCGCCATGATGAAGGGTATTCAGCGCGGTCTGTTTTCTAATGAGGCCGGCGAAGGCTCTGCCCCTAACGCTGCGGCTACTGCGGCCGTCTCTCACCCCGTCAAGCAGGGTTTGGTCCAGACCCTCGGCGTGTACTTCGACACCTTGGTGGTATGTACCATTACCGCTTTCATCATCCTGTTGGGACCTGAGATTGCCTATGGCGCAGAGGCAGAAGGCGTCTCTTTGACCCAGGCCGCCTTGTCTTCTGAGGTAGGCGAGTGGGGAATTCACTTCGTCAGCTTTATCCTCTTCTTCCTGGCTTTCTCTTCCATCCTGGGCAACTATTACTTGGCGGAGTCCAACCTGGAGTACCTCACCCAGAGCAAGCCTGCTCTGGTGATTTTCCGCCTCGTCGTGCTTTTCTTTGTCTGGTTCGGTGCGGTGGGCTCCCTGCCGCTGGTCTTTGCCTTGGCCGATACCGGCGCGGCAACCATGGTGATCCTCAATATCCTCGCCATCGTGCCGCTATCCGGGGTGGCCATTAAATTGCTCAAGAACTACAACGTGCAGCGCAGCCAAGGCATTGACCCGGTATTCCACCGCGATATGCTGCCGGAGCTTAAAGGCGTTGAATGCTGGGACGGCTCCGACCCCGTCACTCGTCGCAGTGAAGAAGACCGCCGCGTCCTGCGCGATAAGGGGCAACATGATCACTACTAGGAACTAGGGAGGCTGCATGACCAAGGAAAGAATGACCGCTTTTGTCCACGGGCGCGTCCAAGGCGTGGGCTTTCGATGGTGGACGCGCTCCCGTGCCCTCGAGCTCGGCTTGCATGGGCATGCTACTAATTTGGCTGATGGTCGGGTTCAGGTTGTAGCCGAAGGACCGCGGGAGAAATGTGAGGAGTTGCTAGGACTCCTCAAAGAACAGCCCAGTATGACTCGCCGACCAGGAACGGTCGATCTAGTAGTCGAGCAATGGGCTGCCTCTAAGGGAGAATCCGGCTTTATTGAACGCTAACGCACAGCACATGCCCGCAGTTTCGATCCTTGAGGCTCGGCTGGGCAGGCGTACTCTAAGCTTGCTAAACTAACCCGAATGCACCTGAAATCGCTGACGCTCAAAGGCTTTAAATCATTTGCGTCGGCGACGTCTCTAAAATTTGAACCCGGCATTTGCGCTGTTGTCGGACCGAATGGCTCCGGCAAGTCCAATGTGGTGGACGCGCTAGCTTGGGTTATGGGCGAGGGAAGCGCCAAGACGCTGCGTGGCGGAAAGATGCAAGACGTCATTTTCGCCGGCGCCGGCGACCGCAAAGCCTTAGGCCGCGCCGAGGTAACCCTCACCATTGATAATGCGGACGGCGCGCTACCGATTGAATATTCGGAAGTCTCGGTCACCCGCCGCATGTTCCGCGACGGGGCCAGCGAATACGAAATCAATGGCGCCAAGGCGCGTCTGATGGATATTCAGGAGCTGCTCTCTGATTCGGGTATTGGCCGCGAGATGCACATTATTGTCGGCCAAGGCAAACTTTCTGAGATCCTTGAATCTAGGCCCGAGGATCGGCGCTCCTATATCGAAGAGGCAGCGGGCGTGCTCAAGCACCGCCGTCGCAAGGAAAAGGCGCAGCGAAAGCTCACTGGCATGCAGGCCAATTTGGATCGCCTGCAGGACCTTACTGATGAGTTAGGCAAGCAACTTAAGCCTTTGGCGCGCCAAGCCGAGGCTGCGCAGCGTGCTGCCACGGTGCAAGCTGATCTGCGCGATGCCCGCCTGCGCCTAGCCGGCGATAGGGTAGTGCGCCTGCGCAGCAAGTTTCACGACGCCGAGCGCGCGGCCGAAGTTCTCGCCGAACAGGTTGAGGAAGTTACGGCGCAGCTGGAAGAAACAACGGGCTCTCAGCTAGAGGTTGAAGCCCAGCTTGAGGAAGTAAGCCCCAAGGCAGATTCCGCCCAAAAGCTGTGGTTTGATCTGTCTACGCTTTCTGAGCGCATTTCTGCTACGCAGCGCATTGGCGAAGAGCGGGCGGCCAATGCTGGCGCGCAGGTGGCTTATTCTGGCCAAGACCCGGATGATTTGGAAGCACGGGCCGCTCGCGCGGACGAAGAACATGCGGAGCTCCTCGCTGCGGCGGAGGAGGCGGCGGAACGCCTGGAATCGATCCGCGAAGAGGTAGCAGAGCGCCGCGAGGCTTTCGAGGCCGCCGAGCGCGAGCACATGGCCCAGCTGCGTGCCATTGCAGATAGGCGCGAGGGCGTCGTCCGCCTTATTGCCGCGGAAGAAAAGGCGGCAGGCCAGGTTACCTCGGCAGAAGAGGAGCTGGCGCGGCAAGAAGAAACCCTTGCTTCTACCAGCCAGCGCACCCAGTCTGCCCAGGCAGAGGCCGATGAAGTGGCGGATAAATTGCAGTCCTTGGCCGGCGAGCGCGAGCCGCTCGAGGAGGCACATGTGCGCGCGGCCAGTGAATCGGGTGCGGCCGATAAGCGCTTGGAACAGTTGCGCGACGAGCAGCGCGAACGTGAGCGTGCCGTGTACACGTTGCGCTCACGCATCGATACCTTAGCCCAGACCGTGCCGGAGAAGGTCGATGTAGGTGAGCAGTTCCAGCCGCTGGCCAAATTCATCAGCACTAAATATGAGACTGCGGTAGCTGCCGCATTGGGCGTCTTCGCTGAGGCCCAGGCCGGCGAGATTTCCGGTCAGCTCATTGCGGCCTTGGAAAAGGGTACCCGCTCCGCGCTTGTCGATGTTTCCGTTGCCGCCCCCGCCACATCCTGGCGCGTGGATGCGACTTTGCCCACCGGCACCTCGTGGCTGCTCGACCATATTGCTGTGGTTCCGGAGGTATCCGCCGCGCTGCACCGCCTCCTTGCGGATGTCGTGCTCGTTCCCGATTTCGCGGCGGCGAAAAAATTGGTGGCAGAGGATCCTCGCCTGCGTGCCGTTACCGAATCCGGCGTGGTGTTGGGCGAAGGTTGGGTAGAAGTAGGCACCGGTGCCTCATCTACCGTAGAAGTCACCGCCCGCATTGCAGAGGCGGAGGAACAGCTGGAAACTGCCGCGCAGGAGCTGGAAGAGCTTTCCGGCACTCTCGAGGGCGCGAAGATCGCGGCGGAGGATGCCCGCGTGACGGCAGCCTCAGCGAAGGCCGCCTTACGCGAACACGATACCGAGGTGGAGGCGTGGAAACGCGATCATCAGCGCCTGCTGAAGCAGTACGAGGCCAATAAAACTGAGCACGAGAAGGCCGCGGCGCGGGCGACCGAGATCGAGGTTAAGCTCGCCGGAGCTCGCACGCAGCTTGCCGACGCCCGCGATAGGCTTGCCCGCGTTGATGCGGACGAGCAGCCCGACGAGCCCTCGTCGGTGGAGCGTGACGAGGCCTCGGCTGCATTAGAGCAGGTTAAGTCGATGGAGATGGAGGCGCAGGTTGCTGCCCGCTCCGCTCAGGATCACGTGGGCCAGGTAGCGGGGAAGAGCGAGGCGTTGCGTCGCCAAGCGCTGCATGAGCGCCAAGCCAAGGCTCGCCATGAACAGGCTATGGCGCGGCGCAAGGCCCAAGGAGAATTAGCCGGTGCGGTGGTAAGGCATTCGCGTGATTTGGCCGCGCGCGCCACCCAATTGCTAGAGCGCGCTACCTCTGAGCGCGATGACTACTTTGCGCAGCGCACCTCCTTGAACGCACAGCTGCAACAGGTAAAGCAACAGGTCTCGGCCGCGCGGCAACAGCTGGACCGGTTGACTAACCGTGCTCATGACTCGGAAATTGCCCGCTCTCAGGCGCAGGTTCGCGTCGATGAAGCTGAAACCAAGATAGTAGAACAGCTCGGCATTGCGATTTCGGACCTTTTGCAGGACTACACCCCCGGTGAGGATTTCGATCGCGGGGCGGAAAATGCACGCTTGAAGCAAGCAGAGAAGGACTTGAATTCTTTGGGCAAGGTCAATCCGCTTGCGTTGGAAGAATACAAGGCTTTGGAAGAGCGTTATTCTTTCCTCTCCACCCAGCTTGAGGATGTCATCCAAGCCCGCAAGGATCTGGCCGGGGTTATCGAGGACGTGGACGCGCAGATTCTGCAGTTGTTCACCGATGCATGGCATGACGTTGAAGCAGAATTCCCCAAGGTTTTCCAGACCCTTTTCCCGGGCGGTGAGGGCCGCCTCATTCTCACGGAGCCGGAGGACATGCTCACCACCGGCATCGAGGTGGAAGCGCGTCCACCGGGCAAGAAGGTCAAGCGCCTGTCCTTGCTTTCAGGTGGTGAGAAGTCGCTTACCGCGCTGGCCATGCTGGTAGCAATCTTCCGCGCTCGCCCTAGCCCGTTTTATGTCATGGATGAGGTCGAAGCAGCGCTTGATGATGTTAACCTGCGTCGCCTCATCGCCCTTTTTGAAGAGTTGCGCAAGGACTCGCAGCTTATCGTCATTACGCACCAAAAGCCGACGATGGATGTAGCTAACGTGCTTTATGGCGTGACCATGCGCGGCGATGGTGTAACCCGCGTGATTTCGCAGCGCATGAATCCCGCAGGTTGGGCGCCGGGCACGGAGCAAGCTAGCGAGGATGCTACTCGCCTGGGCGTCGACGCGCCGCGGGGCGATGAGCTAGAGAAGTAGCCAGGATCGCTGCCTGCCGGCGCCACCCCTTCCGAGCTAGGCCGGGGGTTTGGGGTGCCGCGAGCCAACAAGACTGGCACTATAGAGGCATGAATTCTTTATGGTTATGGATCGGCATTGCGATCGCCGTTATTGTGCTGATTATTCTTCTCGTAGTAATCGGCAAAAAGCGCGGCGACGCCAAGAAGGTGTCCTTTGATAAGCCCGCTGAGGAAGAACCGAAGCAGCTTACCCAGGAGCAAAAGTCCGGCAACTATCAAGCTAAGTCTGGCTTTAACTTCGCTCCTGCTGGTGGTGCCAAAGAAGCGCAGAAAAGCCCGGTTCAGGCGGAAAAGCCCGTGGCGAATAAGCCAACTGCGGATAAGCCAGCTCAGGCATACCAGCAACCAAAGGAAGAGCCTAGTGCTACCGACATCGCCAACGAGCAGCTCAGTGGCAAGGCTCCACAACCAAAGGCGAAGCCGCAAGCACACGAGGACGAGCCACAGTCTGTAAAGCCGAAGACCGATGCTGCGGCCGACAAGCCCGCAGTGGGGCAACCAGAGGTAAATAAGCAGGAACCACAGCAGGCGAAGCAGGCAGAAACCAATAAAGTTACTGAGACCAATAAGTCGGCTAATGCGAAAGAACAGCGGTCCGACTCTATCCCAGATAAATCCGAACAGACCCCTTCTACGGGCGATGGAGCTGCGGAGGCAACGGCTGCCGGTACGGCAGGGGTAGCAGGTACGGCAGCTGCGGCTGCAGAGAGTGAAGACACGCCTGCGGATAATGTCCCAGAATCGGTCGAGCAGCCAGAAACCGCATCCGAGCCGGAGGAGCCAGCGACGCCGCAGGCCGATGAACCAGCGGAGAAGTCCTCGCCAGCTGCTGAAAAGTCAGAGGCTCCAGAAGATGCCGCCGCTGTGGAAGATGCTGCAGTAGAAGAGGAATCCCCAGTCTTTGACGAGGTCGTTGAAGATAAGAACGCGGAGGACATTGAAGAGCGCGTCGATGACCGCGAGGAGGCTGAAGAAGCTGCGGCTGCAGCCGAGGCACAGACCGGTGCGGCCGAAGCTGCCAAGGAACAGACAGAGGTTCCCGATGCAGAGCCAGCCCCAGCGCCAGCGCCACAGGAAGATATTGCTCCCGCCGGCGGACGCCTAGGCCGTTTGCGTGGACGCCTTTCGCGCTCGCAAAATGCCATCGGACAGGGGCTTATGGGAATTCTTTCCGCCGGCGACTTGGATGAAGAAGCCTGGGAGGAAATAGAAGATACGCTCATCATGGCGGACTTGGGCACCAAGTCCACCATGAAAGTGACTGATTCCCTGCGCGAGAAGATTGCTGAGCGCGGTGTGTCCAGTGAGGATGAGGCGCGTGCCATGCTGCGTGAATGCCTTATCGAGGCAGGACACCCAGAGATGGACCGTTCCATTAAGGCCATGCCGAATGAGGGTAAGCCGGCCATCGTTATGGTTGTCGGCGTAAACGGCACCGGCAAAACCACAACTACGGGCAAGCTTGCTCGCGTGCTTGTAGCCATGGGGCACAAGGTACTTTTGGGCGCAGCGGATACTTTCCGTGCTGCGGCCGCTGACCAGCTCGAGACTTGGGGCCGCCGCGTTGGCGCCGATACTGTGCGTGGCAAGGAGGGCGCTGACCCAGCATCGGTGGCCTTCGATGCAGTAGCTCGCGGTGTAGAACAGCAAGTAGATGTAGTCTTGGTTGATACCGCAGGCCGCCTTCATACCTCCACTGACTTGATGGACCAGTTGGGCAAGGTCAAGCGCGTAGTGGAAAAGAAGACCGATGTGGACGAGGTTCTGCTGGTATTGGACGCCACCGTGGGTCAAAATGGCTTGACCCAGGCCCGGATCTTCCGCGAGGTAGTAGATATCACCGGCGTCGTCCTGACCAAGCTGGATGGTACTGCCAAGGGCGGAATCGTCTTCCAGGTGCAAGAGGAATTGGGCGTTCCGGTCAAGCTCGTGGGCTTGGGCGAAGGTGCCGATGATCTCGCACCATTTGAGGTCGAAGGCTTCGTCGACGCACTCTTGGGCGAGAAGTAACGGCCAACTTTAAAACTCTCCCCCTGCACATCGGGTAGCACGAGCGTGCGCCTTGGTGTGCTGGGGGAGTTCTTAGTTTTCATGGCTGAGCTCGAGCGTGTAGCAGTCTCGCGAATTCTTTTCGCACATAAGGGACCACCATGTCGCAAACTATGCGGTATAGGCAATTCAATTGCTACGACAAAAAGTACTGCTAAGCGCCTGTGGTTTTTCTGGCTGTGAGCGTAATTGTGACGGTTGTGCTCGCCTTTTATGCGCCAAAAGGGAACGCTGCAATGTGGTTTGACCTTGGTGGGAATGGTAGCCTGAAAGGGCTGTATTTAATGCGAAATTCGCATTAAACCTAGACCAAGGTTCGTGAGGCAAGTATTTCGTGACGCTACTTTATGCAGTCCTCCTCGCGGCGCTGGCAGTGATCTTGGCACCGGTAACCGTAAAGGTTATTGACCGAAAGGCAGGCTATCCACTAGCTGGCCTTTTTGTTATTGCAGCGGTCCTTATTGCCAAGGAATTCCCTGCCATTGCAGCCGGGGAGGAATTGAGTTTCCACGCCACTTGGGTGCGCGATTTCATCGCACCGGGCGTCGACGTAAGTTTTGCTCTCCGCGGGGACGCGTTGAGTATTTTCTTCGCCATGTTGGCGCTGGTCATTGGTGCCGTCGTTTTTACATATTCGGCGGCCTATCTGCCTAAGAATGAGGGTAACACCAGCTTTTATACCTTGATGACAGCGTTTACGCTGTCCATTTTGTTGCTGGTTTTGGCCAATGACGTTGTGGTTTTGTTCCTTGCTTGGGAGCTAGTCTCCTTGGCTTCCTTTATGTTGATTGCGCGCTCTGGTTCGAGCGGTGAAGCTGGTTCGCAGCGCACATTGATCCTGACCTTCATTGGCGGATTGACCCTGCTGACAGGTTTGGGTATTGCTGCGACAGTGACCGGCTCGACTGCGGTATCTGACATTCTGGCTTCGCCGGTATGGACGCAGCGCCCAGGTGTAACGGCGGCCGTAGCCGTGTTGATCGCGGCATCTGCATTTACAAAATCGGCGCAATTCCCATTCCACTTCTGGCTGCCTGAAGCTATGGCCGCCGCCACTCCGGTTTCGGCCTTCCTACACGCAGCCGCCGTGGTAAAGGCCGGTGTCTACCTGCTGATTCGCTTCTCCACGATCTTCCACGATGTGGCGGTTTGGAATTGGTTGCTCATCGTGGTCGGAATGGGTACCGCGGTGATGTCCGCGGTCTTTGCGGTGCAAAAGACGGATTTGAAGAAGCTCACGGCATATTCCACCGTCTCCCATTTGGGCTGGATTGTCGCCACTATCGGTGTGGGAACCCCGTTCGCAATCGCCGCTGCGTTGGTACACACTCTGGCGCACGCATTGTTCAAGTCTTCGCTGTTCATGCTTATTGGCGTCATCGACCACGAGGCTGGTTCGCGCGATATTCGTCGCCTCGGCCCGCTGTGGAATAAGATGCCGTGGACATTTGGCTCGGTAGTTATCGGTGCGGCATCGATGGCCGCGGTACCACCGCTTTTGGGCTTTGTATCCAAGGAGGGAATGCTCACCGCGTTTGAAGACGCCCCGATTGGCAGCACCGGCCAGGTCATTTTGCTCATCGTTGCCGGTATCGGTGCCTTCTTTACCTTTACCTACTCCGCAAAGATTGTTTTTGGCGCCTTCTTCGATGGGCCTCGTGATATGGAGCATGTCCATGAGGCACCGGTGTCCCTGTGGCTGCCCGCTGCATTGCCGGGCTTTATGTCCCTGCCATTGGTATTCGTACTCGGCATCTTTAATACCCCGATCGACCATGCAGTGGCTGCTGTTGGTTTGGAACATCATTCGCACCTAGCCCTCTGGCACGGTCTCAATGTTCCGTTCCTTATCTCGCTCTTGGTCCTCATCGCTGGTATTGCCGGTGTCTTTGCCCGTAAGAAGATGTGGCCAAGCTTTGAAGACAACGAGTTCATGCCGCGCAGCGGCAATGAGTTGCTCCACTCACTGCAGCTAGGCTGCACCCGATTGGGACGAGTCCTAGGCAAGATGTCCGATTCGCATAATCCCTCTCGCCACATGTTGCCGATTGTCATTTTGATCATCGTATTGGCTGCTACCACCCTCATCCGCGATGGTGTTGACGGGGTAGCGCTGCAGCCGCGGGTGGATGGTTTGGACAATCCTTGGGACTTGCTGCCACTGGGCATCATCGCGCTGGCTATGTTTGGGTTGGTGCGCACTCAGAACCGCTTGACCGGTGCCATCATGATCGGGATTGCCGGTTCCGGTGTAACCCTGCAGATGTTCCTGCTCGGCGCGCCCGACGTAGCTTTGACCCAGTTTATGGTGGAAGCCCTATCCGTCATCGTCATGATGATGGTGCTGCGCTACCTGCCGGAAACCTTCCAACCGGTGAAGGATAAGTCCCGCAAGACCGGCTCTATTGTCATCGCAGTATTGGCCGGTGTCGCTGCATTCTTGGGTGTGTGGGGCCTAATGGGCCGACACGAGCGTTCGGATCTGGCCATGTGGTATCTCGATAATGCTCCGGATATCACTGGTGGTGACAACGTTGTGGCTACCATCATCGTGGAATTCCGTGCACTCGATACCTTGGGCGAGCTTTCCGTTCTGGGCATGGCTGCGGTAGTTATCGCAGCTATCACGACGACGCTGCCGCGATTCCCATTCAAGTCGGGCACACGCCCGGCGCCATTCGGGCAGTCGCAGTTGAACTCCGTGCCGTTGCGCAAGGGCGTTCACGTGGTGATTCCGCTGCTGGTCGTCATGTCTATCATCGTTTTCTTCCGTGGACATAATGCCTCTGGCGGTGGCTTCCCGGCGGCATTGATCATGGGTGCGGCGATCGGACTTATTTATCTGTCTCGTGGCTCCGACGAAATCGTCTTTGGCCGCATGACCCCGATTCACCTGACTGGCATTGGAATCATTACTGCCTTGATCGCAGGCTTCGTGGGCTACTTGCACCACGGCCTTGGAAATGGTGGCTTCCTCGCGGCCATTCACGCCGAGGCCTTTGGTCAGCACTGGACTACCTCGCTCATCTTCGATCTGGGCATCTACCTAGCGGTATTGGGCATGTTGACCATGGCGATTAATGCCCTGGGCGGTTACCTGCGCCCTGGCACGGAGCGTGACTTCCTGCCGTGGATTCATGATGATAATTCCGCGCTGCCAACCACGCCGCGCATTTCGCTTGAGGATGTCGACGATCCATATCCGGACCCGATTAACCCCTCGACCGATCCTTGGGCTTTGCTGACGCCATCGGAAGCAAGGACGAAGAGGAAAAATAAACGGTCTATGCCTAAGCGGGGAGGAGAGAAGTAATGATCCTTGCATTGACTATTGCTTTGCTCATAGGCAGTGCCGTCTACCTCATCCAACAGCGCGGTTTGGTGCGCATCGTGTTGGGCATGATGGCCTTCGGACACGGAGCCAACTTAATGCTGCTGGCTACAGGCGTGTACTCCTACCGCGGTGAGTCTTTCCCGTCCCAGGTTCCACACGACCAGATGGCAGATCCGCTGCCGCAGGCCTTCGTGTTGACCGCGGTGGTTATTTCCATGGCCACCTCGACCATTCTGTTGACGATGGCGGCAATGGGTAAGAATGACGACACCGATGTGGTGGAGCCGGTAGATGACAACACCATCGATCATGCCTTTTCAACCTTGGGCCGCGACGCCCAAAATCGCCAGATTCTGGAAGATTCCACCAACCATCTTGACCGTATCGGTCAGGTGGACCACGACACTCCCGTAGCAGAGCGTGGGGCAGCTGAACAGAAGGAGGATGATAAATAATGACTGATGCTGTAGCTCAACTCCTTCCGCTATTCCCAGCGGTCCCGCTGATTGCAGCAGCCTTTGCACTGCTGGCACCGTGGCGTGCGGTGCGCGATTCCATCATGTTGATCATCCCGGGCATGGGAATCTTCGCTGGCCTGGGTCTGCTGATGTACACCATGAACAACGGGGTAGTTGCCCACACAGTGGGCCTATACCAAGGCAATGTGGGTATCCCGTTTGCTGCGGATGCTTTCTCCGCGTTGATGATCATCACCACGATGATTGTCGCTTTTGGCGCCAACTGGTTTGCCATTGCGGGCGGGGAGACCAAATCTCGCTTTTATCCATCGCTCACCTTGATTTTGATCACCGGTGTCTGCGGTGCGCTGCTTACCGCTGACCTCTTTAACTTCTTCGTCTTTATTGAGGTCATGCTCCTGCCGTCCTACGGCCTGATTACCATGTCGGGTACTTGGTCGCGTTTGGCAGCCGGCCGTGCCTTTGTCTTGGTGAACCTATTCGCCTCCACGTTGCTGGTGGTTGGCGTCGGATATATGTACTCGGTTACTGGTGCTGTTAACTTGGGCGCGCTGAAGGGCGCAGCAGCAGGCAACGGACCGGTAACCGTCGCCGCGGGCTTAATCCTCATCGCGATCACCGCCAAGGCCGGCGTGTTCCCGGTGCAGTCGTGGTTGCCGCGCACCTACCCGGGAACCTCGGCTGCGGTGATGGGCCTCTTTTCCGGCCTGCACACCAAGGTAGCCGTGTACATTCTCTACCGCCTCTACGTGCAGCTATTCGACCTGGATCAGCGTTGGAATGTGTTGATCATCGTCATCATGATCATTTCCATGATGATCGGTGCCTTCGGTGGCTTAGCGGAGAACTCTATTCGCCGCGTGCTCGGCTACCAGATGCTCAACGGCATGCCGTTCATTCTGGTCATGCTTGCGTTTACCTCTGATGACCCACGTCGCGCATTGGCAGCCGGCATCATGTACACGATCCACCACATGTTGACCGTCGGTTCGCTGATCCTGGCTTCGGGCGCTATTGAGGAAACCTACGGCACGGGCCTGCTAACCAAGCTTTCCGGTCTCGCTCGCCGGGACCCCATTATCGCGTGGATTTTCGCCGCCGGTGCGTTCTCCGTCGTCGGTTTCCCGCCGTTCTCTGGCATGTGGGGCAAGCTCATGATCGTCTTCGAGATCGCCCGCGTTGGTGGTGCCTGGGCGTGGATTGCCATCGCGGCCATCATTATAGCCTCCTTTGCCGCCTTCTTGGCCATGCTGCGCGTATGGCGCAAGACCTTCTGGGGCAAGGGCTTGCCGGAAGACAAGGTCCCGGATGAATTGATCATCCGCAAAAAGCTCATGGCCCCCTCTGCGGCACTTATCCTTGGTTCGCTGTGCATGTTCATCTTCTCTGGCATTGTCCTAGATGTTGTGGATAGCGCATCGGAACAGCTGCTTGATACCACCGCTTATACTGAAGCCGTCTTGGGAGACGAGCCGATTGCAGTTCCCAATATCGATGAAATTCAGGAGGGCCGTTAAATGAACGCAGTGGTGTATGCATTGTGGCTCATCAAGGAAATCTTCGTTGCCGGCATTAGCCTGGCGGTAGCGGCTTTCAAGCCAGATAATGAATACCACCCGGTTATTATTCGTTATCCACTGCGGGTGACCGGCGCCTGGGAGATCTTTTGGTTTACGTCTTCCATCACCGCAACGCCAGGAACGCTTTCGTTGGGGTTGCGTGAGCCACCCCGCAAGGGGCTGCCGCGCATCGTGCTGGTGCAGGCCGTGCAAGGATCTGACCCGGCGGCAATCGTGGCTGACTTGGCTGATATGGAGCAGCGCCTTGCCCCACGGGTGAAAGACATCGACTATGGTGTCCCAGGCCAAGGGGAGACTACAGAATTGGATGAGGCTTTTTACGAGTATCCCCTCGAATCTGTCGGCCGCTTTATGCGCTCGCCTGACTTGGCTCAGGCGGAGGACACTCCGCTTTCAGAAAGCGAAGCGGACGTCGAAAAGCCAAAGCGTCATGCCCGTAATGTAAAACGCAGAAAGGAGACCGAGCGATGATTGATTTTGCCACATTGTCCCCGTTCGGCTGGGTCGTATTGGTATGCGTATTCATCATTGGCATCGCCACATGGTGCGGCGTGCTGCTCGCGCTGCGCACGCGCGATGAGCTCACTCGCGCAATTACGTCTGACATCGTTTTCTACGGCATGATCTGCATGTACCTGGCATGGTCGATGACCAATAACGCCCCGATGGCGTACTACATTGCACTCCTCGGCGCCATTGCCGCGGGCGTGCTGCCTACGCTATCTATGGCCCGCATTATTTCGAAGGGTAGGAGATAAGCAATGGCTATTTCTGAGATTATCGCCTCGGTGCTACTTATTATCGCCACCATTTTGGTGGTCGCGACGGTGATATCCCTGTGGCGCGCGCCAGACGCATTGACTCGCGCTAACCTGCTGGGCCCTACTGTGGGCCTTGCGGTACCACTGATTATTTTGGCCAAACTAGTCGTGGATTTCGGCCGCGATGGTTTTTCCCTGTGGCTGCTCATTCAAGGACTGATCGCCTGTTTTGGTGTATGGATTATTGGCTCGGTAGGTTCCTTCTACCTTGGACGTTCCATCTACGGCGTGACAGTTACTGACGTCAAGCACGCCAAGCATAACCACAAGAAAGTCCAAACCGTGCAAGCCAAGGAAGACGATATCTAGTCTCCTCAATTGGCTTATGGCGGCGAGCTCTATCTGCGGTCGCGCTTAATAGCGGGAGGGCAGAGGGGGCTCGCTGCTTTTTGGGTTCAACGCATTTTTGGATTCACCGGGCGCTGGATTCATGATGCGAATATAGTGCACAGCAACTGCCGTGCTCGGGCTAGAATGGGTGCACACTATTCGGTGCTTCAAGCCCCGCCCCGAAGAAAGCAAGGAGTAACAATGAAACTCATCACGGCCATCGTCAAGCCCTTCACCCTGCCGGAAATCCGCCAGGCGCTAGAGCAGCAGGAAGTACGCGGTCTCACTGTTACTGAAAGCCAGGGCTTTGGGCAGCAGCGTGGGCATAGCGAGGTATATCGCGGAGCAGAATACGCCACCGATTTTGTACCTAAGGTGAAGTTAGAGGTTGTCGCAGCGGATGACCACGCCGAAGACATCATCAATGCCATCGTGGATGCTGCCTATACCGGCAAGATCGGCGATGGCAAGCTGTGGGTAACCCCAGTAGAAGACGCCATACGTGTGCGCACCGGGGAGCGCGGGGAGTCGGCACTGTAAAACCAGAATGCGTACCGCCGCACAGATTCGCGCCGAGGCCCATGCCTCGGCGCTTCGTGTATTGCGTAGCCTCGAGCTACCACCGGGGACTGCGCTCGCTGCCACCGGGTCCTTTGCGCGCAATGAGATGACCCCGCAGTCAGATATTGATGTCATCCTTATCTATACGGAAGGCTACGATCCAGACCCAGCGCTGGTGGAGAAGCTGTGGTTGCCCGTATGGGATGCCAAGTACCGCCTAGATTATGCCCTGCGCACCCCGCGGGAGTGTGCGGCAATTGCTGCAGAGGATGCTTCTGCTGGCTTTGCACAGTTGGACTTGGCCTTCGTAGCTGGGCGCAAGATTCTAGTTGATGAGGCGCGGGCGCAGCTGCTCGCGGCATGGCGGCGCCAGCTGCAGCGGGGTTTTGATGATTTTGTGGATACCGCGATTATTCGCTGGAAGCGCTCGGGCGCGGTAGCGGCAATGACGAATCCGGACTTGAAAAATGGTCGTGGGGGACTGCGCGATATTCAGCTTCTGCGCGCGATGGCCCTGGGTAACCTGTGCGATTCTCCTGATTTGGACGTCGAAAAGCAGCTGCTTCTCGACGTCCGCACACTCCTGCATGTCAAAGCCCGACGCCACCGCGATATCTTGGATCCTGAGTTTGCCGCTGACGTGGCAGCGGATCTGGGCTTTGAAAATCGCTATGCCTTGACCGCAGCGTTGGTAAGCGCCGCAGCCACTGTTAATAAGGCCGTAGAGCGCGGCCTGGCTACTGCCCGAGGTGTGCTGGGGCGAAAAGCATTGGCGGCGGGCCACGGACAGCGCCGTCCGCTCGATGTGGACGTGGTGGCAGAAGGCGGTGTTATCTATCTCTCACGCAAACCGAATGTAGAGGATCCGTGGTTGCTTACACGCGTGGCAGCTGCCGCGGCGCGCACGGGATATGCCGTTGCCGAGGCTACCTGGCACCAGCTCCAAGGATTGCCGAACTTACCGCCATACTGGCCGCGGGCGGCGGTGGATGATTTCTTCGCTATTTTGTCATCCCCGCAATGCACACCGCGGGTCATTCAGGATTTGGATCGCTATGGCCTGTGGGAGCGCTTAGTGCCGGAATGGGGGCATGTGCGCGGTTTATTGCCGCGCGAGCGTAGCCATGTCAGTGCGGTGGACCATCATCTCATCGCAACGGTTACTCGGTGCGCGCAGGTGCGTACCTCGGTGGCTCGCCCTGATTTATTACTGCTGGCCGCCCTTTACCATGACATCGGTAAGGGCTACGAGCGCCCCCACGCCCAAGTAGGCGCGGAAATGATAGCTCGCCAGGCAGCCCGCATGCGGTTGAGCGTGGCCGATAGGTCGCGCGCCCAAATTCTGGTGGCAGAACATGCCACCTTGGCGCGGCTAGCTGCGACGATGGATCCGCTTTCCGATGCCACTCGCGACGCATTGCTGGCCGCTGCGCATTACGATCCGCTGATTATTTCCCTGTTGGCGGTATTGGCTAAGGCTGATGCGCAATCGACAGGGCCTGGTGTGTGGACACCGCGGGTGGAGCAAGCACAAAAACTTATTGTCTCGCGCGCGCTGGAGGCCCTCAAACCGCGCGTTCTTCACCGCCCCGCGGTGCATGTGCCGCTATCGACTGAGGGCGTTGCACTTACGGTGGATTGGGAAGACCAAGAAGTCACCGTGTCCTGGTGTGGTTCCTCTAAAGGGGAGCTCAAGCGCGTCTTTGCCTTGCTATCTGCTTTGGGGTGGACCATCGTGCGGGCCAATATCGTCAGAGAGGATGACGGTACTTATAAGGCGGAGTTCTTCATCCGCACCGTACAACAGACCCTAAAGGAGGCGGCCCAGGAGATAAGGTTCATCCAGTCTTATAATTCCCGTACCTATACGGAGCTGCCAGATATCGAGGGAGAGGTAACCACCGCGGCTTTTGATGTGGGCGGCATTTTGGTTATCCGTACCGTCGAACGAATTGGCGCTCTGGGGCATTTGATAGAGGCATTGCCAGACTTTGTGTGGCTGCGCCATGAAATTATGGGCGCGACGATGATCGTCAATGCCTTCCTCTCCGGAAACGTTTCCCGCGCTACGGTGGTGGGGAATGTGACCAGGGCCCTGGCAAGGGACTAGGATTAAATAGTTGAACTTTAGATCGATCTAAATTAAGGGAGCGCATCCGTAGTGTTTGACTCACTATCAGACCGCCTACAGTCAGCCCTGGCGGGCCTGCGCGGTAAGGGCAAACTGACCGAGGCTGACATTAATGCCACTGCCCGCGAGATCCGCCTCGCGCTGCTGGAAGCAGACGTGTCTTTGACCGTCGTCCGTGGCTTTATCAAGCGCATCAAAGAACGCGCCCGCGGCGCGGAAGTTTCTGAGGCGCTCAACCCAGCCCAGCAGGTAGTCAAGATCGTCAATGAAGAGCTCATTGAGATCCTCGGCGGCGAAACCCGCCGCTTGAACCTAGCGAAGAACCCACCGACGGTAATTATGCTCGCTGGTTTGCAGGGTGCCGGTAAGACCACGTTGGCCGGCAAGCTGGCCAAGCATCTGGCCAAGCAAGGGCATACCCCGATGCTGGTGGCTTGTGACTTGCAGCGTCCAGGTGCGGTCCAGCAGCTGCAAATCGTCGGCGAGCGCGCCGAGGTGCCGACCTTCGCACCGGATCCGGGAACCTCCCTGGACTCCAATGAGCATGAAATGGGTACCTCCCACGGTGATCCGGTGGACGTCGCCAAGCGCGGCATTGCTGAGGCCAAACAGAAGCAGCACGATGTGGTCATCATCGATACCGCCGGCCGCTTGGGCATTGATGAGACACTCATGACGCAGGCGCGCAATATTCGCGACGCCGTCGATCCGGATGAAGTCCTTTTCGTTATTGATTCCATGATCGGCCAGGATGCTGTGCAGACTGCCGAGGCTTTCCGCGATGGCGTGGACTTTACCGGTGTGGTTCTCACCAAGTTAGACGGTGACGCCCGCGGTGGTGCGGCCCTGTCTATTCGTGAGGTCACCGGCAAGCCCATTATGTATGCCTCTACTGGTGAGAAGCTTGATGATTTCGATGTCTTCCACCCCGAGCGCATGTCCAGCCGTATTTTGGGCATGGGTGACCTGCTTTCCCTTATCGAGCAGGCCGAGGCCACACTTGACCACCAAAAGGCAGAGGAGGCTGCCTCCAAGCTCGGTTCTGGTGAGCTGACGCTGAATGACTTCCTTGAGCAGATGCTGATGATCCGCAAGATGGGACCCATCGGCAACCTGCTGAAGATGATGCCCGGCGGCAAGCAGATGAATGAGATGGCCGCCATGGTGGATGAGAAACAGCTGGACCGCATCCAGGCCATCATCCGTGGTATGACTCCGCAGGAGCGTGAAGATCCGAAGATCCTCAATGCCTCGCGCCGCAAGCGTATTGCTAATGGTTCCGGTGTGAGCGTTTCCGAGGTCAACCAGCTCATCGAGCGCTTCAATCAAGCTAAGAAAATGATGTCCAAGATGGCCGGACAATTCGGCATGGGTGGTATGGGTGGTCGCTCTGCTACCAAGAAGAAGCCGAAGGGCCGCAAGGGCAAAAACGGCAAGCGCAAGAAGGGTAAGGGCGGCGGTGGCAACCGCGGCCCGAAGATGCCAGGCGGAATGCCGGGCATGGGTGGAATGCCAGGTATGCCCGGTGGTGGCGGCATGCCGTCCATGGAAGAGCTGCAAAAGCTCCAGCAGCAAATGGGCGGCGGAGGTGGCATGCCGGGTATGCCAGGCATGCCAAAGATGCCGAAGGGAATGGAAAATATTGACCTCAACAACTTGGATTTTGGCAAGGGCAAAAAGTAGTCTTCCTCAGTCTTAAGACATAGCAAACGAGGCTCCCGCGTTATTGCGGGAGCCTCCTTTTATTGTATGCAGGCTGCTGGAGTCGCCCTATCCCCAGCGCCCTTGGACGCAAACATCTGCGTGCATTCGTGCGAGGTCTTAGACGGCTTCGTCGTACACGGCGTTGGGATAGGGGACTGGATTAGCCTGCGGCTTGCCGGCATCGGTAGGTGCGGCGGGTGCCTTCTCCACAGCTGCTGCGGCCTGCTCCGGTGGGATATCAGGGGCCTCCTGCTGAACCTTTTCCCCGTTGAGGAATGGCTGCAGGGCCTCGCGAATCATTGGCATAGCCGAATCCGCGAAGGCATTGGTGATGTGGTGCATGTCGCGGTAGACCATCGTATTGCCGATGATGACTGGGCAGTCACCATTAGCATCGCAGAACCACGGGGCGGTATCTACCGAGAGCATATTCTGGTACTTCGATAGCACTACTGCACCGGGGTCATAGGGCTGGTAGACCTGCTCAAAGCGCATGCCGCAACCATAGGCATCTTCGGTGGCTACGTAGCACTCATCAAACTCGCGCGGACGGCCCTCCTCATCGAAGCCCCATGGGTTATCACGGAAGCCCAAGAAGGGGATATCGCGCTCGGCTAGCTCCTCCCAAAATGCCTGGTAGCCTGCGGGGACAGCATCAGGGCCGGTGCCTTCCTCATTTTGCGGGCGCGTGGTATTTGAGATCACCAAGGCTGGGTCTGCTTCTTCGATGCGGTCCATGACCAATTTTCCCCATTCGGCGCACTCTGGGGTCACAGTGACATCGTCGCCCAGCTCGATCGGGCAACCTTGACGTAGTAACGGAACCAATTTAAAGCCCATTTCCTTGCCCAGGCGGTCAAGCGCGGAAGAATACTGTTCCGCGTGGGAACCGCCGACCAAAAAGACTTCTTTCTCCGCGTTTACGTCACCGAATGTGCACGGAGTTTTCCTGTCTTTGCGGGTTTCGAAGAAAAAATCAGCAGGCATGCTATCCGGTACGAAGCACCAGTTTGCGGCCACCGGTGGTTGGATGCCGCGGGCCAGAATTGGGTCTGGCTTAATCTCTACGTTATCCGGTGGGGTGAGGTTATTGATGAACGTCGTTGCACCCGGGTAGACGGAAGGATCCAAAAGCTCTGTATCGGCATCATCAAGCGTGCGCATCCACAGCGGTTGGATGGCCAAGAGGCCGATAACGGACGCAGCAACCACGACACCACCGACGCCGCGAGCAGCGCCTGCCGGTTTACGCAACGTCGATAGGCCCTTGCGCACCGGCAAATCCTCGGCCGTGGGGCGCTTGCGATGCTGTCGTAGTGGACGCTCCAAAAATCGGTGCGTGAGGTCCGCCAGCACCAGAGAAATAATGATAATGACAACGCCCAGCCACCACGATGGGGTTTCTTGACCCAAATAAGAGGTGGACAGGATAAGCAGAGGCCAGTGCCACAGGTAGAGCGGATATGCAACATCGCCCAACCAACGGGCCTGTTTGGACGCCATGGCCTTGGAAATCTTGCCACCGCCACCCAAGATGATGAGCACGGCGCCACCCAGTGGCAAAAGCGAAAGCGGGCCAGGATAAGCGGTGGTATCCGCGATGAGTGCACCGGTAAAGACGAGCATCAAAAGGCCCAAACCCGTAAAGAGGTCATAAAGGCGGGGCGGAATCTTCCATGTGGAACCGTAGATGGCTAGGACAGCACCCAAGGTCAACTCCCAAGCGCGTGACCACGTGGAGTAGTAGTTCTCCGGGGTGCCATAGAGACCGTGGCGCGAAGCGTAGGCGAAGGAGACAAGGGTGACCACAATGAGGATCGGGCCCGCAATCTGGTTGACCGTGGGGAAGCTGCGCTTGCCCAGCGGTTGGTGCTTCGGCCGGAACTTCATGATGGCCGCCAAGATGATCGCAAAGGCAATGCCCATAATGTAGAACTGACCCTGCACGGCCATGGACCACATGTGCTGCAGCGGGGAGGTCTCGGCTGCGGCTGCGGCGTAGTCGGCGTTTTGTTCCGCCAACTCCCAGTTCTGGTAGTACAGCATGGTGGCAGTGATCTGCTGGGTGAGCTCGGTGCGCATTAGCTGCGGGGTGAAAATTCGCACTAGGATGTAGGTTACGCCGATGACCAAAACCAAGCTGGGCACCAAACGCCGCAAGGTGCGCCAGATGGGCCACCAAGGGTTCAAAGAAGCATTGGGCTTGCTGGCGTAGCGCAACTGGGAACCCAAGAAGAAGTAGCCGGAAAGCAGCAAGAATACGTCCACGCCGCCGGAGACGCGTCCAACGAATACGTGGTAGATAACTACTAGGCCGATGGCAATACCGCGAAGACCATCAAGGTCATAGCGGTACCGGAAATTTCGGGGTGATTCTTTAGTCATAAACTGTCTTTTCGTGCGTTAACGCCTTGATAGTGAGGCAGAAAGCGCGCCATTCATATGAAACGAAATGTCTATATTCGGCCCTTAAGGCTACTCTGCTTTAGTATCGATGGCATAATGAACCTGCGTGTGTGGCGTCGCGATTTTTAAAATTGCAGATATTCGCGCTAACCTATTTTAAGTTGTCTACTCGGATATTCTGAGCTAGGTAATCAATAGAACGTAATATTCTGCGTAGCACCGTTCCCGTCTACGGTCGGCCGGTATGTCACGCGCAGATTAAATCCAAGGGTTGAACCGGCGCACTATCTGGTGCGCGTCTGTACTGCCCAGTGACTAGAAAAGGAGCCGTCATGGCTGTCAAGATCAAGCTGCAGCGTTTGGGCAAGGTCCGCGCTGCTGAGTACCGCGTTGTTATTGCTGATGCGCGCACCCGTCGTAACGGTAAGGTTATCGAGAACATCGGTATCTACCACCCGAAGGAAGAGCCTTCCCTCATCCAGATCGATTCTGAGCGTGCACAGCACTGGCTGTCCGTTGGTGCTCAGCCAACCGAGCCGGTTCTTGCTCTGCTGAAGGTCACCGGTGACTGGCAGAAGCACAAGGGTCTGCCAGGTGCAGAAGGCACCCTGAAGGTTGCTGAGGAGAAGAAGTCCAAGCTGGATATCTTTAACGAGGCACTGGCTGAGGCTAACAACGGCCCAACCATCGAGGCCATCACCGAAAAGAAGAAGAAGGCTAAGGAAGAGGCTGAGAAGAAGGCCGCTGAGGAAGCTGCTGCAGCAGAAGCTGCCGCTGCTGCCGCCGGCGAAGCTGACGCCGAGGCCGAAGAGAAGGCTGAGGAAGCTTCCGAGGAGTCTGCAGAGTAATCTGCCTTTCTTTGCTTAGCGCACAGAGCTTCTAGCTTTGGGCCCTGTCTACGCCACTGTGAAAGTGGAGTAGACAGGGCCTTTGTGTTGTGTGGGTGAAAACCCACCGGCACAAAAAGATGACCGTGCACGCATGTCCTTGGTGGTACTGCATGCACGGTCATTTCTTAGAAGGACATGGCGAAAACCCGGAGGCTACCTCGGCTGGGGAGAGTGGGCTTTTCCTTTAGTTTTGTGGCTTATAGTTGGCGTAGCGAGTGTAGACATTAGACGGATCTTTAAAGTCCATGCCGCGTAGGCCGCCGGCAACAACCGGACCAAAAAGTTCTAGGATCTGCTCCCGCGGTAGCTGTGACAGGGGGCCGTCAATGGCCAGAACGGTAAAGCCATGGATGGTAGACCACGCCAAAAGTGCGTTCTGCATGAAATAAGTGGAGTCAGTAGTGTTGTCCAAAGCTTGCGCGTGGCGTGTTAAAAGGGCGAAAAAGTCGCGAATCTGCTGAAGGTGATCCATCTTCGGGTCATCTTCGGTGTGGGGATCTACACCGAGCATAAAGCGCAGTGCCTTCCATTCCAGCATGCAGCGGAAGTAATTGGTTTCATCCAAGGCAAACTCAAGGTATGCGTAACCGATTTGCATTAGGTGCTCTGGAAAGTCCAGGTGCTCGGCCGCCTCAGTGGTCTCGTGCAGGCGCCGGACCAATTCATCGGTGGCGAGCTCGGCTACCTTATCGTGCAGCTCGTTTTGGTCCTTGAAGTGGCGGTAGGCGGAGGTAGGGGATACTCCGGCTTCGCGGGTAACAGCGCGGACGGTGATGGCGCTAGGACCGCTTCTCTTGCCTAGTTGGACTGCGATGCGGAGCAGCTCATCGTGGAGGTTTCCATGATGGTAGGGCTTATTATGCGATTCCATGAGACTCATTTTATCACCAAAACTTATGTTCGTATAAACTACTTTGTCAGCATGGTGAGCAGCAAAATTGCGGGGATGGAGCTACCGGAATCCGCTGCGGCAGCCTCAACTTTATGCACCTCATATGCAGGAAGATGTACGATTGTGCCGGGAGTAAGGGCGACGGTTTCTTCACCATAAGTGAAGTTGAGCTGCCCGCGGAGCGTCTGCACGGTAATGGGATGAGCTGCTTTGTGGTCAGGCAGGGATTGTCCTGGTGCAAAGCTAAAGAGGATGAGATTAGCGCCATCGGCGCTCAAGACGCGCTGTACGCCTGGTCGAGGGCGCTGTGGATCCGTATCCGGTGCGCTATCGAGCAAGTTAATTGTGGTCATAGCGGACGCGGGGCCCAGCTGGGAAGCCGTGCCGAAGGTTTCCGGGGAGTTGGTAGGTACATCGCTCATGTGCCTACTTTAACGGCAATCAATCCCAGCGGCCGGAGCTTTTAACAAGTGGTTGAAAACCCATCACTGACAAGGGTAAAAGGCCAGTGCTGTAGACTTTCCGCTATGGAATTGATGATTGGTCGCGTGATTAAATCGCACGGCGTAAAAGGTGAAGTCGTAGTTGAGACCACTACTGACGAACCGGAAGTGCGCTTTGCGGTGGGGGAAGTGCTCCATGGTACGCAGGGCAAAAAAGAGCACACGCTAACTATCAAGGCAGTCCGCACTCACAAGGGAAGGCTGCTCATTACTTTCGAAGAAATTAAAGACCGCAATGTGGCAGATAGCCTGCGAGGTACGAAGTTTTTCGCCGCGCCGCTCGATAGTGATGATGATGGGTTTTATGACCACGAGCTAGAAGGACTCCACGTACTTCTAGAGGGCAAGGCAGTTGGTGAGGTTACGTCGGTCGTTCACGGAGGAAGCCAAGATTTGCTGGAGGTAAATCTCGACAGCGGCAAGGAAGTGCTCATTCCTTTCGTGCATGCCATTGTTCCTGAGGTGGACCTTGCAGCCGGGACGTGCACCATCGACCCGCCGGAAGGGTTACTGGACCTATGAGGCTAGATGTTGTCACCATCTTTCCGGAGTACTTGGAGCCGTTGCGACATGCACTTTTAGGAAAGGCCATTGAACAAGGTCGCCTTGAAGTAGGCGTACATGATCTGCGGCAGTGGGCGACGGATGCTCATAAATCCGTTGATGATTCGCCAGTCGGTGGCGGCCCCGGCATGGTTATGAAGCCGGAAGTATGGGGGCCGGCACTTGATAGCGTCGCTATGCAAGAAAGCGCACCGAACCTAGAATCGGCCCTTCCTCACCTGAACCGTCCCCGCCACGATGAGCTTGAAGGAGTAGAGGCGCACGCCTACGCGGTTGATGCCCAACCCGAAGAGGATAGTGACCTCCCGCTACTCATTGTGCCGACGCCAACGGGAAAACCGTTTACTCAAGCGGATGCGCGTGCGTGGTCGAATGAGGAGCACATCGTCTTTGCCTGTGGGCGTTATGAGGGCATCGACCAGCGAGTGGTAGATGATGCGGCTCGTCGCTACCGCGTGCGTGAGGTATCCATCGGTGATTATGTGCTGATCGGTGGGGAAGTAGCGACGTTGGTTATTGCAGAGGCCGTGGTGCGGCTTATTCCAGGCGTGCTGGGAAATAAGCGCTCCCATGAAGAGGATTCCTTTTCTGATGGTCTCCTGGAGGGCCCGAGCTATACCAAGCCGCGAGAGTGGCGGGGTCTGGCCGTACCGGACGTTTTGACCTCGGGAAACCACGCCTTGGTGGATAAGTGGCGGCGCGAACAAGCATTATTGCGCACTTGGCAGCGCCGTCCCGAGCTGCTGGAAGTAGCCGAGCTCGACAAAGGCGATAGAGCCTTTATTGCGCAGTTGGAGCAGGACGCTAATGCTAAGGGTAAAGGCTAATGGAGGTTAGTGCTGATCTGTCTGTCCTTCTAGGAACCCGGGAGTGTGAGGATTGCCTCGCAGGACTGCCTGAGAGGCTACGCACTCAGGACTTTCACCCGGCAAGCATTTTCGTCATTCAGGTAGCGGAGTCATGCCCGGATAACAGCCCGTTGGCACAGGAATACCGTTTTAGGTTTGGCCAGCGGCCGCAAGGAATTCCGGTGTGGCGGCTCATAGTTAACGGTGAGACCGCACAACCCCTAGCCGCGGTGACCCCCATTGTGGCGGAATGTTTGCCCCCGGAAGCGATTTGGTTGGGGAGTGCGGAAATCGGTTTTACAGAGATGGGGCTTGGTACCCCGGCGGTATGGCGGGCGGAAGCTGCGCAATAGGCGGCGGTTAGATGATTATTTGCCGCTTTTTCACGTTAAATCTGCAGCGTTTAAGGCGTCTGGGGCTATAGTAAAGGGGACATTCCCTCTAAGTTTCTATTCCCAAGGTGGTCCCTTAACCATGACGACTCCCAATGGCAATAATAACGGTGGATATAACCAGCAGCCGCCCCAGTACAACCAACAGTATTATCCCCAGCCACAGCAAAGCGGCGGCGTCAGCGGTGCCACGATCGCCGCGATTATCGCGGCAATTGTAGCGGTAATCGCGGTGGCCGCCATGGTCATTATGTTCGTGACCAATGACAAGAGCGATTCTACGGATAGCGTTGCCGCCGATAGTCAATTCCAGCAGGCGGATGCGAATACCGGATCCGGATCTGGGGCAGGGGCCGGCAAGAAATCCGGTTCCGCCGAGGATGCTGCAGAGGATGAAGACTCCGTCCCTGTCACGGTGACCGAGACCAAGGATGCTCCGGCGCCAGCGCCGGCACAGGCTGGTTCCGCTGGCAGCAGCAATGGACATTCGTGGAATGATTACACCAGCTATTACGCGGCTACCAGCAAGACCTCCAGTGGTTTTGCCAGCAACGTCTACACCGCTTTTATGAATAACTGGGTTGCGGGCGGCGGCACCAACGTTACCTTGAGCGTCTATTCGCCGGCCACCGGTGGAACCTACACCATGTACTGCTCCGGTAGCTCCGCCCGAGTTTCCTGCTCCGGCGGCGATAACGCCCGCGTGGTTATCCACTAGCACGCGCCACATAAAACCTCCTTTCCTTGCTGGGAAAGGAGGTTTTATGCGTTAAGGGGGCGTCGGCAAGCGAAGGCGGTGTAAGAGCCGTGCGGTAAATTGGGTGGGTCTAATCCCAAACCTCGAGAAAGAGTGAGGAGACCACGTGAATATTGCGGCAACCATCGCTGCCGAGCTCAATGTGAAGGAAACGCAAATTTCTACCGCGTTGCAGCTGCTTGCGGAGGGCAATACCGTGCCTTTTATTGCCCGCTACCGCAAGGAGGCTACCGGCGGGCTGGATGACTCCCAGCTGCGCACTATTGAAGAGCGCGCGAACTACCTAAAAGAATTGCAGGAGCGTAAGGAGACCATCCTTGCGGCGATTGAGGAGCAAGGCAAGCTTAGCGACGCCCTCAAGGAACAAATCCTTGCCTGCGATACCAAGGCGCGCCTGGAGGACCTGTACCTGCCGTATAAAAAGCGCCGCAAAACCAAGGCAGATATTGCCCGCGAGGCAGGCCTAGAAGAGCTGACCGATAAGCTCATCGCGGATCCTCACGCCACCCCAGAAGACTTGGCGCAGGCCTTCCTTTGCGAGGGTTTTGAAGATACCAAGAAGGCCCTCGACGGTGCCCGCGCCATCTTGGTGGATCGCTTCGCACTCGATGCTGACCTGGTAGGTGAGGTGCGAGAGCGCATGTTTAATGAAGGCGCGATGGGCGCGCACGTTGTTGAAGGCAAGGAAGCAGAAGGGGCGAAGTTTAAGGATTACTTCTCCTTCAATGAGCCTTTCCATACGTTGCCGTCGCACCGCATTTTGGCGCTCCTGCGGGGCGAGAATGAGGGCGTATTGCAGCTGCAGCTAGATCCTGGCGATGATGCTGACTATGAAGATCTTATTGCTTCCCGATTCGAACTGGATCGATCGTCCAAGTGGCTTGCTGACGCCGTCCATTGGGGCTGGCGCACCAAGCTTTATATTTCCTCCAGCCTGGATATACGCATGCGCCTGAAAGGGGTGGCAGAGGAAGGTGCCCTTAAAATCTTTGCCACTAATTTACGAGACGTCCTGCTCGCGGCGCCGGCGGGCCAGCGAGCCACCATCGGCTTGGATCCTGGATACCGCAATGGCGTCAAATGCGCGATTGTGGACAAAACCGGCAAAGTGCTCGATACCGCGATTGTCTACCCGCATCAGCCGCAGAATCAGTGGAGCCAGGCACTACAGACCTTGTCTACCTTGTGTGCCAAGCATTCTGTGGACCTTATGGCCATCGGAAACGGTACTGCCTCCCGTGAGACCGAGAAGCTCGCCCAGGATACTGCGGACCTCATCAAGCAGGCCGGGGGTAAGCGGCCCACGCCCGTCGTAGTGTCGGAATCCGGCGCCTCAGTGTATTCTGCCTCGCAGCTAGCAGCGGAGGAATTCCCCGATATGGATGTCTCGCTGCGTGGTGCAGTTTCCATCGCCCGTCGTCTGCAGGATCCTCTGGCGGAGCTGGTAAAGATCGATCCGAAGGCTATTGGGGTGGGGCAGTATCAGCACGACGTTAACCAGACCGCGCTAGCCCGCACCCTCGATGGTGTGGTGGAAAGTGCCGTGAACGGCGTGGGCGTGGATCTCAACACTGCCTCCGTCCCGCTGCTCGAGCGGGTGGCTGGAGTCAATTCCACCATTGCTGCCAATATCGTGGCCTACCGCAACGAAAACGGCACCTTTGCTTCCCGCAAGGAATTGAAGAAGGTGCCGCGACTCGGACCTAAGGCTTTTGAGCAGTCCGCCGGCTTCCTTCGCATCAATGGCGGCACCGATCCGCTGGATGCCTCCGCCGTGCACCCTGAGGCTTATCCGGTTGTCTCCCGCATTGCGGAAAAGACCGGTCTGGGAATTTCTGAGCTTATTGGCAATACCCGCGTACTTTCCAAGCTTGCGCCAGCAGATTTTGCCGATGATACTTTTGGTATCCCTACGGTGAGCGATATCATCGCTGAGCTGGATAAACCCGGCCGTGACCCGCGTCCGGAGTTTAAGACCGCTACCTTCAAGGAGGGGGTGCATAAGGTCTCCGATCTCACCCCGGGAATGATCCTTGAGGGCGCAGTTACCAACGTGGCGGCCTTTGGCGCTTTTGTAGATGTTGGAGTGCATCAGGACGGTCTCGTCCACGTTTCTGCTATGAGCCACAAGTTCGTCTCTGATCCGCACGAGGTCGTGCGCTCCGGCCAAGTGGTCAAGGTAAAAGTCATGGAAGTCGACGTCGAACGTCAGCGCATCGGTTTGTCTTTGCGTCTAGATGATGAACCGGGGCTGCAGGCTCCCAAGCGCCGCGGCGATGCGCAGTGCTCCGCCAAGTCCGGGGACAGGGGAGAAGGTAAGCGCTCCGGTCACAAGTCTGGGCGCGGTTCCCGGGGTGGCTCGCACGGCCGCACCGGCGGTCAAGGCGGCTCCGGTGGTGGTGGAGCCATGGCCGATGCCTTGAAGAAGGCAGGCTTCTAGCCGTCGTGGGCTAGCCTTTCTACCTGCTGCTTTTGCTCCCATCGTTGCGTACGGTGGGAGTTTTTGCATTCTGGAGGGAAGAATTCCTCCACGACGTGGAGTCCAATGTACGCCCAGATTGTTTCAAAGTGGTAAGTTTGTCAAAACTAAATAAAAAACGCTTGGTGCCATATCAATTGCAAGGAGAAGAAAATGAGCAAAGCCGCCAAAGCCGGCCATGGCAGGGGAGTGTTGGGTTGGCACCGCGTATTGGATTGGCGTCCGCGCAGTGCATTGTCACGAGTGTTTATCGTGTTCTTCCTGGTTGCGCCTATTATCGTTGCCGGAACCATGATGTGGGCGATGTGGGACCCATCCAAATACATGCGCAAAATTGACCTAGCGGTGGTGAATGAAGACGCGGGCGTCAACAAGCAAGGCGTTGATACCAACTACGGTGATCAGGTGGTAGAAGGCCTGCTGGATACCGATTACCTGAATTTCGCAGAGGTGAATAAGGATGAGGGGGACCAGGGGCTGATCAAAGGCAAATATCTCCTGGTGGTGACCATCCCTGAGGATTTTTCCAAAAAAGCGGTGTCCATCATCAGCGATAAGCCTGTCAAACCTGAAATTCACTTCGCTAGCAATGATTATTACGGAACTAACGGCTCCGTTATTTCTTCGAGCTTAATCCCGCAGGTGCAAACCAGTGTGGAAAATGCAATCTCGAAAAAATATGCTGACCAGGTAGTCGAGGGGCTCAATAAGCTCAGCGATGGAATAGGCACTGCCGCCGATGGTGCTGGACGTCTTGATGAAGGTGCTGGGAAGCTACAAGAAGGCGGTGGTCGTGCGGTCGCCGGCATAGGTGAGCTGGGTGCCGGCGCAGGAAAGCTGCATGATGGAACTGGTGCGCTGCTTGACGGCACCACCCGCCTCAATGAGGGAGTCGGGCGACTCGATGAAGGTGCCTCTCGCCTGGATGATGGTGCAACGCAACTTGCCGAAGGCTCCGATAAGCTGCTCGCTGGCACTGGCCGTCTCGCCGACGGAGCCGGCCAGATCGATGACGGGGTCAATCAGCTCACGGGAATGCTCATCCCAGTACTCAAACAGGCCCAGGTCGTGGTTCCTGCTCTTTCGCAACTGGTAGAGGTACTGCGAAACTTGGGTATGGGGCAACAGGCTGAACAGCTCCACTCGCTCGTATCCAAACTTGATCCGGCGGCGAGTGGAAACATGGTGGATAAACTGGAACAACTTTCTAGTGGTACCGGTCAGCTGTACTACAACCTTTCAGATCCCAACTCGGAGTATCTAGGCGGCATGAACAAGCTCAATGGCGGGGCGCACCGTCTAGCTGACGGCACGAAGCAGCTGCACAGTGGCATTGGAGAACTCAGCAACGGCGCCGCTCAGCTGCACGATGGCACGAGCCGCCTCCATGACGGAACTGGCACCCTGAAGACAGGAACAGACCGCTTGGCGGCAGGCGGTGCCGAGCTCAAGGGTGGTATGGATAAGCTAAAGGCTGGCTCTGGCGAACTCTCGCAGAAGCTGGCGGATGGTGCAGACAAAGCACCATCCATCTCCAAACCGGAAGACTCAGCCCAAAACATGGCCGTACCCATTAACTTCACCGCGTCCAATGTGCACCCAGTCCAAACTGTAATAAGCTCCACGGACCCTACCCGCAAGGACGTGACTGGCGGTGCCTCTTTGCTCTTAGTGCTTGTCTTTGGCTTCCTTGTCATGCTGCTGGTGGCTATGGTGTTTCCCTATTACCTCTGCCGTAAAGGAACTCCAGTTGCGCATCCTGCGCGCGGAATATTTTCCGCGTTTGTCACGCTGACTGTGCTCAACTTCTGTGTCCTTGCGTTTATGGCGCTGATGTCAGCAACTTTGGGGTGGTCACCGGCTAGCTGGTCGATGATTCTCGGGGTAATAGCGGCTATCGCGGCGGTGGGTGCGGCCACTTACCAGTTTTTCCATGTGACTTTTGGGCGAAAGATTGGAGGCATCTTTGCCGCGGGACTTTTTGCGCTCGGTGTGATGGTCTTTGGCGGTGTGTGGCCGGTGGCTGCGATTCCCCGCCCGTTGAGCATTGTGCATCCTTTCCACCCGATGACCTACGCCAAAGGCGCGTTCACGCGTGCCACTGATGGGATTCATGATGCGACCTTCTGGAATGGAATGACAGCGCTGCTCGGATTCACCCTGATCGCACTTTTCGCCTCCTATTTGGTCTTCCGCGCGCGTCACTTGGGTACGGCGAAAATCCTAGATGAGCACCTTTTTCGCTCCCAGGCTGTTGCGGCGGCGTAGCTTGGGTAGGGGAGAAAAGCAGTGCCGGGAAGCTAATTTGGTTCCTTCCGGTGCGTGTGGAAAAATAGTTCACCGTTCTATGTAACGGGCACGAACCGGTTAGGCATTATGCCGCTAGGGTCCTCTGTCCCAAACTGAAAAGGAATATTGGCATGTCCAACATTATTGACAAGGTCGATGCAGCACAGCTGCGCGACGATATCCCGTCCTTCCGCCCAGGCGATACCCTCGACGTTAACGTAAAGGTTATCGAGGGCAACAACGAGCGTGCACAGCTGTTCAAGGGCATCTGCATCCGTCGTCAGGGCTCCGGTATCCGTGAGACCTTCACCGTCCGTAAGGTCTCCTTCGGTATCGGCGTTGAGCGTACCTTCCCGGTTCACTCCCCGAACCTGGAGTCCATCAAGGTCGCCCGCCGCGGCCGCGTTCGCCGTGCGAAGCTGTACTACCTGCGCGACCTGCGCGGTAAGAAGGCTCGCATCAAGGAGCGCCGCTAGTATTAGTGCGCCGCGCGCCAACATCCCCCCTTGCGCCCTTGTGGGTGCAAGGGGGTTTCTGTGCTTTATTCAAGATGTTCCCTCGTGACTGCCGGCAGGCTTTAACCGGATAGTTGCCTGTGAATTCTCCAGCCGCGAGGGGGATAAAGTCAGAACCGAGACGTGGGGTTGCTAGGATCTAGCGCGTGAATAAAGACAGCATCTCGCAGGAACAGTCGCCTGAAGGTGAGGGGGCCAACCCCGCACAGGGGCTCGCTGCCCCGCAAGGCGATGGGGAAACCAAGAAGAAAGACATGCCGTGGCTGCTGGAAACCCTTCTAGTCGTGGCAACGGTCCTTGTTATCGTGGGCCTTTTCCAGAACTTTATCGGACGGCAGTATGTGATCCCTTCTGGTTCGATGGAACCTACCCTACATGGCTGCGAGGGCTGCACCAATGACCGTATCTTTACGGAAAAGATCTCGTATTATGGCGATGGCGAGCCAGAACCAGGCGATGTGGTCGTATTCAAAGGCACCGAGGACTGGAATTCCAACTATGTCTCGCCGCGCTCGTCCAACCCGCTAATCCACGGTGTGCAGGACGCGTTGAGCTTTGTATCTTTGGCACCGCCCGATGAAAATACCCTAGTCAAGCGTGTGGTTGCTACCGGTGGGCAGACAGTGTCTTGCCAAGAGGGCGATCCTGCAGTCATGGTTGATGGCAAGCCGATCGAGCAAGACTACGTGCAAGACCCACCCACGTACCCGGTAGATAAGTCGACAGGCTCGGAAGCCTGTGGAGGCCCGTACTTTGGTCCCGTGGAAGTACCGGAGGGAAATATCTGGGTCATGGGTGATAATCGCACGGCCTCGGCTGACTCTCGCTATCACATGAGCGATAAATTCCACGGCACAGTTCCGGTTGAAAATGTCCGCGGCAAGGTGAAGTTCGTCTTCTGGCCGTTTACCCGCATCGGTGGCATCGATGACCCGGACATCCAGGAATAAACCTTCTTCCCAACGCCTGCGCACCCGGGATTTTTTCTTCCCCGTGGTGGCAGGTTTTGTCCTGCTGGTGCTCTTACAAGCATTGGTGGGACGGATGTATGTCATTCCTTCTGCGTCCATGGAACCTACCCTGCATGGTTGTGCCGGCTGCGAAAATGATCGCATTGCAGTGCAGAAGGTCAGCTATTACTTCACAGATCCAAAACCCGGAGATGTCGTCGTCTTTGAAGGCCCGGAGTCATGGAATAACGAGTTTCAGGTCAAACGCTCGCGCAACATTATCGTGCGTGGTGCGCAGAATGCCTTGGCGACAGTAGGGCTTTTGCCCAACGGGGAAAATATCCTCGTCAAGCGGGTAATTGCAACCGGCGGGCAAACGGTGAGCTGTGAGGCTGGGGATACCTCGGTAATGGTGGACGGTCAGCCGATTGACCAATCCTTCGTGCTTGATCCACCGGAGATACCCGTAGACCTCGGCGTTGGCTCGCAGGAGTGTGGCGGTGAGTACTTCGGTCCCGTCACCATCCCGGAAGGGCATCTGTGGGTAATGGGGGATAATCGCACTAACTCCCTCGATTCGCGTGCACACTTGGGCGATAACCTACAAGGCACCGTGCCAGTAGACAATATTCGCGGCCGCGTTGAGGCTGTCATCTTGCCTCTATCGCGGTGGGGTGGGGTGGAACACCCAGAGATTTCGCATGCGGCGGCTTAAGCAACGACGCACCTATGAGCTGGCCTTGAGCAAGGCCGGGCTCGGGCCGGTGGCTGGAGTGGATGAGGCCGGGCGTGGCGCGTGTTGCGGGCCGATCACCATCGCGGCCTGTATTATGCCTGATCGCCCGATCAAGGAGCTGGCGGAGCTTAGCGATTCCAAAAAGCTGACTCCCCGGCAGCGCGAGCGGCTCTTTCCACTCATTAAAGACAAGGCTGTGGACTGGTCTGTGGTGCACATTAGCGCGGGGGACATCGATAAGCGCGGCATCCAGCACGCTAATATTTCCGGTATGCGCAGGGCGGTAGCACGTTTGGATGTCCGCCCGGGCTATGTGCTTAGCGACGCCCTCTTTATCCCCGGCCTAACCCAACCTCAGCTGCCGATTATCGGTGGCGATGCCGCCGCGCGGTGTATCGCCGCGGCGAGTGTATTGGCAAAAGTTAGTCGCGACCACATAATGCGCGACCTTGATACGCGCTACCCAGGCTATGAATTAGCCAAGCACAAGGGCTATGGCACTAAGGCGCACGAGGCCGCGATTTCGACGCTTGGAGCGTGCCCGGAACACCGGATGAGCTATGACAATGTCCGTCGCGCTCATGCGGAGTTCGCCGCGCGTGCCTAGCTAAAATTTAGGCTCCTGCGCGCTAAGCTTAGGCGAGCTAACCCACAACCTGGAGGTCCACCGTGAGTGCAGAGGAACTCGATAACTACGAGGCTGAGGTAGAGCTGTCCCTCTACCGCGAGTACCGTGACGTTGTCAGTCAGTTTTCCTATGTCGTTGAAACTGAAAGGCGCTTTTATCTGGCTAATGCGGTAGAGCTAATTCCACATACCTCTGGGCCTGATGTCTACTACGAAGTGCGCATGTCCGATGCGTGGGTATGGGATATGTACCGCTCCGCCCGCTTTGTGCGCTATGTCCGCGTCATTACCTACAAGGATGTCAATATCGAAGAGCTGGATAAGCCGGAATTCATGGTGCCGGAATAATTTTGTCAACTCGGCGCTACAAGCGTTGTGCCCTGGCTGTGGATAACAGTGCCTCGAAGCCTAGTTATTCACAACCAGGGCACTTTCCGTTTTGTATACCTTGTGTAAGCCATGCTAGCTGCGGTGTTCTGGGCAGGCCGATAAATTTCACAACGCACAAGGATAAACTGCTATGCAATTTAGCTCAGAACACCACCTAGCCACGAAGAAGCCTCGCCATAAGCAAGTCTTAGGAAAAAGGGGAGAGGCCTTTGCTGCGCGCTACCTTCGCGAACGCGGGACCGAAATCATTGCCGCCAATGTCTCTTATAAGGTGGGAGAAATTGACCTCATCGCGCGCGAGACGGACGGAACCATCGTCTTTGTTGAGGTTAAGACGCGTGCTACTTCCAGCTTCGGGGTAGCAGAGGCTGTAACCCCGCAAAAGCTAGCGCGCCTTCGCAAAGCTGCAGCGCAGTGGCTCGATGGAAAGCCGCTGTCTTCGGTGCGATTCGATGTAATAGCGTTGCTGGAGCGCGGGCAGGGGTTTGCATTAGAACACTTCAAGGGGGTCGAAGATGGCTCTAGGTAATTGCTTGACGATGTCCCTTAATGGAGTCCTAGCCCAGTTGGTCGAGGTGGAAGCGAACGTTGGCCACGGCCTGCCAGGGATACATGTAGTGGGTCAGACGGATACCGCGATCTCTGAATCGCGGGATAGGATCAAGACTGCAGCCTTTAACTCCCATCTGCCGTGGCCCAAGACCAAAGTGGTTGTCTCGATGTCTCCAGCGTCGCTTCCCAAATCCGGTTCCCACTTTGACTTACCCATAGCGCTCGCGATCCTGGCGGCGCAGGCAGAAGGTGACTTTCCGCGCTTTGGCAACTCGCCTTCGCCCGCGAGGCGGCTGCAGAGCACCCTGGTTTTAGGAGAGCTTGGTCTCGATGGTTCAGTTCGGCCTGTAGCAGGCATCATTCCCGCCCTTCTAGCTGCAAGGGAGGAGGGAATATCAACTCTTATCGTGCCGCCAGGCAACGCAGCCGAGGCTACCTTGGTGCCGGATTTGGAGGTGCTTGTCGCAACTTCTTTGAAAGAGGCTTATAGCTGGGCGTGCGGAAACCGTGAGCTACCGCAGGCGGCGAGCTTTTCCGGCTCGTTTGAAGATGTGCCTGCAGCTCCAATGGGCTTGGACTTTTGCGATATCGCGGGTCAAGCTAATGCAAAATGGGCTGCCGAGGTCGCCGCAGCCGGCGGTCACCACCTTATGATGATCGGGCCTCCTGGGGCAGGTAAATCCATGATCGCATCCCGCCTGCCTACCATCCTGCCCACACTTACTCCCGATCAGCAGGTTGAAACCACCGCGATTCATTCGCTTACCGGAACCCCAGGTGAGGTCATTGAGAGGGCTCCTTTTATCGCCCCGCATGCTTCGGTTACTCGGGCTGCGTTACTGGGTGGCGGCTCTGGGCATCCGCGACCAGGAGCGGTAAGCCTGGCCCACAATGGTGTGCTTTTCCTCGACGAGGTTAGTGAGGTTGCTGCACCTGTAATCGATGGTCTGCGTGCCCCGTTGGAAGAAGGGCAAGTTCGGCTAGCGCGCTCGCGCCAGGAGGTGACCTACCCTGCTCGTTTTCAACTGGTTATGGCTGCAAACCCGTGTAGGTGTGCTGCAGAAGACCCGACAAAGTGCCGGTGCAACCCGCATGAGCGCATGAACTATCTATCCAACCTCTCCGGTCCGCTACGGGATCGTCTAGATATGGTAGTCACCTTAAGCGGACAGGCGGCAACGATTAATGCGGAGGGCGAAGAAGACTCCGCAGCTATTGCGGAGCGAGTTGCCGCTGCCCGCGAGCGCGCCGCCGCGCGGTGGTGGGCAGATGGCATTTCCGCCCGGACCAATGGCGAGGTCCCCTCGTCCTACTTGCGCCGAAAGAGACCAGCTGCAGATGCTGCGATGGTTATGTTGTCCGCCTACCTGGCAGAAGGTGAAATCTCCCAGCGTGGGGTAGACCGTGTACTAAAGCTTTCGTGGACCCTAGCTGATATAGCAGGAAAAACGCAGCCGGACCTCGACGAGGTGGGGCGTGCGCTCGATCTGCGTGGTTCCATTAACGTGGGAAGGCTTGCGGCATGAGCGAACTAGATCTCTCCACTCCTTATGCCACCTGGGTATACCTCAACCGTGTGGTGGAAGGCCCTTCTGCTGCTTTGCAGGCCTTGCTCACGCAGTATCCGGCCGAGGAAATCGCCCATGGAATCTACCATCGTGCTGAATGGATAGGCCCGCTGCTAGCGCGCACGGCCTCCCGTTATGACTGGTTGCGTCAAGGGGAGGATATGGCAGCAGCCGAACGCGTTGGGGCTCGGCTTATCACGGCAGAAAGCCCAGAGTGGCCCACGCAGGAGTTTGATTCTGCATTCGGCTTCTATCAAAACAGCGGGCAAGCCCCAGCCACTTTTGATGAACAGGCCTTGCCACCGCATAGTCTTTGGGTGCGTGGCGCCCCTTTGAAGCAGGAGGTTGCTCAGACCATAGCGATTGTTGGCACTCGCGCCATTTCTCGCTATGGCTGGCAGGCAACCCAAAACGTAGTGTCCGGATTGATCCAACACGAATGGACTCCTATATCGGGCGGCGCCTTAGGTGTAGATACCGTTGCGCATGAAACTGCTTTGCACAACAACGGGCACACAGTAGCTATAGTGGCGTGCGGCATCGATAGGGACTATCCGGCTCGCAATGCCAACTTATTTGCCAAGATCGCGGATAACGGGTGCATTATTTCCGAATTTGCACCGGAGACCGCACCGAAGCGACACCGGTTCTTGACGCGCAATCGCTTAGTGGCAGCACTTAGTCACGGCACCGTAGTTATGGAAGCGGCTTTTCGTTCTGGCGCACTAAATACTCTCAACTGGGCAGAAGCGCTAGGACGTGTGGCCATGGCTGTTCCGGGGCCGATAACCACCAGCGGCTCGCTGGGCTGCCATCAGCGCATTCAGGAAGGCCGTGCACAGTTGGTCACCAGCGCCGATGAAATTCGCGCTTTAGTTAGCCGCGCCGGGGAAGTAGATCCAGGTGCACAATACGAAATCAATTTTGCGGCAACGATGACACAACGCCTCTCCCGCAATGAGTTGCGGGTCTTTGATGCAACACCGCCGCCAGGACAAGAGAAAGCTACGGCAGAAGACATTGCCCGCGAAGCGGGATTTCGTCTGCCGCTGACAGTCCACCTCCTGCTGGCGTTAGAGAAAATGTGTGTGGTTGTCCGCCATGGCAATACCTGGTCGCGCCGGGAAACCGAATAAAAGGCCCCGGCGAAAGGAGAGTACACTGCTGTGGCATGAGTGAAGATGGAGTTTCCGCTAAGGCGCCAGATGTGCAGGGGCAGATGGCTGAGGCTATCGAGGACTTCGCGGACTTCCAACTGCATGTGAAAGGCCGTGCGGAGGCTACGGTACGCGGGTATCGCTCAGATCTGCGTGACCTTGCTCGCAGCGTGCCCACCTTTGCGGAATTTAACCTCAATAACCTGCGCCAATGGCTGGCAGAGGCTGTGGCGGAAGGAAAGTCGCGCTCCACCTTGGCGCGGCGCACAGCGGCGGCAAAAGGTTTTTCCACGTGGGCAGTGCGCGTGGGGCACCTGGAGCGAGATGTAGCCGCACGGCTAGTCACGCCCAAGGTAGGCCGTCATCTACCGACGGTTCTATCTCCCGGGCAGGCCGGTGAGCTAATGGGCAATGCGGTCTCTGCCGACGAAGCTCACTTCCTCCGCGATAGCGCCATTTTAGAATTGCTGTACGCCTCCGGGATGCGCGTGGCGGAGCTGGTGCGGCTAGACCTGAGCGATATTGATTTTCACCGCGGTACCCTGCACGTAACAGGTAAGGGAAATAAGCAGCGCGTGGTGCCTTTTGGCCATGCGGCCCACGATGCTCTACAGCAGTGGATGGAAAAGGGCCGTGGACAGCTCGCCGCGGCAGAAACTAAAGCCGTATTCGTAGGCAGCAGGGGAGGGCGCATCGATCAGCGCCAGGTGCGGCGCATTGTAGATAGGGCCGCCAAAGTTACTGGTACACAGGGGCTTACCCCGCACGGAGTGCGGCACTCTGCTGCCACCCACCTCCTAGAAGGCGGGGCAGATTTACGCGTAGTGCAAGAACTATTGGGACACTCCTCTCTTAACACCACGCAGATCTATACCCACGTATCTGCGCAACGATTGCAGCGCGTATACAACCAGGCCCACCCCCGAGCTTAAAGCGGCTTGAGGCGTATTACCGGCATATCCAGCAGGGTTAAGGGATCAATATAGGTATCCTTTGCGATGAGAGCACCCCAGTGCAGGCCGGGATAGCCATCGACGGGGTTGCCCAAGCGGCCAATGACTTGTCCTTCGCGTACTTCTTGACCTTGTTTAACGGTGCCGTGGACGGGCTGATAGGTCGTCCTGACTCCGTCCGCATGGGAGATGGAAACGACCGGTTTTCCTGCCACCGTGCCTACAAACGCGATAACGCCATCTTCAGCAGCTACGACTGGAGAGCCCACGGCGAGGGCCATGTCTACGCCACGGTGGCCGGGGCTCCACTTTTGCTCTGGTGCTTCGAATCCGCGCAAAACCCGCGCCGGGCTCGGCTTGCCCGAAGCGGGATCAACGTAGGCTGTTGCTGGTGGACAGCACAGTAAAAGGAATGAGACAACGGCGAGCGAACCGAAGTAGCGGCTGGAGGGGCGTCGGCAAGCGGGCTTGAAAATAGGTGTGAGAATTGAAGTCATGAGCATAGTCTCTGCGGGATTCGCGCTGCGCGGGAAGGCCAATTTCTTTACCTGTGGATAAAGCCCAGCACATGGTGTACATGGGGCGAGTGTGGCGTGTGGTGCAGGCTAGTTTTGGCAAAGATGTGGAAAAGTCGCGTTCGGTTTGGAAAACCAGCTAAGGGGGATTAATCTTTGGGCAGCAGTGTGTCCACCACGTGGAGGCATTGACTACGCGCGGCGAAGTTGTCGCTTTCTGCTGGAAGGAAGAGACAGCCTGGCGGCTGACGTGGTCCTTGGAAACAAGGTGTCAGCGGGGCCTTCGTTGCTAGGGTGCGGAATAAAACACCGCACAATTGAAAAACCGAAAGACAAGATAAAAGAAAGCGAGCGAATCATGGCAGTTGTAACCATGCGCGAGCTCCTCGACGCTGGTGTGCACTTTGGCCACCAGACCCGTCGCTGGAATCCGAAGATGCGTCGTTTCATCTTCACTGACCGTAACGGCATCTACATCATCGACCTGCAGCAGACGCTGACCTACATTGACGAGGCTTATGAGTTCGTCAAGGAAACCGTTGCACACGGCGGCACCATCCTGTTCGTTGGCACCAAGAAGCAGGCTCAGGAAGCAGTTGCTGAGGAAGCAACCCGCGTCGGTATGCCTTACGTAAACCACCGCTGGTTGGGCGGCATGCTCACCAACTTCCAGACCGTATCCAAGCGTCTGAAGCGCATGAAGGAGCTTCAGGCAATGGACGAGCGTGAGGACGGCTACAAGGGCCGCACCAAGAAGGAAGTTCTCATGCTCAACCGTGAGCGTGCCAAGCTCGAGCGCGTTCTGGGCGGCATCTCCGATATGGCGAAGACCCCGTCCGCTCTGTGGATTGTTGATACCAACAAGGAGCACATCGCGGTCAAGGAAGCTCACAAGCTGAACATCCCAGTTGTTGCCATCCTGGATACCAACTGCGACCCGGACGACGTCGACTTCCCGATCCCGGGCAACGACGACGCCATCCGTTCCACCAAGCTGCTCTCCGGCATCGTTGCCACCGCTGTAGAGGAAGGCAAGAAGGCTCGTGAGGAGCGTCAGCTGGCTGCAGCCAAGGAAGCTGCCGGCGACTCTGCTGAAAAGGAAAAGCGTGACGCTGAGGCGGCTGCCGCAGCTTCCGATCCGGCTTCCGCAGAAAAGTCTGAGGAAGCATCCGCAGACAAGGCCGAGAAGTAATCGTACTTTCTTGGTAGGAACCTTCCTTACCTGCGCTTAACTGAATACCCCACGCACTTTTGGTGTGGGGCAGCAAGGGAGCAATACCTGCCCAAGGCTGTTTACCAACCCCCGCCACCGTGCTCAAACGGCGGCGGGGGTTGGTTTTATCTATGCTGGGTGCTGCTGAAGCCAGCTCCACCTTCATGCATAGGTGAGAAAAAGGGTGGTTTCTGCCACCCTAAAGCGGCGCGATTTCACCGCGTCGACTACGCTGTTTGAACGAATACTGTTTGATTTTCAAGGAGGATCGCCCCAACTATGGCGAACTACACTGCTGCAGACGTCAAGGCACTGCGCGAAGCTACCGGCTCCGGCATGCTCGATTGCAAGAAGGCTCTGGAAGAGTCCAACGGCGACTACGATAAGGCCGTTGAGTACCTGCGCATCAAGGGCGCTAAGAACGTCTCCAAGCGCGCTGACCGCGAGGCAACCGAAGGCCTGATTGCTGTTTCTGGCAACACCATGGTCGAGATCAACTGTGAAACCGACTTCGTTGCTAAGAACGAGGCTTTCAAGAACTTCGCAGCCAAGATTGCTGACGCTGCCGCTGAGGCCAAGGCAAACTCCGCAGATGAGCTCAACAACATTGAGATCGACGGCAAGAAGGTTTCCGAGGTAGTGGATGAGGAGTCCGCTAAGACCGGTGAGAAGCTGCAGGCACGCCGTGCAGTTACGGTAGAGGGCGACAACGTTGCCGTTTACCTGCACCAGCGTTCCGCTGACCTGCCGCCGGCAGTGGGCGTTCTGGTTTCCTACGAGGGCAGCGAGGAAGGCGCTCACGCTGCAGCCCTGCAGATTGCTGCAATGAACGCTGAGTACCTCACCCGCGAGGACGTTCCTGCAGAGATCGTCGAAAAGGAGCGCGAGATCGCTGAGGCCACCACCCGTGAGGAGGGCAAGCCAGAGGCAGCCCTGCCGAAGATCGTGGAAGGCCGCCTGAACGGCTTCTTCAAGTCCATCGTTCTGCTGGAGCAGGCTTCCTTGTCTGATAACAAGAAGACCGTAAAGCAGGTTGCGGAAGAGGCTGGCACCACCATCACCGGCTTCGTTCGCTACGAGGTTGGCGCTTAAGCACGCTCTCGCTTTTAAAACCTAGCCCACAAAGGATCGTCCTTTGTGGGCTTTGTTGTGCCTAAACGGGGCTGATAAACGCTGCTTGTTCGGGCTGTGTGGTTTTCTAGCGCGTAGCGATAACGTACTGGTCTGCATCGGCAGGCGGTGTGAGGATGCGAAAGTAATATGGGTAAGATGGGGCGGAGATTGAAACTGCCCCGTGTTAAGGAGACGAAGTAGGCGTGACTGCTGCAGATATTAAGCGAACCCGATACAAGCGAGTAATGCTAAAGCTGGGCGGTGAGATGTTCGGTGGTGGCAAGGTCGGTATCGACCCAGATGTGGTTGAAAACGTCGCCCGCCAAATCGCTGAAGTCTCCCGCCAGGGAATTGAGATTGCAGTGGTCATCGGCGGCGGAAACTTCTTCCGTGGCGCAGAGCTATCTCAGCGCGGTATGGACCGCGCTCGCTCGGACTACATGGGCATGCTGGGCACGGTCATGAATTCCCTCGCATTGCAGGACTTCCTCAAACAGCAAGGCGTTGACTGCCGCGTGCAGACCTCCATCAACATGGCGCAAATCGCTGAGCCGTACCTGCCGCTGCGTGCTGACCGCCACTTGGAAAAGGGCCGCGTGGTTATCTTTGGCGCTGGCATGGGTATGCCGTACTTCTCTACCGATACAACCGCTGCCCAGCGCGCCTTGGAAATCGGCGCCGAGGTCCTTTTCTTGGCCAAGGCTGTCGACGGTGTCTACTCGGATGACCCGCGTACTAACTCAGATGCAGAACTCTACTCCGAGATTACCCCGCGTGAAGTCATTGAAAAGGGCCTCAAGGTGGCAGATGCCACGGCCTTTAGCCTGTGCATGGACAATGATATGCCGATTTTGGTCTTTAATCTGCTGGAGGAGGGCAATATCGCCCGCGCTGCCGGCGGTGAAGTTATCGGCACGCTGGTGCAGTCCTAATACTGCAACTGCTGCGAACCTGCTACCTTTTATACAGCCACCCCTATTCGTTTAAGGATGATTTAGCCTCATGATCGATGAGATTCAGCTCGAAGCAGAAGAGCACATGACCGCTTCCGTCGAGCACACCCGCGAGCAGCTGGTGACCATTCGTACCGGCCGCGCGAACCCCACCATGTTCAACGGCCTGGTAGCTGAGTACTACGGTGTTCCTACCCCGATTACTCAGATGGCCACCATTTCCGTGCCGGAGCCGCGCATGCTGCTCATCAAGCCTTATGAGCAGTCCATGATTCATGAGATTGAAAACTCCATCCGCAACTCGGACCTAGGCGTGAACCCGACCAATGATGGACAGGTTCTGCGCGTAACCGTCCCGCAGCTGACGGAGGAACGCCGTAAGGAAATGGTGAAGCTGGCCAAGAGCAAGGGTGAGGACGGCAAGATTGCTATCCGTAATATCCGCCGCAAGGCCATGGAGCAGTTGAAGAAGCTGCAAAAGGACGGCGACGCTGGCGAGGACGAAGTTGTCGCAGCAGAAAAGGAAATGGAAAAGATTACTTCCGGCTACATCGATCAGGTGGACAAGCTGGTAGCGAATAAGGAAAACGAATTGATGGAGGTCTAAGACCTCCCATCGTTGCCGCCGCGCCCATCCCCGGCCGGCGGCGCTTTTTCTGTTCCACGGCCTACGGCCCCTGATACTCGGGGTGCGAGGGCGGAGAATCTGAAGAAGCCAGCGGGGTATCCGAGAGAGACACCGAAAGGAGCCGGTCACGGTGAGTGATGCCATAAATCGCCGATTGCCACAGCCCAAGAATGGTGCAGGACGTGATTTGCCGGCCGCTATCGGGGTTGGCGTAGGCCTAGGCGCACTTGTCGTGCTCGCTGTATGGGCCGGTCCGCTCGCATGGTACGCCGTCGTGGCCCTTGCAGTAGGCGTAGCCATGTGGGAGGTGCTCAGCCGCCTGCGGGAGCATTCTTACTATATTCCGCGCACGCTGCTCATTATTCTTGGCCAAGCGATGGTGTGGGTTTCTTGGCCACTGGGTGCTCCCGGTCTTGTGGCGGTTTACGTCACCTCGGTGCTAGCGCTTATGTTTGGCCGTCTGTTCCACAACGGGCGGCATCGCCCCCCAATTAATTACTTGCGAGATATGTCCGTCGGCATTTTTGTCCTGACGTGGATTCCGCTTTTTGCCACCTTCGCAGCCATGCTGTCGCTGGTATCGACCCCGTTTGCCAGTGGTGCTGCGTCCATTGTTGTTTTCATGCTGTGCGTGGTGGCTTCCGATACCGGCGGTTATGTCGCCGGCGTGATGTTTGGTTCGCACCCTATGGCACCTGCGGTGAGCCCCAAAAAATCGTGGGAAGGCTTTTGTGGGTCCATCGTCTTTGGCGTGGTGACCGGTGCGCTTACGGTAAAAATCCTGCTCCATCATGATGCCTGGGTGGGCGGCCTGATGGGACTTGGGCTGGTCATTTGTGCCACGTTGGGTGACTTGGTGGAATCCCAATTTAAGCGCGAGTTGGGTATTAAGGATATGTCGGCCTTGCTGCCTGGCCACGGCGGATTGATGGACCGCCTAGATGGCATGCTGCCATCCGCTATGGTTACCTGGGTAGCCATTAGCTTCCTGGCAACGTTTACTCCGTAGAACCGGAGGATATGCGAAAGCCGCCTTTCCTACAATCACCGCCTGGAACGAGGTGGGAAAGCAGGGGAGAGGCGGCTTTTGAAGATCTATACCTGCTGCGCTTGCTTGCGCAGCTGGCGGCGCAGTTCAAACATACGCCAACCACCGACCAGCGCCATGATGAGCGCACCGCCGATGGCAAAAATGAGGAAAGCAATTCCGGCGGGGAACTCGCCGGACCAGCCCAGGAAGTTCATGGGAACCTCGTGTTGGTTTTGCATCATGAACACAATGAGAACGATGAGCAGCAGGAAACCTACGATGAGCGCGATCCACGTGCTAGCCGCGAAAGAACCCTTCGCCTTACCGGAGGGCTGGGTGGAATAAGAGGTGGAGTCAGAGGCCGTTGGCTCTAGGTCAGAACTGGTCTCCGCAGCAGAAGAGCGCATCTCCGTTGAGGAGATGTCCGCGTCGGAAGAAGAAAAGTCATCTGCAGAATAATTCGGATTTGTCATGGAACCATTATTTCTTTAAACCTGTCGATTATGCCACTTGGCACGGCTTTCAATTGGAAAAACCCACGCAGACCGTGGAAAGATGGGCAATATTATGGCTCAACCAGTGAAACTTAACTTCTCCGCCCCGCGCCGCGGACTTCCTCCGAAGCACTTCGCGGACCTGACCGAAAGCGAGCGAATTGACAAGCTCGCAGAAATTGGCCTACCCAAATTCCGTGCGAAGCAGTTGGCTAAGCACTATTACGAGCACTATACCGACAACGTGGAGGATATGACTGATATCCCTGCCGGCAAGCGGGAGGCAGTCAAGGAAGCTTTCTTTCCTGAGCTGATGAAGCCCATCCGGACCACCTCCACGGATGACGGCGAGACTACGAAGTCCCTGTGGCGTTTGCACGATGGCACGTTGCTGGAGTCGGTTCTGATGCGCTACCCAGGACGCGCCACTTTGTGTATTTCTTCCCAGGCAGGTTGCGGTATGGCCTGCCCGTTCTGCGCTACCGGCCAGGGTGGTTTGGACCGTAACCTTTCCACGGGTGAGATTGTCGAGCAATTCCGCCACGCTGCGGCGGCCATGGCTGCAGAAGGCGGGCGCCTTTCTAATGTGGTCTTCATGGGCATGGGTGAGCCGCTGGCTAACTATAAGCGAGTGGTGCAGGCCGTACGCCAGATTACTGGCCAAGATGGTGCCGGCTTTGGTCTATCTCAGCGCAACGTGACCGTCTCCACCGTGGGTTTGGCTCCGGCTATCCGCAAGCTTGCGGACGAGGACTTGGCTTGTACTCTGGCTGTTTCCTTGCACACTCCGGACGATGAATTGCGTGACGGTCTAGTGCCGGTCAACAACCGGTGGTCCGTTGATGAGGTGCTGGATGCCGCGCGTTACTATGCGGATAAGTCCGCGCGTCGCGTGTCCATTGAATACGCCCTAATTCGCGATAAGAATGACCAGGATTTCCGCGCAGATATGCTGGGGCGCAAGCTGCACCAGAAGTTGGGCTCTAAGGTCCACGTTAATGTCATTCCGCTGAACCCCACGCCGGGTTCGGAGTGGGACGCGGCCCCGCAGGAACGCCAAGACGAGTTCGTGCGCCGCGTGCAGGCCCAAGGCGTTCCCTGCACAGTGCGTGATACTAAGGGCGATGAGATTGCGGCGGCGTGTGGTCAGCTCGCAGCGGATGAGCGGGAAGATAAGTCTGCCTAACTGATAAGATTGGCGGACATGATTGTTCCGAATTATCCGCCACTTGCAGATGATCCGACCACGCAGGCCTTTGCCGTGCGCGGTCTGAACAAAATTTTTGCTGGACGCCCCGCGGTGTCGAATTTGAGCCTCGACATCCCGCGGGGCTCTATTTATGGCATCGTTGGCCCTAATGGCGCAGGCAAGACCACCATGCTGACTATGGCGTGTGGCCTGCAACGCCCAGATAGCGGCGAGGCCTTTATCGCTGGGCACAATACGTGGCAGGATCCGCTACCAGCCAAGGCGGCCATGGGCCTGCTTGTTGATGGCGCTCCGGTCTTTGACCGTTTATCGGGCCCAGAGTACTTGTTTTATCTCGGCGCATTGCGTCGCATGAATCAAGCCGAGGTAGAGCACCGCAGCGCACAGCTATTGGAAGCCTTGCAGCTTGCCGACGCCGCCGATAAACCCATTGCGGACTACTCCGCCGGCATGACTAAAAAGATACTTCTGGCTGGCGCGCTTCTGCATAATCCAGAGGTCGTGATACTAGATGAGCCTCTAGAGGCAGTGGATCCCGTTTCGGGGCAGCTTATTCAAGAGATCCTGCGTGCCTATGTCACCCGCGGAGGCACAGTAATCCTGTCTTCACACGTTATGCAATTAGTGGAAGGCTTATGCGATCACGTAGCCATCATCGCCGGTGGCCAGGTGCTCTCCGCCGGCCACGTGGAAGATGTGCGCCAAGGCGGCAGCCTGACGGATGCCTTTATCCACTTCGCCGGCGGAAGTGAATTTGATGCAGACTCTTTCGAGTGGTTGCGCAGCGAAGGCGGCACAACGCAGCGTGGGGAAGGGGAGGAGTAGGCGCAATGACTTCGACCCTGCTCAAGCTGCACCGCACCCTGTGGGCCCGCAGCCTTAAAGCGAATGCTGCAGCGGTTATGATCCCGATCTGCCTTTTGCTCTATGGACTCATCGGGCTAGCATCGCTCGCCGCTCTTGCTGCGGCAGATATTTCCACTGGAACTGGGAACGTGCAAGCCCTAACCGTGGCCCCTGGTCTTGGCACGCTTGCTTTCATTGTTATCGCCCTCATCATGCCCAGTGGAGAGAACCAGCTATCTGCCCGCGAACTTTCCGCGTTGCCGCTGCGGCTAAAAGACATCACACCGGCACTCGCTATCGCCTCGGTGCTTAATTTACGCGCCCCGGTATCAGTCTTGCTGTCCATTGCTTATGCGGTGGCCGGAAGCGTGATCCTGGCGGCAAACGGGAAGGCATTGTTCATCTTGCCTTTCTGTCTAGGAATGCTTTTCGCCCTTGTGCTGACGCTGGTGCTGGTGGATCTCGCGGTTTATGTGGGGGCTACTGCCGCGGAGCTTAGTTCCACGAAGCTTAAGGCCTTAGGCTCGGTGGCAGTGTTTGTGCTTATCTTTGGCTCGACTCAACTTTCCTCCCTCGCCGGCTCTGACTTCCCTTTGGGAACGGTAGGTGAAGGATTAGCATGGACGCCTGTAGGAGCGCCGGTGGGGTGGGCGCTTGCGCTTGCTCAAGGCGGACTGGTGGAAGCCTGCGCACAATTTCTCATCGCCGTAGTAACGCTGGGTGTAGCTGTGTGGGCGTGGCATCGATTGTTGCGGCGGCAATTCGAGCACCGCACGGTTTCCCCGTCGGCACGCAATCACCGTGAGAAGTCCAAGGGGATAAGCCGCTTTTCCCTTGGTTCCTTTTCCTATAGCAGCCCTGCTGCCATGGAATTTACGCGCTCGCTGCGCTATATTTTCCGTGACTCCCGCCTTATTGGCAGCATTATCATGCAGCCAATTCTGGCAGTCGTCTTGATCATCCAGGGCTTTGCTATTGACTCCGATTTATCGTCAGTAGGTTTGTTATTTCTGGGGCTGATAGGCGGAATAGTTGCTACCAATGATTTTGGTTATGACGGTCCAAGCCTGTGGGTAAAGATGGCCGCCCCAGTTCGTCCGCGCACGCTGCTTTACGCGCGGCACTGGGCGCACATGGCGCTATCCGCCATAATTTTTGTGCTCACGGCGATGCTGCTTTTTGCATTCAGTGCGGATAAAACTCGCACTGCCTGTTTGGCGGTTACTGCCTTGGGAATCTTCATTTCTTCCGCCGGATTGTCCTTGCTGCTCACCACCTTTAATCCCTTTGCCACCGCGCGGCCTGGAGGGAATATGTGGGCGGATAAATCCGGCTACTCGGCTAGTGCCTTCTTAAGCGCTATTTTGAGTTTGTTTATTGGCTGGGCACCTATTATCCCAGGCGTCATCCCGATGGCCATCGGCTACGGTTCGAATAAGGTGCTAGTTGCGCTGGGGTTTGTACTCGTTATCGCTGTGCCTGCTGCGTATTATATCCTCGCCCTCCGCGTCAGTGGTAAGCGCGTGGATAGTACCTTGCCCGAGATCTACGCCAAGGTGGGCCACTGGGTGTCCTAAACCCAGAGCGCTTCTAGCAAGCATCACCTGCATCGCAGAGCTGCTAGGGGCGCGGTGCGGGCAGAACGGCACCCAGCAGAGCGACACCCAGCAGAGGGAGCGCGAGAGGACGTCGTCAAGCGGAGACAAAAAGAAACCGCCGACCTTCGCAGGGAAGGGCGGCGGTAGCTAAAGTGTGCTGAAAGCTTAGAGCGCGTGCTTGCCGGAGGAAACCGGGGTGGCGTTGTTGGTGCCTGGCTCAACGCGCAGGTGAGAAACGCGGGAAGGCTCGATGTTGAGCGCGCGCAGCTGGGAATCGGTAAGCTCTGCGTATGCGCCAGTGCTGGTCTTTTGGTCGTAGACCCAGTCTGGCTCCTGGTGGCCCACCGGCTGGTTGCGGGCGGTCACGGTGCGCACCTGGTGCAGCTTAGGCTGGAAAGCGTGAATGAGCAGGCCAACTGCTACCAAGATAGCCAAGGCGATGAGCCAGATGGTCTCAACGTGGCCTTTGTGGTTACCAAAGTTGTAGGCAAGCAGGAACAGGACAGAGATCCAACCAGCAATCTGTACGCCAGAGCGGCTGATGCGAGACCAGCCGAATCCTGCGGATGGGACGTCCTCAGTAGAAACACCGTCATATACCTGTGGTACCGGCTTGTGGGAAGACACTTGCTCTCCTTCGCTTCTGCGTGTGCCCGTCTGCGCGATGGGCGTGCGGGCACACCAATGCCATTTGTCTGCTCAACATTCTAAAACATTGCACCCTAGATGGCGATTAAACACCCCCGTTGCAATGCCGGTTACCTGCCGTACCCGCCCCGTGGTGATGGGCGCTAGGGTGGAGGGGTGACTACACAGCGAATACTCATTCTTGGTTCCACCGGTTCAATCGGCACGCAAGCTTTGGAAGTTATTGCGGATAATCCCGATAAATTCGACGTAGTGGGAATCGCGGCGGGCGGCTCCAACCCGCAGCTCATCATTGAACAGGCTCGCCGCCTCAACCTTTCGTTTGACCACGTTGCAGTGGCTAAAGAGGAGGCTGCCGTCGAGGTCTCCGCCGCTTTGGGCGGCTCGGTATTAAGCGGCGCCGATGCGGCAGAGAACCTAGTGCGCTCGACCCCGGCCGATACTGTACTCAATGCTCTAGTGGGATCCCTCGGCCTTAAAGCCACTCTAGCGACGCTGGAGATGGGGGAGTACTTGGCCTTGGCTAATAAGGAATCCCTCGTCGCCGGTGGCAGGCTTGTTACCCAGGCGGCGCGCCCCGGCCAGATTATTCCCGTCGATTCGGAACATTCCGCCATGGCGCAGTGCTTGCGGGCCGGTGAGGAAGGAGAGCTAGACAAGCTCGTGCTTACCGCTTCGGGCGGGCCTTTCCGCGGGTGGTCGCGCGAAGAGATGTGGGACGTGACCCCAGAGCAGGCGGCGCAGCATCCCACGTGGTCGATGGGCCAGATGAATACCCTCAATTCAGCAACGCTCATCAATAAAGGTCTAGAGCTGATTGAGGCTACGCTGCTCTTTGACATCGACCCCGAGCGCATTGATGTCACCGTGCATCCACAGTCCATAATTCACTCTATGGCTACCTTTAAAGACGGCTGCACCATCGCCCAAGTTTCGCCGCCGTCGATGAAGCTGCCGATTTCACTGGCACTGAATTGGCCGCACCGCGTGCCAGGTGCGCAGCCTTCCCTGGATTTTGCGCAGGCACATGACTGGCGGTTTGAGCCGCTTGACGATGCCGCCTTTCCCGCCGTCGATCTCGCCCGCCGCGCCGCGGCAGAGGGAACAGGTGTCATCTATAACGCCGCCAATGAGGAAGCGGCGGCCGCGTTTTTATCCGGTCGTATCCACTTTCCAGAAATCGTGGACGTAGTAGGCAAGGTTCTTGATTCCGCTTCCGAGTTTGCTGGTGTAGTCTCTAGCCTCGATGAAATCCTCGCGGTAGAAGGCGAGGCGCGCAGGCGCGCGAATGCGCTTATTGATTCGCTGGCTGACTAGAAAGCTTTCACACCATGGCAAATTTGCTGGGCATTGTGTTTTTCGCCCTTGGCATTGGGCTTACCGTAGCGCTGCATGAAGCAGGCCATATGCTCACCGCGCGTGCCTTTGGTATGCGCGTGCGCCGCTATTTCATTGGATTCGGGCCACGGGTGTTTTCCTTCCGGAAGAGGCACACTGAATACGGGCTGGCGGCTTTTCCAGTGGGTGGCTTTTGCGATATCGCTGGAATGACCGCCCAGGATGAATTCCTCACCGAAGAAGAAGAGCCCCATGCTATGTACAAAAAGCCGTGGTGGCAGCGCATTATCGTGTTGGCAGGTGGCATTGGCGTCAACCTGGTTTTGGGTTTTGTCATTCTTTATTTTGTCGCGATGACGGCGGGCTTGCCCAACCCGGATGCTGATGTGCGCCCCCGCGTGGGCGAGGTGACCTGCTCGGCCAATCAGAAGCCGAACCAAGAGCTGGAGGAGTGTACGGGGTCGGGCCCTGCTGGCAAGGCTGGTGTTCGACAGGGAGATATCATCGTGGCCCTCGATGGCCAGAAGCTGGATTCTTTTACCCAATTGCGCGATGAAGTCATGCAGCGCCCCGGTGAGACCGTCACCCTGACGGTGGAGCGCGATGGGAAAGATAAAGACATCCCAGTCCACCTGGATACGGTTAAGCGGCTTAACAAAGACGGAGAACTGATAGATGCCGGCTCTATCGGGTTGAGCAATCAGCTTATCGATGTCGTCGAAAAGCACGGCGCCGTCGACGCACTACCGGCAACGTGGCGCTTTAGCACCTACTCGCTGGGGGCAACGGTTGATGGCCTCAAACAGTTCCCCGGCAAAATTCCGGGTGTAGTGGCCTCCATCTTTGGTCAGGAACGCGAGGCTGATGGCCCCATGTCTGTTGTCGGCGCTTCCCGCGTGGGTGGCGAATTAGCGGAACGTTCCCTGTGGTCGATGTTCTTTATGATGCTGGCCACGCTGAACTTCTTCCTAGCGCTTTTTAACCTGATTCCGCTGCCGCCCTTTGACGGCGGGCATATCGCCGTCATCATCTATGAAAAGCTGCGCGATGGGATCCGCAAGCTGGCAGGCAAGCCAGCTTTGGGCCCGGCCGACTACACCAAGTTGATGCCGGTGACGTACGCGATGGCTGCGCTGCTGATGGGCGTCGGCGTCATCGTTATCGTTGCGGATGTGGTAAACCCCATCCGGCTATTTGGTTAGCAGCCGCGGCCATCGCTGCGCGTACTTCAGGCATAAAGCAAGCAGTGCTAGAGTGGGGGCGTTAATCACCCACCGAATGTATTTACTGTGCTTCAACAAGGAGAATTCATGTCGACTCCTATCGGTCTAGGAATCCCAGACGGCCCACCACCGGTCCTGCACCCGCGCCGCAAGACTCGGCAGCTGCAGGTGGGCCCGGTCGGCGTTGGCTCTGACTCACCGATTTCGGTGCAGTCGATGACCAATACGAAGACGCACGACATTAATGGCACACTGCAGCAAATTGCGCAGCTGACCGCTTCCGGTTGCGATATCGTGCGCGTGGCTTGCCCTAAGCCCATCGATGCGGAAGCTCTTCCTGCCATCGCTAAGAAGTCTCCCATCCCGGTGATTGCGGATATCCACTTCCAGCCCAAGTACATCTTCCAAGCCATCGATGCCGGCTGTGCCGCTATTCGCGTTAATCCAGGCAATATCCGCGAGTTTGATGGTCGTGTGAAGGAAGTCGCTAAGGCTGCAGGCGATGCTGGCATTCCAATCCGCATCGGTGTTAATGGTGGTTCTTTGGACAAGCGCCTGCTGGAAAAGTACGGCAAGGCCACCCCGGAGGCACTCGTCGAGTCCGCAATTTGGGAGGCTGGCCTGTTTGAGGAGCATGGTTACGGCGATATCGCTATTTCCGTCAAGCACTCCGACCCGGTCCTGATGGTGGAAGCCTACCGACAGCTGGCGGAAAAGACTGACTACCCGCTGCACTTGGGCGTGACCGAGGCAGGCCCGAAGTTCATGGGAACCATCAAGTCCTCAGTTGCCTTCGGTGCGCTATTGGCTGAGGGTATTGGCGATACCATTCGCGTATCCCTGTCCGCGCCGCCGGTAGAGGAGATCAAGGTAGGCGACCAGATCTTGCAGTCGCTCAACTTGCGCCCACGCAAGCTGGAGATCGTGTCCTGCCCTTCCTGTGGTCGCGCCCAGGTGGACGTCTACAAGCTGGCAGAAGAAGTTACCGCTGGCTTGGACGGAATGGAGTTCCCACTGCGCGTTGCCGTTATGGGTTGCGTTGTCAACGGCCCGGGCGAGGCACGCGATGCCGACCTAGGCGTTGCCTCCGGTAACGGCAAGGGACAGATCTTTGTCAAGGGCGAGGTCGTACGTACCGTGCCGGAAGACAAGATTGTGGAAACTCTCATTGAAGAGGCCATGCGCATTGCCGATGAGCAGGGAATGGAGGCCGTAGAAGGCGCCAAGGCTGAGGTTCGCGTCACCCAGTAATCCACCCACATTAAGTAGACTGCCCCGCACTTCGGTGTGGGGCAGTCTTTTTTAGCTCTTGCGCTGCTAGAGTCCCAAGGCATGAAGAAGTTGGTCGCGCTGGTTGCCACTATCACGCTCGCTTCCACCAGCGTGGTTGCTTGTACGCCTAAACCGGTTTCAGCAGAACCGGTGGCGGAGGAATTCCTCGAAGGGATGGAATCCCGCAATAACGACGGTTTGGCCGCGCTTACCGACGCCCCCTCTGACGCCACCGCCGCCCTCGATGCCACCTACTCCGGCCTGCAGGCCGAGGGGCTCGACATTGAGTTAGAAGGCATTGACCAAAACGAGAACCTCGCTACGGCGAACTACAAGGTCAATTGGGATCTGCCCAAGGATCGCACCTTGAGCTATGACACGCAGATGACGCTTACCAAGACAGAGGATGAGTGGACGGTGCGCTGGAAGCCGAGCCTTATACACCCGGACCTGGGGGCAAATCAGCACTTGGAGCTGCGTGCTTTGGAGGCAAAACGTGCCAGCGTGGTTTCTTCCAATGGGGTGGAATTGATGAGCCCAGGGCTCAACTACCGGCTGGTGGTAGATACCGACTCGCTAGAAGATGTGCGCCCTACGGCCGCAAAGATCAGTGGCGCGTTGGCCGCCGCTCACCGGCAGGACAATTCCATCGCGGAGATGGATGCTAAGGACTTGGCCAAGAAATTGGAGGATGCAGACGGCCCCTTCTCTGTCACTATGTTCACCGAAGACCAAGCCAAGGCCGTGCGTCCCAAGGTGGAGGGTATGGACGGCGTGCGCCTCAACGAGGAGCCAGCCCTGGTTACCCGCGACCGCGGTCTTGCTCCCGATCTCATGTCGCGCGTGCGCTCTGCGGTCCAGGATGAGGTTGACGGCCAGACCGGCTGGTCTATTTCCGTGGTCAATGAGAATGGTGCGGCTCTTTCGGACGTCGAAAAGCATGATCCCAATGCGGCGCCTTCCATCAAGGTTGGTCTGGATTACGATGTGCAGCGCGCCGCGCAAGAAGCGGTAAATGAGCGTGCAGATTCGCAAGCCATGCTCGTAGCCATCCGACCTTCCAATGGCGATATCTTGGCCGTAGCCCAAACAGAAAAAGCCGATGAAGATGGCGACGTCGCCCTACAGGGTCAGTACCCGCCCGGTTCTGTTTTCAAGATTCTCACCGCCGCGGCAGGCGTGGATAAACAGGGCCTAAATACCGATACCATCGTTCCGTGCCCGGGAACTATGGATATCTTTGGCCGCGTGGTGACCAACTACAATGCCTTCTCTTTAGGTAGCGTTCCGCTCAGCCAAGCCTTCGCGCAGTCCTGCAACACCACCTTTGCGGATATCTCCACCAAGCTTAAGCCCGGTGAATTGAAGGACATGGGCAAGAAGTTCGGCTTCGGCGTTGAGTATGACATCCCCGGATTGACCACCATCACTGGCTCGATTCCAGAGGGAAAGGAGCCATTGGAGCGGACGGAAGCTGGCTATGGTCAGGGCTATGACTTGGCTAGCCCCTTCGGAATGGCGCTGGTTTCTGCAACGGTGGCTAATGGCAAGACGCCAACGCCTAGGCTGATTGAGGGCCATGAGACTAAAGCGTCCGATAAGCCGCAGCAGATTCCCAAGCCTGTGCTGGACAATGTCCGTGCTATGATGCGCCAAGTGGTCACCAGCGGTACCGCGCGCAGCATGGCTGCTGGCGGCACCATCTATGGCAAGACCGGTGAGGCCGAGATTAATGAAGGCTCGCATGCCTGGTTTACTGGCTACCGGGAAGAAGACGATATTGCCTTTGCCACCCTCGTGGTTTTGGGTGGTGGCTCCGATGCCTCGGTCAACATTACGAGCAATTTCTTGCAGAAAGTCGACGATTACCGCTCTGGTCCACACGAGGGGGCGGCGCCTCCAGCTGAAGGTTAGAACACCGACCGCCCTCGAGACCCCGGCTGCTGCTTTATGGGCGCAGAGGACTACCATGGGAAACCATGAGCAATCGAGGAAAGCTAAAGCCAGGAAAGCCCACCCCCATCCTCACCGTGCCGGAGAGCATTGAGCGACCGGAGTACGTGTGGAAGGACGAGGTACAGGAGGGCATTGGCGAGCCCTACGTCCAGTCCCCAGAGGTCATCGAGAAGATGCGCGAGGCCTGCAAGATTGCGGCCAACGCACTCAAGGAGGCTGGCAAGGCCGTTAAGCCGGGTGTGACTACTGATTATGTAGACCGCGTGGCACACGAATACATGTGTGACCACGGCGCCTACCCTTCTACGCTGGGGTACCGTGGCTTCCCTAAGTCCAGCTGTGTATCCCTTAATGAGATTGTCTGCCACGGCATCCCGGATACCACTGTGATCGAAGACGGAGACATCGTCAATATCGATATCACGGCTTATAAGAATGGCGTGCACGGTGATAATAACGCCACCTTCCTTGCGGGCGATGTCTCTGAGGAGCACCGTCTGTTGGTGGAGCGCACCAAAGAGGCCACTATGCGTGGCATCAAGGCAGCAAAGCCTGGCCGCGAAATTAACGTCATTGGTCGAGTTATTGAGTCTTATGCCAAGCGTTTTGGATACAACGTCGTGCGCGACTTTACCGGCCACGGCGTTGGCCCGACCTTCCACAACGGTCTGGTTGTCCTTCACCACGATTCGACCGTCTACCGCGATATCCTCGAGCCCGGTATGACGCTCACCGTCGAGCCGATGATTAACCTTGGCTCTCTGGATTATGAAATCTGGGATGATGACTGGACCGTCCAAAACACTGACGGTAAGTTCACCGCCCAGTTTGAGCATACCCTGGTCATTACCGAGGATGGCAACGAAATCCTTACCATCCCAGACGAAGACTAAGAATAAATAGCGACGGCCGCCTCCACGACCCGAAGCGGGGAAGTGAAGGCGACCTTGTGTATGCTTGCCGGCGCCGTGTCTAAGCCGTCCCATTCTTAGGGCGTACCGACGCGTAGAATAGGGGCCTCGTTCTAAGAACGAGGCCCTGCAAACCCTAGCTATCTAGAGCCAATCTACGGCTAATGATTAGCGGCGGAAGATTGGGTCCAGAACGTGAGGGACGAAGCCGTTCTATACGGTGTAGTTGTAGGCACCGATCAGGGTGCCGATTGCCGAGTTGATGTCCAGAGCAACGGTGCCGTCGCGCCAGATCTCGCCCCAGCGAGGGTTGTCCTTGTCCTTCTCTTCGCCGAGGATGGCGTGGCCGGTTACCTGCTGATCCTTGTCAACGTTAGCGCCGATCTTGGAGGACAGGGCGGGGAACTCGCCGTCGTCAGCCTTGGTGTTCTCAGCGGAAGCGACAGCGACGCCGCCGAAAGCGACGGTAGCAGCGGTGGCAGTAGCAACGGCTGCAGTGCGGAAGTTGCGCATTGTGAAATTTACCCTTCGGAAATTTTGATTTAGCCGTAGGGCTGTTGCTTAGAAGAAAGGGCCGTGGTTGATGAAGTTGAAGACCGGGCCGATGACGCCGCCCAGAACTGCACCGATGCCACCCAGGATGGTACAGGGGGTACAGAACCTTAGCCCATACCGACTGCTCGGAGAAGTCCTTAGAAGAGCCGAAGATCTTGGTGCCGCCAGCCGGACGTTCGCCTTAGTACTCGAGGTTCTGGTCAATCTGTTAGGGAGGTTCTGGCCCCGGAAGAGGAGCCCTGCTGGGAGGGGTCCTCGCTAGCTGAGGTGGTGGTCGGGTTAGCCTCAGCGGAGAAACCGTCTGCTGCTACGGCAATAGTGGTGCCGCCGAAGGCAACGGCGATACCGGTGGCGCCAGGGAATGCTGCATTGCGGATCGGCGTATCAAAATTTCTTAAAAGTCGTACTTGCAAGGGTTCCGCACAGGGAAACCAAAGTGTTATTGAGTACACAGGAGATATTCATGAACGTGCGGTAGCTGTTTTCAAATCGGCTCGAACCGATAGCTCATGGATTTTAAAAGACTGCGGCTCTTTTGCGCGACAAAGACCGGAATATCATCCATTAAATTAATGTCTGGCCCAATATGGTGGTAAATTCCTGAAAGGCTGAATGAGACTTCCTTGGCGTGAGGCGGGAATATGCTTCAAAAGCTGGAAGAAAACTGGGCGGGTGTGAGAAAGATTACGTAACAATTTACTTTTGCCACTCCAGTCCCAAAAGGGCGTTTTCCACCACTTCTGGTAGCGCGGGGTGGATCCAATATTGGCTACGCGTGAACTCCCGCATGTCCAACTTATAAACCATCGCGGTAACCAGTTGCTGGATCAAGGTAGAGGACTGTGGGCCCATGAGATGAGCGCCGAGAAGCTGCCCAGTAGCGCGGTCTGCAATTAGTTTGCAGATGCCGGTGCTATCTTCCATAGCCCAGCCATAGGCAACATCGCCGAAGTTTTGCACCTTGACGGTGATATCGAAGCCTTCCTTACGCGCCTGCTTCTCGGTAAGGCCCACCGTTGCGATCTGCGGGTGGGTAAAGATGGCCGCTGGGACATTGTCGTGGGGCAGTGGGCGGAGGTCTTCTGGGTGCAGCAAGTTGTGCTGCACGGCGCGGGTCTCGGCATTAGCAACGTGCTTGAGCATGTACGGCGAGGAGACGTCGCCAAGCGCCCACACGCCCTCGGCAGTGGTGCGACCAAATTCATCCGCTTTTACGCGGCCGTCGGCAAGCAGTTCAATGCCTGACTTGTCTACGTCCATCTGATCACCATTAGGGGTACGTCCAGTGGCGACCAGGATTGCCTCTGCTTCTATGGACTCACCATTGTCCAATTCCAACCGCACTCCCTGGTCGGTCTCCTCGAGCTTGGTGCCATTGGCAATATGCACGTCGAAGCGGTCGCGAGCAATCTGATTAAAGCGACTGGAAAGGTCGTCATCAAGGTGGCGCAGCAAAGTCTCGGAGCGATTGACTACGGTGACCTTGGTGCCGAGGCCGTCAAAGACATGGGCAAACTCCATCGCGATATAGCCACCGCCCACCACAATCAGACTCTCTGGCTGGTGGTCCATGCGCATAATGTCTTCATTGGTGTAGTACTTCACGCCGGAATTGGCATAAACGGCCGGAATGACCGGGCGGGAGCCAGCAGCGATGACAATTTGGTCGCCAGTGATGACATGTTCGCCGGTCTTAAGGGTTTTCGGGCCGATAAAGCGGGCGTGCTCGTCGTATACGGTGATATTCGGGGTTTCCTCACCGCGGCGGTACTCCTCGCCGCCTTGGGCAATCTGGTCAACGCGGTTGGTAAAGACGCGGTCCACGATGGAATCCCAGTCCACGCTATTGACCTGTGCGTCAAGGCCTAGCCGGCCGGCCTCGCGTGCAGCCAAGGCAATATCGGCGGCGTAGACGTACATCTTGGTGGGAATGCAGCCTACGTTGAGGCAGGTGCCGCCAAAGGTGCCCTTCTCAATAATGGCGATCTTGTGGTTATCAAACTCCGGGCTGGGAATGGAATTGCCGGAGCCAGAGCCGATGATGATGAGGTCAAAATGTTCCTCGCCGGCCGACGTGTGAGTCTGGTGTGAAGGAGTCATGTTTATTCCTTATATTTAGGGGCTAAATTACTGGACGGATTTATGGGAATCTAGGACTGTGGGCAACCACTCGTCACAGGCACCGAAAGCCTCTTGGAGCGGATCCGGAAGCGATAGAAAAACATCGTGCCTAGCGCCCTTGATGGGGTGCAAAGTGTAGTGGACGCCAAGTTCCTTTGCCCAGCGGCGCGTTTGGGAAACATCAATGATGACGTCCGCGTGGTTCGCGCTGTCGGAATAGGGCTGACCCAGCTGAGTGCGAGTGGACTGCAGGGTCAAAATAGGTACGCCGGCATCAACACGCCCGCTGTGGATAGCGTCAAAGCCACGGAATACTGCGGCTATCCAGCCGACATACTTTTTATGCCCAGCCAGTGGCTTAAAGCGAAGGTCAAAATTCCACTCGCCGTAGAAATCTTTGTGAACAGACTCGCCATAGGCGGTGAGGTTGCTACCGGGAAGGGGAGTCATGGGAGCGATGCGAGCCAGCGCGTACAACAGCGGTTTGAGTGGGGTGAGAACCTGGCCAGGCACACCCATCATGTCGAGCCACGGGCTATTGAGGATGAGGCCCTTTAGCCTCCGGTGGCGTTGTTGGTCGGAGTGGCGCAGGTGATCCATCCATAGCGGAGCGATTAAGCCACCGGTGGAGTGAGCGATGAAGATAACCTCATCATTAGGGATGGCATCGAGTGCGGCGGTGAGGTCAGCAAAATAAAACGCCAAATCCGAAACATAGTGCCATGACTGGCCGGGGCGGCGCGAACGGCCACACTTGCGCAGATCGACGGCGTAAAAGTCATAACCTTGGGCGGCAAAGTGCTCGGCTACGTGGGTGTGGAAGAAGTAGTCAGTCATGCCGTGTAGCCACACCAGTGCCGGGCGGGATGAGGTGGCGGATGACTCTCGTGCGGCATCGCCTGCTTGCTGGGGTGCGTAGTGCACCAGCGTGGTGACCACGTTGCCCTCGTCGTCGGGGTCTTCGCCCAAGTCAAGGGTGGAAGCTTCAAAGTCGGGACCGAGTTTATCTGGGCCCCATACCGGGGAGTGTGTAACCATGCCACGATTCTAGGTGCAATGAAGGATTGATGGTGTGGGTGCTGAGGTATAAATAATGGGGGGCGGAAATTCCCACATTTTTGCCACTGGTCTGGGGGAGAAATCCCAAATTGAGTAAGAAAAGCGTAGAGTAAGGCCTTAATGCGTGACGCGCTGCCAAGTTGTCATAGTGCAACGATGGTAGCGCGGGGCGCTAAGCGCTAAAAACAAGGCGTAGACCGCGCCGATGGATATCTATTTTCAATTCGAAGAGGTAATAACACAGTGTCCTCCGCTAAGAAGACAGCACAGGTTGTAGATGAGGTCGATGTAGCACTTATCGGTGCCGGCATCATGAGCGCCACCCTGGGTGCTATGCTCCGCGAGTTGGAGCCCAGCTGGACTCAAATGGTCTTTGAGCGCCTCGACGGCCCCGCATTGGAGTCCTCCTCCCCGTGGAATAACGCCGGTACCGGCCACTCCGCACTGTGCGAGTTGAACTACACCCCGGAGAAGAACGGCCGCATTGATGTCTCCAAGGCTCTGGGCATTAACGAGAAATTCCAGAAGTCTCGCCAGTTCTGGTCCCACCAGCTCAATAACGGCATCCTTACTGACCCAAGCGAATTCATTAACCCGGTCCCGCACGTATCCTTCGCTCAGGGTGAAATCCAGGTGGATTACCTTAAGCGCCGCTACGACGTGCTGAGTGAAAAGCACATGTTCCCAGGCATGCAGTTCTCCGCCGATGATTCTGTCTTTGCAGAGAAGCTGCCGCTGATGGCACAGGGCCGTGACTTTTCCAATAAGGTAGCAATCTCTTGGACTGATGCCGGCACTGACGTTAACTTCGGCGCGCTGACCAAGCAGTTCCTGACCGCAGCTAAGGCCTCCGGTACTGAGATCCGCTACGGCCACGAGGTCATCGATATCAAGCGCGATGGCTCCGCTTGGAAGGTGTACTCCAAGAACAAGCACACCGGTGATATCACCGTCGTAAAGGCTAAGTTCGTCTTCGTTGGTGCCGGTGGTTACGCCCTCGACTTGCTACGCAAGGCAAAGGTTAAGGAGGTTGCCGGTTACGCAGGCTTCCCAGTATCCGGTCTGTGGCTGCGCTCCAAGAACCCTGAGCTCATCGAGCAGCACCAAGCAAAGGTTTACGGTAAGGCAGCTGTCGGTGCCCCGCCAATGTCCGTGCCGCACCTGGATACACGCGTAATCGACGGTGAGAAGGGCCTGCTATTCGGCCCTTACGGTGGCTGGAGCCCGAAGTTCCTGAAGAAGGGCACTTATCTAGACCTGTTTAAGTCCATCCGCCCGGACAACATCACCTCTTACCTTGGCGTTGCCGTCCAGGAGTTTGGCCTGACCAAGTACCTAGTAGACGAGGTGCGCAAGAGCTTCTCCGACCGCGTGGAGGCCCTGCGCGAGTACGTACCGGAGGCAAAGGAAAGCGACTGGGAGACCGTCATCGCTGGCCAGCGCGTCCAGGTAATCAAGCCAGCCGGTGCCCCGCAGTTCGGCTCCCTCGAGTTCGGCACCACCCTGGTCAATAACCAGGAGGGCAATATCGCCGGCCTGCTCGGCGCTTCCCCGGGTGCATCCATCGCCCCAGCCGTCATGCTGGAGCTGTTGGAGCGTTGCTTCGGCGAGCACATGATCGATTGGGCAGACAAGATCCGCGAGATGGTTCCGTCCTATGGCATCAAGCTGAGCAACGATGAAAAGCTCTATGACGAGATGTGGGAGTACACCCAGAAAACCCTGAAGCTGGACCGCTAGAACCAGCTTCTTCCTAGATAACCCCTGTACCGCACCGAGACGGTACAGGGGTTTACTCGTTCTGGGCGAGGTGGGCAGGAGCTAGGTGCCGCAGTAAGTGAGGTATCCCTCCAGACCGTTGGGGTCCGGCGATTCGAATGAGGGGTTGGGCTCCCATGGGTGCGTTACCGCGTGGAGGAGTTCCTGATAGGGGCCTATGTCTCCGCGTTCTGCAGCGCTCAGCGCTGATTCCACTGCGAGATTGCGCGGGATAACCCGCGGCATGGCGCTATCTACACGGGCCGGATCCGGAGAAGAAGCCAGATACTCCTCTAAGAAGTCGCCCTCAGGCAAAAGCTCACGGGCGGGGGCGGGGTGGCCCGCGGCGGCGTCGGCAAGAGCGCGGTGGGCCAGCGTAATATCCGGGCCGTTGAGCTGCATGGCGGTGGAATAAGAAGAGATAAGGTCTGGGGAGGTATTCAAAGCCGCCGCCATATCTGCCTTGCGCTGGGCCTCAAAGTGATCTGCGAAGCCGTTGATTGACTCTTGGGCGAAGTCCATGGCTTTATTCATATCCAGGTCAAAGAGCGGCAGGAAGGACTCCGCCAAGCGCGCCAGATTCCAGCCCAGGATTGAGGGTTGATTGCCAAAGGCATAGCGGCCTTGGGTATCGATGCTAGAAAATACCGTGCTCGGTGAATAGGACTCCATGAAGGCACACGGGCCATAGTCAATCGTCTCGCCGGAGATGGTGGTGTTATCCGTATTCATCACGCCGTGGATAAAGCCGAGCCGCATCCACTGGGAAACAGTGCGGATCTGTGTATCCATCACCTGGGCGAAAAAATGCTGGTAGTCCGCACCAGGGTAGTGGCGCGCGATGGCATAATCGGCCAGCTGACGTGTGTAATCAGTCTGCGCGGCGAGGTGGAAGGTGCCGACGCGGATGTGACTGGCGGCCACGCGCACTACTATTCCGGCAGGCTGTACGTGGCCGCGCTGGATGGGCTGGCCGGTGGAGAGTACTGCAAGTGCCCGGGTGGTGGGCACGCCCAAGGCATACATGGCTTCAGAAACAAGGTATTCACGCAGCATGGAAGAAAGCGTTCCGCGGCCATCGGAGCCCGGGCGGGAAAAGGGTGTCAGCCCAGTTCCCTTGGCATGGAGATCCCACAGCTGGCCGTCCTTTTCCACCTCTCCTAAGAGCATGGCGCGGCCGTCTCCCATCTGCGGATTAAATGCACCGAATTGGAAGCCGGAATAGGCCATGGCGTGGCCGCCCGCGCGGCCGGTGAGGAACTCGATGCCTTCGGAGGAGCGCAGCCAGTCCGGATCAAGGCCTAGCTGTGTGGCTAGCTCCTCGTTGAGGATAAGCAGTTGTGGGTGCGGCTGCTCCTCGCCTTCGGTAGGGCGGACCAAGTGGGGAAGCTTCTGGGCAAAATCGTGGTGTAGCTGCATTTAAACCTCCAGTGTTCCGCGCACGCGAATATGGGCGCGCCCGCCTACCCAGATATCCGTGCCATCATCGTTAATAAAGACCTCGCCCGCTCTGCCTATCTGGCTTCCTTGCACAGCCGTATAGCGTGGCGGGACTAGGTTTCGCGAGCGCATAAACTGCGCGGCGCCGCCATTGAAAGACCCAGTCACCGGATCCTCGAATTGAGTGGTAAAAGCTCGCACTTCATAAGCCGGCTCGCCCTCTGCAGCGCGGGCATTGAGCCCCACAATGCCGACCTTGGGGCGCCCTGCTTGCGGCGTCACTGCGCGCACCGCGTCGGCGTTACGCATTTGCAGCAGGCGCCAGCCCGGACCATTGTCTACCCAGCTGTGGTCCACAATGTCTGCGCTTTCAAGGCCCAACCCGACGCACGCTTCCTCTAGCTCTTCTGGGGACAGCGGTTCCTCGCGGCGCAGCGGCGGGGTAGCAAAGGAAAAGACTGAGTCTTCTTCGCGGACGGTAACTAGACCCACGCCGCATTCTTGGACGAGTGTTCCCTCCACTCGCGGGTGATTGCCTAGGGCACGCCACGCGGCGGCACTCCCTAAGGTGGGATGGCCAGCGAAGTCAAACTCCTCGTACGGGGTGAAAATGCGCACGCGGTAGTCCGCGCGGGCGTCGGTAGGCTCGAGCAGGAAGGTGGTCTCAGAAAAGTTGGTCCAGTACGCAATGGACTGCATCTGCTGGGAGCTTAAGATATCGGCACCGGCTACTACCGCGAGCGCATTTCCGTTAAAGGCGCCGGTGGCAAAAACATCAACCTCAAAGAACTCGTGCTGCATGCCCGCCAGTTTAGTCAGCCCCAGGGATGAGGACTATAGCCTGAAGCCTGCGCTAGCCTAGAAGGCCATGAAGAAGCTATGGCCGGATGCGGTTCGTGCCTGGGTAGGCTCGCCGTGGAGAATTATCATTCCGTTGTTTTTCTGGGTTTCTTCGGTGCCGGCGGCAGAAGGTGCCATTGATAAAACATCGCTTTTTCAAGAGTTGGTCTTCTTACTTTATGCCGTTGGAGTTCCATTATCACTGTGGCTGCATCCTAAGCTCAAGGAATACGCTATTGGGTTTATTGCGATTACATTAACGGTGTGCATCTTTACCCCGCTGGCTGCAATGGGTAACGCTCACTTCTTCCCAGTGGCATACTGCGTATTTCTTATAGGTGCACATTCACCCAAGCGGTTACAACGGATCTGGATAGGGTGGATTGCATTAGGCACCTTGGCGGCCACTGCAGCGTCGCTCTACGGGCGGAGGGTTTTTGGCGGCATCGACTTTGGCCTAGAGGATTCTAGCATCGGCCCGCTGCCTGCTTTTGGGTCCCTCATCGCCATGGCGTGGCCGGTTATGGGCTTTTTCTACTTGCTTGGCACCAATGACCGTAAAAAGCGCGAGGACCAGCAGCTGCTGATTGAACGTGCGGAAATGGCTGGCGCGGTAGAGCGCAACCGCATTGCCCGCGAGATGCATGACATTGTGGCGCATAATTTAGCGGGCGTTATTGCCCTTGCCGACGGCGCCCGGTTCGCCGCCGCCAAAAATCCCGCAGCAGCCACAGAAGCCTTGGAGACCATCGCCTCTACCTCCCGCGATTCCCTCAAACAGATGCGCGGTTTGCTCTCTGTGCTGCGTGATGGGGATTCCCGCGCCGATACCAAGGCACCTGGTGCGAGCGATATTGCAGGACTTATTTCGGAAGCGCGCCGCACCGGTTTCGATATCACCGTGCACGGGCTGGAGGATTTGCCGACCGAAAGCGACGAGCTATACCAATTCACCGTCTACCGCGTGGTGCAAGAACTTTTGACCAATATGATCAAGCATTCGCGTGATAAAAGGGGAGTACTGCGCTTTCGCTCTACTGGAAATGGCTTAGTACTTAACGCCGATAACCCGGCCTCGCGTACGCCGAATAATCACAATCCTGGCTACGGCCTCATCGGAATGAGCGAGCGCGTCAAGGCCTATGGTGGCAGCGTTGAGACCCGCACTGAGGATGGACATTTCTTAATTACCGTGGAGGTACCCAATGACTAGCCCTAAGCAGCCAGCAAGCTCGCATGCTGGCCCCATCCGCATTGGCTTGGTAGATGATCAGCCCCTCGTGCGCGCCGGGTTCGCTATGCTTCTCGGCTCCCAAGAGGATTTAGAAGTTGCTTGGCAGGCATCCGATGGCGATGAAGTGCTCGATCTAGCCCGCGCGCAGCCCGCCGATATTGTGCTCATGGATGTCCAGATGGCCCGCGTCAACGGTATCGCCGCCACCGAAAGGCTCCTGCCAGAGTTTCCGGAAACCCAGGTCATTATGCTTACCACCTTCGATGACCAGAACTTTGTCCACGGCGCCATTTCCGCTGGGGCTTCCGGATTCCTGCTGAAAGATGTAGAACCTGAAGAACTCCTCGCCGCCATCCGTACCGTGCATTCCGGCGAGGCGGTGCTTTCGCCGCGCATTACCGCCCAGGTGCTGCAGCAACTACGCAGCGAACAGGCTGCTTCTAAGTCGCCCACCAACCACGTGGAGCCCGCGGCGGCACCGCCCGTCCCTCCGTCAGCAGACCTCACCCCACGCGAGCTTGACGTCCTTAAGTTGATGGCATTGGGGTATTCGAATACCGAAATCGCGGAGTGCGAGTTCGTATCCATGGCCACGGTGAAGACTCACGTGCGCCATATTCTTACTAAGACCAGCTCGCGCGACCGTGTTCATGCCGTGCTGTATGCCCTAACTCATGGCGTGGTTTCGGTAGAGGAGCTGCTGTCTCATCCCTAGGTATGACCTGCTAAATCACTCCCGAGGATGGTTACTGCGTGCTGGTCAGGCGGCACGATGGAAACCATGCTCAAAGTTTCACACCTTTTCAAGAATTTCCGTACCTTTAAAGCAGTAGATGACCTCTCCTTTGAGGTCCCAGACGGCCAAGTCACCGGATTCCTCGGCCCGAACGGTTCTGGTAAGTCCACCACCATGCGCATGTGCGTGGGCCTAGAGAATCCGACTTCCGGCACCGCGACCTTTGATGGCACGCCTTTCCGCGAACTGTCCAATCCTGCCACCACGGTGGGCACGTTGCTGGATGCCAACTGGTTCCACCCGGGTCGCAGCGCCCGTGCGCACTTGGGCTATATGGCTGCGTTGCAGGGCGTGTCCATGGACCACGTGGATGACACCTTGGACCGCGTCGGCCTTACCCAGGTAGCCACCAAGCGCGTGGGCGGATACTCGCTGGGTATGAAGCAGCGTCTGGGCCTTGCCTGTGCGCTTATCGGGGAGCCGAAGCACTTGCTTCTCGACGAACCCGTCAACGGCCTCGATCCCGAAGGCGTGCACTGGATGCGTGCTCGCATCCGTGAATTCGCTGAGGCCGGCTGCTCCGTACTTGTTTCTTCCCACTTGCTTTCGGAAATGCAGCTAACAGCAGACCGCCTTGTGGTCATCGGCAAGGGCAAGCTGTTAGGTGAAGGCACTATGGATGAATTCGTGAACGGTACGGAAAGCGCAAGCTTTGAGGTCATCGTTGACCAACCCGATGAGCTCCTCCGTCTGCTACACGGCACCGATGCGGAGACCTCCTTTGACGGCGAAGTCCTGCGCGTGCGCGGCCTAGAAGGCTCTGACATCGGCCGAATCTGCCTGGATAACCGCATCCTCATCTCCAGCTTGGAACGCAAGCAGCCCTCTCTGGAAGAGGCCTACCTCGGCGCCACTGCCGACCACGTGGCCTACCGCTCTGCATAGTTTTTCACCTGCACAATACGCTTCATCTGCAAAGGATTGAGTTAAATGAACGCTCTGATTTCTGAATCCCGGAAACTATTTTCGCTCCGCTCTACTTGGATATACCTCGCCGTAGTTTCAGCTGGCATGGCTGCCGGCGCTGTCTTGTTGGCTTGGGCGAATGACTTCAATGGTACGGTCGACGGCAAGTTCGAGGCTGTCGATGTGTCCATTTCCGGTTCACTCGCCATTGTCGTGATGGTGTTTGCTGCCGCCATGATGGTAGGCGGGGACCAAAGTAATGGAACAGTTTCATGGTCATACCTCTCATCAAATCGCCGCGTAGGTATAGTGCTGAGCCAATTTTTCATCATCACCTTTTCGTTACTGCTCGCGGCCACACTGGGCATGATGGTAGCCACGCTGTTGATTACTGCCTTCGGAGGTGATTTCAATTTTGACAGCTTCATGCATTGGCCGGATAACAATGGGTTCATCCTTGCCTACGTTGAGTGGACTGTCTTTATCCTGTTAGCTACCAGCTTGGCCTACCTTTTGCGCAGTGGTGCACTCGCAGCGATGATTCTCGTGGCAGAGTATTTCGTCATTGAAACCGCCCTCGATGCCGTTAGCGCTCCTTGGGCTAAGGCTATCCTCCGCGTGCTGCCTGATGCCAACGCTTGGGGGCTAGTAATGGGCGTCAATCGCAGTGGTGATGAGCAATCTCGAGCCGGTGCCGCTGTCATTCTAATCGTGATGATCTTGCTCACCGTTGGCGGGGCCTGTGCGGTGGCGCGTCGTCGCTCTGTTGCGAAATAGCTACTAGGCGTTACTACCCTAGTGGGCATGAGTGACGCACTTTTTGCCCGCATTGAGCCCATCCAGTCCATGCGGGATGGCACGGTCAAACAGGTCAACCCGTTCTCAGGAACCGAGGTGTGGACCGTGCCAGGGCGCGGCAACCGCCCGCTGGCTGTACCAGTAGCTAACCCGCAGCCGCTACAAGAGGAGGACTTGGCCCACCGGTGCGCTTTTTGCTCCGGACGCATGACCGATACCCCGCCGGAAAAGGCTCGCATCCTGCCTTCCGGCGGGATTGTGCGTGGATTGCCTTTGCAGGAATACGACCACACCGTAGCGGCCTTTCGCCGCATCCCCAACCTGTTTGAAATCGTCTCCTATGAGTACTGGCACGCCAACTACGGCTTTGAAATGGATGCCGAAACCCGCCAGCGCATGGATAACTACATCAGCGATCCGGCCGGCCGAGAACATGTGCTCAAGATAGTGCGCACTAAGCGCAAGGCGGCGCACCTGCCTGAGGCAAGCGAAGAAGAATTGGTGGACCAAGCCGCTGGATTCTTCGCCGGCGGTCACGACGTCATCGTGGCGGGCCGCCATTTTGAGCGCGGCGCACAAGATGATTCGCAGTTGGCATCTTCAGGCACGCTAAGCGCCGAAGAACATCTGCTGTTTATGCAGCTGACCATCGACTCCATGCGGGACCTCTACGAGCGCAACCGCTACGCGCCTTACGTGGTGGCTTTCCAAAACTGGCTGCAGCCAGCCGGCGCCTCCTTCGAGCACCTGCACAAGCAGCTCGTTGCTATCGATGATCGCGGCATGGCTTCACACCGAGAAGTCCAGATGCTGCGCAGCAATATGAATATGTACAACGAGTGGGCGGTGGATTATGCCGCTAGCCGCAACCTCATCATTGCGGAAAATGATCATGCCGTCCTCTTCGCGGGCTTTGGTCACCGCTATCCCACCTTGGAGGTCTACTCCAAGTCCGCAACCTGCGAGCCGTGGCGGCAGTCGGAAGAGGAAGTCCGCGCCATGAGCGACCTTGTGCACGCGGCCCACGCCGCAGTTGGCCGCGAGGTGCCCTGCAATGAGGAATGGCACCACAAGCCCGCTGACGTCGATGTTGCCCAACCATGGCGCATCCTCATCAAACTGCGAATTTCCACCCTTGCCGGATTCGAAGGCGGCACCAAGATCTACCTCAACACCATTTCGCCCTGGGACCTGCGCGATAAGGTAGTAGGTCAGCTGTATCCTCTGCGCGAGTCGGGGCACGTCGCTAGCTCAGTGCATGTAGCCACCGAATGCTCTGTACAGCGCAATAGCCTGTTGTATAACCCGCTGCTGCGCTAAACAGGTTGCGTTGAGTGGTGTCCTAGTGGGCTCAACGCTTCACGACGAGCGTAAGCTCACTCGACCCTGGCCTCGGCTCTTCAATGGTCATCCCCGCGGCGCGCGCGATAGCAGCAACGTCGGCGGCGCTATAGGCATCGGCAGGAGAGAGCGCTAGCTCGCGGGCGAGGAGGCCCTTGTAGTGCTTATTAAAGTGGCTGACTACCTTCCGCGAGCCATCTTCTTGCACGCTTTCCACCCGCACCGTTACCGCGTCTTTCACCCGGCCCAATTGTTGGTACGTACCCGAGCGCAGATCAACAATAAGCTCGTCTACCCCCTCCAGAGTCTGCGTAATCTGCTTGCCCCAGTGCGATTTCATGGTGCGGCCGTTAAGTTTTGTCCCGCCCGACAGACGGTAATGGGGGATGGGGTCGCTGGCGCGGAGGACGCCAAAAAGGGCGTCGCCAATGGCAAGGCGGTCCCACGTGGGAAGGGTGGGAGCGTCTAAGGCATCAAAAAGCACGCCGGTATAGCGCAACACGGCCGGCATGGTGGGGGTGGTATACAGCCCCTGATTGGATTCGGCCTCACCGCGCAGCTTTTCCGAAAGCCGCAATACTTCCATGGCCTCGTCAACCGGAAGAGACTGCAGCTCAGCGGCGATTTCGCGCCGGGTGTCGTGCAGTTGTGGGAAAGAGAGCTTATCAAAGTCAAGAGGCTGGCCCGTACCGTCGTGCGCTTTAGTTTCTGAAGGAGGGAGGATAATGAGCATATATACAGGGTAGCGAGGTATATTTTGGTGCATGATTACCCGCCTTTCTGAACTATTTCTCCGTACCCTCCGTGAGGATCCCGCTGATGCCGAGGTCCCTAGCCATAAGCTGCTCGTTCGCGCTGGTTATGTACGCCGCGTCGCGCCGGGCGTGTATACCTGGCTGCCGTTGGGTCTGCGCACCCTGCGCAAGATTGAAGATGTAGTCCGTCAGGAAATGGATGCTATTGGCGGCCAGGAAATGCTCTTTCCGGCCCTGCTGCCACGCGAGCCTTATGAAAAGACTAACCGTTGGGTTGAATACGGCGATAATCTCTTCCGCCTGAAGGACCGCAAGAACGCAGACATGCTACTCGGCCCTACCCATGAGGAGATGTTTGCCAGCGCCGTAAAGGACATGTATTCTTCTTATAAGGATTTTCCGGTTACGCTGTATCAGATTCAGACCAAGTATCGCGATGAGGAGCGCCCCCGCGCCGGCGTGCTGCGTGGCCGTGAGTTCACCATGAAGGACTCATACTCCTTCGACATGACTGATGAGGGCTTGGATGAGTCCTATGGTCGCCACCGGAAGGCGTATCAGAATATCTTCAACCGTCTAGAGATTGATTACGCCATTTGTAAGGCTACCTCTGGCGCGATGGGTGGTTCTGCCTCGGAAGAGTTCCTCGCCGTCTCTGAAGTCGGTGAAGATACCTTCGTTCGCTCTACTGAAGGCGATTATGCTGCCAACGTGGAAGCCGTAGTTACCCCAGCGCCGGCGGAGAAGGACATCGAGGGCCAGCCGGAGGCGCAGGAATACGATACCCCGGATGCAGAGAGCATTGATTCACTCGTTAACTGGGCAAAGCAAGCTGGAATTACTATCGACGGCCGCGAGGTCAGGGCCGCAGATACCCTCAAATGCATGATGGTAAAGCTCTTCCACCCAGCTGCTGAGAGCGAAAAGCGCGAGTCCGAGTTGGCCGCCGTGCTCATCCCAGGTGATCGTGAGCTGGATGAAAAGCGCCTTGAGGCTGCACTCGAGCCGGTGGAGTTTGAATTGGCCGGGGACAAAGACTTTGCTGACAATGACTTCCTAGTCAAGGGCTATGTTGGACCGCGCGTATTGAATGCCAATGGCATTAAGGTCTTGGCCGATCCGCGCGTGGTCAAGGGTACAGCGTGGATTGCCGGCGCTGATGCGAGTGAGCGCCACGTTGTTGGCTGCGTGGCCGGCCGCGATTTCACGGTGGATGAGTTTATCGAGGCCGCAGAGGTCAAGGAAGGCGATCTTGCCCCGGATAACCAGGGCACGTTGACCCTGGAGCGTGGCATCGAGCTGGGCCACATCTTCCAGCTGGGCCGCAAGTACACCGAGGCCTTCGATGTACAAATCCTGGATGAAAACGGCAAGCGCGCGGTTCCTACTATGGGCTCCTATGGCATCGGCATTACCCGCATGCTGGCCGTGCTGGCCGAGCAACGCCACGATGATAAGGGACTCAATTGGCCGGTTGCCGTTGCTCCCTATCAGGTGCACGTGGCCGTGGCCAACAAGGATGCCGCCGCTATGGAGGCTGGCGACAAACTGGTAGAAGAGCTCTCCGCCAAGGGGATCGAGGTGCTTTTTGATGACCGTCCGAAGGTCTCCCCAGGCGTGAAGTTCAAGGATGCAGAGCTGCTAGGCATGCCATTTGTGGCAGTCCTGGGCCGTGCCTTCAAGGAAGGCAAGATAGAGCTGCGCATCCGCGGCGGAGAGACCCTGGAGGTCCCGGCGGAGGAAATCGTGGACAAGATTCTTGAGCTGGTTCGCGGTTAGAAAAGCGCGCAATGATTCGCGTCGGGGTACCGTGGAAGGCATGAATTTCCAAAAGAATGGACTTTCCACCGTACTTTCCGCCATAGGCGTATTGCACTTTGTGAAGGCGCAAACTTTCGAATCCATCGTTCCGCCGCACCTGCCTGGACCTGCACGGTTTTATAACTTTGCCTCTGGTCTCTGGGAGATTGCCACCGGTGCGTTGCTGCGGCGCCGCGCTACCCGTGGGTTCGGTGGTGCTTCTGCGCTTGCGCTCTTTGCCGCTGTATGGCCAGCCAATATGTACCACGCGTGGATCGAGCGCAAGTCCGGGTGGCCGAAAAAGATCTACCACGTCATCCGCCAGCCGCTGCAGGTGCTGCTCATGATGTATGCCTGGAATATTGCCAAGCACGAGGCTTAAAGCAATTGGCATTGCTGCGCGCTAGCCAGGAAGACGCAGCAGAAAAGCCGGCCCCGTCCTCAACCCCGCGGAAACGCCGCAGGGTGGGGAGGGGCCGGTTTTCGCTTTCGTGCCGGAGCCTAGGACTTAGCCGGCAACTGGGCCGCCGCAGTTAGGCCATGCGCCAGCGCCCTGGGTGGCCAGAACGTTTTCGGCCACGGCAATCTGCTGCTCTCGCGTTGCCTGGTCAGCGGTTGCAGCGTACTGGGTGCCGCCATTGGCAGACCAGGTTTGCGCGTTGAACTGCAGGCCACCCTGGTAACCGTTTCCGGTATTGATATGCCAGTCGCCGCCGGACTCGCAGGCGGCTACCTGGTCCCATGCGCTAGCCGGTGCGGCGGTAGCGGCGGGTGCAGCAAGACCTGCAAGGCCCAGTGCAGCGGCGGATACGGTCAAAATGGTCTTCTTAGAACGCATTGAGAGGAAACTCCTTCTCTTTGTGTCTTTCTAGCTTGCGGAATCTCCTGCAAGCTCATGGTCGCCCAACTTACGCACGTTTGAAGAGTCGATGCAATGCATGCGGCCGTAAAGGTTGTTGTTTTTCTACTGTCTAGCGTTCAGTGGATGTACAGGTGGGCTGGCAGGCTAGTGGTGTCTTAGTGCATCCCGTGGGACTCGGCGGCTATGCCAACCAGCCAGGTGACCCACTCTTGGTCCGGAGACTCTTCCTGTGCCGCATTCGTGGCAGCAGCTGACCATTTGCGTCCGTCGCGATCGGCAAGGCCATTGATAAAATCCAGTGCAGAGGCGGAATCGTGGGGTAGTTCTTGTTCCCCCGAGGTATAGGCCGGTTCTGGCTGCGGAATAGTGCCATAGCGGGCAAGCGCATCTTGGAGGGCGTCGATGCGGCGGTGGTGGACTGCTAGGCGATGATCCACATCGTCTTCATGCTCCGGACCCACGTAAGCGCGGGCGAAATCTAGGCCGTATACCTGCTCGTATTCCCAGGCAAGGAGATCGGCAGCGCCTTTTTGCTCCGGTTGGGAAAGCTCGGGGATATCGGGGGCATCGCCTGGCAACCAAGCATTGAGGGCAATGGCTTGTTCAGTAACGAGCGTGCGTGATTCAACGGTGACTTCATCGGCCGCCTCCGTCGTAGCGGATGCGGCATTTTCCATAATTTCGCTGGAGTCTACGGCACGATTGGCCTTCGTTGGGCGCTCTACTTCACAGGAGCGCGGGGCGTCGCCGGTAGCATCGGTGCCGCACAGGCGCGTAATCTCCGCATAAAGCGCATCCGCCTGGGAGCTGCGCAGCCCCGCGGCATGGTCGTCAACGCCGCTGAGGGCAAGGGCGTCGGTTGCGGCGGCGTCGGCAAGCGCCAGCAGCCTGTTTTCTGGCCGCGGACCAAAATAGGCGACGACGGAATCAACCGCTTGGCACCCCGCCACAGTAGGCAGGAGGGCGGTTGCGGCTACGAGGGTCAAAGCTATACGTCGGCGGTTCACGCAAAAGACTGTACTCCGTAGCACGTAGGCTAGTGGGCATGGCTTTCCCAGATGCACAACAATTGACCGATCTTCTGCAGCCGAAGCTCGCTGAGCGGGGACTGGATGTAGAAGACATTAAAACCACCAAAGCGGGGAAGAAATCCCAGGTGATTATCCGTATTGATGGCGATAAGCGCCCTAGTTCCGATGTGCTGGAGGAAGTATCAAACGATATTTCTGCCTTCTTTGATGACAAGGAAGCGCAAGGGGAGTTGAATTTTGGTGCCGGCTACACCTTGGAGGTTTCCACCCCCGGCGTGGATTTGCCGCTGACTGCCCCACGCCACTGGCGCCGCAATCGGGGACGCAAAGTCTCTTTCGACCTTGGCGATGGCAAGACACAGACGGCGCGCATTGGTGCGCTTAACGACGCCGCCGATGCCGTAATCCTCATCACGGCAACCAAAAAGGACGTGCAAGTGCGTGCCGAGCGATTGGAAAACATTGCCCGGGCAGTGGTAGAAATTGAGTTTGCACAGCCGTCCGAACAGGAGTTAGCGGCAGTGCAAAAGACGTTTGAAGAAGCCGAGAATTAACCGGCAACCGAGAGGAATGACAAGTGAATATTGATCTGCAGGCACTTCGCACCATCGAATCCGAGCGCAACGTCCCGGTAAAGGACTTGCTGGAATCGATTGCGGGTGCCTTGTTGTATTCCTACCTGGACTACCGCGAGTCTAATGCTGGCGGCAAGGTAGAAGGCGCCAAGTCCCGCGTCGATATCGACGCCACCACTGGTGCAGTCAGCGTCATTGTCTCGGAGCGCGACCCGGAAACCGGGGAAGTTACCACCGAATACGATGACACTCCGGAAAACTTTGGACGCGTGGGCGCACAGGCCGTACGCGACGCTATTTTGCGCAAGCTGCGCGAGGCGGAAGCAGAGCGCACCTATGATTCCTACTCAGAACTCAGCGGCCGCGTGGTCAGTGGCATTGTCCAGCGCGATGCGCGTGCTAATGCCCGCGGCATCGTGGTGGTCCAGTTGGGCTCTGAACTGGAATCTCAGGACGGTATCTTGCTGCCAGCCGAGCAGATTCCGGGCGAGAAGCTTGAACATGGTGACCGCATTAAGGCTTATGTCGTAGGCGTAAACCGCAATGGCGCCCAGGTGCAGATCAACCTCTCACGCACCCACCCTGAGCTGGTGCGTGGACTCTTTGAGCTCGAAGTTCCTGAGGTTGCCGATGGCACCGTAGAAATGATTGCCATTGCCCGCGAGGCGGGACACCGCTCCAAGGTGGCTGTTATCGGCCACGCCAAGGGCCTTAACGCCAAGGGTGCCTGCATCGGACCGCGCGGCCAGCGCGTCAATAACATTATGCGCCAGCTCGGCGGTGAGAAGATTGACATCATTGACTTCAGTGAGGACCCCACGGTCTATGTGGGCAATGCCCTAGCCCCCTCGAAGGTGGTTAAGGTCACCGTTGTAGACAACGAGGCGCAAATCGCCCGCGTGGTGGTGCCGGATTATCAGCTCTCCCTGGCCATTGGTAAAGAGGGTCAAAATGCCCGTCTAGCTGCCCGTTTGACCGGCTGGAAGATTGATATCCACTCGGATGCTGACGCTAATTAAGGATCTGCGCTTTTGTAGCGTAGGCTGGTAAACGGCCCAGTTGCAGATTGGGGCATATTGGCGACGCGAAAAGTAAGGAGTTGAATGTCTGAGAGGCTAAGACTCCGGACTTGTATCGCTACTCGCCGCCGCCTGCCAGATTCGGACTTGCTACGGGTGGTCATCGATAGAGATGATCCGCACGGCCGCCGTCTGGTAGCCGATCCACACCGTCGGCTTCCCGGCCGCGGAGCGTGGATTAGCCCCACTATTTCTGCACTCGAGCTGGCGGAGCGCAAACGCGCTTTCAAGCGCGCGCTTCGCACGTCCGCACCCGTGGACACAGGTCAGGTACGGCAGTACTTGGAAGCGCACAGCGGACAAGTACTTGGCGCGGGAAATGCCGCGTTAAATTCGTACAAACCAGAGTTACAAAGGAAGACCGAACACTGATGAGCGCACAACGATGAAGCATCAGCGATGAAAGTCCAACAAACCTAACTAGGGGTCAGGCCAGTTTCCGCGGCCTTGGCTCCTAGTCGATACCAAGAGGAGACAAGTGCCCGGAAAGCTACGTGTTCACGAGCTAGCAAAGCAGCTCGGAGTAACCAGCAAGGAACTGCTCGCTACCCTGAAGGAACAGGGTGAGTTTGTAAAGACTGCTTCTTCCACCATCGAACCGCCGGTGGTCAAGAAGATGCGAGCTCACTATGAAGCACAGTCCGGTGGCGATGAGGCCGCCGAAAAGAAGCAAGACAAAAAGCCTGCCAAGGGTGCCGCTAAGGCAAGCGCTCCTAAGCCGGGCGCGAAGTCCGCTGCTCCCAAGCCAGGTGCCAGCGCTAAGTCTGCTGCCCCGAAGCCGGGCGCAGAGGCACCGAAGCCAGGTGCTAAGCCTGCCGCACCGAAGCCTGGCCAGGGCACTGCCGCCAAGCCTGGCGCAAAGTCTGCTGCCCCGAAGCCGGGTGCACAGGCACCGAAGCCAGGGGCAAAGTCTGCCGCACCGAAGCCTGGCCAGGGCACTCCAAAGCCCGGACCGGCTGGTGGCAAGAAGTCGGGCGAGCGCCCGACCCCAGGCAATTCCATGCCTCGCCCGATGCCGAAGCCAGGTGGCACTCGCCGCGTAGCCAATAACCCGTTCTCCACGGGTGGCGGCGATAACCGTCCGGGCCCACGCCCAGGCGGTTCCAAGGGCCAGCGTGGCGGCAATAAGCCAGGCGATAACCGCGGCAAGCGCGGTGGCCAGAACGAGGGCGGAAATAACCGCCAGGGTGGCAATAGCCAGGGTGGCGGCGGTCGCCGTCCGTCCCCAGCCATGATGCCTTCCCACCCGAACCCTGCATCGATGCCGTCTAAGGCACCGAGTGGTGGTGGACGCGGCGGCCGTGGCCGTGGTGGTCACGGCGGACCAGGCGGCGGTAGGCCGGGTGGCGGCCGTCCAGGCGGCTTCCGTGGCGGCGGACGTGGCGGACGTCGCGGTGGCACCGCAGGTGCATTTGGCCGCCCAGGTGGCGCTCCACGCAAGGGCAAGAAGTCTAAGCGTCAGAAGCGCCATGAGTACGAGGAGCAGCAGAAGCATGTCGTAGGCGGCGTGCGCTTGCCTGACGGCAAGGGCCAGACCGTCCGCCTGCGTCGCGGTGCTTCCCTGTCGGACTTCGCCGAAAAGATTGGTGCGGATCCAGCAGCACTGGTGCAGGCACTGTTCAACCTCGGTGAAATGGTGACGGCAACCGCTTCCGTATCGGAAGATACGCTGCAGCTGCTCGGCTCCGAGATCAACTACAATGTCGAGGTTGTCTCCCCTGAGGATGAGGACCGCGAGCTGCTCGAGTCCTTCGACCTGAAGTTCGGTGAGGACGAAGGCGGCGAGGAAGCACTGGAGAATCGTCCTCCAGTCGTCTCCGTTATGGGTCACGTTGACCACGGTAAGACCCGCCTGCTGGACGCCATCCGCAAGACCAACGAGGGCGCCCGCGAGGAAGGCGGCATCACCCAGGGCATTGGTGCATACCAGACCACGGTGGACGTGGATGGCGAGCGCACCATCACCTTCCTGGATACTCCGGGTCACGAGGCCTTTACCGCCATGCGTGCGCGTGGTGCTAAGTCCACCGACTTGGCCATCCTCGTGGTTGCTGCCGATGACGGCGTCATGCCGCAAACCGTGGAGGCCATCAACCACGCCAAGGCTGCCGATATTCCGGTAGTCGTGGCAGTAAACAAGGTGGATAAGCCAGAGGCTCAGCCGGATAAGATCCGTGGGCAGCTCACCGAGTACGGCTTGGTTCCGGAAGAGTACGGTGGCGACACCATGTTCGTGGATATCTCCGCTAAGCAGGGCAAGAACATTGACCAGCTGCTCGAGTCCGTCATCCTGACCGCGGATGCAGCCTTGGAGCTGACCGCGAATCCAGACATGGACGCACAGGGCGTGGCCATTGAAGCACACCTGGACCGCGGCCGTGGTCCGGTTGCTACCGTTATTGTCCAGCGCGGTACCTTGCACGTGGGTGACTCCATCGTCGTAGGCGATGCACACGGTCGTGTGCGCCGCATGCTCGATGAGTTTGGCGAAGACGTGACCGAGGCCGGTCCATCCCGTCCGGTCCAGGTTCAGGGCCTGTCCGGTGTGCCGGGCGCTGGCGATAACCTGCTCGTGGTGGAAGATGACCGCGTTGCCCGTCAGATTGCCAACCAGCGTGACGCTCGCAAGCGCTCTGCCCTGCAGGCAAAGCAGCGCAAGCGCGTCTCCTTGGAGGATCTGGACAAGGTATTGCAGGAGACTTCCACCCTCAACCTCATCCTCAAGGGCGACAACGCCGGTTCCGTCGAGGCACTGGAAGATGCCCTGCTGGATATCAAGACCGAGGACGAAGTCGAGCTCAACATCATCGACCGTGGTGTGGGCGCTGTGACCGAGACCAACGTCTCCCTGGCTGCGGCTTCCGACGCCGTTATCATTGCCTTCAACACTCGTGCGGAAGGCAAGGCGACGGAGATGGCCACCCAAGAGGGCGTGGATATTCGTTACTACACGATCATCTACAAGGCCATCGAAGAGGTCGAGGCTGCTCTCAAGGGCATGCTCAAGCCGATTTACGAGGAACGCGACACCGGTGCGGCCGAAATCCGTGCCCTGTTCAAGTCCTCCGCAGTGGGTACCATTGCCGGCTGCATGGTTACCGAGGGCAAGGTTGTCCGCAACGGCAAGGTTCGCTTGCTGCGCGATAACAACGTCATTACTGCCGACGCCAAGATTGAGTCCCTGCGTCACGAGAAGGATGACGCGACCGAGATCAAGGCCGGCTACGAGTGCGGTATGGTGCTCTCTTACCCGGATATCCAGGTAGGCGACATCATCCAGGCCTACGAAGAGGTCGAGGTTCCGCGCGACTAATTGCGGCAGACTTAGGGCCCGTTTCTGCTTCTACCGCCTACGCTTATATGCTTCCCGCGTATAAGCGGGGCGGGTAGGGGAGTAGAAGCGGGCCTTTTGCTATACCAGCGTGTCTAGGAGACGAGTGCCCTATGGGCCGCTTCACACCGGGGCTGCCGGTACGGGTTTTCATTGCCTGGGATTCGGCACTAGACTGGTGTTTTCTTATACCGGTTGGCGGTAATTTTAGGAATAGATTCTTTTTGAGCTGGGAGGTTCACATGGTCGATCACGCACGCGCAGCGCGCATGGCCAAGCGCATTCAGGAAATCGTGGCAAGCGCCATCGAACGCCAGATTAAAGATCGCCGCCTCGAGTTGGTGACCATTACGGATACTCGCGTCACAGGCGATCTGCACGATGCCACCGTTTTCTATACGGTACGTGGAAAAGACATTGACTCCGAGCCGGATTTTGCACAAGCAGAAGAAGCGCTCAAGCGCGCTAAGGGGCAGCTGCGCAAGATTGTGGGCGACCAGCTTTCCGTGCGCTTTACCCCGACGCTGAGCTTTGAGGTCGATACCGTCCCAGAGGCTTCGGCACATATGGAAGAGCTTCTGGCCCGCGCCCGCGCCCGCGATGAGGAATTGGCAAAGCTGAAGGAAAACGCCCAGCCTGCAGGGGATGCAAACCCATATAAGACCTCCGATGAAGACGAGGCTTAAGTGACTAGAAAGCAATATCAGCCGGCAATTGCAGCCTTGCAGGATGCCCACAGCATCTGCATTGTCACGCATCTGCGGCCGGATGCCGATGCCATCGGTTCAGCTGCGGCGTTGCTGCTCGCCTTGCGTCAACGAGGCAAAGACGTGTGTGCCGTGGTGGGCCAAGATCGGGAAATCTCCCGCAACTTGTATACCATTCCAGCTGCCGATGAAGTTACCACCAGCCAAGAGCTGCCTGAAGGCTATGACCTCTACGTCACGGTTGACTGCGGGTCCTTGGACCGGACGGGATTTTTTGCGGACCGGATTGAGCAGCTAGCGCAGCAAGGCAGAGTTCTGTGCATCGACCACCATTCCTCCAATCCAGGATTCGGTGCCATTAATGTGGTGGACACCGAATGTGAGTCCACTACCGTGGTATTGCTGAGCATTTTGGATTTTTTGGAAATTCAAATTGACCGCCACATTGCACACTGCTTGTACGCCGGTTTGATGACTGATACAGGCAGTTTTCGGTGGGGAAGGCCGGCCATGCATGATATTGCCACCCGCCTCATGCATTACGATCTAGATACCAAGCAGATCGCCTCTGATCTACTGGATTCCACCACGCCGGACGATATACAAATGATCGGAAGGGTACTGGCTGGTTTGCGCCTTGAGGAAGCAGGGCAGGAGCATACCCTGGGTATTCTCGTGGCGCGACAAAAAGATATTCAGGGACACTCCGATTCGGCCGTCGAATCACTGGTGGATTTCGTTCGCGCGCTAGAAGGAACCACTGTGGGCGTGGTGTTTAAGGAACAAGCTCCAGAAGTTTGGGCGGTATCCCTGCGTTCTTCTTGCATTGATTGCTCTTCCGTAGCGCTGACCTTCGGTGGCGGCGGGCATGTTCCGGCCGCAGGTTATACCGCTTATGGTGCTCCGGAAAAGATCATTAAGGAATTGGTGGCCGCTATTCAATGACTAAAGGGCACACGGATGGAATAAATACTCAGGATTGCTCCACCGCGGGCACGGTAACCGCACGCGAGGTCTTTGGCCTCGCGTTTCCCGCGCTTGGTGTGCTTGCGGCGATGCCGCTCTACCTCCTTCTGGATACCGCGGTGGTAGGCCGACTCGGTGCCCAAGAGCTCGCCTCGCTGGCTGCAGCTACCACGATTCATTCCGTGGTGACGACGCAGCTGACCTTTTTGTCCTACGGTACAACTGCCCGTTCGGCGCGTCTCTTCGGTTCAGGCAAGCGCGAAGCAGCGGTTGCTGAGGGCGTGCAAGCCACCTATGTGGCCCTAGGAGTGGGCGGACTTCTTGCGGTTATTATGTGGATCTTTGGCGGCGTATTTGCTCGCGCTTTAACCGGTGACCCCAACACGGCTGCGGGGACGGCCTTGTGGCTGCGCATCGCCGCACTAGCAATTCCCGTAACCCTGGTGGAAATGGCTGGAAACGGCTGGATGCGTGGTGTCCAGGATACGAAGAAGCCGCTGTACTTTACTTTGTCTGGCATGGTTCCCGGCGCCATTGCGGTGCCCATCTTCGTCCACTTTTGGGGATTGGCTGGATCCGCTATAGCTACGGTATTAGGCATGAGCATTATTGCTGCTCTATTCGTGCGCGAGCTGCACAAGGAACATACCGGTTCGTGGCAATTTCACTGGCACGTGGTGCGTGAGCAGCTCATTTTGGGCCGCGACCTTATATTGCGCTCGGCTAGTTTTCAGGTCGCTTTCCTTACCGCCACGGCTGTGGTTTCCCGCGTTGGTACCGCTTCTTTGGCCGGTCACCAAATCATGATGCAGCTGTGGAACTTTATGTCCCTCATCTTGGATTCTTTGGCCATTGCCGCGCAATCTTTGACGGGAGCGGCCTTAGGCGCTGGCTCTGCTAAGCATGCACGCGGTGTAGGCAGCAAGGTCGTGTTGTACTCTACGATTTTTTCGGGACTGCTGGCCGCCGTTTTCGCTGCTGGTGCCCGAATTATTCCGCGCATTTTCACCTCCGCTTCGGAGGTTCTGGATGCCATTTCCCAGCCGTGGTGGATCTTGGTAACCATGGTCATTGGCGGTGGCGTGGTCTTTGCTCTCGATGGCGTACTGCTTGGCGCCGGCGATGCGGCCTTCTTGCGCACACTGACAATTTCTTCGGTTTTGGTGGGATTTTTGCCAGGCGTTATCTTGGCCCACTTTATGGGCACGGGATTAACCGGCGTGTGGTGCGGCCTCGCCGCCTTCATTGCTTTCCGTATGGTAGGCGTGGTCTACCGGTTCCGATCCATGAAATGGGCCGTAGTACAAGAGAACTAGCTGCGCTAAAGTGGGCGTATTGATATTCGCGGGTGAGGCACGTCTCCGTGCAGTGCGCAGTTGTTTGGAAGGCAGGTAGAACCTATGCCAACAGTGTGGGCAGTTTCTGACCTGCATGGTGCAGTAAGCGCCAATAGCGAGCGCATTGCTCAGCTCACGCCGCCAGATCCCGCGGATTGGCTCATCGTGGCTGGAGATGTAGCAGAACGCACCGATCTCATCATTCGTATTCTGCGCCAGCTCAAAGATCGCTATGCCAGAGTCATTTGGGTGCCTGGCAACCATGAACTCTTCTCGCGCTCACAAGAGCGGTATCAAGGTCGAGACAAATACACGCACCTGGTGGAAAGGTGCAGGGAAATCGGGGTAATTACTCCTGAAGATCCGTATCCGGTATTCCACGGGACCACCATCGTGCCGCTTTTTACGTTGTATGACTATAGCTTTCGTCCGCATGGGCTCACGGTGGACCAAGCAATTGACGCGGCGCGTGTGAAGCAACTGTTGATGACCGATGAGTTCACCATTGCCCCCTTCGTAGACGTGCGGGCGTGGTGCTGGGATAGGTTGGCCTATTCCATCAAGCGTCTTTCTAGGGTGCATGGCCCCACGGTGTTGGTGAACCATTGGCCGTTGGTACAAGAGCCGACCATGTTGCTGCGTTTTCCAGAGATTGCACTGTGGTGCGGCACGCGGCATACAAGGTCGTGGCCGCGGCGTTATAACGCGCAGTCTGTGGTTTACGGCCACTTGCATATGCCCTTGCGCATGAACGTGGATGGCGTTGACCACATTGAGACCTCTTTGGGATATCCGCGTGAATGGCAGGGCCGTGACAGCGTTCAGCCTTGGCCGTATCCGGTACTGCGTTCCTTTGTGGAGGAGGGGACACCATGATGTATCCAGAGCTTTTTCCTGACAGCGCGCGCTATTGCTATGTACGCACGGATTCGAGTTACGCGAATTTGGCCAATTTCGAACAGCTCGCGGCCGAAGAAAAGTCGCTCGTTTCCCAGGCAGTTGATGTACGCAAGGCGGAGTTCGGCGATGCTAGGTGGTGCGCGCACCGAGCCTTGCAGGAATTGGGTGCTAATTCGACGACGCCGATTTTGCGCGGCGAGCGCGGAATGCCGCTGTGGCCAGAAGGGTTTATCGGCTCGATGACACATACTGAGGGGCTGCGAGCCGCGGTGGTTGCTCCAACCACAGCCCTAAAATCTGTCGGCTTGGACGCAGAACCTGCCGAGCCGCTGCCGGATCATGTGCTCACCATGATTGCCCGGGCCGGGGAGATGCCGCAGCTATTGCGGCTAAGTAAGGCGGGGATTAACTGCCCAGACCGATTGCTCTTCTGCGCCAAGGAAGCCACGTATAAGTCGTGGTTTCCCATGACCTTCCGCTGGCTCGACTTTGATCAAGCTGAAATTGATCTGCGCGAGGACGGCACGCTCATTTCCTATATTTTGGCTAGGCCCACACCGGTTCCGTTTATCACTGGGCACTGGGTGATTCGAGACGGCTACGTCATAGTGTCTACTACGGTTCCGGCCCTAGACTTTAGCCATTAAAGGGTAGAAGGCCGTGCTACAAACACGGTGGCTAGGCGCTTGCCCTTTTCCTTGATGAGCGCGACTGCCTGACCATTGGGAGCCACGGCAGCATGCACGCCTTTGAGCCCACGCGGCTCGAGCCATTTGCCCATGGCAAGCGCGCCTGCTTCATCTTTGGTGACGGAAAGGACCGGGAAGCAGCGAGCCAAAGCTTCGTCCAAGCTCAAAGAAAGGCGAGGGGAATTGGCGAGGTCGTCGAGCGAGAGGGCGTCGGCAAGAGCAAAAGGGCCCACTTCAGTGCGCCGTAGAGCCGTCAGGTGCCCGCCCACCTGTAAGGCCTTGCCCAAATCGCGGGCTAAGGAGCGGATATAAGTGCCAGAAGAACAATCCACCGTAACGTCTAAGTCGATGTAGTCGCCCTCGCGGCGTTCGGCAAGAACGTCGAATTTATTAACCGTTACGGGCCGGGCAGGAATGTCTACTTCGTGCCCCTCGCGGACGAGGTCATGGGCGCGGCGGCCGTTAATCTTAATGGCGGATACGGCCGCGGGCTTTTGCATGATATCGCCAGTGAGCTTGGTAATTTCAGCATCAATTGTGGGGTGTTCGATGGCCGCAGCGCTAGCGCCCCAGGAGTGTTCTCCCTCTGCGTCATCGGTTGTGGTGGCCGCGCCGAGGCGAATGGTGGCGTCGTAGGACTTAGTGGAGGCCACCATATGGGCCAAAAACTTGGTGCCGCGCTCCAATCCAAGAATTAGAACACCGGTGGCCATAGGGTCGAGGGTGCCGGCGTGGCCTACTTTCTTGGTGTGGAAATACCTGCGTAGGCGACCAACCACATCGTGGGAGGTCATGCCGGCAGGTTTGTCTACGATGACGAGTCCGGAGTTTGCGAGCGCATCAGTCATAGCCTCTAAGTCTATGCTCTACGATGGTCTGCGTGGATATTTGGTACGGAATCAATGAGATCCCCGCGCAAGTGGGCCCAACGTCAATAACCATCGGCGTCTTTGACGGCTTGCACCGCGGCCATCAGCAGCTCATTTCCGCCTGCGTGGAGCACGCGCGCGCCAATGACGAGCTTCCAGTCATGGTGACCTTTAACCCGCACCCAGTGTCAGTATTCCTGCCGGAGCGCGCCCCACTGGCGGTGCTGAGCTTTGAGCGCCGGCTGGAATTGGCCGAAGAGATGGGTATTGAAGCCGTGCTAGTCATCGACTTCACGCGGGACCTAGCCGGCGTGGAGCCGCGGCCCTACGTAGAAGAACTATTGATAGGAAAGCTCAACGCCCAGCACATTGTGGTGGGGGAGAACTTTACCTTTGGCGCGGGTGCCACCGGAACTGCCCAGGCTATGCAAGATTTCGGAGCCGAGTTCGGCTTTAGCGTGGATATCGTCCCGTTGCTGGATGATGCTGGCGTGCGCATTTGCTCCACCCATATTCGCGAGTGCCTTGCAAACGGGGACGTTGAATCCGCCAATTGGGCGCTCGGCCGCCATTTCACCGTGACCGGGCCCGTAGTACGCGGGGCAGGTCGGGGAGGAAAGGAACTGGGATTTCCTACGGCCAATCAGTACTTCCCGGATACGGTGGCCATCCCGGCCGATGGCGTTTACGCGGGCTGGTTTATCGTCCACTCTGAGGCTTCTATTGATGGTGATATGCGCCCAGGCGTGGCTTATGCGGCTGCAATTTCCGTGGGAACCAACCCCACTTTTGGTGATGAGGAGCGCTCCATCGAGTCCTTCGTACTCGACCGCGATGCGGATCTGTATGGATATGAGGCCACGGTGCATTTCGTCAGCCATCTTCGCGATATGGTGAAGTTCAATTCCGTAGATGAGCTGCTAGACGCCATGGCTAATGATGTAGCCAAGGCCCGTCAGGTGCTTGCTGCCGATGCTAAGGCTCAAGGCTGGACCGCCAAAGACTACTTCTTACGGGAGAAATAAATGAAGGCCATTCTCGATCTTGATACCGGCATTGATGATGCCTTAGCGCTGGCATATGCCATCGCTCATCCAGACCTGGAATTAATCGGCGTGACCTGCACGTACGGCAACGTGACCGTACCGTTAGCCGTGCGCAATACACTGGCCCTTTTGGAGCTGCTGGGCAAAGACAATATCCCGGTCTTTGCCGGCTCGAGCCCCGATGGTTTTCAGCCGAGCGATATTTCCTCCTTCATCCACGGCCGCAACGGCGTGGGCGAGGTCCTCCTACCGCCGGCAACCGGGCAGGCCCAGTCCCAACCCGCGGCAGAATTCCTCATCCAAGCAGTCCATGAACATGGCGATGACTTGGTCATTATTCCCACCGGCCCTTCCACCACGATCGCTGCCGCAATGCGCCAAGACCCCAATTTCGCCGCTAATGCGCATCTGGTGATGATGGGTGGAGCTCTCACTGTCCCTGGCAATGTCACTCCATGGTCTGAGGCCAATATTTCCCAGGATCCGGAGGCGACCGATTATCTTTTCCAGCACACCATCGATACCACCATGGTGGGGCTGGACGTCACCTTGCGCACGCTGTTGACCACTAAAGAATCAGTTCGTTGGCGCGCTACCGGTACCCGCGCTGGGCGCATCTTCGCGGACATGGTGGACTATTACATTCGGGCCTATGCCACCACATCGCCACACTTGGGCGGCTGTGGGCTGCACGATCCACTGGCCGTAGCGGTAGCGGCAGATGCCTCGCTTGTCGACGTCCTTTCGATAAACCTCAAAGCTGACACCACTGGCCCTACCCGCGGCCGTACGATCGCAGACGAAAACCGGCTTTCCACACCGGCAACCGCGAAAGTAGCTGTGGGCGTGGATAGCGAGCGTTTTGTGCGGGAGTTTGTAGAACTATTGGAAACGCTTTTTAGCGAGCTCTAGCAGGCCAGACTTAGGGGCCAGGTGGTTTTGATTTTCTGTGCCTGCGCGCTGTAAGGTGTTTCTTTGGCTTAGCGACTGCGGTTCACAGCAGTTGCGGCACGCACAAGTTATGCGCGCAGCGCGAGCTTATGCGTCACGATAATGTGGACTGAAATAAAGGAGAAATACTCATGGCATTGACCACTGAGAAGAAGGCCGAAATCCTCAAGGAGTACGGTCTGCACGAAACCGATACCGGTTCCCCCGAGGCACAGGTTGCCCTGCTGACCTCCCGCATCAATACTTTGACCGAGCACCTGAAGTTCCACAAGCACGATCACCACTCCCGTCGTGGTCTGTTGCTCATGGTTGGTCGCCGTCGTGGCCTGCTGAAGTACCTGGCCGAGAACAACATCGATCGCTACCGTGATCTGATTTCTCGCCTGGGCCTGCGCCGCTAGTTTCGGTCCAGCTTCGGCCATTTCGCCCCGCCTTTTGGCGGGGCTTTTGTGGTTTTTCTGTTAGAATTTGACACCGTTGTCATAGACAAAATCGACCAGGCGGCACCGACGATCGCCTAAACCACTCAAGGAGACATTTTTTAATGAGCGTTCAGAACTCCGTCGAGTTCAATATTGACGAGGACTTTGGCATTACCGAGGCCATTGCCACGCTAGACAATGGCGACTTTGGCACCCGCACCCTGCGCTTTGAAACCGGCCAGCTGGCCCGCCAGGCAGACGGCTCTGTGACCACCTACTTGGACGATGACACCATGTTGTTGGCCACCACTACCGCTTCTAACCAGCCGCGTGAAGGATTCGATTTCTTCCCCCTGACCGTAGACGTTGAAGAGCGCATGTATGCCGCCGGTAAGATTCCGGGTTCCTTCTTCCGCCGTGAAGGCCGCCCATCTTCTGAGGCCATCTTGGCGTGCCGCCTCATCGATCGCCCGCTGCGCCCGACTTTTGTCAAAGGTCTGCGCAACGAGGTTCAGGTCGTCGTCACTGTGATGTCCCAGGATCCGGAAGAGTACTACGACGTCGTTGCTATCAACGGCGCCTCCGCTGCCACCCAACTGTCCGGACTCCCTGTCTCCGGCGCTGTCGGCGGCGTCCGCATGGCACTTATCGCTGATGATAAGCACCCAGAAGGCCAGTGGGTGGCCTTCCCGAACCACGAGCAGCATGAGCGCGCGCTATTTGAGATGGTCGTCGCTGGCCGCATCGTCAAAAAGGGACGCAAGGATGACGTAGCCATCATGATGGTTGAGGCCGGTGCCGGCACCAACGTTGCAGAGCGCATTGCTGATGGCGCTCCTGCGCCGCAGGAGCCAGCCGTTGCTGAAGGTTTGGAGGCAGCCAAGCCTTTCATTAAGACCTTGTGTGAGGCCCAGAACGGTCTGGCAGAGCGTGCCGCCAAGGAGACCCAGGAATTCCCACTGTTCCCGGCATACGGTGATGATGTATTCGAGGCAGTGGAAAAGGCCGCTGCTAAGAAACTGGAGAAGCTGCTGACCATTCCGGGCAAGCAGGAACGCGACGAAGCCACTAATGATTACATGGAGCAGGTCGAAGACAAGCTCCTTGACCAGTTCGCGGACCTCGATGAGGCGGATGCTTCTAAGCAGATCCGCGGCGCTTATAACGCCCTAATGAAGCAGATCGTGCGCCAAAAGATCCTGTCTGAGGGCTTCCGCATCGATGGCCGCGGCGTGACCGATATCCGTGACTTGTCCGTTGAGGTGGATTTGGTACCGCGCGCTCACGGATCTTCGCTATTTGAGCGCGGAGAGACCCAAATCTTGGGTGTCACCACGCTGGACATGCTCAAGATGGAACAGCAGATCGATTCCCTGACCCCAGTGGAATCCAAGCGCTATATGCACCACTACAATTTCCCGCCATTTTCCACCGGTGAGACTGGCCGTGTGGGCTCGCCGAAGCGCCGCGAGATCGGCCACGGCGCTCTGGCTGAGCGCGCCCTACTTCCGGTTATTCCTTCCCGCGAAGATTTCCCATATGCTATCCGTCAGGTCTCTGAGGCCTTGGGCTCCAACGGCTCTACCTCCATGGGCTCCGTGTGCGCCTCCACGTTGTCTCTCTACAACGCCGGTGTTCCGTTAAAGGCTCCGGTAGCCGGCATCGCGATGGGCTTGGTTTCTGGCGAGGTCGACGGCAAGGAAAAGTTCGTCGCCCTCACCGATATCCTCGGCGCCGAGGACGCATTTGGCGATATGGACTTCAAGGTTGCCGGCACCTCTGAGTACATCACCGCTCTGCAGCTGGACACCAAGTTGGATGGCATTCCTTCTAAGGTTCTGGCCCAGGCTCTGGAGCAGGCTCGCGATGCCCGTTCTACCATCCTGGAGACCATGGCTGAGGTTATCGATACGCCGGATGAGATGTCCGGCCTTGCCCCGAAGATCACCTCGGTGAAGATTCCGGTCAATAAGATCGGCGAGCTCATTGGACCAAAGGGCAAGACCATCAACCAGATCACCGAGGAAACCGGTGCGGATGTCTCCATTGAGGATGACGGAACCGTCTTTGTTTCCGCTGCTACTGGTGAAGCCGCAGATGCTGCCATCGATAAGGTCAACTCCATTGCGAACCCACAGCTGCCGAAGGTGGGAGAGCGCTTCCTGGGCACCGTGGTAAAGACTGTTCCGTTTGGTGCATTCGTTTCCCTGACCCCGGGTCGCGATGGCCTGATTCACATCTCTAACCTTGGTGGCGACGAGCGCATCGAAAAGGTAGAAGATGTCATCAACGTTGGCGATAAGGTGCAGGTAGAAATCGCGGACATCGATAACCGTGGCAAGATTTCTCTGGTTCCAGTAGAGGACTAATCCTAAAGCCTAAAGAAGGCCCTGAGTTCCAGCTGGTGAGCTGGAATTCAGGGCCTTTCTTGGCTTTGCACGCCACCGAGCATCGATGCCGGAACTCTAATTCTGGAAATCAATCACCACACGTGACGGGTCCTGGAGATAGGTGACGGAGTAGGGCGTCTTTTTCTCCAGGCCGATAATGAGCTGGGTTTGTGCTTCAAACGTGGTGGTGTAGTTGATTTCGCTTACTACGCCGGCACCAGGTGTAGTTCCTGGTGACATATACTTTTCCTTGAGCTCAGGAGTTGAAGGCCATGGCGTTCCCTCTATGTCTAGGTTGAGGAACGTATTTCCTTGGACCGCAACTGGCTTTCCAGATGCCTGTTGGGCAGGGGCATCGGTATAGGAGGTAAACCACCCCGGTTCACCTTCGCCCTCTAAGTCAATGACAACGCGAGTAAACCCATCGTGTGCTGCTACTCGCACACCAGTGGGGATGAGGTTTCCTAGCCCTTTCGGCATATGCTGTTGGTCCTCGAGCGAGGCCGTACCCATGCCCGCAAACGCAACTGGGAACGCGGCTTGTGGGATTTTTTGCTGACCAGCATCCGCCGCTGAGGTACTTTGCGGGGCGGAAGTAGTAGGTGCGGCGGTGTTGGTCTTGGCCTCAGTCGTGTCGATAGTTGACTGAACCCCGCTGACTGCTGGTGAGCTTTGCTGCGCGGTGTCCTCGGTGGAACAAGCGGCAAGTGCTAAAGCACATCCTGCGCTGGTGACTATGGCGAGAGGGCGAGAGAAAAATGAGCGAGACAAGTTCATCACTTCCTTCGTGCTTACCGTCCTATAAGCCTCATTCTACTGGGGCAGACGGGGCGGGGATTATAAAGTGATGCAATTGTTAATCCTCGCATGAGGCAAGTCGCAGAGGGGTGAACCTACTTCTTTAACTGTACGAGCTGAATAAGGTTACCTACGGTGTCATCAAAAACCGCAATGATGGACGGGCCAACATCGGTAGGCTCCATGGTAAAGTGCACGCCCTTGTCATTGAGGTCCTTGTATTCCTTTTCAATATCTGCCGAAAGGAACTGGGTCACTGGGATTCGATCGGCCTTTAGTGCTGCGGCATAGTCTTTTGCAGCGGGATGCCCCTTCGGCTCCAGAAGCAGCTCAGTATCTCCTTCACCATCGGCATTGGTGACGGTAAGCCACCGGAAATCGCCGTGCGTAACGTCATCCTTAACGCGGAAGCCTAGGGTGTTGACGTAGAAATCGTGAGCGCGTGAAACATCATCTACAGGAACAGAAGCGATATAAATCTGCATGCAGGCCATCCTAGTGACGAATGTAAGTCATCGTTTAGAAGCACACGTCCTTTCAGACAGGCGAGGAATTGCGCAGCTGTCATGCGCGTTAGGATGGAGAGAAAAGTACTAAGAATGTGGCTGAAGTAAGGAGAGCACACCATGGCAATCAAGGTTGGCGTTCTAGGCGCCCACGGACGTGTGGGCCAAGCAATCGTCGAAGGTGTTAGCGCGGAGGATGACCTAGAGCTGGTGGCAGAAATCGACCGCGGTGATGATTTGCAGCAGCTTGTCGACGCCCACGCAGAAGTCATCGTGGACTTTACCCAGCCGGATTCCGTCATGGGCAACCTTGAATTCTGCATCGCCCACGGTATCCACTGCGTGGTAGGTACCACCGGTTTTGATAAGGAACGCTTGGCGCAAGTAGAGGAGTGGACTAAGCAGGACGGAGCCGGCAATGTCCTTATTGCTCCGAACTTTGCCATCTCCGCGGTGCTCACGATGGTGCTGGCGAAGCAGGCCGCCAAGTTCTTTGAAACCGCAGAGGTCATCGAATTCCATCACCCGACCAAGTTAGATGCTCCTTCCGGTACTGCAATCCATACTGCTGAAGGTATTGCCGCCGCACGCAAGGAGGCTGGCCTTGGCGAGATGCCCGATGCCACGGAAAAGCAGTTGGACGGCGCGCGTGGTGCCAATGTCGACGGCATTCCGGTCCACGCAGTACGTACCCGAGGCATGGTGGCACATGAAGAGGTTATCTTTGGCGCCCAAGGCCAGTCGTTGACCATCCGCCAGGATTCTTATGATCGTGCGTCCTTTACCCCGGGCGTGCTGGTAGGCGTGCGCCAGATTGCGGATCACCCGGGACTGGTTGTGGGCCTAGACAAGTACTTGGGTCTTTAAGCCATGGCTAAAGCAAGTGAGCTAGATATCCAGCTCATTGCCGCAACGCAGTTTCAGGCCCCGCAGGGAGTGGGTTGGCACGCGGATAAATCGGCATCCGATGGAGAAGCGCTCGTCGAGTTCGCTGGCAGGGCGTGCTACGAGTCTTTTGATAAGCCAAATCCACGCACGGCAACCAATGAGGCCTACCTGCACCACATCATGGAGGTAGGCCATACGGCTTTGCTAGAGCATGCCACGGCCACGATGTACATCACAGGATTGTCGCGTTCGGCCAGCCATGAGCTCGTGCGACACCGGCACTTTTCCTTCTCCCAGCTTTCTCAACGCTTTGTTCACCCAAATGAAACTGAAGTTGTCCTGCCGAAAATGGTTGCCGAGGACGAGCAGCTCAGCCGGCTGGTTATGCAAGCGGTCGATGAAACTCGCTTCGTCTACGATGAGTTGCTTAACGCACTAGAGGAGAAGCTGGACGAGCCCAACGCGCTCCTGCGCAAAAAGCAGGCCCGCCAGGCCGCTCGTGCCGTGCTTCCCAACGCCACAGAAACCCGCATTGTTGTCACCGGCAATTATCGTGCGTGGCGGCACTTTATCGGTGCACGTGCGGCGGAGCAAGCTGACGAAGAGTTGCGCCACGTTGCAGTTGCGTGTCTGAAGTTGTTACAAAGCAAGGCGCCGGTCCTCTTTGATGACTTCAATATCACCACGTTGGCTGATGGCACGAAGATGGCAGCGAGCCCCTACGCCTAACACGCGCGTAGACCCGATGCGGCTAATTGTTAGTCAAAAGGGTAATCTTGACGGCTATGAGCACAGGTATGACAGCAAAGACTGGCGTCGACACCTTTGGACGCATCGGCGTCGCCATGGTCACCCCGTTTGATCGTGACGGTGCGCTGGACGTTGCAGCAGGTCGTCGCCTAGCAGCTCATCTCGTTGACAATGGCGTTGATTCGCTCATCCTCGGTGGAACCACGGGCGAGTCACCGACCACCTCGGTTGAAGAGAAGCTGGAGCTGCTCAAAGCCGTAAAGGAAGAAGTAGGAGACCGCGCAAAGCTTTGCGCCGGTGCTGGAACGAATGACACCGCAGCCTCCATCAAGTTAGCTAAGGCCACCGCGGAGGCGGGGGCAGATAGCCTATTGGTGGTTACTCCGTACTACTCTAAGCCTTCCCAAAAGGGCGTTTACGAGCACTTTGCCGCAGTCGCGCAAGCCACGGATCTACCGATCTGTGTCTATGACATCCCTGGCCGCTCGGGCATCCCAGTAGCGCCGGATACACTCCGCCGCCTAGCGGAATTGCCGACCATCCAAGCCGTGAAGGACGCCAAGGGCGATCTTCCTGCGGCCGCAGAACTCATCCGAGAAACCGGTCTGGCCTGGTATTCCGGTGACGATCCGATTAACCTGCCGTGGCTTTCCCTCGGTGCTTCTGGTTTTATCTCCGTCATCGGCCATGTTGCACCGCGTGCCTTGGCAGAACTTTATGAAGCTTTCGACGCGGGCGATATGGCCCGCGCCCGAGAAATCAATGTAACTACGCTCCTTCCGCTTACCCATGCACAAGCACGGTTGGGCGGAGCGACTTTTGCAAAGGAAGCCCTGCGCCTGCAGGGCATCGAAGTAGGCGATACCCGTCTTCCCAACACCGCTGCGAGCGAGGAGGAACGCGAGGTACTTCGCCGTGATCTGGAACAATCTGGAGTCCTCTAAGAATGAATGAACCCCGTAACCGTTCCCGCAAGGTGACCCGCAAGGCGGGACCACCGGCGGAAAACGAAACCGCCTCCAACGAGGCGGCTTCGCCAGTTTTCCAAGCCCCAGCAACTGATGCGGGCAACTCCGCGCAGGATAATTCGGCTAATGGCGACAAGGAAAACTCTAACAAGAAGAATTCTTCCGATAATCACAACGATGGTGGCGGCAATAATCGTCGCTCCCGTTCCCGTGGCAGCCGCGGCCGTGGTCGTGGTGGCAATGGCAATAACCACGGTGGTAATAACAATCACGGTGGCAATAACAAGAATGGCAATGGCAAGAACGGAAATGGCAACGGTAAGGGCCGTGGCCGCAATAACCGAGGTCGCCGCAACGTGCCTAAGTCTATGCAGGGCGCCGATCTGACCAAGCGCCTGCCGGAGCCGCCAAAGCAGCCGAAGGATGCGCTGCGTATTTACGCTTTGGGTGGCATTTCGGAAATCGGCCGTAATATGACCGTCTTCGAGTATGGTGACGACCTCATCATCATCGACTGCGGTGTGCTCTTCCCGTCCTCCGGTGAGCCAGGAGTGGACCTCATCCTGCCTGACTTCGGTCCGATTGAGAAGAAAATCCACAAGGTCAAGGCTCTCGTCGTTACTCACGCGCACGAGGACCACATCGGTGCCATCCCGTGGCTGCTCAAGCTGCGCCCAGATATCCCAATCGTTGCTTCCCGCTTCACTATCGCGCTTATTGCTGCGAAGTGTAAGGAACATCGTCAGAAGCCGAAGTTCGTCGAGGTTAATGAGAAGTCCGACGTAACCTACGGCCCGTTCCGCGTACGCTTCTGGGCAGTCAACCACTCCGTGCCAGATGCCCTAGGCATCATGTTGGGAACCCCGGCAGGCAATATCATCCACACCGGTGACATCAAGCTGGACCAGACCCCACTGGATAATCGTCCAACGGACCTACCAGCCCTGTCCCGCTATGGTGATGAGGGCGTTGACCTCATGCTGTGTGATTCCACCAACGCCACTGTGCCTGGTGTATCTGCCTCTGAGGGCGATATCCCCGCTAACTTTAAGCGCCTAGTTGCCGGAGCAAAGCAGCGCGTTATCTTGGCATCCTTTGCTTCCAACGTCTATCGCGTCCAGGCCGCTATCGACGCAGCCGTGGCAAACGGCCGCAAGGTGGCCTTCAACGGTCGTTCGATGATGCGCAATATGGAAATCGCGGAGAAAATGGGCTTCTTGAAGGTCCCACGCGGCACTATCATCCCTATCGATGAAGCCGCCAAGATGGCTCCGCATAAGACCATGCTGATTACCACCGGTACCCAGGGCGAGCCGATGGCTGCCCTGTCCCGAATGGCTCGCCGCGAGCACCGTCAGATCACCGTCCGCGACGGCGATACCATCATCTTCTCCTCCTCGCTTATTCCAGGCAATGAGGAAGCCGTCTACGGCGTGATCAACATGTTGTCCCAAATTGGTGCCAACGTCATTACTAACCAGGACGTCAAGGTGCACGCTTCTGGCCACGGTTATGCCGGCGAGCTTCTTTTCTTGTACAACGCAGCCCGCCCGCGCAACGCTATGCCGGTCCACGGCGAGTGGCGCCACCTGCGTGCCAATAAAGAACTGGCCATTTCTACTGGCGTAGACCGCGATCGTACGGTTCTTGCTCAAAACGGCGTGGTCGTGGATCTGCGCAAGGGCCGAGCCGAGGTTGTAGGCCAGATGCAGGTCGGCAACCTCTACGTTGATGGCGTTTCCATGGGCGATGTGGATGCTGATACCTTGGCGGATCGCACCAACCTGGGTGCCGGCGGCGTGGTTTCAATCACCTGCGTGATTGATAACCGCACCTCGCGCTTGCTGGAGCACCCGACGGTATCTACCACGGGCTTCTCCGATGATGACCGCGGCATCGTGCCGGAGGTTGCAGAGATGGTGGAAAACACCATGAACGATCTCGCTGCAGAAGGCGAGAACGATACCTATCGCATGGTGCAGAAGCTGCGCCGCAAAGTGTCCAAGCTCATGGACTCCAAGTACAAGCGCGAACCCGTTATCTTGCCGACCATCGTGCCGACCAACTCCGGCCCGTTGGTTACCGATGAGGAGGACGTCGACGCTTCTCGTGAGTCCCTGTAAATAGCACGGGACCGCACCTTAAATTGGACGAAGCCCCAGCATGCCAACCAGCTCGGTATGCTGGGGCTTATGTCGTTTTCTTCTGCCGAGCGTGCCAAGATGGTCGCGCTATTTCATAAGCTTGGACCCGATGCCCCTACCTTGTGCGAGGGCTGGACTACTCGCGACTTGGCCGTGCATCTGTGGGTGCGAGAAAATCGCCCCGTCGCAGCCGCCGGAATCTTTATCAACGCACTGTCTGGTCAGCTGGAGAAGGAATCACGTACGGCGGCTGAGCGTGATTTTGATGAGCTGGTTGATGACTGGGGGAGGGGGCCGGCCACCTATAATCCGGTTCGTTTTGTGGAGGCTCAGCAAAATTTCGTGGAGCATTTTGTGCACCACGAGGACATGCGTCGGGCTAATGGAATGGGTCCGCGGGATTTCTCCGCCCGGATCAAGCAGCAAATGCATAGCTACCTGAAACCCTTAGCTAAGGCGGCCCTGCGAAAATCCACCCGCCCAGTCATTATCCAGCCCGAAGGCTTGCTCCGCATTGTCGCAGCGGATAAGCATCACGTGGCTGACAAGGGTGATGCCGTAGTCAGAGTGACAGGCGAGGTTGGCGAGCTCATCCTGTGGTCCTTTGGGCGGGAGGCTGCCGAAGTTTCAGTCGAGGGAGATGCCACGGCCATCGTAAAGTCAATTTTCTAATCTTGATATAGCCATCAATACTGAAGTCCTCGCTGCATGAGGGTGATGTCTCGTCAGGCTGTGGAGCTAAGCGCTAAAGAAACGCGTGTGGCTAATGTGATTTATGGGGTGGCCCGGTTAGAGTAGAGGCATGTCTGTCAAAAATGCCTCATCGCGCGGGACGCGCCGAAAGTCGAATCGTTCACGGCCATCCGGCCGCAGCCGGTCCGGTGCTGGCATGCCGGAGACCTTGGCCATGACGTCTTCGCATCAGCGCGCAGCGGCGACCTCGCAGGAGCGCACGGGCAGTGCGTTCCGGGCCGTCGGCAAGGGCTTGGGCGTGGCATTTGGTGCCACGGCTCGCGGTATGGGAAATATGGCGCGAGGCATAAGCCATGGAATGGCCGGGCTCAAGCCCAGCGAAGATGCATATGACACTAAGGAGTACGAGACGACGAGGGAGCCGGAAGAAATTTCTGCACGCGGGGAGAAAAAGAAGCAAAGCAAGGTTACTCGTGCGCGCGACGTAGAGGCGGAAGAAGACTTTTCCGCTATGGAAGTGGGCGAGTCAGAAGCGCGCGGCATTCAGGTAAAAAATCCCGATGCGGTAGCACTGGTGCTTATCGGTATTGCCATCGTGCTCGCGGCCACGGTCTGGTTCGGTGTCGCCGGCCAAGTAGGCGCCTGGGTGGGCAATATCGTGCGCTATGTCATTGGTGCGGGCGCCTGGGTGCTTCCGGTGGCCCTAGTAGCTTTGGCCATTGCCCTTATGATGGATATTTCCGGCCCTGCGGGTCACTTCAAACCGCGCATTGTGGGCGGAGTCAGCATCATCGTCTTGGCCATGCTGAGCCTCATCCATATCTTTGCTGGAACCCCTGAGCTTGGCTTTACCCCGGACAGCGCTGGTGGTGCTGGCGGTGTTATCGGCTACGGCATCGGTGGCCTTTTGGAAACTGCCTTCACGTCCTTCGTTGCCGTGCCATTGCTTTTTCTGGTGATAATTTACGGCGCTTTGCTGGTCACCGGGATTACCATCCGCGAGGCCTACGAGTTGGTGGCCGATGCCATTGGTGCGGCTTTCTCTCGCTTCGGCGGAGCCGAGGATGACTCTTATGACGATGAAGGTGATGACCTTTATGGCCACGTCACCGGTGATATCGATGACATTGCAGAAGGCCGCGAGCGCAGCGAACGCCCCGCACGACCTGCGACCAAACGCCGTTCCTCTGAACGTGGGGGAAGCCTACGCGCTTTCCGACGCTCCTCCGAAGACCCTGCCCCGCATGGTTCCTCTTATCCGGTAGATTCCCCCGCTGCGGCAGAAGAGGAACACGCAACCCGCACCTTCAGTGCGCCAAAGCGCGATGGTTTCCAAACCGTGTCCAACCCCGCCGATAAGCCGGCAGAGCGCGAGATGGGGGATACCGATGAGAGCCCAGTGGTAGAAGACACCGCTGTTTCTTCGCCCGCTCAGCCAGAGTCTGCGGATCCGGAACCAACGCGCGTTTTGGGCACCGCGCGCCAGCGTCCTGCTTCTAATTCTTCTCGCTCTGCTGCCGCAGCGGGTTCCGCTGCAGGCTCCGCTGTGGGGTCGGCTACTGGCGCGGTGGCCGGCGCTGCTGGTGCTGCTGGTGCGGCAAGTGGCGCAGCCAAAACTGCTGCCGCCGGAGCTGCAGGTGCCGCTGGTGCGGCAGCAGCCGGTGCTGCTGCAGGTGCTGCCGGCGCCGCTGCAGAAGGAGGTGCGGATGCGGTCTCATCCGCACACGAGAAGGCTCGCCAGCTCTTCCGTGAGCGTTCCGGGCGCGACGCCACGACCGGCGCGCAAGTGGATAACGCTGAGCCTGCAACCGAAACCGCAGGAGGGACGAGCTCTACAGCTGCTCCTGCACCTGCTGCGCAGTTTGGTAACGAGAATTACGCGGTTCCCAGTACTGACTTGCTAACTCCGGGTACTCCGGCCAAAGAGCGTACCGAGATTAATGACCGCATTATCGAGGCCATCACCGATGTCTTCGAAGAGTTCAAGGTGGATGCCCAAGTAACCGGCTTCAGCCGTGGTCCGACAGTGACCCGCTATGAAATCGAGCTGGGGCCAGGCGTCAAGGTATCCAAGATTACGAACCTACAATCCAACTTGGCCTACGCTGTGGCCACGGATAATCTGCGCTTGTTGACGCCTATTCCAGGCAAATCTGCAGTTGGTATCGAGGTTCCGAACCCCGACCGCGAAATGGTTCACCTGCGCGAGGTACTGGATGCGCCAGCCATGACCAGCTCGCCAGACCCTATGCTCATCGGATTGGGCAAGGACATTGAAGGCGAATACACCTCCTTCTCAGTACAGAAAATGCCGCACTTGTTGGTCGCTGGTGCTACCGGTTCGGGTAAGTCCGCCTTTGTAAACTCCATGTTGGTCTCGCTGCTTACCCGCGCTACCCCAGAGCAGGTTCGCCTCATCCTGGTGGATCCAAAGATGGTGGAGCTTACCCCGTACGAGGGTATTCCGCACCTGATTACGCCCATCATCACTCAGCCGAAGAAGGCGGCGGCTGCCTTGCAGTGGCTGGTGGAGGAGATGGAGCAGCGCTACATGGATATGAAGGCTGCTCGTGTGCGCAAGATCGAGGACTATAACCGCAAGGTTGTCTCCGGTGAATACCAAGCGCCCGCAGGTTCCGAGCGCGAGGTTCGCCCGTACCCGTACATTGTCTGCGTCGTCGACGAGCTGGCCGACCTCATGATGACCGCGCCGAAGGAGATCGAGGACTCCATCGTCCGCATCACCCAGAAAGCGCGTGCCGCCGGTATTCACCTCGTGCTGGCAACCCAGCGCCCGTCCGTGGACGTGGTTACCGGTTTGATCAAGACCAATGTGCCTTCGCGCTTGGCTTTCGCCACATCCTCGCTGACGGACTCTCGCGTCATCTTGGACCAAGGCGGAGCTGAGAAGCTCATTGGTATGGGCGATGGCCTCTTTATCCCGCAGGGTAAGCGGCCGGTGCGCATGCAGGGCGCGTTCGTTTCAGATGATGAGGTCATGGCCGTCGTCGATGCCGCGAAGTCTCAGGCTGCGCCGAACTACACCGAGGGCGTGACTGAAGAAAAGCAGTCCGAGGCCAAGCAGGAAATTGACGAGGAAATTGGCAAGGATATGGATGACCTTCTCGAGGCCGTCGAGCTGGTTGTCACCGCCCAATTGGGATCTACTTCTATGTTGCAGCGTAAGCTGCGCATTGGCTTTGCCAAGGCTGGCCGCCTAATGGATCTCATGGAATCCCGTGGTGTTGTCGGTCCATCCGAGGGCTCAAAGGCCCGCGAAGTGCTTGTGAAGCCGGAAGAGCTCGATACCATCATTTGGATGATTAAGGGCGCCGACCCGGCTGAGGCCCCGAAGGAGATTCAGGAAGAGATGCAGCAGCAGGAGCAGAATGAAGCGGCAGCTTCCTCCGATGCCGATGCTCCCGCACCCTCCGATTCCTCCCCGGAAGGCGATGCTGGTGATACCCGTACCGTCCAGGCAACGTATAACCCTTCGGCAGGCGCCTTTTAAGATCGTGTAGAGTTGGACGAGTCTTGGAGGGGAGTACCCCATTTTTCGGTATCGATCGTCAGCACGGAAGCGTCAAGCTCCCGGTCGTGCCGGCCCGGCTGCTTTGTAGTCGGGCGGGGGAGACCTCCGGTCATTTTGTTGTATCTTCGACCGGAGGGATGTACCAATGCATGTGCCATTGTGGATCTGGGCGATTTCCATCGTCGTTATTTTGGGATTCTTTGTTTTTGACTTCTACTCTCATGTGCGGACCCCGCACGAGCCAACGCTGAAGGAATCCGGGTTTTGGACCCTGTTCTATGTAGGTGTTGCTCTTCTCTTTGGTGCCGGTGTGTGGGTCATTTGGGACCACGAACACGGCATTCAATACCTCACGGGTTACGTGACCGAAAAGGCGCTATCAGTAGACAACCTCTTTGTCTTCGCGCTCATCATGGGGGCCTTCAAAATCCCGCGCAAGTACCAGCAAAAGGTATTGCTCATCGGTATCGTCATCGCCTTGGCGTGCCGATTAGTATTTATCCTCTTGGGTGCTGCGGTCATTGCTGCTTGGTCCGATATTTTCTATCTCTTTGCACTATTTCTCATTTACACGGCGATTAAACTTATCGTCGATGAGGTTCGCGATGCCCCTGAGACCGATCCCAATGACATGGGCATCATCAAACTGATCCGCAAGGTAGTCCACGTTACTCCGCGCTACCACGGTGATAAGCTCACGCACCGCGTGGAGAATTCCGCCGGTAAGCGCAAATTTGCCTTTACCCCGCTTTTTATTGCGCTGGTTTCCGTTGGCCTCATTGACGTGATGTTTGCCTTTGACTCCATTCCGGCTATCTACGGCATTACTTCAGAGGCGTTTTTGGTCTTTACCACCAACGCATTCTCCCTTATGGGATTGCGCCAGATGTATTTCCTGCTTGATGGCCTGCTTGATCGCCTGGTGTACCTACCTTATGGTTTGGGCATCATCTTGGGCTTTATTGGTGTCAAGCTGCTATTCCACGCGCTGCATGAGAATAACTTGCCGTTTATTAACGGCGGCGAGAACGTGGAGACCATTCCAGAGTTTTCCACTATCACCTCCCTCATCGTGATCGTGGGTGTACTGATTATTACGGTGATCGCCTCGATTATTAAAAATAAGCGAGATGAGAACCAAGGCGGAGTGCCGGTATCGCACAATCACTTCGACTGGGACGAGGAAGGCAATAAGATCGTTCGCAATAAGAAAGGCGAATTCTTGGGCAAGGCCGAAGACCTGCCCAAAGAGGAATTGCCGCACTAAAAGCGAGCGTTGACGGGACTCCATTCGCGGAAGCTACGGCCGGTGATGCAGCCGGCCTGATAGAACGGGTCGTTGTCCATGAGGGCGATGGCATCAGCAACCACGGCGTCGTCGTCAAGTGCCACGATGATAAGCGCGCCTCCCTTGGAATCTGTCAGCGGGCCGGTGGCAATAATGGTGCCCTCTTCAAAAAGCTGCGAGGTAAATTCGCGGTGCGCTGGGCGGGCCTTGGCGATCTCTGGATTAGTGGGGTTGTAGTCGTAGCTAACTGCAAAATACTTCATGCTGTGCATTTTAATTTGCAGGGGCATCTAAGCGCAGGCCCTTAGTGCTAACGGGTAGTATGTATAACGTGAATCAACCCGGAACACAGTCAGCGCAATCCTCGGATGTGAATCCGCAGGTGTCCAATTGGAACCTGCCAAATATTCTCACCAGCCTGCGCATTCTATTCATTCCGGTATTTGCATGGCTGGTCATCGCAGACCATGAATGGTGGGCTTTTGGCCTATTTGCAGCGCTAATGTTGACCGATAAGCTCGACGGCGACATTGCCCGCGCCCGCGGCCTTATCACTAACTTCGGCAAAATCGCCGATCCCATCGCGGATAAAGCGCTTATGACCACTGCACTGGTCTGCCTCAATATTATTGGGGTATTGCCGGTGTGGATTACTGTTGTCATCCTCATCCGTGAATTCGGCATCACCATCTGGCGGATGATTTTGCTGCGCCGCGGAAAGGTAGTGCCTGCTTCCAAGGGCGGCAAGCTAAAGACGGTATTGCAATCGGTGGCCGTTGGTCTGTACTTGTGGCCGCTGCCAGAGTGGATGAACCTACCTACCTTCCTAGTCATGCTGTTGGCAACAGCGGTGACTGTGGTCACCGGTGCGCAGTATCTCATTGACGGCAAAAAGCAGAATAGCTAGGGAATCCATGAGCACTACGGCGGCTGGTCTGGTATCACAGCTCACCCAGCGTGGCGAAACCGTGTCCTTCTGCGAGTCACTTACTGCCGGGTTGGCTAGCGCTACGGTGGCGTCCGTTCCCGGCGCATCGGCTGTGTTGCGCGGGGGTCTAATCACGTATGCCACCGAGGTGAAATCCCACTTCTTGCGCCAATCTATCGCTGATATCGAGGCCGTCGGCGTGGTTTCCGGCGAGACCGCTCTGGCTATGGCGCGTGCCGCAGTGGCAGAAACCGATGCAGACTGGGGGATAGGCCTTACCGGAGTCGCGGGCCCAGACCGACAAGAGGGCAAGCCAGCAGGCACGGTCTACATTGGAATCTATTCCCCTGGCAGAGTTGCTTTCTCCCAGCTGCTTGCCGGACTAGGGGAAGAACGAAATGAGATCCGAGAGGCCACGGTGGCAGCGGCTTTGCGGATACTAGGAACAGCTTTGGAACAAAATCCGGTAGGGCGGGAACAATAACGGGAAGAGGGGCGTTGACTATAGTGATGAACATTTCTACTGCAGTCCTCGAACACTCGATATCCGGCGCCGCAACACCGGCGGCACCCAGCACTGCTCGTACCCCTGAGCCGCTTTTGCGCGAAGCCCTTGGGTTGACGCTGCGCGCCTTCCGCGCGGACAAGGGAGTAACCTTGCGTGAATTAGCTGGAGTAGCTCGCGTATCCCCAGGATATCTCTCGGAGTTGGAGCGCGGCCGCAAAGAGGTCTCCTCTGAACTGCTCGCGTCTGTATGCCACGCGCTAGATTGCTCGGTGTCTGACGTACTGATCGAAGCCGCCGGTTACATGGCTCTTCCTTCCATGGATGAGGAGCTTGCCCACACGGCGCCTGCCGCATCAGAACTCTAGAGCACCGCGGTTCGCCGTGCCTGCAGCCGGCCTTGTCCATGCGAGGAGGTCGGCTGTGGTGATTATGGGGAGGACGTCGCCAAGCCTCGGCGAAAGTGGGGAGTGCAAGCGGCGGAAACGGCGCTTCGCTACTATAAATTGCAGAACAAAACGCACGTATATTTAGCCAAGGAAGGTTGAAGCACACCATGGCGAACCCATTTGTTAAGGCCTGGAAATACCTGATGGCCCTCTTCGATAACAAGATCGAGGAAAACGCCGATCCGAAGGTACAAATCGAGCAGGCCATCGAGGAAGCTCAGCGTCAGCACCAAGAGCTATCTCAGCAGGCCGCTGCCGTGATTGGTAACCAGCGTCAGCTGGAAATGCAGCTCAACCGCCGCCTGTCTGAGGTAGAAAAGCTGCAGGGGAATGCCCGTCAGGCTCTGGAATTGGCTGACCAGGCCCGTGCCAAGGGCGATGAGAACAAAGCCGTGGAATACGAAAATGCAGCCGAGGCTTTCGCCGCCCAGTTGGTGACTGCGGAGGAATCCGTAGAAGATACCAAGAAGTTGCACGACCAAGCGCTGCAGCAGGCTGAAAAGGCTAAGCATGCGGTTCAGCGCAACAACGCCGCGCTGCGTGAAAAGGTCAATGAGCGCTCCAAACTGCTCTCCCAGCTGGAGCAAGCAAAGATGCAGGAAAAGGTTTCCGAGTCGTTGAACTCCATGAACGAGCTGACCGCTAATGGCAACACTCCATCCCTGGATTCTGTGCGTGATAAGATTGAGCGGCGCTATTCCAAGGCATTGGGCCAAGCCGAGCTTGCAGAGAACTCTGTGGAAAACCGCATGGCAGAGGTGCAGCAGGCTGGCGTGCAGATGGCCGGCCACTCCCGTTTGGAGCAAATTCGCAGCGAAATGAACTCCTCCAAGTCCGTGGAAGGCAATAAAACCCAGGCTATTGAGGGCAATAAAGCTCCCGGCTCTGCTGCCGATAGCGCAGCGCAGCCTGGCACCGCTGCCGACGATGCGGTGCAGGCCCGTTTGCGTGAGTTGCGTGGGGAGTAAAGCCACAACTTCTTAGAAATTACCGCCTTCCCCGAAGAAAATCTCTCGGCCCAGGAAGGCGGTATTTTTAGCTCTCAGTCGCCGACGCCTCGGGCTTGTAGTGCTTCACCCATGGCCCGTGCACGCCGGATGGAGCGAATGATGACAGGGGTGCCAAATGCCAAAGGCGACATGCCAGCACCGCGCGCTTTGCGGGCATCGAGGACCTCATAGACGGTTTCAAACATGAGTGGGATGAGCCGAATCGTCAGTGACATGGCTAGGCTGATGTTTTCTACCGGCACACCTACTCGCTCAAGCGGCTGCAGCGATTCTTCTAAAGACTCCATGATGGCGTCCACAGTGGACGTAAGCGTCAGCAAGAATGCGGCCATCATGGCAGCGAAGACATTGAGGAACATCACCGCCGCATAATCGAAGTCCTTTGCCCACCATTGAAAGCTTGCCAAGGGAACCAAGAATAGCAGCGGTGGCCACACTTGGCTCCAAGCAATGCGCAGTGGAATCTGGGCGCAGCCATAGAGAATGACAACAAAGATGACACCGCCAGCTGCCCACGGAATGGACTTGAAGAAGAGGCTGGTGACCAGAATAAAAACGAGTAGGAATGCGATCTTCCAGCTGGGTTTGAGCCGGTGAACAAAGCTGGTGCCGTCAACATAGACCGAGAGCGGGAGATTCGTGCGTCGCTGCATGGCAATCCTTCCTACAGCGGCCGCTGGGCCATGAGGTTTTGGTAGAAATCTATGACCTCCGCTGGTTGTCCATCAGCGGCGATGCGATGGTCATCGATGCAGATGACACGATCAAAATCGCGGAGAAAATCCAGATCGTGGGTGACTACAATCAGCTGCTGCTCCAGCCGTGCGAATTCCCTTTTGATCCGATCGCGGTTGCGCAGATCCAGCAGGGTAGTGGGCTCATCAGCGATGACGAGAATGGGATCGATAACCATGACGGCTGCCAGCGCGAGGAGCTGCTTTTGTCCGCCGGAAAGTGTATGCGGTGAGCGCTCGGCAAGCTCTCCGAGCCCAAAACGCTCAAGAGCAGCATCTACCCGGGCGGTGCGCTCGTGTTTGGGTAATTTAAAGCGGCGTAGCGAAAATGCCACGTCATCGCGCACATTGGGCATCACAATCTGATTTTCGGCGTCCGAAAAGACAAAGCCTACTTTTTCGCGCACCTTTTTGCCCTGCTTGGCGACGTCCATCTGGTCCACCGTCACCGTACCCTTACTGGGAGCTCCCAGGCCGTTAATGAGCCTAGTCAGCGTGGATTTTCCGCCACCATTTTGGCCGATTATTCCTATGCGCTGTTCAGTAAGCGTGAGGTTGATGTCCTCAAGCACGACGGTGCCATCAAAGGCTACCGTGACCGAGGAAAAATCGATGGTGGGCACTAGGAGGCCTTTCGTCCCATTAGATCGGGGAAAGCTGCATGGACACCGAGAGCGATAATGACGGCTACGACAAGCTTCGCGGCATCTACAGGAATGAAGGGCAGCTGGGCGGCAAAGGCCGGTCCAATCTCCAAGCCGGAGCGGATCATGAGGCCAAAGGCACCGCAGATGTACTGGACGGCGAGGCCGACCATGGCAGCAACGGCGAGTACGAGGGTCATGCCGCCCTTGTTCTTGGGGGAGCGGTAGGCGATAGCGCCGGAAATGGCCGGGGAAAGAACGTAGCCGATGATATAGCCCGCGGTAGGCCCCGCCAGTGCGCGCAGCGTGGTTCCGCCACCGGCCAAAACGGGAAGGGCAAGGCCCAAAAACAAGAAAAGGACACCTACGTATCCGCCGCGTTTGCCGCCCAAAATTAAGCCGGCGAGGATAAGCGCTGCATTTTGCAGCACGATGGGGACGCCTGCCGAGCCGATGGGAATGGAAACGAATGCGAGGACAATGACAAGGGCGGTAAACACGGCAACATATGCAATGGTGGTGGCCAGAGAGTTCTCTTTCATGATGAAGAGGTTAGCACTGCATGAAAACTGCAGACAATTATAGGTTTTGAACGATGTTCATTTAGAGCTTCAAGTTGGGTGCCAAAGGAAAGGCGGTGGACGAACAGTTAGCCTTTACCGGGCTGCTGGCGCGGCCTGTCGCACACTGAGTAGGATGGCCCGCATGCGATTGACCGAGTACCACCAGCTCATTGTGGATGAATTTGGCGAATCTAAGGGGAAATGGATAAGCCATTCGCATGTCTTGCCTGACCTAGGTGCAACCCCGGATGAGCTTATCGAACGCGGCGTCGATCCGCGTCGCGTGTGGCTGAGTCTGTGCGATGACTTTGACGTCCCGAAAGAGCGCAGGTTGGGAGTCGATTATCCGTCTTTGTAGCGCCACTTGGAGCGCCTTAGCGGTGTGTCTGCTTTCGAAATTCGAACAGATGTATGTAATATGGCGGAGGTGTCGACGTAGTCGTCTACAGTGGGATGGCGTTGATGGCGGGAACCGTTTGAGTTTCTCAGCAGTCTAATTATGCGTTAGTACATCGTTTTAGAAGATAGGGATGAAAATTTATGGCAACCAAAAAGAAGTCTTCTTCTGCCGCGGCTAAGGGAGATGACCGCCAGAAGGCGCTCGATGCCGCCATGGCCATGATTGAAAAGGATTATGGCAAGGGCGCTGTCATGCGCTTGGGCGATGACAATCGCCCGCCGATTAAGGCCATTTCTTCGGGCAATACCGCCATCGACGTCGCTCTGGGCATTGGTGGTTTCCCGCGTGGCCGCATCGTAGAGATTTATGGCCCTGAGTCTTCTGGTAAGACCACCGTCGCGCTGCATGCCATCGCATCTGCGCAAAAAGACGGCGGCATTGCCGCGTTTATTGACGCCGAGCATGCTCTCGACCCACAGTATGCTCGCCTTCTTGGCGTGGATACCGATAATCTCTTGGTCTCCCAGCCAGATACCGGCGAGCAGGCCTTGGAAATCGCCGATATGCTGGTGCGCTCCGGCGCTATTGACATCATCGTGGTTGACTCCGTGGCGGCTTTGACCCCGAAGGCGGAAATCGAAGGCGAGATGGGCGATAGCCATGTCGGCCTCCAGGCCCGATTGATGTCGCAGGCACTGCGCAAGATGACCGGTGCGCTGTACAACTCTGGCACCACCGCCATCTTCATTAACCAGCTGCGCGAGAAGATTGGCGTAATGTTTGGCTCGCCTGAGACCACCACTGGTGGTAAGGCGCTTAAGTTCTACTCCTCCGTTCGCTGCGATATTCGCCGCATTCAGACCTTGAAGGATGGCCAGGATGCCATTGGTAACCGCACCAAACTCAAGGTGGTAAAGAACAAGGTTTCCCCACCATTTAAGATTGCCGAGTTCGACATTATGTATGGCGAAGGCATTTCCCGCGAGTCTTCCATCATTGATCTTGGCGTAGAAAATGGCTTTATTCGCAAGTCCGGCTCATGGTTTACCTATGAAGGCGATCAGCTGGGCCAAGGTAAAGAGAAGGCACGTAACTTCCTGAAGGATAACCCGGATCTAGCCAATGAAATTGAGCAAAAGATTTTCCAGAAGCTCGGAATCGGTGAGGCCGCAGCCGAGAGTGAAGAAGCTGCCGCGATGGACGTTCCCGGCGCTGATGACCCATTGACCGATGAGTCCGTGGATCTTGTCCCCAATGTCGATTTTGATGACGACTAAAACCGTCTAGCTTCGTACCCCACCGTCTGCATCCCCTTCTGAATCTGCATTATGAATCAGCCCGCCCCCGAAAAGCTCGCCCAACTCCGACAGGCCCTCGAGGCCTATGAGAGTGGTGCGGCTGGGGGCGGGCTTTTTGATAGGGAAGCAGAAGAAGCCAAGGCTAAGGTTCGCTCCCGCGCTCTAGGACTTTTGGACCAACGATCTAGGTCCCGCAAAGAACTTTCTGACCGCCTGATTAAGGCGGATTTCGAACCGGACCTCATCGAGGACGTACTGGATGATTTGGCCCACACAGGGCTAGTGAATGACGCCGCTTTTGCACGAGAGTGGGTGCGCCAGCGTCATAAGCGTCGCGGGAAGTCTCGCTTGGCGCTTAACAGGGAGTTGCGTGAAAAAGGCGTGAGCGAGGCCGACCGTGCTGAAGCTCTCGAGCAAATCGACCCTGCCGATGAAGAGGCAATGGCGCATGCTTTGGCAGAAAAGAAGGCCGGTTCCATCAAGTCCGTTCCGCCGGATCGCAAGGAGCGCGACAAGGCACTACGACGCATCGTGGGTGTACTTGCTCGCCGTGGTTTCAATGAAGGGATGTCGCTGCAGATTGCCATCGCGGCGCTTGATGCGCGGTGCGCTGAATTGCGCGCAGAACGCTAATCGCGCCCTGTGGGATCGCGCCGGAGGAGCAAAGCTTCGACAGTTATGAGATGCTTAGCTTCATGGCTAAACTATGCCGACGTGGAGCAGACAATCGCAGATACCCGTACTTATGAAGTCCGAACCTTCGGCTGCCAGATGAACGTGCACGATTCCGAGCGCATCTCTGGTCTCTTGGAGGAGGCCGGCTACTCGGCAGCTGGCGAAGATGTAGAGCCAGATCTCATCGTCTTTAATACCTGCGCCGTGCGCGAGAATGCCGATAAGCGGCTCTACGGCACCCTGGGTGCCTTGAAGAAGACGAAAGAAAATCACCCGGGCATGCAGATCGCCGTGGGTGGTTGCTTGGCGCAAAAAGACAAGGACACCGTCCTTGATAATGCCCCGTGGGTAGACGCTGTATTCGGTACTCACAACATGGCTGCGTTGCCGACCCTGCTGGAACGCGCCCGCCACAACGATGAGGCCCAGGTGGAGATCGTCGATTCCCTGGAGGCTTTTCCATCCGTCTTACCTGCCAAGCGCGAGTCTGCCTATGCCGGTTGGGTTTCCGTTTCTGTAGGCTGCAATAACACTTGTACTTTTTGTATTGTGCCGTCTCTGCGTGGCAAGGAAGAGGACCGCCGGCCGGGCGATATTTTGGCTGAGGTCAAAGCGCTGGTGGACCAGGGCGTATCTGAAGTCACCTTGTTGGGACAAAACGTTAACGCCTATGGCGTCAATTTCGCCGACCCAGAGATGCCGCGAGACCGCTTCGCCTTTTCTAAACTTCTGCGTGAGGTAGGCAAGATCGAAGGCCTTGAGCGCCTTCGCTTTACCTCCCCGCACCCGGCGGAGTTTACTTCCGACGTCATTGATGCCATGGCCGAGACCCCCGCCGTGTGCCCGCAGCTGCACATGCCTTTGCAGTCTGGTTCGGACAAGGTCCTCAAGGACATGCGCCGTTCCTATCGCACGAAGAAGTTCCTCCGGATTTTGGATGAGGTACGCGAAAAGATTCCGCACGCCGCGATTACCACGGATATCATCGTGGGCTTCCCCGGAGAGACGGAAGAAGACTTCCAAGATACCATGGAGCTTGTGCGCCGCGCTCGCTTTGCCTCTGCCTTTACCTTCCAGTACTCGCCGCGCCCAGGTACCCCGGCCGCGGAGAGGGAGGATCAAATTCCCAAAGAGGTGGTCCAGGATCGCTTCGAGCGACTCGTCGCGCTGCAAGACAGCATCCAGGCTGAGGAGAACAAAAAGCTCATCAGCACGGACGTGGAGCTATTGGTTCAGGCAGGCGGCGGCCGCAAGAACGATGAGACTCACCGCATGACCGGCCGCGCACGCGATGGCCGCTTAGTACACTTCACCCCAGTTGATTCTGAGGGCGCGGATATTTCCGCCGCGATTCGCCCAGGCGATGTGGTCCATACCCAGGTCACTGGTGCGGGTTCTTTCTTCTTGCTTGCCGACGCCGCCGTTACCTCCCACACCCGCACCAAGGCCGGCGACATGTCTGCTGCCGGCGAGACTCCGACCACCGCGCCCATCGGCGTGGGCTTAGGCCTGCCGTCGATTGGTAAGCCCGCTGCTGCGGAATCTGGCGATTCTTGCGGTTGCTAGTAGGGGAGTAGGCTAGTAAGCCATGACTGAGGAATCTTCGACCACCGCGGCCCAAAAAGCAGCTACTGCGGAGCGCAGAGCAGCACAAACAATGGAACTCGGTGGGCACAGGGTGACGCTGTGCATTGCGGTGGTGGCCTATATCCTCTATCTGATTTTGCCCTACGCCGGCCCAGCCCATGGCTGGGAGGCGTTGACCTTCGGCACCACGTCCAGCGGAGTCAGAATTTCCATCATGGAAACCGTCTCCGCGTGGCTCGCTCTTATTGGTTTGGGCATCCTCACTCCGGTGACGATTTTGACCCGTCGAGCTACGTCGGGGCTTATCGCTTGGATGCTGGTGACTGTGTCCTTCTTCGCCAACCTGTGGGGATTCTGGTTCCGCGGCTCTACGGCTGATGGGGCGTCGTTAGGCATGTGGGTTGGAATGCTGGCAACCTTCCTTGCATTTTTGGCCTATAGCATGGTGGCGTTGCGCCGCAGCCCTGAACAAAAGGCCGCCGAAGCTCAAGTGCGTGCCACCGCCGGACAGCTCGATGAGGTGGGCGAGTTCCAATCCAGTCTTGATTACACACCACGGCAGGAGCCGATAGAGGACACTCGCCGCCAGCAAGCCGCTGAGCGACACCGCGCCCAACGCGGCGAGTAAAGCGCGCCGCCGCGTCTTTTTCTGCAACGCCTGCGGCTCTAGGGCCGCAGGCGCAACTCCCAGGCAGAAGAGCGGGAGAGTTCTCTGGCGCCAAGGCTGCGGTAGATGGCATTCATGGCCCCGTCTTTGGCCGCAACAGAACCGTAGCAACGCCGCACCCGTGGCCAATAACGCGCAACCTCATGTAGCGCTGTGAGCTTAGCTAACTGTGCGAGCCCGCGGCAGCGGTGCGGGCGATCGGTGACGGTCAAAGTCCACTCGCATACCGCAGGATTCGCGTCTTCATGCCTAGCCATTTCTGCCAAAGCGAGGATGTCACCCTCCTCGGCGGTGAGCGCGATAAGCAGTGTATGACCGCGGCGAGAACGCAGCCGGCTGTGGGCTTCGCGCAACCGAGTGCGAGTCCACATGATGGGCTCGACCGTCAGGTCTCCGGTTTCCGCGTCTTTAGATGCTAGGGTGAGCAGCCGCATCACTTCGTCGAGGTAGTCTTCCGGGATGTCGTAATCGGGCCACACCTGTGCTGTGATTCCCGCGGGAAGCAGCGCCGCCACGGGGCTTTCGGGGATATCCATGACAAGCTGGTGTTCCGCATGCCTTTGGGTAAAGCCGAGCTTGCGGTAGACGCTTGCCATGGCGTCGTAGTCTGGGTCCGCACCCGGTGGGTGCAAAAGACCCACGTGGGCTACCGTGCGGCCGAGATTCCGGGCCAGCTCCAGTGCTTTCGATCCCATCCATTCGGCGACTTTGCGCCCATCTTCATCGAGTTGCTCTCCGGGGAGAGGCAAATCGCACAAAACGCATTCAATCTCTGCGGCCTCACGCTCTTCTAAAAGCGGCAAGCTGATGTGGATGAATCCGAGATAGTCCAGTTCTGGGCTGGGATCGACCGCCGGAATCAGTGGCAAACCGAGCTCGGAGACTTCGCCAAGGGTGGAATCGCCGTCAACTACTGCAAAGAGATAAGTTTGTGACTCGCTCGACCCTTGTAGCCGCTGCACCACACGGCCTGGCGACGTTGATGCCGCGGCATCGCCGCTTGCTTCCTGGGCTGCAAGGTTGGCCCAGAAGACGAAGCTACGAATGCAATCCGCGGGTTCTTTAGAACGGGCGTCAGCGGCAGATGCATGCGGCGGCCGCGGCGGCGCAATATGGACGAGGTGCACTACTTATCGTTGACGGCATTAGCGGCGGCGTCGGCAAAAGCCTGCCATTGCTCAGCCTGCGCGCGCAGATCAGCGGCCTTTTTTGCATTGCCCTTGGCCTCAGCTGCCTCGGCCTGGGATTTAAAATCATCGACCTTTGCCTGGAACTGTGCCACACGAGCCTGAGCTTCTGGGTCGGTGCGGCGCCATTCGGACTTCTCCGCCTCGGTCACGCGCTGCTCGAGAGCCTCAATCTTGGATTCGTACTCGCGCACCTGCTTGCGGGGAACGAAGCCGATTTCCTCCCACTTTTCCTGCAACTCGCGCAGCTTGGCCTTAGCGCCCTCGATGCCCTTGGAAGGATCGATCTGGCCGTCGTATTCCGCAATCAAGGCGTCTTTGGCCTTGGCATTTTCTGCAAACTCGCGGTCGCGCTCGTGATTGACGGCGTTGCGAGCGTCGAAGAATTTGTCTTGGGCGGCGCGGAAGCGGGCCCAAAGTTTATCGTCCACCTCGCGCGGGGCGCGGCCGGCTGCTTTCCACTCGGTCATCAAATCACGGTAAGCACGAGCGGTAGGACCCCAATCGGTGGATTCCTGGATGGCTTCGGCGCGCTCGACGAGTTCCTCCTTCTTCTTACGGGCAATTGCACGGGCACGGTCGAGCTCGGCGAAGTGGGAACCGCGGCGGCGGTTGAAGGAATCGCGGGCGCGAGAATAACGCTTCCACAGCGCATCATCAGTCTTGCGGTCGATGCCCTTGATTTGCTTCCACTCTTCCAAGATGGCGCGGATGCGGTCGCCGGCGGCCTTCCATTCGGTGGAGTTTTCCGCAATATCTTCTGCCTCAGCGGCCAGCTTTTCCTTGGCGGCAATAGCTTCCTCGCGGCGGCGTTCCTTATCGGCCTGCGCTTGCTCGCCGGCTTCTACGGAGTGTTCGATTACCGCGTTCAGGCGCTGGTCTAAGGCTGCGATATCCCCAATGACTGCAGCAGTTGGTAGGGTTTCGCGCAACTGGGCTGCACTTCTTTTAATGCCGGCAGCCTCGCTGGGATTAGCGCGCAGACGAGCCTCGAGCAGTTCAATTTCGGTGGAGAGATCGTCGTAGCGCGCGCCGTAGTGCTGCAAGCCTTCCTCAGGGGGTCCGGCCTGCCATTCGCCAATCTTGCGCTCGCCCTCCGGGGCAGAAACGAAGACGGAACCATCCGCGGCGACTCGGCCCCACTTGGCCGGGTCATTCTTGCTCGGTGCCTGTACAGGAACGGGCTTTGCGGTGGGGCGAGGTCCCTTCTTGGGCATGGAACCTGGGGTAGGGATGGGAGTCATGAAAAGCCCTCCTATGCATAGATCGCCGCGCGTCACGGCTGCCGGATAAAATCATTGGATACATTACCGCGAATATCCCGCGCGTGCCCAGATTCCATTTAATTACCTCCACTTGGGTAGATAGTATGGAGGAATAATGTTCAATCTCATGGTTATGCCAGCCTCACCGGCGCTGGCCGTGGAGCTTTCTGCAAATGATGCTGCCTCCCGGGCACTGCTTGCCGCTGCCCGCACCCTTGCGGTGGAGGCTGCGGCGGCCGGACTAACCCAGGTAGATATCGTCGGCAGCCAGGATAAGCGCTGGCATACCGCCCATACCGGCAGTTTGCAGGCTTGGGGAGCCGCGACTGACCTGGGCGGTGGCAACTTTCTGCCGGAGATAATGGCCCGCTACGTGCTGCACAGTGTGCCGCAGCTCCACGTCCGCTCGAGCCGGGAGCACATCGGCCAACCGGATTCGGAGGCATTGACCGTCGTCGTGACGGATGGCAGCGCAGGCCTGACCGAGCGCGCCCCCTTGGCGCTCGTTCCCGGCGCGCAGGAGGCGCACGAGTGGTGCGAGGAGGTACTGATGGGGGCGTCGGCAAGCGGGGCAGGCGAGTGGCTTTCCCAGCGCGGCGTAGAAGAGCCCTTACTTTGGGAGGCATTGGCGGGGCTACAGCCGAAGAAGTCGCAGTTGCTTGCTACCGACGCAGCCCTAGGCGTTGGTCGCTATGTCGCAGGATGGGAGGTCTAATGCGCCCGATTGCAGTCTTTGGCCCCACCGCCTCGGGCAAATCTGCCTTGGGTCTGGCGCTTGCGCATGAACTGGACGGTGAGGTGGTCAACGTAGATTCCATGCAGCTTTATCGCGGCATGGATATTGGCACCGCAAAGCTCACTCCGGCCGAGCGCGAGGGGATCCCGCACCATCAGCTCGATGTGTGGGAGGTGACCCAGACCGCTTCTGTGGCGCGCTACCAGCGCGATGCCATCGCGGACGTGGAAGGGATCATGGCCCGCGGCAAAACCCCCATCTTGGTTGGCGGGTCCATGCTCTATGCCCAAGCGCTTGTCGACGACTGGCAGTTCCCACCCACCGACCCCACCGTGCGCGCCAAGTACGAGGCGCGGCGCGTGGAAATTGGCACGGACGCGTTACACGCAGAGCTGGCGCAGGTGGATCCGGCCGCGGCCGCCATTATTGAAGATAAGGACCCACGCCGTACTGTCCGCGCGCTCGAGGTCATTGAACTAACCGGCAAGCCCTATAAGGCCAGCCAACCGCCGAAGAACGCCCCGCCGCGGTGGGGCACCCGCCTGCTGGGGCTGCGCACCACCGCGGATTGGTTGAATCCGCGCATCGAGCTGCGTACGCACCAGATGTTTGAGCGCGGACTTATCGAAGAAGTTGAGCACCTGCAAACTCAAGGCTTGGTGGCCGATTCCACCGCCGGCCGCGCGATCGGCTATGCGCAGGTATTTCAAGCCCAGCGCGGCGACCTCACCTGGGATGAGGCCGTCGAACGCACGATTACCGGCACCCGGCGGTATGTACGCCGTCAACGCTCCTGGTTCAACCGTGATAAACGCATTACATGGCTGGATGCTGCGGGTGATACGACCGCCCAGGCCTTGCTCGCGCTAGGGTAGGGAGCATGAAATTTGCCAAGGGCCATGGAACTGAGAACGACTTCGTCATCGTCGAGGACCCCGCGGCCGCCACGCCGCTTGCACCTGCGCGCGTAGCGGCCCTGTGCGATCGCCGCGCCGGCATTGGTGGCGATGGCTTGCTGCGTGTCGTGCGTGCCGATGCCTTGCTTGCGGCCGGTGAAATCGAGGCGCTGGCCGAGGACATCGCGCCCGATGCCTGGTTCATGGATTATCGCAACGCCGACGGCTCCGTGGCCGAAATGTGTGGAAATGGCACCCGCGTTTTCGCTCACTGGCTGCGTTCGCGTGGCCTCGTGGAGGAAGACGAATTCACCATTGGCACTCGCGCCGGTGCGAAACGCGTTAAGGTGCACTCTTTTGATGAGCACGCGGCCGAGGTCACCGTGGAAATGGGCCCGGCCGAAGTAATGGGCGTGTCCACTGCTTCAATGGCTGGTGAGAGTTACGCCGGTCTGGGCATAGACATGGGCAACCCTCATCTGGCGGCCGTGGTTCCGGGTTTAGAAGCAGAGGAGCTGGCGGCAAAAACTCTGGAGCAGCCCGTCATCGATGATGCTTTCTTCCCCGCTGGCGTGAATGTGGAGATTGTGACCCCTCTGCGCGACGGCCACGTGCACATGCGTGTCTTCGAGCGCGGAGTAGGAGAGACCCGTTCCTGCGGAACCGGCACTGTGGCGGCCGCGACTGCCGCGCTTGCCGACGCCGCCGTTGACCACACCACCACCCCTCATGGCACCGTGCACGTACACGTGCCCGGCGGTGAGGTGACCGTGGAAATCTATGAGGGCGGCTCGCGCCTGACCGGCCCGTCCGCCATTATCGCCACCGGCGAGACCTCGCTGTAGACCGCGGCCTGCCCGGTGAGTGCTTAGGCGCTGTGCCCTTCGCGTTGTTCGTCCTCGAAGGCTTGCTCTTCGAGGGCTTGGCGGCGCAGGGTGCGGTTTTCCACTTCGTTCTTTTCATATTTCGGCCCGAGCGCAAAGGCAGCGCGGCGGGCTGAAAGCCATGTTTCTTTGAGCTCGCGGGCCCTTCCATCGGTTACCTTGAGCAAAGAATCCAGCTCGTTCGTGCTGACCTCTTCCGCGTTCACGCGCAGGTTCAACCGGCGCAGGAAACGCCGGGCGCCCGACAGCTCATAGTGGAAGGCTTCGATGCTGGGGTCAGAGCAATCCAAATCTAAAAGCGCCGGCCGGTAGAGCGTGCGGTCTGCGATTTTTTCGGCTGCCTCGGAAGATTGGAAGTCTTCGTATTCTGCAATGACGTCTTCGATATCTTCGGCAGAGAGGCGAATTGAGCCGCGTAGCGCCGCCTGCTCAGAAGCATCCGGGCGGGTATAGAGCATGAGCAGGGCTGCCGCAATCAGCAGCGCTGCGATGAAAAGACCAGGGATTTTGAGGGTCGCCACAACCGCTACTGATCCCACTAATATCAGCACAAGAACTAGTACGCGCCGGTTCCGCGCGTTTTCAGGAAATGGCATCCACACAGCTACTCCATTAGGCCTTTGCGTCCGTTTTAGTGGCCGCCGCAGCCGCAGCCGCCGGAGCCACAACCGCAGCCCGCACCATCGCCGCAACCGCCGCTGGGCAGCTCGATGGAAGCGGTAAGCATGGCGGTGCCGGCCACGATAGAGTCCTTCGCCGGCAGCTCTTGGACCTCTGCGGGAAGGCAGAGGTCGAAGGGGAAGAGGCCATCCATAACGAGGTGGGCGAATTTCTCGCCGGTGAGCTCGTTGGTGCGCCATTCGGATTCCATGACGCGGGCCGCGAAGGTAGCGGCCGGAGTGGGAACTTCCGCCCCAGAACCGGAAGAAATTACCTTCGCTCCAGCGGACTCAAAGAGCTCTGGGAATTCGCCCTTGGCCTCCTCATAAGCTGCAGCGGACTCATAGGTGCGCACATCAAGGCCCATCGCAGTAAGGGAAATTTGCTGCCATTGCTGCAAGGGTTCGTCGACAAGCAAAGGCCCCTGCGCCAGGTTCGCGGTGGCCTGGGCGATGGTGGTACCGAAAGGATCGATGATTTCCAGTAGAGCAAGAACATCGTTGACCATCTCCACGTGGGCGAACCCCTGCGTGACGGCATTAAAGCCAATGAAGGTGGCAAAAGGCTCTACCGCGAGGACATTGAGCTGCGCACCCGAGGGATCAGTGAACTGAATTAGCTGGCCCCCGCGAACCTCACCGGTGACGGCCAAGCGGTCGCTAGCGATGGCGGCTTCGACGGCATCTTGCCAGCGTTCGAAATTGAGGCCAATGGCCTGCATCTCGGTATTCTGCTTCACCCCGGTGTCCTTAACGTTCATGCTCGCCATTGTATCGCCTTGTGGAGCCAGTTAAGAATCTGCAATTCCCGCTTTCGGCCGCAACGTGTCAAAATGGACGGTAGTATGACCGAATTTTCCCAGCACAATAACGACGATCTCCTCGCCCGCGCATTCCGCGATAACGATGCCCCGGCCGCGCCGGAGGCGACACCCACCACTGGTGACCTCGACCTGGCAGAACGCAACGCTTTTCGCCGCGTAACCCGCGAGACCACCATCCGCGCCGCGGACACCACCGACGGCTACGAGGTGGAGTACCGAAAGCTGCGCCTCGAGCGCGTCATTTTGGTCGGCGTGTGGACCGAGGGCACCGTGGCCGAGGTGGAGGCCACCATGGATGAGCTAGCTGCGTTGACCGAGACCGCCGGTGCCGAAGTAGTAGAAATGATCTACCAAAAGCGTGATAAGCCAGATTCTGGCACGTTCATCGGCTCCGGAAAGGTCAAAGAACTGCGCGATATTGTCGAGGCTACCGGCGCCGATACCGTGGTCTGCGATGGTGAGCTTAACCCCGGCCAGCTCACCGCACTCGAGCGGGCGCTCAATACCAAGGTCATCGACCGCACGATGCTCATCCTTGATATCTTTGCCCAGCACGCCAAGTCCAAAGAGGGTAAAGCCCAGGTGTCCTTGGCGCAGTTGGAGTATCTCTATACCCATACCCGCGGTTGGGGCGGCAATCTCTCGCGCCAGGCGGGCGGCCGCGCCGGTTCCAACGGCGGCGTGGGACTGCGCGGTCCCGGTGAGACCAAGATTGAGACCGATCGCCGTCGCATCCGCACCGAGATGGCTCGCCTGCGCAAAGAACTGCGCGCAATGAAGACTGCCCGTGAAGTCAAGCGTTCCAAGCGCCAGCGATCGACCATCGCGCAGATCGCTATTGCGGGCTACACTAACGCCGGAAAATCTTCGCTCATTAACGCCATGACCGGTGCGGGCGTGCTGGTGGAGGACGCGCTTTTTGCTACGTTGGATCCCACCACTCGCCGTGCCACGCTTGCAGACGGCCGCCAGCTTGTCTTCACCGACACCGTCGGCTTCGTTCGCCACCTGCCCACGCAGCTAGTCGAGGCCTTCAAATCCACCTTGGAGGAGGTGCTGGCCGCCGATATCATGCTGCACGTGGTCGACGGCTCTGACCCATTCCCGCTCAAGCAGATTGAGGCGGTCAACCAGGTCATTTATGACATTGTCGCTGAGACCGGCGAGCAGGCCCCGCCGGAGATTATCGTGATTAACAAGATCGATCAGGCCGATCCACTCGTGCTCGCCGAGCTGCGTCACGTTCTCGACCACGAAGACGTGGTCTACGTATCTGCGCGCACAGGCGAGGGAATCGATGACCTAACCGCGCGCGTGGAGCTCTTCCTCAACTCTCGCGATAGCCACGTTAAGCTGCAAGTTCCTTTCACTCGCGGCGATGTGGTGGCCCGCGTTCACGCCGAGGGCACGGTGCGCCACGAGGAGTATACGGCCGACGGCACGCTTGTCGACGTCCGCCTTCCCACACCCGTCGCCCGCGAACTTGCCGAATTCATCGTGGAGGAAGTTTCTTAAAACCGCCCGGGTGATCCATAATTAAGGCTCGTGAGCTTAAAAGGTTGGACCGTCCATGGAGACGGTAAGAAGATTGCACCGGGCGCGGTTGTAGCGCCGGAAGAACGACTCAGCTGGGGCCGCACTATCGGCATCGGTATGCAGCACGTGGTAGCCATGTTCGGCGCCACGCTGCTAGTTCCCACCTTGACCGGATTCCCCGTCAATACGACGCTGCTCTTTTCCGGCCTCGGAACCATTTTGTTCCTACTTATCACGCGCAATCGCTTACCGTCCTATCTCGGCTCCTCTTTCGCGTTCATCGCACCGCTATCTGCTTCGCAGCAGTACGGTATCGCCGCGCAGGCCGGTTCCATTCTGGTCACCGGCCTCGTCTTGGCCGCTGTCGGTGTGGCCGTAAAATTTGCCGGGCGTCGCGTACTGGACGCCGTCATGCCTCCGGCCGTAACCGGTGCGATCGTGGCGCTTATCGGACTGAACTTGGCGCCGAATGCGGCGTCGAACTTCGCCTCTCAGCCGCTCGTGGCCGCGGTGACACTGCTCGTTATCCTGCTGGCTACCGTCGCTGGTCGCGGCATGATCTCGCGCCTGTCCATCTTGCTTGGCGTGGTTATCGGTTGGATCTTCGCCGCGCTGACCGGCAACCTCGGCGATGACGCCGTCGCAGCCATTGATGCCGCCCCGTGGGTAGGTCTGCCGGAATTCCACGCGCCTTCCTTCAACCTCTCCGCCATCGCCGTGGCACTGCCTGTGCTGGTGGTGCTCATCGCGGAAAATGTCGGTCACGTCAAGGCCGTCTCCGAGATGACTAAGCGCGACCTCGATGACCTGGCCGGCGACGCCCTGATTGCCGACGGCCTCGCTTCCACCCTCGCCGGCGGGTTCGGCGGTTCCGGTACCACCACCTACGCCGAAAACATCGGCGTCATGGCCGCGACTCGCGTGTATTCAACTGCCGCGTACTGGGTGGCTGCCTTTACCGCCATCCTGTTGGCCTTCGTGCCGAAATTTGGCGCGCTAATTTTCACCATTCCTACCGGCGTTCTAGGCGGCGCCTGCATCGTGCTTTACGGGCTCATTGGCATGCTGGGCGTGCGCATCTGGATGGACAATAAGGTCAACTTCAATAACCCGGTCAATCTGACCGCGGCCGCGGTGGCACTGATTGCGGGTATCGGTAACCTTACCCTTAGCGTGGGTGGGGTCTCCCTCGAGGGCATTGCGTGGGGCTCGGTGGGCATCATCGTGGCCTATCCGATTATGAAACGCCTCTACGATTCCGTCGGCGAGGGCCACGCCGCCAAGTATTAATTTTCCTGTTGTGGATAACTGCCCCTCGTGCGCCCGCGGCGGGCATTGTTGTTGACGGGCCAACGTGGGTTATCCACACCGAGTTGCTAAGTGGCTGGTGCGGTGCTGAGCAGCCTGTTTAACTCAGCGGCATGACCGCATTGGACGCATACTTAAATGCCGTGAGCAGCGGCATGGACATCGTCGCCGCCGCTTACGGGCTAAGTGATCGCGCGCTCATTGCGCGAGGCGCTTCCGATATCGCCGCGCGTGATCTGCTGCGTTTGTGCGATACCTACTTCGGCCGGTGCGGCTTTCCTGCTAAACAACGGGCAGCGAGAAAAACGACGCATTCCCTCGACGTTCTGCAGCTTATTGAGAAATATGCCCTGCGCTTGCCGACGCAGCGCGAGGCCTGGACCCTTCGCTCCGAACTATGTGCCTTTCGCGGCAGCGCTACGGCGCTTGAAAAACGTGCGCGAACCCTGGTACGCGAGCTTCGCCCGCGTCGCGCGCCAGAAAAGGGAGTGCGCATTACCCGCCGCTCCGGCGGTCCGTGGTCGCTGACCATTACTGGGGATTCGGCCGACGTGGCGGATATGCACGCTGCCTTGGATTCCAATAAGCCACTGGAATCTGCCAAAGATCTTTTTCTCGGCAAGGCAAATGGGGCGCGGGCGACGGTGACAACGCAGGTGGTACTCACCTTGGATGAGCTCGACCGAATCGTCGACGGCGGCGGCGAGGAAATTACCCTTCAACTCACCAATGGCGCACGAATGACAGGTGCTGAGCTGGTGGCGCGGACGCTGAGTGACCACGGCTATGTCACGCTCGTCCATCCGCATGAAGGGCCGGTGAACCTCTACCGGACCTCTCGCTTAGCCAACGACAAGCAGCGGTTGATGGCGGCTGCGGTGAATCCGGTATGCCCGTGGGAGAGCTGCAATTACCCTGCAGATAAGTGCCAAATTCACCACCTGAAGGCCTAGAAACATGGCGGCGAGACCAATGCTGCGAACCTCACGACGTGTTGTCCTTACCACAACGGCGTCAACGACGATGATCCCAATGCCCCGCCTCGCCGCGGCCGACTTGCGCGTGTACGCGGGAAGGTGACATGGGTGCCACCGTGGGGATAGGTGGCGCCGGCAAGCAAAAAGCTCCCCGCCGCACGGGTGGGGAGCATTTAGCCGATCCGTTTTAGAGCTTAGGAAGCATCCAAGTCCTTCTCGATGAGAGCAGCAATCTTTTCGACTGCTTCTTCGCTTTCAGAGGTAACGGTAACCTCATCGCCCTGCTCGGCGCCAAGAGCCATGATCATCAAAGAAGAGGCTGCATCGGTCTCATCCTCATCATCATCGCCGACCAAGTTGAGGAAGATATCCTCATCGAACTCGCTGGCAGCGTCCGCAATAATAGATGCAGGACGAGCGTGAAGGCCTACGGAAGAGCCAACCTTTACAGTCTTGGAAGCCATGAAAAATATCCTTTCTTATGGGGATTGATGCAATCCAGTGTACGAGTGTTTGGTTTAGGCCGCCACGTTCCGAGCGGCTTCTTCGACGGCCTTATTGGGCCAGAACTGCTTCATCGCCAACACCGCCGCGGTCGAGACAACCACGCCGGCCGCAATGGCGACGAGATAGCCCCAGAACGGGTCGATGGCGAAGAGGACGAACACGCCACCATGCGGCGCACGGGAGCCGACCGACAAGGCCATCGAAATCGCGCCCGTCACCGCGCCGCCGGCCATCATCGAGGGGATAACGCGGAACGGGTCGGCCGCTGCGAAGGGGATGGCGCCTTCCGAGACGAAGGAAAGACCCAGTAGCCACGCCGACTTGCCGTTTTCCTGCTCGGCCGGGGTAAACAGCGACTTGCGGATGAACGTAGCCAGCGACAGCGCAATCGGTGCAACCATGCCGGAAGCCATGACAGCGGCCATAATTTGCATGGAGGATTCGTCGCCGGTGGACAGTCCGGCCGTGGCGAAGAGGTAGGCCGCCTTATTAACGGGACCGCCCAAGTCGAAGCACATCATCAAGCCGAGGATGATACCTAAGAGCACGGCCGAGGAGCCGGACATAGACGACAGCCAATTTTGCAGGCCGTCCATGATAGCTGCCAGCGGTGCACCCAGCAGCAGGTACATTGCAAGGCCGACGATTAGCGAGGTCAGCAGTGGGATGATGACTACTGGCATGAGCGAGCCCAGCCAGCGCGGCACCTTCCAATTGCCAATCCACATAGCGATAAAGCCCGCCAGAAGGCCGGTTACCAGGCCACCGATGAATCCGGCGCCTAGGGTGACTGCGATTGCGCCGCCCGCGAAGCCTGGGGCGATGCCCGGACGGCCGGCAAGCGCGTATGCGATATAGCCCGACAGCGCGGCGACGATAAAACTCATCGCAGCTTGGCCGACGGCGAAGAGAACAGCGCCGAGATACAGCAAGAGCCCAGAGCGCTCAAAGTGCATGGGCTCGCCATCTACAGTTACGTCATGGCCAGGAAGATTGCCTAGTGAGAAATCCGTAGACAGCGCCTTCCAGCCATCGGCCATATCGGCGCCGCCGAAGAGGAAGCCTAGTGCGAGCAACAGGCCACCGGCCGCGACGAACGGGACCATATAGGACACGCCAGTCATAATGGCCTGTTGGATGCGCTTGCCCCAACCAAGCGACTTACCTTCCTCTTCCGCATCGGCGCGGGTGGCCGTGCCGGAAACCTTGTGGGCGTGGGGGTTGTGGGCGGCGGCAACGGCCTCGTCGAGCATGGTGCCGGGCTCGTTAATGGCGCGCTTGACGCCGGATTCGATCACCGGCTTGCCGGCGAAGCGTTCGCGGTCGCGCACGCCAACGTCTGTGGCAAAGATAACGGCATCGGCCGCGTCGATTGCGGCTTGGGAAACGGACTCGTTATTCGACGAGCCTTGGGTCTCCACGGTCAGCGATATGTCATCGCGCTCGGTCGCGGTTTGGGTGAGGGCATCGGCCGCCATGTAGGTGTGCGCGATACCGGTAGGGCAAGCGGTGATGGCCACGATGCGGGTGACTTCAGTAGAAGTCTTTGCGCTGGCGGTGGTCGCGGCCGAGGACGTGGCGGCGGAGGTGCCAGCAGCAGCGGGTCCTGCGGTGGTGCCCTGAGAAGCCGACTCTTCGGCCGGTTTCTTCTTCGGTTTTTCTGCGTTGACTACATCCAGTACGAGTCGAACGATTTCTTCCTTGGTGGGTGCGCTGCGCAGTGCCTCGAGGAAGTCTTTGCGCACTAAGGCACGTGCCAACTTGGATAGAATCTTAAGGTGGGCTTTGCCACCGCCGGCCGGAGCGGCGATGAGGAATACTAGCCGGGCGTCGCCGTCAGGGCCGGAGAAGTCCACACCGCGGCTGAGGCGGGCAAAAGCGAGGGTAGGTTCAGTAACTGCCTCGGAGCGGCAGTGTGGAATGGCAACGCCGCCCGGGACACCGGTACCGGCCTTGGCCTCGCGGTCGATGGCGGGCTGGGCCAATCCGGCAATATCGGTGGCTCGGCCGGTGGCATGGACCAGTGTCGCCAGGTTGGTAATAACGGAGTCCACGCTGTCGCCGAAGTCGGCGTCGAGCGCGACTAGGTCGGAAGTGATGAGGTCGGAAGCCATGATGCGGCACTCCTTAGGCAAGCGAGTTTACAGGGGTATGTGCGATATCAAGTTCTTCTGGGCGGGGGAATTGGGTACCCTGCTTGGATGCAGCAGCGGTTCCGTAGGCCACCGATTGCGCGAGGCTATCGGCCGGTGACTTTCCGGCGGTGTGGCCGAGAAGGTATCCAGCGAGTGCAGCGTCCCCAGCGCCCACGGTGGACTTCACGGTGGCCGGTGGGGGAGTTGCAGCCCAAGCGCCGTCGTCATTTACTAGGACTGCGCCGGCGCCGCCGAGTGTGACAAGTACCTCGGCTATGCCCTGCTTGACGACGTCGCGAGCCGCGCGAACCACCCCCGAATAATCGCCGCTGGCAGCTTGTTCCTCCAATTCGCGCCCGTCCGTGCCCGTGAGTTGGCCGAGTTCTAGGCCGTTGGGCTTAATGAGATCCGGAGCGGCGGACTGGAGATTTTTGCCGATAGCTTGCATCGGGGCATCGGAAGTATCAACGGCAATGCGGGCCTGTGGTGCGGCTGCGCGGACTGCGGAGATGAGGTCGCAATACCAATCGGTGCCTACGCCACGCGGCAGCGAACCGGCGAGAACCACCCAATCGGCCGCAAGGGCGCGGGCAGTGAGTTCGGAGGTAATTGCCTTGGAGTCGGCGTCGGAAAGCACGGGGCCTGGACCATTGACCTTGGTGGTGGTGCCGTTAGGTTCGGTGATGGTGGTGTTGACGCGAATGGGGCCGTTCATAGTAATAGAGGAGGTGGGGAGCCCAGCTGTGTGGATAAGGTTCAGAAAAGAATCTGAGTCGTGGGCTGGGAAAATCGCCAAGGTGGGCACGCCGGCCAAGTGTACGGCGTGGGTGACGTTGACGCCCTTGCCACCAGCAACCTGTGTGACTTCGCTAGCGCGGTGGACATCACCGCTGGTAAGTGGCTCGCTGAGTACAAGGGTGGCGTCGATACTGGGATTCGGGGTCAGCGTAAGAATCAAGTCGTCCCTTTCGCAGGTTGTATATTGGGGCCGAACGCCGTTGGAGGGGAACCTTTTGGGTGTGGCCCGCCCTTAATGTTGATTCTTGTCCGATTGTGCCCGAAAGTCAACAGGATTCCTGTGGTATACATTGCTTTTCTATCCGATTTGTGATGTTCTGGAACATAAAACTGCTATCTTCGAAGGAAGTACGCTCATGGAAAACGCGTCTGAGTCCACAATCAAAGGCACCGGTGTCGTTGCCGGAGTCGCCTACGCCGAAGCCGTGTGGGTCCGCCCTCGTCCCGCCCTGCCCACCGAGGGCAGTATCGACCCAGAGCAAGCGAGTGAATCTGAATATGACCGCTTCCTTGCTGCCGTAGATACGGTCGCTGGCCGCCTAGAGCAGCGCGCGGCTGCCGCGGAAGGCCAGGCAGCGGAAGTTCTGACCGCAACGGCAGGTATGGTCAAGGACCGCGGTTGGCACAAGGCAGTGCGCAAGAATATCCGCACCGGAAGGAATGCAGAGTTCGCTACTGTCGGCGCCACCGATAAGTTTGTCACCATGTTCGAGGCGGCCGGCGGAGTGATGGCAGAGCGCACCACCGATTTGAAGGATGTGCGCGACCGTGTCATCGCAGAACTACGCGGTGAAGACGAGCCGGGCCTGCCGCTGGTAGATGGCGAGGCTGTTTTGTTCGCGGATGACTTGGCACCAGCCGATACCGCAACGCTGGATACCAAGCACATCAAGGCCCTGGTAACCGAGCTGGGTGGTCCTACAAGCCATACGGCCATCATCGCGCGTCAGCTTGACATCCCGTGCATCGTGGCGGTCGGCTCTGCGCTGGCCGAGATCGAAGGCGGCACGCTGGTATTCGTCGATGGCGCAGTGGGCACCGTGACCTCTGGAGCCGACGAAGAGACCTCCACCAAGGCCGTTGCCGAGTATCGTGAGCGTGCAGCACGCGTGGCCCAGTGGCGCGGTCCGGCCGAAACTAAGGACGGCCACCGCGTGCAGCTGCTCGCCAACGTCGCTGATGGCAACGCCGCCCGAATCGCTTCGGAGTCTCAAGCAGAAGGCATCGGCCTGTACCGCACGGAATTGTCGTTCCTCTCGGCAAATGAAGAGCCCAGCGTAGACGAGCAGGCGAAGATATACGGCAAGGTCTTTAGCGCCTTCCCTGAGTCGAAGGTTGTTGTGCGCACGTTGGACGCAGGCTCCGATAAGCCAATCTCTTATGCCACGCTAAGCTCTGAGGAAAACCCAGCCTTGGGTGTTCGCGGTCTGCGCATTGCGCGCGATAACGAGGCGTTGCTTACCCGCCAGCTGGACGCCATTGCGCAGGCGGCCGCGGGCCGCGATGACGCCGCCTCTACGTGGGTTATGGCACCAATGGTGGCGACCTCCACCGAGGCGCAGTGGTTTGCCAACCTCTGCCGTGAGCGTGGCCTGACCGCCGGCGCCATGATTGAGGTCCCAGCTGCAGCGCTTATGGCAGATAAGATCATGCCGCATCTTGACTTCGTGTCCATCGGTACCAATGACCTCACTCAGTACACGATGGCTGCAGACCGTCTGTCTCCGCAATTGGCTTACTTGACCGACCCATGGCAGCCGGCCGTGCTGCGTCTTATCCAGCACACTTGCATTGTGGGGCAAGCCAACAATGTTGCGGTGGGCGTATGCGGCGAAGCAGCAGCTGACCCGATGTTGGCGTGTGTGCTTACCGGACTGGGCGTGAACTCGCTGTCTGCAGCCTCTACTGCCGTAGCGGGCGTAGGTGCGCAGCTGGCAGAAGTCACTCTGGAGCAGTGCCAGCAGCTAGCCGAGGTGGCTTTGGATGCGGAGAGTCCTGATGCTGCCCGCACCGCAGTAGTAGAGCGCATGGAATCCTTCGCCTAGACCAAGGCGAAGGATCGGGGGACTATTCGCCGGCGAGCACGACCTCAATTTCGCGCTCGCGCAGCGCCTCCACAAAGGAATCGGGGGCGGCAGTGTCAGTAATGACGACGTCGATATCTGCAGCAGGGGCAAAGCTCACTAGGTAGTCGTTGCCCAGCTTGCTGGAATCGCACATCACCACAACTTTGTGTGCGTTGGTAACAAAGGCGGACTTGATGGCTGCCTCTTGGGAGTCGGCCGTCGACAAGCCGTGATCTAGGGTGAGAGCATTGGTACCAATGAATGCGACGTCGGCACGCATCAGCGCCAGCGTGCGCAGCGCGGTATTGCCAACAACAGCTTGGGTGATCGCGCGGACCGTACCGCCAAGCAGCTGGACATCGGGCACCCCATTGCCTGCTAGGGATAAAGCAATGGGCAAACTATTGGAGACAATATTGAATTGTGCCTGAGGATATTGCTGCCCAATGAGCTCTGCGAACGCATTAATGGTGGTGCCCGCGTCAAGGAAAATGCTGCCGCCTCCCTGTGGCAGATAATCAAGCGCTGCTCGGGCGATGGCCGCTTTCGCGCCGGAGGCGGAGCGCTGTCGAGTATCCAGGGTAAGTTCCGCAGTCTGAAAGGACTGGGAAGCCACGGCGCCGCCGTGCACGCGATGGACGACGCCCTCGCGGTCTAGTACCGCAAGATCTCGTCGAATGGTCTCGGCTGTGACTTCAAAGCGCTCTGACAGTTCGGTGACATTGACGCGGCCTTCGACGGCTGTAAGGGACGCAATTTGTCGACGCCGTTCTTCTGCGTACATGATTCCTCCTAGGGCTTAGAGTCATCGCGGTATGGGGGTAAAAGTCTCCCCATTTGGTGGAAATGAAAATCCAGCGATGTTGTTTTACTTAGCCCATTGTCTCAAAATTCGGGAGTAACCGGACTAAAGCAGAAATTTGCACGGCTCTAACTAGGCTGCGAAACCGGAAAATGGCTGGTAGAGGCAAAAGTGGGAAAGTGGGAGTTTTGTCTCTTGCGCTGCCCGAGTTCGAAATAGTGCCAAAATGGGGGTGCTACATATGCTGGCGCGCCAATGGATAATGGGCATAGATAATCCCCGCAAAACCTGGTGTGGCTTTTGCGGGGATGGAAAGTGGGAGTTGGGAAAACTCCTAAAGCTTGCGGAATACGGATACGACCTTGCCCATAATCTCGGCATCATCGCCGTTAATGGGCGAGTAAGCATCGTTGTGTGGAAGCAGCCATACTCCCGAGGAATCGCGGTGGAATTCCTTGACTGTGGCTTCGGAACCATCAAGTAGTGCGGCGACGAACTCGCCCTCTTCAGCAACCGACTGGGAGCGAATAATCACCCAGTCGCCGTCAAGAATTCCGGCATCCCGCATCGAATCGCCGACCACCTGCAGCATATATAAATCGCCGCCGCCAACGACCTCGTCAGGCATAGGGAAGTAGGTGTCGACGTTCTCCTCGGCAGTAATGGGGGCTCCTGCAGCGATACGACCGACTACAGGGATATAAGAAACAGCACCTGCTGCCTCAGGAACCTGTGTTTCGGGCTTAGTCGGTTTGCGGCCCGGCTTCTTAGCGCCATCATCCGTATTGAGGTGACGAACGTCTACAGCGCGTGGTTTATTGGGGTCTCGCCGCAAAAACCCCTTCTCTTCCAGTTGCTTTAGCTGATAGGCGACCGAGGATGTTGACTGTAGTCCTGCTGCATCACCGATCTCGCGAATGCTAGGCGGATAGCCGCGCAGCATGACGGCATCACTGATGACATTCAGAATTCGCCGTTGACGTTCGGAGAGGGAAGCGTAATCGGATTTCTCGGTGGTCTTCTTTGGCTTGCGGCCCATTGCTGGCTCCTAGAAAAGGGGTTGGGTGGCTTCTTTGATGGTCAGTTGGCTGGTGGCATAGAAATCGCCTCACGTCATTTGTAGCACGAAAAGTACAAATGTTCGAGATTTACAGATTGGGGTGGACAAGTTTTCGAAGCGGTGCTATAAATCGAACATACCAACTAAATCGAACATTATGGCGACTGTGTTTCGGTCTGTGTCGGGCGGAATGCCTACGTTGAACTCGGTCGACGAAAGGAAAGTCATGTCTCTGCTAACCAATTCTCGCAATTACCTGGTTAATCGTAGCTCTGTAGAACCTTTAGTGGTTCCTTCCGCGTCTGTCTGGGATGTAGAGGGAGGTGACCGTAGGCCTACTCGTGGCGAAGTTAACTCGCGATACGTTCGAACTCTCCGGGTGGAACCTCGAGCGACATGCCGTTCGAACCGAGTGGTGGGTATGGGCCCTGAAAAACCTGCGAGAGAGATTCACGGTGATATTCACAAGTCGAACACAGGTAACTACGCCTTGGGTGCAGTATTTGGTATTGCAGTCTTTTTGGGCACGTTGTTGGGTGGATTAGCGGGGTCGGAAGAAGATGGCGCACCGCAACAGCCGGTTTCTGAAGTGCGACAAGTCGAGACTGCGGTTTCGGGCTAGATAGGTCAGCGAGCCAGGCCCGGTGGTCGCCCAGAACCGAAGGTGAGTAAACTACTGGCGTAACGATGTCAGTGAAAGGACCACTGTGTATTGCCCCTTTTGCCATAATGAGCAATCCCGCGTCATCGATTCTCGCGTGGTCGATGCTGGAGCGTCGATTCGCCGCCGGCGCGAGTGTGCTTCGTGCAGGGGTCGCTTTACTACAGTTGAAAAGGCCGTCCTGCTTGTGGTGAAGCGAAACGGTCTGGCGGAGCCTTTTAGTAGAGATAAATTGATTCGCGGTGTACGCCGAGCCTGTCAGGGGCGGGACGTTAGCGATGATGCCCTGAAGAAGTTGGCGCAAGAAGTGGAGGAGACAGTGCGCAGCCACGGTTCCTCACAGGTCAACGCCAATGAGATTGGCTTGGCGATTTTGGAACCGTTGCGCGACCTTGATGAGGTGGCTTACCTGCGCTTCGCTTCCGTGTATAAATCATTTGAAAGCGCTGACGATTTTGAATCTGAGATCCGCCTCATGCGTAGGCGCGACCGCGAGGATTTCTAGCGCAGTTTGTCCACCGCCTTTTGTATGCGACGGAGAGAAACTGCGTGAGCTGTGCCGAGCCGTTGAGCGAACAGGGAAACCCGAAGTTCTTCTATCATCCAGCGTATGTCTTTGACCTCACGGGTCTTTTCGCGTCCCGCCGGGAGGTTACGTAAACGGTTGGCGAGGTAGGCCTTAGCGTTATCTACCTCGGCTTGGCGGTCTGCGTCGCGGTCCGGATCCAGGTTCATGTCTTCGAGGCGAATGCGCATCGCTTGGATATATCGGGGGAGATGACGCAGGTGGGATATGCCATGGACCGTGATGGCATTAGGGGGCAGGAGGAAATCTAGTTGCTTGAGCATGTCATCGATGGCTGGGCCATCCCAGTGGGCGAGTTCTGCCCGCAGATTGGAGTACTCAGCGAGACCTGGGGCGATGGCTACTACCGCTTGGCGCACGCGGCCTGGAACTTGGGGCTTGACGGTGTCCTTGAGCTTTTGGAACGCGGAAGGAGTGCGGACCGGTCCGCCGGCTTCTAGCATTAGGTCGCGAATGGCTGCGACGCGGGCGTCATTGACCAAGCCATCGGCGCCGCCGTGGGGATAGGAGTCGACGGCAACACGTTGTTGCAGCGGCAGGCCCTTGACCATTTGTGCAGTATTGACCGCAACGTCGCGCATAAGGAGGGTGAGCGTGGTGGTGACCATGGCGGCATCTGCGGCCGCCTTGGTGGGATGTACCTTGAGCTCGACGCCATCCTTTGTGGCGACGAGGGCGGGGTAAGCCGTGACTTCGTGGCCGTCGACAGTGGTCGTGACCGTGTCATCGATGGCACCTAGAGTATCGTCGGTCCACTCGCTGACAGCGGTGGACTCAGCGGTACGGGAGACGCGGGACACGGAGGACTTGATGTGCCCGGCCTGACGACGGATGAGCCCTGCGAGGTCACGGTCCGAGTCGACTATTTTGCCGCGTTTGTCGATGGCACCGTAGTTCATCCGCAAGTGTGCCGGCAGCTTGTGGGGCTGGAAGTCGGTAGCGTTGATGCCTTGGCCGCCGAGCTCGCGGAGGACGTCGGCAAGCTGCTGGGTAATGGAGCCTTCATAGGGAATGAGGCGATCGATGGCACGCTCGGCGAATTCGGGCGCGGGAACAACAGTGCGGCGCAGGGCCTTAGGCAGGCTGCGGATGAGCTCGGTTACGAGCTCGAGACGCAGGCCAGGGACGAGCCAGTCGAAGCCTTCAGTGTCCAAGCCGGCGAGCATGGGGATGGGGACCATAAGGGTGACACCATCGAGTGGATCGCCGGGTTCAAACTTATAGGTTAGTTCGTAGTCGATGGATCCCTTGCGCCAGTGGTCCGGGAAGGCTTCTTCGGTCACCTCATGGGAGTCATCGATGAGCTTTTCCGGATCAAAATCCAGCAAATCAGGGTTGCGACGGCGTTCCTTTTTCCACCAAGAGTCGAAATATCGGCCGGTGGTTACCTTCGCTGGGATGCGCTGGTCATAGAAATCAAAGAGGGTGTCTTCGTCTACGATAAGGCCGCGTCGGCGTGCCTTTTCTTCGTATGCGGCGGCGTCGTCAAGCGCTTGGGCATTGGTTTTGAAGAAGGCGTGGTGCGTATTCCAATCGCCGACTATGAGGGCGTTGCGGATGAACATATCGCGCGCGGCGGTGGGATCGACGCGGTGGTAGGGCACGGTGCGGTCGGCCACGATGGGCACACCGTAGAGTGTGGATTTCTGGTGTGCGATGGCAGCAGCGCGTTTGCGGGACCAAGTGGGCTCGGAATAATTGTGCTTGAGCAGGTCTGCGCCGAGCTTTTCTACCCAGGCGGGATCGATAGCGGCGACATCGCGTGCCCAGAGGCGGGATGTTTCCACCAGCTCGGCAGCCATGAGGAACTCTGGCGGCTTTTTGGCCAGCGCGGAGCCGGGAAATACCAGGAATCGGGTATTGCGTGCGCCTTGGAATTCTTTGGAATTGCCGTCGCGAGCGCCGATATTGGATAACAGACCCGATAGGAGCGACATGTGAATATCATCGGAGCGGCGCTCGGTGCCTTCTTGGTAGGTCCAGCCTAGCTGCTTGGCGACGTCCTTGAGTTGGCGTACCAAGTCGAACCACTCGCGGATGCGCATGTAGTGGAGGAATTCCTGCTTCATGCGCTTGCGGAATTTATTGCCGGATTGCTCGTTGCGGGTTTGCTTGATGTAGTCCCAAAGCTTGAGCATAGACAAGAAATCCGAGGTCTTGTCTTTGAATCGGGCGTGGGCTTGGTCGGCCTGTGCTTGGAAGTCGAGAGGGCGCTCGCGTACATCCTGAATGGTCATGGCGGCGACGATCACCATGACGTCATCGAGGCATCCGTTGGTATTGGCTTCAATGAGCATGCGTGCCATGCGGGGATCTAGTGGAATGCGGGCGAGGTCGCGGCCAGTGGCGGTCAGTGCAGGCTTATCGTGCTTGTCGTGGAGAGCCCCTAACTCGTGGAGAAGGGTGAGACCATCGCGGATCGCCTTGTGCTCGGGTGGCTGGATGAAGGGGAATTGTTCGATATCACCTAGCTTGAGAGAGACCATTTGCAAGATGACGCTGGCGAGGTTGGTGCGCAGGATTTCTGGGTCGGTGAATTCGGGGCGGCTTTCAAAGTCCTGTTCGCTATAAAGTCGGATGGCGATTCCGTCGGCCACACGGCCGCAGCGGCCGGAGCGTTGGTTAGCGGATGCCTGAGAGATGGGCTCAATTGGCAGGCGCTGGACCTTGGTGCGCGTGGAATACCGCGAGATGCGGGCGGTACCGGTATCAACAACATAGCGGATGCCAGGCACGGTAAGCGAGGTTTCCGCAATATTGGTGGCCAGCACAATGCGGCGGCCACGGTGCTCGCTGAATACTCGGTGCTGTTCTTGGTTGGACAGCCGGCCAAAGAGGGGAGTGACTTCGACGTTTTTCCATTTCTTGCCTTCGATGGCTTCCATGGCATCGCGAATATCCCGCTCGCCAGGGAAGAAACAGAGGATATCGCCGTCGCCTTCGCGCATGAGCTCTTCGATGGCCTCAGTCAAACCGTCGAGCGGATCCTGGTCCACGATCTTCCCACCGGCTTCAAATTCGAGGGGACGGTAGCGGATTTCAACGGGGTAGGTGCGGCCGGAGACTTCGATGATGGGGGCGGGCTTGCCGTCGGCGTCGGCAAAGTGAGCGGCGAAGCTTTCTGGATCAATGGTCGCGGAGGTAATGATCACCTTGAGATCTGGGCGCTTGGGCAAAAGCCGCTTCAGATAGCCGAGCAGAAAGTCGATATTAAGTGAGCGCTCGTGGGCCTCATCGATGATGATGGTGTCGTATTTATTGAGGAAGCGATCACGCTGCATCTCGGCAAGCAGGATGCCATCGGTCATGAGCTTAACCGCGGTGGTCTCAGAGACGCGGTCATCAAAGCGGATGGCGTAGCCGACGGATTCGCCAATCTTTTGATCCATCTCGGAGGCGATGCGTTCGGCCACGGTGCGCGCTGCAATGCGGCGCGGCTGGGTGTGGCCGATTAATCCGCGGCGGCCGCGGCCCAAATCCAGACAAATTTTTGGGATCTGGGTGGTCTTACCCGAACCGGTCTCACCGGCGATAATGACAACCTGGTTATCCCGGATGGCCGCGGCAATATCGTCTCTGCGGGACGTGACGGGGAGGGAGTCGGGGTAGGTGATGGCGGGAACGGCGGCGTCGGTAAGTGCGACTCGCTCGGCCGCAGCACGGATATCAGCGCCGATTTCTTGCAACGCCTTAGGGGCGCGGGCTTTTTTCAAGCGGCGTCGGAAGGAGCGAGCTTCAGCGAGAGTGACATTGTCGAGTGCAGCGAAAAGTTCATCGCGGGAAGGGGTTTCATTCATAGTCATGACTAGGCACAGAGTTTACCTGCCCGCCAGAAATGAGGAAAAAGTTGTTAAAGTGGCAATACTTATTCATGCACTGATTGGCATTCCTTAAGGAGGGACCCCGGTTATGACGAACCCGTATTCGGGCGGAAATGATGATTTTCCGCGCTATGAACCGACAGATCACCCCGAAGACCGACCCAACTATGGCCAGCTTCCGTCTTATGACGGCAGCCATGAAGAAAACACCCAGGGCTATGCGGGCTACCAAGCAGGCCAGCGTCCTTATACCGGTAAGGTCTCTGCAGTAGACGCCGTTTCTTGGGCGTTTAGGACCGTCTTTGGCAATTGGAAGCTGTGGATCTTGGGAGCCCTAGCGCTTTTTGCTCTAAGCATTGTTCTTGTTGTGGTTGCAGCTGGCATCAATGCTGCGGGCGACTCCGGCACGGGTCAGGCAACCGCGGGCTCTTTGGTCTCTCAACTCATTTCGACTGTCCTAAGCCTTGTTTTGTCGCTGGTAGTTATGCGCCTGGCGCTTTTCCAGATTGATGACTCTCGCACCGGTTGGGGCTATCTTTTTAAGAACGTGCGCTGGTGGCAGCCGCTGGTCATCATGCTCGTCATCGGGGCGGTGTCGATGTTCATTGCATTCTCTGTAGTAGGTGGAACCGTCACTGGGCTGCTTGGTGACGCCGAGAATCTCACGGAGGAAGAAGCAACTGCGGCAGTATTAAGCGTCATGGGCATCATGGGCGTACTTTTGGTTATCAGCTTCTTTATTCAGCCGCTCTTCTCGCTAATGCAATGGTTCGCCGCCGACGGCGATAGCGTTGGTGACGCCGTGAAGAATGGCTTTCAGGCAGGTAAGAACAACTACGGTCAAATGTTGCTGCTCGCAATTTTGAACTTTTTCATCATTATCGGCGGCTTCTTGCTTCTGGGTATCGGCCTCATCGTGGCTTATCCGGTTACGCTCTTGGCGCAGGCGCATATGTTCCGCCAGTGCGCCGAGCGCAATACGATCCCGCAGGTATAGCACTAGATAGGTAAAGGCCACCGTTCCCTTTATGGGGCGGTGGCCTTTGGCGTGCTTGGCGACGTCGCAGCGCTCTTGGCCGGCGCGCCTACTGCTGAGAGCGTTCCAACGCCTTGTCGTAGGCGGAGGTGATAAGCGTGCCAAATTCGCGGAATTCCTCGCTGCGGGCAGCGGAGGAGCGGAATACGAGTCCGACCTCGCGCTCGGCTGTGACGTCGGGGGCGAAGTGGGCTATGGCGACATCCTTGCCATGGCATTCGGTGGCTAGGGCAGACTCGGGGACAAGGGTGCAGCCCAGCCCGCCCATGACCAGCTGCATGATGGTGGTTAGGGAGGAAGCGCGGGTAACAGAATTGGTGGCCTCGGCCGGGTTGATATTGGCATGACGGCAGAGATCGACGACCTGATCGCGCAAGCAGTGGCCGTCGTCAAGCAAGAGCAAATCTAGGTCCTTAAGCTCTGCGAGCTGGACATCTTCGCGGCCGGCGATGGGGTGATCGGGAGGGCAGACGATGGAGAATTTCTCCGTGTACAGCGGGCTATCTACCATGCCGGTGGCCTCTGAAGGAAGGGCCATGATGGCAAGGTCCAAGTTGCCGTTGCGCAGGCGGGTAATGAGGTGCTGGGTTTGCTCTTCTACAAAGCGAGGCTCGAGATCCGGGTAGGCCTCCACAAGCATAGAGAGAAGATCGGGGAGAATGTAGGGGGCGATGGTGGGGATAACGCCGATGGTTAGCGGTCCGGCAAGGGTGCCGTTGGCGCCGCGGGCGTGGGCCAGGAAGGTATCGGCAGCCTCGAGGGTGGCCTTGGCATAGGGAAGGAGAGTCTCACCGGCCGAGGTGACGATGACTTTGCGGGTGGAGCGCTCGATGAGCTGCAGGCCTAGACCCTGTTCGAGGGCAACGAGGCCCTGGGAAAGGGAGGGCTGGGAAATCTCTAGTTTGGCGGCCGCTGTACCGAAGTGCTTGTTTTCCGCAACGGTGACAAAGGTGCGCAGCTGAGCAAGTGTAGGGCGATACTCTTTATTATGCATGCCTATCACTCTAACACCTACCTATAGGATTTACTATTGACGCGAGCGGAAAAGATGGTATAACTGATCGTGTTGGGCCGGACACGGTCCGGCCCCGCTGCTTGCACGCCAAGCGGCAGGAAACTTAGAGGAAAAGCCTTTGCTTAAGGAGTTGAAGACTATGCCTATTATGACCGTCGGCGAGAAGTTCCCAGAGTTCAACCTCACCGCCCTGACCGGTGGCGATCTGCACGACGTCAATGCTAACCAGCCGGAGGATTACTTCGAGCAGGTTTCCCTGGATAAGTACGAGGGCAAGTGGAAGGTCGTCTTCTTCTACCCGAAGGACTTCACCTTCGTCTGCCCGACCGAGATCGCTGCCTTTGGCAAGCTGGACGAGGAATTCCAGGACCGCGATACCCAGATTCTTGGCGGTTCCACCGATAACGAGTTCGCTCACTTCAACTGGCGCGCAACCCACCCAGAACTGAAGGAAGTTCCATTCCCAATGTTCTCCGACGTGCGCCACGACCTCATCCGCGCACTGGGTGTAGAAAACGCTGATGGCGTTGCTGACCGCGCTACCTTCATTATCGACCCGGATGGCGTTATCCAGTTCGTGTCCGTTACCCCGGATGCCGTTGGCCGTAACGTAGACGAGGTGCTGCGTGTGCTCGACGCCCTGCAGTCTGAAGAGGTCTGCGCTTGCAACTGGGAGAAGAACGACCCCACCAAGAACATTAATAAGATGGACGTCGTTCAGTCCGCTCTCTAAGTCTCGCTGAGATGCAGGTTTACCCCGCTTTCGTGGCGGGGTTTCCTTTTAAATCCAGCGCAGAAAATTCCTATCAAAACCTCGAAGGAGAAAAGCTATGTCTATTGATAATCTGAAGTCTTCCCTGCCGGAGTACGCTAAGGACCAGAAGCTCAACTTGGGTGCCTTGACCCGCTCTAAGGACCTCGATGAGGAGCAGCTCTGGGGTTGCCTGCTGGCGTCTGCTGCCGCAACCCGCAATGACACCGTGCTGTCTGAAATCGCCGAGGAAGCTAAGGAACATCTCTCCGAGGAAGCTATCGAGGCAGCCTATGGTGTAGCTACTGTTATGGCGATGAACAACGTTGCCTACCGCGCTAAGGGCTGGTTGGGTGATGATTACGCACAGGTGAAGTTCGGCCTGCGTATGAATATCATCTCCAAGCCAGGGGTAGACAAGGCTAATTTCGAGCTGTGGAACACCGCAGTCTCCGCCATCAACGGCTGTGAGCATTGCCTGGGTGCCCACGCTCACGAGCTCAATGAAGCCGGCCTGAGCAAGGAGCAGGTCTGGGAGGCCGTCAAGGTCGCAGCCGTTGTTCAGGCTGTGGCACAGGCGATCCAGATTGAGGCTGCACGCTAAAATCCTCAGCTTATAGCCGCCCTCGCGCTTGCCGATGCCCCTCATTCCGGGGCCGCGGCAGCCAGGGCGGTTTTGTCGTATCCGTTGGCTAGTACTCCACGCTTAAGTCCGCTAGGCGGACTTCACCAGCCTCGTCGGAGGCATCGAGATCCACCGTAGCGACAAACTGGTAGGCGTGGTCGTCGGCCGGATCCTTGATGATCTGGCGCACGGACCAGACTCGCGAGTCAGTATCGGTCAGGCGGAAGAACTCGGGCCCGCGAGCCGCAGGGCCGGAATCGATATCGTCGTACTCATCGAAGTAGTCATCCAAGATGGCGCCGAAGTCCGGTACCTCGTCCAGATAGTCGAGCAGTTCCGCCAAGCGGTCTTCCTTTTCTAGCGCGAAGAGCTGCACCAACCGGAACATGTAATTGCGCACCATAATGGTAAAAGCACGACGATTGGCGGTGAGGGCGGTGGGATCCTCCACGCCAAAAGCAAGCTCGCGATCCACCGTGTCTTGGTCAATGGGGGAGTCTTCGCCTGCCATCTGCGCCCATTCGTCGACAAGCGAGGAATCTACCTGGCGGATGAGCTCGCCCAACCAGACCACGATGTCCTCGAGCTCTGGGGTGTTGTACTCGTCCGGAATAGACTGCTTAAGGGTACGCCAGGCGTCGGTCAGGTAACGCAAGATCACGCCCTCGGAGCGGGCCAAACCGTACGTGGCGACCAAATCCGAGAAGGTCATAGCGTTTTCGAGCATGTCGCGCACGACGGATTTGGGCCGCAGCTCGAATTCCTTTACCCACGCATTGGTCTCAGCAAAGGTATCGTAGGCCTGCTCTAAAAGCTCCTCGAGTGGCTTCGGCCAGGTGATATCCTCCACGATATTCATGCGGTCTGTGTAGTCCACCCCGTCCGCCTTCAGCGCGGCAATCTCTTCGCCGCGGCGTTGCTTCTGCTGGGCGATGAGCACCTGGCGCGGATCATCCAAAATGGATTCGAATACAGAAATAACGTCGAGATTATAGGTCTCTGCTTCCGGATCTAGCAGCGAGAGTGCGGCCAAGGCGAATGGCCCCAGCGGCTGGTTGAGCGCAAAATCGCGGGGCAGCTCTCGCACTAGGTGGTAAGGGCGGCCGTAGATATCCAACCCTTTGGTGGATTTTTGCACGACTCCTGAGTCCAACAGCCCGCGGAAGAGATCCAGAGCAGTGAGAATGTCCTTATTCTGCTTGCTGCGATTATCGTGATTGTCCCGCAGCAGGTGGCGCATGTGCTCATAGCCATTGCCATGTCGTGCCAATACATTAAGCAGCATCGAGTTAGAAACGCGGAATTGGGAGGTCAGCTGCTCGGGTTCAGCTTCAGTAAGTCGCGCGAAGGTCTTTTCGGACCACGAAACCTCGCCTTCTCGTGCGGACTTCTTCTTCAGCTTCTTAAGCCTTTTGGGGTCGTCGCCGATCCGGCGGCGCTCTTTGGCATTTTCAATCTCGTGCTCGGGAGCCTCGACCACAACAGTGCCCTCGGTGTCATAGCCCGCGCGGCCAGCACGCCCCGCAATCTGGTGGAACTCGCGCGATTTCAGGATGCGCTGGCGCTGACCATCGAACTTGGCAAGCCCAGTCATGAGAACGGTGCGGATGGGAACATTAATACCTACGCCCAGGGTATCGGTGCCGCAGATGACCTTGAGCAGTCCCTTTTGCGCTAGGCGCTCTACAAGGCGGCGATACTTGGGGAGCATGCCCGCGTGGTGGATGCCGATTCCTTTGCGAAGGAGCTTGGAAAGATCCCTACCAAAAGCAGTGGTGAAGCGGAAACCACCTATTTCCTGGGCAATGGTCTCTTTTTCTTCTTTGGTAATAATCCCTGAAAGGGAGGTGAGCGCTTGGGCGCGCTCAGCTGCCTCGCGCTGGGAAAAGTGCACCACATAAATGGGAGCCTTCTTATCGGCCAAGAGCTCTTCAATGGTCTCGTGCACCGCACTAAAAACATAGGAAAAGTCCAACGGCACGGGGCGGGTCGTGCCGGCAACGAGGTCGGTGGCACGACCGGTGCGACGAGTGAGGTCTTCTTCCAACCACGTGGTATCGCCCAGAGTGGCGGACATGAGTAGGAACTGCGCCTTGGATAGCTCTAGAAGCGGCACCTGCCAGGCCCACCCGCGGTCTGGCTCGGAGTAGTAGTGGAACTCGTCCATTACCACCTGATCGATATTGGCCTCAGCGCCATCACGAAGAGCTATATTGGCCACGATCTCGGCCGTCGCGGCGATGATGGGAGCGTTGCCGTTGACGGTGGCATCGCCAGTCATCATGCCCACATTTTCGGCGCCGAAAATATCGCAAAGGGCAAAGAACTTCTCGCTCACTAGTGCCTTAATCGGAGCGGTATAAAAGCTGCGCTGGCCGCGGGCCAAGGCAATGAAGTGCGCAGCATTAGCCACCATAGATTTTCCGGAGCCAGTAGGCGTGGCGAGGATGACATTATCGCCGGCCAAGATGCCGAGCGAGGCTTCTTCCTGAGCCGGATACAAACTAATGCCCCGGCCGGTGGTCCACGAGGTAAAGGTATCCCAAATCGCCTCGTCCACGAGGGATTCGGGTACTTCCGTTAAATCTGGCAGCAGCTGAGATAAGTTCACCCCCACCACCTTAGCGGCGATGGGGGTGGGTTAGTTAGATATCGTCACCTAAGTCGCCCTCACCCTGAGCAGGATCGGGGCCATCCTCGCCATCGTCGTCCTGTGAGTACTCATCCTCGGCGGAATCTTCGCGGTCATCGATCTCGGTATTGATGATCTGCTGGCTTTCTTCTTTATCCAAAGAGGCCAAGAAGGCTTGGAATTCTTCGCTGATTTCTTCGCCGGTAGGCACGGCTTCCTCGCCTGGCATGATCGCCTGCGGGTGCTCTCTGCGGTAGCGCTCCATATATGCGTCATACTGCTGTTCGAGCTGCTGCACCACGCCCTCGATTTCTTCCGAGCCACCAACTTGTTCTTCCAATTGGTTTTCCACCCGGGATATATCCGCCTCGATGCTACCCAAAGGAATATTGAGGCGTGCCGCCCGAGCCACCGAATCAAGCAACTGGAACGTAGCCTGTGGATAGGGCGAAGCCGCTAGGTAGTGCGGTACGTGGACGGTATAGCCAGCCACGGTGCGGTCCTTATCGGCCAGTGCCTTTTCCAAATAAAGCGCAGCAGAGCCAGGGACCATCATGGTGGAATCCATCGATAACATGTGCTCGGTTAGGCGAGAGGACGTACCATGCGCCGTGACCACCGTGGGGCGGGTATGTGGCACGGGCATCGGCGCAGCATAGAGCATGATGGTGTCCTCGATGTTGAACTTTTCCACCAGCTTAACCACAGCCGTAGTAAATGCCTCCCAGCGCATATCCGGCTCCGGGCCAGATAGAAGGAGGAAGGTTTTGCCGGAGTTATCCCGCAGGACCTTAATACCGAGGTCCATCGACTCGATTTCTAACGCCCGATCCTTGTCAATCGTGATGGCGGGGCGACGTGAGCGGTAATCAATAAGTTCATCAGAGTTAAATGACGCCAATTGGCGGCCTTCCAAGGCGGCCTTGAGATGGTCCGCACTTGCCTCGATGGCCTGGCCAGCGTCAGCATAACCGTGCATGGCAACAATCATGGTAGGGCCTTGTCCGTCACCGGAATCATCCCTAATCACCGGAGCCGGGTACTCCAGCTCATACATGCGGCGATCTTCTTCGTGCATGTTGTGTTACCTCCTTGCATTCTTACCTAACCCAACACCGCGGGCGTCCTCATTATTCCCGCCCGCGCTGCGAGGTTAAATAAACAATTGTGCCCCAAACTGTCGCGCATTGCCAGCGCAATCCCGGCCGGGGTGTGGACAAGCCGCTTTCCGACGCCCCCTTTACCCACCTATCCACAGAACACCACGGTCGCTCGTGCTCTGGCCTATACAAGCCTGCATGCGTAGCAGAAGCTGGGGCCATGAACATTACAACACCAACGCAGCCCATCCGTACGCCCGGCGATATCCTCGCCAATATTCCAGGAATCCTCGGATTCTTTCCCTCCGAATCAGTCATCCTCATCTCCATCCAGCCCAGCCCCCATGGATATAGCATTGGACCAGTAGCCCGCCTCAACTTGAACGATATCCCCGACGCCTTGCACGAAGTGATGGATGCATTTCATTGCGGAAACCCCGAAATCATCTTCTGCTTCGTCCTCTCACAGCGTAAAGAAGAAGAGCTTTGGGATATTTTTCACTCCCTTTACCGCTTTCAAGACCGCTCAGGACTGGGCATCGATGCCTGTTGGCTGGCCGAAGAACTATCAACTGATACCGCATATGACCTCATTTTTGGCCACGCCACCGAAAGCGGTGAAGGCCCGCTGCAGAATTGGATGGAAGGTACCATTCCAGCCATCTCGACGAGCCACTCGATGCGCGCCTGCGTAGAAAATGGCCTGCTCCCAGAACTTAATCGCAAAGACTTGGTCCGGCGCTTTAAAGACCCGAACCCGTACTTCGGGGAGGAAGAAATCGGTTCCATGGAACGCTGCGCTAAAGAGATAGCCGGACAGCTGCGTGCCGGGCACGGATACGGAACTACAGATCCAGTGCAATTGGTCAAGCACCTCATTTCCGATGTCCGCTATGTGCTCAGCGAGGTCGAATCGCTGGAGGAGACCTTGGAAAATGAAGAGTTGCTGTGCGTAGCAGCCATGTGGATGTCTACCACGTGGACCCGTGACCTAGTCATTGCTGAGCTAGTGTCCGCACCGCAGGAAGCGGGAGACCTCCTTTTAGCGGTGGCGCGTACTTTTCAAGGGCCCATCCGCTATAACGCCCTTGCCTTGTATGCGGCTAGCCAGGTATCCCATGAATTTGGAATTTATGCCGGTCCTGCACTTTCCGTGGTAGTAGAAGAGGCGCCCCATCACAATTTGGGGCGCCTCATAGCGCAGGGATATCGCAGCGGAATGGGACAGCGGCTAGTCTCCAGCCTGTGTCACGGTTGCGAGCTAGCGCGCGAAGCGGCGGGCCTTCCAGTCTCTAGCTCTGCTTAGAAACCGCGGCGTCTAGGACTGCTGTGCGGAATGTGCCTTATCGCCTAGCTGTCGGGTGAAATTCCATGCGTCGGTGACGATGGTTTCCAAGTCCGTGCGGGTGGGGTTCCACCCTAGCTCCCGCTTGATCTTCTCAGAGGAAGCAATGAGTGTGGCTGGGTCGCCTGCGCGGCGCGGAGCCACCTCGGCAGGGATTTCGTGGCCGGTGACCTTGCGGCACATCTCAATGACCTGCTTGACGGAGTACCCGTCACCAGAACCTAGGTTGTAAATGCGGTGCTTACCTGAATGATTGGATTCAAGAGCAAGCACGTGGGCATCGGCGAGGTCGCGAATATGGATATAGTCTCGGACTGGAGTGCCATCTGCGGTATCCCAGTCATCACCGAACATGAAGATCTTATCGCGGTGGCCTAATGCCACCTGCAGCACGATGGGGATGAGGTGGGTTTCTATCTCGCGGTTTTCACCGATATTCCCGTAGGCACCGGCCACGTTGAAGTAGCGCAGGGAAGTAGCGCCCAATCCATAAGCGTGGGCGAAAGAGGTGATCATGTAATCGATGGCCAGCTTGGTGGCACCATAAGGATTGGTGGGCTGGGTCGGCATCTCCTCCGTAATCGGCACCTGGTCAGGCTCACCATAGGTTGCAGCGGTGGAGGAGAAAACGAGGTTTTTAACATCGTTATCCCGCATGGCGTTGAGCAGCGTCAGAGTCGTTACGACGTTGTGCTGCCAGTACTCACCCGGCTTTTCCACGGATTCGCCCACTAAAGAGCGCGCGGCGAAGTGAATAACGCCCTCGAAGCCACCTTCTCCTAGGACTTCGGCGGCCTTGTCCGCCACGTCGCCTTCGACGATGCGGGCGTCCCCAGGGACGGCTTCCCGGTTGCCGGTGGAAAAATTATCAATGATGGTTACGTCATGGCCTTGCTCGACTAGTACTGCGGCACAGACGCTGCCGACATATCCGGCGCCACCGGTGACAAGAAGTTTCACGGTTATACCTCCACGCGCACTGCGTGCGCCAAATCGTCCGAAAGCACTACGCTGCCGCCTTCCGGTGTCGACAAGGTAATTGTGCCGCTGTTATTGACTACCGTCACCTTGGCGCCCACGCGAATGCCAGCATCGGTGAGTTCCTGGAAGGTTCCATCATCAACCTGCAAGATTTCATTGACTTGAATGACGGTGGCAGCAACCTGCTCGCCATTGGGGAGATCGACCGCGCGCGTGCCTTGGTCAGGCTGCGGAGCATCGAAACCAAGTGCAGACAGCGCCGGAATAGGATTACCAAATGGCGACCGAGTCGGATCATCGAGAACAGCCACCATGCGCTTTTCTACCTCTTCGCTCATCACGTGCTCCCACCGGCAGGCTTCGTCGTGGACCTTGGCAATGTCGAGCCCGAGGACGTCGGTAAGCAAACGCTCTGCCAAACGGTGCTTGCGCATGACTGCGGTAGCCAAGCCACGGCCCTTGTCTGTGAGATCCAAGCTGCGGTCGGTGCGCACGTGCAAAAGGCCATCGCGTTCCATTCGAGCCACAGTTTGAGAAACCGTTGGCCCAGACTGCTCCAAACGCTCCGCAATGCGAGCGCGCAGGGGAGTAATGCCTTCTTCCTCTAGCTCGTAGATGGTGCGTAGATACATCTCCGTTGTATCAACTAGGTCCCTCACGTGGGCATACCTTTCTGTGTGAATACAGTTTCGCGGCAAACTTCCCGACCAAGGACGGGAAAGCGCTTTCTAGACTCTGCAGTCCAGATTAGCCTACCTAAGTCTTTGCTCGCCGTGTCGAACTCTGCCGCTGCCTTTCTAACGCCAAACCCCGAGTCCATAGCCGCATTGTGCCGAATGGACTCGGGGAGAGGGTCTAGCCGCGGAAAGCGGCCAACCCGGATTAAAGAGCGTATTCGCGCAGACGATCGGCGCGGTTGCCATCGCGCAGCTTCGCCATAACTTCGCGCTCAATTTGGCGCACACGCTCGCGTGACAGGCCGAAGCGGCGACCAATCTGATCCAAGGTGCGCGGAACACCATCATCGAGGCCGTAACGCAGGCGGATTACGTCTTGTTCGCGCTTTTCCAAAGTGTCAATCACACCGCGAATATCGGAATGGCGCATGGATGCTACGACCGCAGTTTCCGCATCGGTAGCCTCGGCGTCTTCGATGAAGTCACCCAAAGGAGCCTCTTCATCGGTACCTACCGGCATATCGAGAGAGACTGGGTCACGCGACTGGCGCAGCAGCATCTCAATCTTGTTTTCATCAATGCCGGACTCCTCCGAGAGCTCCTCATTGGTAGCCTCGCGGCCCAGAGATTGATACATTTCGCGCTTGATGCGAGACAGCTTATTGACCTGCTCGACCAAGTGAACTGGGAGGCGAATGGTTCGGGACTGGTCAGCCATTCCGCGGGTAATCGCTTGGCGGATCCACCAGGTGGCATACGTGGAGAACTTGAAGCCCTTGGCGTAATCGAACTTCTCCATGGCGCGAATAAGACCGAGATTGCCCTCCTGGATGAGATCTAGCAGCGGCATACCGCGGCCGGTGTAGCGCTTTGCCAGCGAAACCACGAGGCGTAGGTTGGCTTCGAGCAGGTGGGAGCGTGCCTTTTTACCTTCGCGGGCGAGGATTTTCAGGTCGCGCTTTTCTGCACGGGTGAGCTTTTCAGCGTTATTGAGCTTGTACTCCGCGTACAATCCAACTTCGATGGTCTGCGCGAGTTCTACCTCATCTTCCGCGCTGAGCAGTGCGGTCTTGCCGATGCCGTTGAGGTAGACACGTACGAGGTCGGCAGAAGGATTGTCGTTGGTTTGGTTGCGGCGAGATCCGCGATCTACTTCCTGTTCCTCATCAGTAGCGGCACCTGAAGTGCCTTTGGCGGTGGTGGCAGATGTCTTCGTCATAATGAAGCCTCCTGAAATTGTCGCCGGTTTCACAAGGTACAACGGCGTCTTTAATAATTTAGTTCCCGTTGCGGCAAGAATCGCTAAAACGAGACGTTCCCCATGTCACAAGCCCACCTTTTCGGGGGAGATGCGTCATGGGGAACGAAATTGAACCGACGTTGACCAACGCCGTGGAACTATTAGCCGCGCACTTTTACGAGATAGCGGTAAATAGTGGGTTCTGAGACACCGAGGCGCTCTGCTGCGGCCGCAATTCCGCCTTTAAGGAGAAAGAAGCCCGTGTTCTCGAGCTCTGAAACCACTTCGAGGCGTTCATCGCGTTGCATGCGATTAACCGGGGTGCTCTGCTTAGAAATAGCTGAATCCAGCATGGAGTCCACAAGGTTTTCGACGTTGGAGCGAAGTGACTCGCTCACTTCCTCGTCTGATGCCTCTTTTACTGCTGCTTCATTATCTGGAGCCGGGTCTGGCACAGCGACGGGCCGCTGTGGCTGCTCGTCTGCTCCAGGATAGCCGCCGAAAGCCTTGGATTTATCGAATGCGGGATCATCGGCATTGCCGATCAGTGCTGCGGCCGCATCGCGGATGTGCACCAATTCGGATACATCAACATTTATGCACAGCATTCCGCGCATATGTCCGGAATCGTCTCGGATGAAGTAGCTAGAGGAGCGGCAAATCTTGCCTTCCGCATTGACGGCGCGGTAGCCGGTCATCATAGGGATTGCTGCGGCATCGCCCTGTTTCATAAACCATAGAGCGAAGTCGGTCACGGGTCCGCCAAGTTGCCGGCCAGAGATGTGGCCATTTGCGATGGCCATGATCGATTTATCGGGGACGTCGAGATCGTGGAGCACGATTTCGGTGTTGGGGCCCATTGCCTTTCCGAGGAATTCGACGAGGGGAATATACTGCTCGAGGAAATTTTCTTCGGAGGCATGGCCGCTAGGGAAATTCATTAGCTGAAGCATGTCCTTTAATTCCTGTCAGGTTATAGAGAATGTAACACACGGAATCGATTCGATGGAAGGAGGGAACAGTGGCAACTAAGCCGGGTGAGCACAAGCGGCTTAGTGCTGTGCTCACCCGGCTCATCGCTTCTCTACAGGGTGGACTCTATCCACACACCGGGACTGGTGGGTGAACTGCTAGAGCCAAGCCACCTTGTGAGGTCTCCCTGTACTTGGCGTTCATATCCTTACCCGTCTTGTACATGGTCCAGATGACTTCGTCCAAAGAAACGCACGGCTTGCTCTCACGCTCTAGCGCCATGCGGGCACTGGTGATGGAGTCGACCGCAGCAACAGCGTTGCGCTCAATGCAGGGTACCTGAACTTGTCCGAGGACCGGGTCACAGGTCAAGCCAAGCTTGTGTTCCATGCCAATCTCAGCTGCGATGCATACCTGCTCTGGGGTAGCGCCCATGAGCTGGGCGAGTCCGCCGGCAGCCATGGAGCACGCTACACCAACTTCACCCTGGCAGCCGACCTCAGCGCCAGAGATGGAAGCGTTCATCTTGTACAAGGAAGCAATCTGGTTGCAGGCGAAGATGTAATCAGCGAACATCTCCGTGGTAACTGGCTCGACAAACTTGTCGTAGTAAGCCAGAACTGCGGGGACAACGCCGCAGGCACCGTTAGTCGGAGCGGTAACAACGCGGCCGCAGGCTGCATTCTCTTCGGAAATAGCCAATGCGAACATGTTGACCCAGCTGAGGATATTCAGACCATCGTGCGGTTCGGACTGCTCGAGGCGACGCTTAAGGGCAGCGGCGCGACGGGGGACAAGCAGGGAACCAGGCAGCGGACCATCGGTAGAGGAGCCGCGCTTGATGCCGGTGTACATGACATCGCGAACCTTCCGCAGGTGCTCATTGACCTCATCTTCGGAGCACAGTGCCAATTCGTTGGCCAATCCCAGCTCGGGGAGGGTCATATTGTTCTTCTCGCATAGCTCGAGCATTTCTGCAGCGCTGGCGTATGGGAAGGGGATATCAACCTTGACGTCCTTGCGCTTGGCAAAGTCCTCCTGCTTGACGATGAAGCCGCCGCCGACTGAGTAGTAGGTCTTGTGCAGGATGTCCTCTTCGCCAGCGAAGGCGATAAGGCACATGCCGTTCTCGTGCATCGGGAGGTATTCGTCGTGGAAGAAGAAGCCGCCGTCCTTGGGGAATTCTACCTCGCGGGTGCCGCCCAACATGAGCTTTTCGCTGCTGCGGACGTTCTTCATGAATTCGGAGATGCCGTCGATGTCAACGGTCTCTGGCTCCTCACCGGCCAAGCCGAGGAGGATGGCTTTGTCAGTGGAGTGGCCGATACCCGTGAGAGAGAGGGAGCCGTAGACATTTGCCTGAACTCGGGTGACCTTGTCAAAGAGGTCCTTTTCCTTGAGCTCGTCTACGAATGCCTTGCCGGCCTTCATTGGCCCAAGGGTGTGTGAGCTTGAGGGGCCGATACCAATCTTGAACATATCGAAGATGCTGATGAACATTGTTCTTTCCTTGAATCCTCTGCGATTTTCTCGTCTGCGGCGGTGCTTAGAAGGCGTGGACGATGGAGTAGATGATGGTTGCTAGGGCGACAAGGCCCATGAAGAAGACGAAGTAGTTGGAAGCCTTGCCCTTGTAGCGCTGGAGAGCAGGAACCTTGTGGATGGCGACCATTGGGATGATGAAGAGCATGATGGCAATCGTTGGTCCACACAGGGTCTCAATCATGCCCAGGATGGAGGGGTCAGCCCAAGCGACGAGCCAAGCGGTAACCAGCATGAAGATGAGGGTGATGGTGTCGAGCTTGTGAGCAGACTGAGCGTCATCCTTGCTTGCGTTCTTGCTGCTCTTAACGACGAGGCCCTCGAAACCTTCGGCGGCGCCAAGGTAGTGACCCAGGAAGGACTTAGCGACCGCAATCATGGCGATGATGGGGGCAATCCACTGGATGAGCGGGTTGTCGAAGTGGTTAGCCAGGTAGGACAGAATGGTGATGTTTTGTGCCTTAGCTTCTGCCATATCAGCCGGGGAGAGGCTCAGGGCGCAGGAGAAGACGAAGAACATAACCACGACGACCATGAGGATTTCTGCGCGGAGCAAGGTCTTGCGGGACTTGGCTTCTGCGAACTTACCGTAGGTCTGGCGGCGGTCAACGGCGAAGGAGGAAATCATCGGCGAGTGGTTGAAGGAGAAGACCATAACCGGAACCAGGAGCATCAGGGTAACGCCCATGCTGTGGCCAGAGGCTTCGCGAGCAACGTTCAGGTCGAAGGAATCGAAGAGCGCGGTATTCCACTTCGGGATGAGGTAAAGGGAAAGCAGAACCAGGATGCCGATGAACGGGTACACCAGGTAGGACATGACGTGCACTACGACGTCCTTACCCATGCGGACAATCAAGATGAGGCCACCAACGAGCAAGAGAGAGGTAAGCCAACGGTGTGGCGGGGTAACGCCTAGCTGGTGCTCTAGGAAGGAGTTGACGGTGTTGGTGATGGTGACCGAGTAGACCAGCAGGATGGGGTAGACCGACAGGAAGTACAGGATGTTCATGAGAACGCCGGCCTTCTTGCCAAAGTGCTCTTCCACGACGTCCGTAAGGTCACCGTCTGGCTTGGAGCTAGACAGAACCAAGCGGGTCATTCCGCGGTGAGCCCAGTAGGTCATAGGTAGTGCTACAACCGTCATGATGAGCAGTGGAATGATGCCGCCGATACCGGCGTTAATAGGGAGAAAGAGGACGCCGGCGCCGATTGCGGTGCCGAACAGGGAGAGCATCCATACGGTGTCTTCCTTATTCCACTTCGGCGCACCCTTTTGGCCATCGAATGGGGTATCAATGCCGGGCGCTGGTGAAGCTTCCTTTGCAGCAGGTGATGCTTTGGAGGTCTTGAGGTTTTCGGGCATCTCGGCCCCGTTTTCTGGGTGCTGGGCCTCGTTGCGCCGCTTGAGTGAGTGGGACATTTTCTTTCCTACATCTAGTTGGTCGGCCGAAGCGGTGGGGCTTCTGCAACCGTGACTGAGAAAAATTTTCTCACTCAACTTTGCGTTAGTAGGACTTTGAGGAATTATCTCGCATCCCGCGTATCCAGCCCTTTTTGCTTCGCTGTGCCTTCAGTATAGAACAGAACCTCGCAGGGTGATAATAAATTATCGCACTGCAAGTAGGGCATTTATCACTCTCTGAGAATTTGCATTCCGCAGCACTTTATGCCCCGCTCTACACCTAGACCGAAAAATGGCGTATATCACGGAAACGTTTTCAAAAGGGCCTGCTTAACAGGTTTTAATTTTGCAGGTGGAGGAAAATGGGGGACGCGGGCTAGGTCTCAACCAAGACAGTGAAAGGGCCCTCATTTACAGAGGAGACGCGCATTTTAGCCCCGAATTGACCTGTTTCTACTGACACGCCGCGCTCTTTAAGATGCTCAATAATCGCTGTAATGACCGGTTCAGCTTCCGGACCTGGCGCGGCATCTGCCCACGAGGGGCGTCGCCCCTTGGCAGTTCGGCCGTACAAGGTAAATTGGCTGACCACAAGCACTGGCGCTGCGGCATCGATAACTGAGACTTCGCCGTCCAGAATGCGCAGTTCTGCAATTTTGCGCGCCATTTTCTCCGCCCGCGGCCGCCAATTATCCAGATCCTCGCGCGAGACGCCCACGAGAGCGAGGAGTCCGCCGGTAGTGGGGCAATCAATGGCCCCTACGGTTTCTCCATCGACGGTTACTGTAGCTTCCGAAACCCGAGTCAAAACTGCGCGCAAGGCTTATTTCTCCTTATATCTAGCGGATGGGGCAAAGGTGGGACTAGTTAAGGTCCGTTGAACTGGTGTCCAAGAGAAGATCTGCCGGGATAAGCAGACCGTGGCGGACCATATCTATGACGGCGGGAAGGGCAGCGGCGGTAATTTCTTCTTCGTCGAATCCGTGCGCCGCCGCATATAGCCCGATGGTTTCTTCTAGGTTCAGCCCCTGCGGGTTGAGCCCAGCGACAATCGCCGCGATGTGTTCATCTACCTCGTGGCTCCAGCGCGGGCCGTCCGAGCGGGTCAGGCGCAGGGCAGCCCGGGTGAACCCCTGCCGCAAATCTTCATCTGGGGTGCTGATGTCTTCGCGTGCCAAGCCGGGCCGTACCTGGAAGTGCTTTCCCTGCAGTTCGCCCGGTACGAGATCACGCAGCCAGGCCACACGGGCAAAGTATTCTTCAACTTCGGGACCAAGCGGATCGCTAAAGGCCTGCGGCATTTCTTCGGCCAAGATATCTGCAGGTTCATCGTCACCAATGCGTTGGATAGCCACGAAACCAAAACCAATGCCATTTACTTCGTGGTCCTGGAAATGCTCGAGCCAGGCGCGGGAGCGCTCTTGCCCCTCAGAGGAGCGAACATCGAGGGATTCATCTTCGAGCCAGGTGGATACATAGAGTGCGGGATCTGCCACGTCACGCTGAATGATCCAGGCAGCGATCCCCTTATCCGGCAACCAGGAAGCAACGCGTTGCTGCCATGTTTCGCCGCTGGTGTGCACCCAGGCAGCCAGAAGGTGGGCGGTTCCGCCGGGGGTTAGGTGTTCGGTGGCTTGTGAGACAACCAATTCGCTTGCACCGTCGAGGTTCAACCCGGAATCGCGGTAGACGTGGCCGACCTCAGGCAGACCTACAACAAATGGTGGGTTAGCCACGAGGCGGTCGAAGCGGCGGCCAGCTACAGGTTCGAACCACGAGCCTTGTAGAAGTTCCACCTTGTCGCCCTGACCCGCGGCCGCAATGGTGGCCGTGGCCAAATCCAATGCCCGCTCATGTACGTCAGTCGCGGTGATTTTTTCTGCACAATCGATTTGCCCCAGCAATTGGACACCCGAGCCGGTTCCCAAATCGAGAAGGCTGCCGACTGGGCTTACTGGCGTGGACTGCAACAAAGAGAGACTGGCCGCGCCTACCCCAAGCACGTGGTCAGGGCCAGGTACGTGTTCCACTAGGGATGCATCAACGTCGGAGAAGATGAGCCGGTTAGCGCCCACTATATTGTGGGGGCGGATGTCGAGGGCAATGTAGGCCTTGCCGTGGGCGTCGGCAAGCGCGACGTTGGCATCCAGCAATTGGGTTGCTAGACGCGCTCCTACGGCCTCACCCAAAAGCGTGGCTGGCAGGTGCTCGTGCAGGAGGAAAAAGCGGATCAACAAGTCCATCTGAGATTCGCTGTTCGCAGATAGCGCCACAGGTGCCGGTTCGCCGCGGAACAAGGCTTCGGTAACTTCCGGCCCTAGGTGGCCGGCCACGCCATCGGTAGTAAAACCGGCAGTGGTAAAGACATCTGAAAGTTCTGGGGCCAGCTTGGCTAGTGCCGCGGCATTGAAATCGGGTCCAAAAGCAGTCGTCATATGGGCAGGCTTCCTTTACTCTTCTTCGTGGTCGATGATGTCGTGTTTGGCCTCAATCGGCCGAGCCGTGCCGCTGGAGACCTGTGGTGGGTGTGTCTGGCCATAAAGCTGCCGATTCATGGCCGGCTTGTACACGTTCTTTTCGCGCTTGTCTTTCTTTTCTCCCCGGCCGTTGCCAATTACCACGGCGATCCATGGGAGGGGAAAGGTCACGCCCACCACGATGGCGGCCAGTAGCCACCAATGCATATAGAGGAAAACGCCTGCTATGAGCAAGGAAGGAACGCGCAAGAACTGGAAGATTCCGTACTGAATTTCGCGGCGCTTGCGATCCTGGCCAGGCGTGAGCTTGGCATCTGTGATGAGGTAGCGCTCTTTTTTGCCAAACAACCTAGACCCAGCTCCCCTCGTGTGAAGCGGAGATCCCTCGATAAGGGGAGAGGGGTGCAGCGGCTAGCATGCATGACGTGTACATGTTCTCCAAGGGTAGACGCATGACTCGCAAAGTTCGATGCCGATGCGGCAAAATGGAGCACGTGACTACGACTACGAAGACAATTGAACGGCCAGATATTCGTGAAGACACTTCGACGACGGATAATGACACGCCGAAGTTCTTCCATTACGTCAAAAAGGATCACATCCTCGATTCCGCAGTGAACGGCAAATACGTCGTTGCGCTGTGTGGCGAGACCTTCCCGGTGACCAAGCAGGCAAAGCCGGGTTCTCCGGTATGCCCCGATTGTGAGCGCGTTTATAAGGGTCTGCGCCGCAAGTGAGGACCTTTAAGAAGACGAACCTCCGCGCCTGGCAGCAATCCGCGCTCGATAAATTCCTCGCCACTAAACCGCAGGATTTTATGGCGGTGGCGACCCCAGGCGCCGGAAAAACCACCTTCGCGCTGCGCATTGCCACCGAGCTCATGGAAGACCGCACGGTCGAGCGCGTCATTGTGGTCGTGCCGACCGAGCACCTCAAAACTCAGTGGTCTAGCGCTGCCGCCCGGGTAGGTCTGGCTTTGGATCCCGCGTTTAGCAATTCCTCCGCGGTCAATCCTTCGATGGATGGCATCGTGGTGACCTATGCACAGGTAGGAATGCACCCCTTTAAACACCGCGCGGTGGCTTCTGCTCGGCGCACGTTGGTGATCCTGGATGAGATTCACCACGCCGGTGATGCCAAGAGCTGGGGCGATGGTGTCAAGGAAGCCTACGACGATGTCAACCATCGCTTGGCGCTTACCGGTACGCCTTTCCGCTCCGATGATTCGCCAATTCCATTCGTCCAGTACGTCGACGATGGGGAGGGCCACAAGGTCTCTCGCTCGGACCACACTTATGGCTATGGCGATGCGCTTGCCGACGGCGTCGTGCGCCCCGTTGTCTTCCTTTCTTACTCCGGCGAGGCCCGCTGGCGGGATTCGGCTGGCGAGGAACATGCCGCCCGCCTGGGCGACATTATGAATGCGGAGCAAACCGCCCGTGCCTGGCGCACCGCGTTGGACCCCAAGGGCGAGTGGATTCCTGCTGTGCTGCAGGCAGCGCATACCCGTTTGATGCAAATGCGGCGCAATATGCCGGATGCCGGCGGACTCGTGCTGGCATCGGATACGACAACCGCACGCGCGTATGCCAAGATCCTCAAGCAACTTTCCAATACGCCGGTGTCGGTGATTTTGTCTGATGACCCCGGTTCCTCAGACCGCATCCAGGAATTTTCTGAGTCCACCGATGAGTGGATGGTGGCGGTGCGCATGGTATCTGAGGGCGTGGACGTCCCGCGCTTGGCGGTAGGCGTTTATGCGACGTCCGCCTCGACCCCGCTGTTTTTCGCCCAGGCCATCGGCCGCTTCGTGCGCTCTCGCATGCCGGGCGAAACCGCTTCCGTTTTCCTTCCTTCGGTGCCTGTCTTGCTGGGCTTGGCAGAAAATATGGAAAAGTCCCGCGATCACGTGTTGGGTGAGGAAAAGCCGGACAAGGAAGGCTGGGACGATGAACTGCTAGAGCAGGCGAATCAGAAGAAGACCGAACCGGACATGCTGGAGAAGTCTTATGAGTCGCTAGGCGCCGAGGCTGAATTCTCCGGACTGCTCTATAACGGTTCCCAGTTCAACACTGGGGACATGACTACCGATGAAGAAGCCGACTTCCTTGGTATTCCCGGGCTGCTCGATGCGGACCAAGTCAAGGACTTGCTGCGCAAGAAGCAATCCGAGGAAATGGACCGTCGCGAGGCGGAGGAAAAGGCGCGGCGCGCGGCTGAGGCCGAGGAAGCTCACCGTCGCAAGCTTTATGGCATGGACTATGCGCCGGCCTCGCGGAAGAAGGCTGTGGAGGCGGAGTCAAGCGATACCGGGGTCGTCGATGAGCTAGGTCAGCTGCGCAAGGAACTTAACACGGTAGTATCCATCGCCGCCCAGCGCTCCGGACGCCCGCATGGTGCTATCCATACCGAGGTCCGCAAGGCCTGTGGCGGCCCGCCCACCGCGCTGTGCAATGCCGACCAGCTACGCGAGCGCATCGAATACCTGCGCAAGTGGTAGCTCGCAAGTGGTAGCTCGAGTAACTTTGCCGTTGAGGAGCTAGAAATTAAGCCCGCACCGAAATGGTGCGGGCTCTATTTCTCGTGCGGTTGCAGTGATTAGTCGAGGTAATCGCGCAGAACCTGAGAACGAGACGGGTGGCGCAGCTTCGACATGGTCTTGGACTCGATCTGGCGAATGCGCTCGCGGGTAACCCCGTAGACTTGACCGATCTCGTCTAAAGTGCGCGGCATGCCGTCGGTCAGGCCGAAGCGCAGACGAACCACACCAGCTTCTCGCTCGGATAGGGTAGTCAGCACGTCTTGGAGCTGATCTTGCAGCAAGGTAAAGGATACGGCGTCGACCGCAATGACAGCCTCGGAGTCCTCGATGAAGTCGCCCAACTGCGAATCGCCTTCGTCACCGATGGTCTGATCCAAGGAAATGGGCTCGCGGGCGTACTGCTGGATTTCGAGCACCTTTTCCTCGGTGATATCCATCTCCTTTGCCAGCTCTTGCGGGGTGGGCTCGCGGCCCAGGTCCTGCAGAAGCTCGCGCTGGATGCGGCCCAGCTTGTTGATGACTTCCACCATGTGCACCGGGATGCGGATGGTACGGGCCTGGTCTGCCATAGCGCGGGTAATGGCCTGGCGGATCCACCAGGTGGCGTAGGTAGAGAACTTATAGCCCTTGGTGTAGTCGAATTTCTCTACGGCGCGGATGAGACCCAAGTTGCCTTCCTGAATGAGGTCCAAGAAAGCCATGCCGCGGCCGGTGTAGCGCTTAGCCAAGGAAACCACCAGGCGCAGGTTGGCCTCCAGCAGGTGGTTTTTGGCCTTGCGGCCATCGCGAGCGATGCTGCGCAGGTCGCGCTTTTCCATAGGGGAGAGCTTGGCAGCCTTATCGCCTTCGGCGCGGGCTTTTTCCATCTCATCCATGCGGTGCTGCGCGTACAGGCCGGCCTCAATGCGCTTGGCTAGGGAAACCTCCTGCTCGGCGTTGAGGAGGGCCACCTTACCAATCTGCTTGAGGTAGGCGCGTACGGAGTCAGCAGAAGCGGTTAGTTGGGCATCCTTGCGCGCCTGGCGCAGCGCCGCGGATTCTTCCTCATCCCAGACGGAGGAGGAGTCTTCCTCTTCTTCCTCATCGTCTTCGTCCAAGTCCTCTTCGAGGTCATCGTCCTCGAGGTCTTCACCGGCTTCGAAGTCATCATCATCTTCGATATCCGCATTGGTGGGATCGAAGTCGACGTTCTCGTCGCGCTCGTCCTCCTCGAGCTCGTCATCTACCTCCGGCTGTGCCTGCTTCTCGGACTCTGCCGGGGACTCCTGCTTTTTCGCCGCGGATTTCCGGACCGTCTTCTTGGTGGCCTTCTTGGCAGACTTCTTAGTGGTCTTCTTGGCCGACTTTTTAGTGGTCTTCTTGGCTGTTTTCTTAGCGGTCTTTTTCGCCGTCTTCTTAGCCGTCTTTTTCGCAGTTTTCTTTGCCGTCTTCTTGGCGGTCTTCTTTGCAGGAGTAGATGCCTCAGCGGCGTTTTCGCCCTCGCCGAGTGCCTGGTCTGAAGATTCAGTGGCTGCCACGTACGCCCTTTCGACTTGCTTTTTGATTGAAACAGCTCAGTGCGCCCTTGTCGGGCGCTCGTGCATCAATGTGATGTTAACGCGTTGTGGTCTTATGCAGGCCAGACGCGCCCTAGAGCTATTTAACTTAGGATCGACCGCCCAGTATAGAGGATCTTTCCTTTCTGCCGGTGGATAGGGTCACCCACAGGGTGCGCATTTACGGTTTCAAACCGTTTACTGCCGCCATTGCGGCGCCGACAATTCCTGCGCGATTGCGCAGTTGTGCAGGCATAACAGGGGTATCAATGTCAAGGTGGGGTCCCCATTTTTCAAACTTGCGCGAGATTCCACCCCCGATGAGGAAAGCCTGCGGGTTGAACAGCTTTTCATATTCCGCAAGAACCTTGTTGAGACGCTTTGTCCATTGTTTGTATTTGAGGTCTTCGCGGTCCTTTACGGCCGAAGACGCAAGCTTTTCAGCTTCATCGTCGCCCACGATCATGTGTCCCAGTTCAGTATTAGGAAAAAGTTGGCCATCTAAAAAGAAAGCCGAGCCGATGCCGGTGCCGAGCGTTAGGAAGATAACGGAGCCTTGCTTGGCGATGCCCTCTCCGTAGGCAACCTCTGCTAGGCCCGCCGCGTCGGCGTCGTTTAGCACAGCAAAATCTGCATCTAAGTAGTCGGCAAATAGCTCTGTGGTCTTGACCCCAATCCAGTCCTTGGAAATATTCGCAGCGGTCTCGACTTCTTGATTGCGAACCACGGAAGGCAGGGTGATGCCGACGGGACCGTCCCACTGCTTTTCCCGCACGATTTGAGCTACTACCTTGGCGACATCATGCGGCGTAGATGGCTGGGGGGTGGCGATTTTCATACGCTCGCCCACGAACTCGCCGGTGGCAAGGTCCACCTCAGCGCCTTTAATGCCGGAACCGCCGATATCGATGCCAAAGGAATGGCCAGAAAGTGTAGTCATGCCCGACAGTCTAGAAGAAGGCACAATAGTTGGCATGACTGAGCAGATCGATTTTCTCCAATTGCGAGATTTTGCCGTCTCTACTGCCAAGCGCGCAGCCGAATTGATTACCTCGCGGCGCGCAGAACTTGTAGCCGGTGATGGTATCGCGGCGCATACCCAGACCAAGTCCAGCAACGTCGACCCGGTAACGGAAGTCGATACCGCTGCAGAGGATTTCATCGCCACCACCATTCGCACCGCACGTCCAGGGGATGGAATTTTTGGGGAAGAAGGCTCCAATGTGGACTCCACCAGCGGTGTTACCTGGATTGTGGATCCGATTGATGGCACTGTGAATTTCCTCTACGGAGTGCCAGACTTTGCAGTTTCCATCGGTGCGGAATATCAGGGGCGCCTAGTAGCTGGCGCGGTGGTCAACGTGGCACGTGGGCGCACTTATGCAGCCGCGGCCGGACAAGGGGCCACGGTTACCGGTCCAGACGAAAAGCCCCACCTGCTTCGCTGTGGCCAAACATCAGATCCCGCGTTGGCCTTGGTAGCTACCGGCTTCGGCTACGGTTCCCAAAGAAGGGCAGCGCAAGCACAACTGCTTACTAAACTTTTGCTCGAAGTGCGTGATATCCGCCGTATTGGCGCTGCCGCGTTGGACTTGTGCCGCGTGGCTGAGGGCACTGTCGACGCTTACTTTGAGCACGGTATTAATGCCTGGGATTTTGCCGCCGGGGCAATTATTGCCCGCGAGGCAGGTGCGGTGGTGCACCATCCTGGCTTTGATAAAGGTTCCGCTCAAGGTGAGCTCACATGGGCTGCGGGGGCAGATTTGGCCCCCGCCTTTGAAAAGCTTTTAGCAGCACACGGCGCTACGGGCGCGTTGCGGGGGTAAAAGTTTCTCGCGCCGGCGAGCGGTGAGATGACATCTAGCCATTTGTGCTTTACTATGCGCGATCGATAAAACCCATTCCTTAAAGCAACTTGACCATAAGGGGCGTGCATTATGGCCACCGATTATGACGCACCGCGCCGCCGCGCGGAAGATGAACTCGAAACTGATTCCTTAGAAGGACTCAAAGCCGCGGAGAGCGACAACAACGGCATGGATGATGACGGAGAAATTGTCGAAGCCTTCCAGCCGCCATCGGTCGATCTCACCGGTGAGGAACTTAATGTTGAGGTAGTACCTCGTCAGGAAAACGAGTTCACCTGCGCATCTTGTTTCCTTGTGCAGTCCAATAAGCGCTACTCCCACGATGAGGACGGCCAGCCTATCTGTAAGGATTGTGCCTAAAAGGGACACTTGGCAGATACTAAACCCCGCACTCGGCAAAAGTTTTTAAAGCCGAATGCGGGGTTTGTTTTCGCCATCAAAATTACGGTGGCGCTAGGCCATTAAGTCGTTGCGAACTAGTGCTGGTCCGGGACGAAGGCGTGGAGCAAAGCTTCCGGATCCTTTGAGGCGATGAGCCAATAAGGAGTATCGTCCTCAGGATCATTGAGCACCATCATGGCGTGTTCATCCACCCAAGCGTGGGAAACCAGGAACGCTGCGGGATCTAACTGCGGGCCCAGCGCATTGCGTCGCGCAGACTTAGGGACGGTAATAGACCGCGAGACCACATCATTGGGCAGTTGGGCATCTTTGACTGTGAGCCAACGCGTACCATCTGGGTCGCGCTCTACCTTGACAACTGTATTGGACCACGTAATTAGTACCCAGACGGCGATAGCGCCAAGCAATACCGCGGGAATAACAATCCACCACACGGAGCGGTTAAGGCCGGCAGTAGCGGAAGTAAGTGCCACGATGGCGGCTGCGAAAAGCCAAAAGTACCAAGGGACCCACTGGCGTTCGTGGTAGAGCACCTGAGGGGCCTCCGTGCCCTGTGCCGAAGCGGCGCTCGAGGGTGTCGGAGTTGCGGAAGTAGCAGATGAATCAGACACGTCTAGTCAGTCTAGTCCACAGGGGGCGCAGAATGAACCTCCCAAGGCAGGTAGGATTGGCCAAGTGACTGACTCGTTTCCACATTCTCGACCAGAAAGCCCGTTTGGGGACATTAAAGTAAAGCGTTTGGATAAGGAGCTTCCCCTACCGCACCGTGCCCACCGCGGCGATGCAGGTGCGGACCTCTACGCGGCAGAAACGCTGACCCTGCAACCCGGTGAGCGCGCTCTCGTCGGCACGGGGATCGCAATTGCGCTGCCGCTAGGAACAGTCGGTTTGATTCATCCACGTTCCGGCCTCGCCGCTAAGCAGGGGCTGTCCGTTGTCAATACCCCGGGAACTGTGGATGCGGACTACCGCGGGGAGATCAAGGTGTGCCTTATCAACCATGACCGGCATACCCCAATCGAAATCGAGCGCGGTATGCGTATCGCCCAGCTCGTGGTTCAGCGCGTAGAGCTGGTTGGTTTTGCTGAGGTTGAAGAATTGGATGACACCGTCCGCGGAGCCGGCGGCTATGGCTCCACCGGTGTGTAGCTAAAGCGATAGAGACTCCACGAAGCTTTTAGGAAGGACGAAAACCATGGGAATTTGGCCCTTTGGAAAGAAGAACAAAGAAGAAAAGAAGACCCAGGACATGCCTGCGGCAGATAACGAAGAGCCGTCAGCCCCAAAGTCTGCTGGCAAGGAAGCACAGGACTCTTATGCTCCGGTAGAAGATACCGCAGCAGATGCAGCGGCGGCCTCTGGTAATCAGCCTCGAGAATTCGCCCATGATGCCATTAACGGCCAGACTGGCCCCTTCGATGGCGATTCCGTAGATATTGAGACCTTTGACTTCAGCGATTTTTCCATTGGCGTATTGGATCTGGGCTCCCTGCGCATTCCACTTCCTAAGGAATCCCAGGTGCAGGTGGAAATGGGCGAGCAAGGCCCACGGATGCTGCACATCGTGACCAAGGTAGGACGAATTACTCCGGTAGCCTTCGCCGCTCCACGTAAGCCAGGTCAGTGGGCAGAATCCGTGGAGGAAATCAAGGAAGGCATGAGCCGCGATGGGCTTAATGTTGCTACCGAACCGGGCCCTTGGGGCGCTGAGGTCGTAGGCAAAAATGACAACGGTCAGGTACGTGTCATTGGGGCTGATGGTCCTCGCTGGATGCTGCGCATGACCCTAGCAGCACCGTCTGGTATGGAAGCTGAACTAGCAGAACTGGCCCGTGAGGTAGCTGCGCGTACCTTCGTCTACCGCGGCGAAGATCCCATCTTGGCGGGAAATGCGTTGCCGGTCATCATGCCCGAGCAACTCGTGGAGCAAGTAAAGAAGGCCATGGACCAGCGTCAGCAGGAACAGCAGGCAGCTGCTAATGCCCAAAACCACCCCGAAAACAATGTGGGCGGCCCAGACCCTGCCGCAGAAGCAGAGACGGAACAACACCTGCGCGATTTGGGCGGCACCCCACAGGAGGGTGAGAATGGATCGTCCCCGCGGAATCCCGATGAGGGCTCTGCACCTGATAGTCAGAACTAAACAAAGCAGTAAACCACGTGACACACTCTTCCTCGCCGCAATCCTTGCCGGACGCTAAGACTCTTGAGTCTGATGAGGCTCAGTCTGAACCGACTTTGTTAGAACAGATGGGTGGCTTTTCCGGACTCGTTTCGGCCACCTTGCCGGTAATTGTGCTGATTCCTGTCAATAATTTCTTCGGGCTGGGGCCAGCCTTGGCAGCTGCGCTAGGCGTGGCCGTCATCATCGCTATCTGGCGGGTGGTCCGTAAAGAGACCCTGCAGCCGGCCATATCGGGTCTACTGGGAGTGGCTCTGTGTGCAGCCATTGCTTGGTTTACCGGTGATGCAAAGGGCTATTTCTTGTACGGCATCTGGATGTCGTTGGCGCTGTGCATTGCCGCGGTATTATCAATCCTTTTCCGGTGGCCTGCAGTGGGCGTTATCTGGAAGGGGATTAACGGCGAGGAAATGCTGTGGCAAAAGATCCCACAGGCGCGCCGGGCTTATGCCATAGCTACCGGCGGATGGGCGGTAATTTTTCTCGCTCGCTTTGTAGTTCAGCGCGCCATCTATGATGCCGATGCAACCACAGCTTTGGGCGTGACCAGGATCTTGATGGGGTGGCCATTGACCCTTCTGATCACTGCGCTCACCGTGTGGATGGTGCGCCGCGCGGATGCTGCCGTTGAAGCGGCCACGCCAGCAAGAGAGGGTACCCACGCAGAACCACAACAGGAGTCTGAGGCAGAAAATGACTGAATCTACGATTAGTCGTGGCGATATTCTTGAGGTCACCATCGACCGCATGGCGCACGGTGGCGAAGGCATCGGCCAGGCCCCCGATGGGCGCGTAGTTTTCGTTCCGCGCGCATTTCCAGGCGATGTCGTTAAGGCTACGGCTGGCCGCGTAAAAAAGTCGTTTATTAAGGCGGACCTAGAAGGCGTAATTGCCCCGGGACCTGTGCGCGTACCATCATCGTGCCCAGCTGCCGCACAAGGAGCAGGTTGCTGCGATTTTGCAGAGCTAGATCCAGCCGCCGAAACCGGCATCAAGGCAGCGATCTTATCGGAGCAATTGCGCCGCACAGGTGTAGTAACCGGTGAGGGGCTGGAAATTGAACAAAACACCCTTGAACCGGTGAGGGGATGGCGCACTCGGGTGCGGTGGGGCGTCGACCAGCAAGGGCGAGCTGGAACCCGTGAGCGTCGCTCAAATGAGCTCATAACAGGGGCCGCCTGCACGCAGCTAGCACCGGGGTTGGCTGAAGGCCTTGTCGGAGAAGGTGCTCGTCGCTTTACCCCAGGCGCAGAGGTCATTGCCGTTTTCGATGGTGAGGGAAATCGCCACGTAGTAGAAACCCGCAAAGCCCCGCGCGGTCGCCGCGTGGAAACTATCCGCGAGGTGGTTGAAGGAAACGGCAAGGTGCAAGAATACGTAGGCGGGCGGGAGTTTAGGTTTCCCGCCACCGCCTTTTGGCAGGCGCATAGGAACGCGCCGGCGGTGTATACCCAGCTGGTAGCGGACTGGCTCGGCGGCCGCGACTACCAGGAGCACACAGCTTGGGATCTCTACGGTGGCGTGGGCCTTTTTGTTCCGGCACTGGCCACTGCGGTGCATGGCAAGGTCATTTCCGTGGATTATTCGCCAGCAGCAACCGCGGGAGAGCAGCCGGGCCTTGCGGAATTTGATGTGGAAGTAAAGTCCGCGAAGGTGGAGCAAGTCGCTGAGCAACTTCCTAAGCCTGGCGCTGTAGTCCTAGATCCCCCACGCACTGGCGCGGGAGAGGACGTGATCCGCTCCGTGGCTGCTGCCGCACCCCAGGCAGTCATTCACGTGGGATGTGACCCTGCCACCTTCGCCCGCGATTTGGGATACTGGGATCGGTTCGGATACGAAATCGAAAAGATGGCGCTAATCAACGCATTTCCCGGAACACACCATTTCGAAACGATTGCGCTCATTACGCCCGCCTAGTGTGCCGCATGGGCGCCCGGCTGTAGCTGGGGGCGAAGCCGCGCTGTCCCAGAACTACGACCGATATAATAATTACCAACCGGCGCGGGTACGGTAGAAAAGAAGAACTAAGCACAGAAGGAGTTGAAGGCCGCTCCATGACTATCTTGGATACCATTAACTCGCCGCAGAACCTCAAGGCACTGTCTGCAGACAAGCTTGAGGAGCTTGCGGCAGAGATTCGGCAGCGCCTCATTGAAAAAGTGTCCGTCACGGGCGGACATTTGGGGCCCAATTTGGGAGTGGTGGAGCTAACCATCGCGTTGCATCGCGTATTTGATTCTCCGCGCGAGCCCATCATTTTTGACACCTCGCACCAGTCCTACGTGCATAAGATGCTGACTGGCCGCACGGATCAGTTCGATACGTTGCGGCAAAAGGACGGCCTTTCCGGCTATACGGACCGCGGCGAGTCCGAGCATGACTGGACCGAATCCTCCCACGCTTCGGCGTCGCTGTCGACGGTGGACGGCTTGTCTAAGGCTTTAAAGATTCGCGGCGATGGTCACCGCAATGTCATTGGTGTGGTCGGCGATGGTGCTCTCACCGGCGGCATGTGCTGGGAAGCGCTGAATAATATTTCCGAGGACAAGGACCGCAATGCGGTCATCGTAGTCAACGACAACGGTCGCAGTTATTCGCCCACCATCGGAGGTATCTCTGAAAATCTCGGTCGCATCCGCTCACAGCATGGCTACGACGAGCTGATGGAGCAGGGCAAGCGCCGCCTGAAGCAAATGGGTTGGGTCGGTGAGCGAGCCTTTGATGCTCTCCATGCTATGAAGGAGGGAGTCAAGTCCACGGTCTTGCCCACCGAGATGTTCCCGGAACTGGGCATGAAATATATCGGACCCATCAACGGTCATGATATCGATAGCTTGGTCCACGCCCTGACTTATGCCCGCGATTATGAGGGGCCCATCATCGTGCATGTGGTTACTGAGAAGGGACACGGCTTTGCCCCGGCCGTCAATGAGCCAAAGGATCAGATGCACTCCACCGGTGCTATCGATCCGGTCACCGGTGTGGCTAAGGGCACCAAGCAGCCTGGCTGGACGGCGGCCTTTTCGGAAGAGCTTTTGGCCGCTGCCGAAAAGCGCGAAGATATTGTAGCCATTACCGCTGCTATGGCAGGTCCTACTGGGCTTTCGCCGTTCCAAGAGCGCTTCCCAGAGCGTTTCTTTGATGTAGGCATCGCTGAGCAGCACGCCATGACCTCTGCTTCTGGTTTGGCGCTTGGAGGCATGCATCCCGTCGTGGCAGTGTATTCCACCTTTTTAAATCGCGCCGTGGATCAGGTCATTATGGATATTGCGCTGCTGAAGCTGCCAGTAACCATCGTGCTCGACCGATCCGGGGTTACCGGTTCCGATGGAGCATCGCACAACGGCGTGTGGGATATGGCTCTCATGAGCATCGTACCGGGCATGCATATTGCTGCCCCGCGCGATGGTGCGCGCCTGCGCGAGCTCTTCCGCGAGTCACTAGAGATCGACTCCGGCCCGTCTGTAGTCCGTTTCCCCAAGGGTAATCTGCTACCGGATATGGAAGCAGTGGATACCTTGGGCGATGGCGTAGACATCCTCCACTACGGCGAGGCCGATGCTGGTGAGGACACCCCTGAGGTGCTTATTATCTCCATCGGTGCGATGTCCGCACGCAGCATCGAGGCAGCAAAGCTGCTGGGAGAGCAGGGTATTAACGTCACCGTTATCGACCCGCGCTGGGTTGCACCGGTAGCAAGTTCCGTTGTGGCCCTCGCCGCCGACCACGATCTGGTGGTTACGGCAGAAGATGGCTTGATTCGCGGCGGCATTGGCTCCATGATTTCGGAGGCCCTCGGTGCAGCTGAAGTAGATACGCCCGTGCGCCGGCTCGGCGTACCGGGGTACTTCCCCAAGCACGGTTCCCGTGGCGAGGTGCTGGAGGAGTTCGGTCTGACTCCGGAGCTCATGGCGGCGTCGATTAGCGAGTGGCTGGAAAACCTCACCGCAGATGCCAATGCGCTAGGAGAAGAAAACTAAACCTAGCGGGGATAAGCAGTGTTAGAAAAGTCCGTCTACGATGCGTGGGGTGGTCATTTCTATTTGCCATTCGCGCGAGCCTTCTGCCCGTAAGAAGGTGGCGACGTCGTCTGGCTGGCGGATGGTGCCGGCAACAGAATCAGGCCCGCGGTGGCGCTTATTGGCTTGCATGCCCACCTTCGCCCACACTGCGGCACGGAGGGCGGCCGGGCGGATAAGAAGCTCGGAAGGCATACCTAAATCAGTGGCGAGATCCGCGATGTCCGCGCGAATGGTCTGGTATATCTCCCACAGGTCTGGGTAGTCCTTTGCCCAGATGGTTTTGGAGGGAACTGGTTGCGGAGCGCGGTGGATACGAGGCCGCTGCTGCGGGGGAACAGCGCGTGCTTGATTAAGTACCGCCATCCAGCGGGCGGTAGCTCCCCTTTGTCGGCGCGGAAACCCCTTGATGCGGGCAAGTTCGCCGCCGGTGGTGGGAAGGGCGCGCGCAATTTCTACCAGCGTCTTATTTGCTAGTACTCGGCCGGGTGCAGTATCGGTGCGCCGTGCGATAGCGTCACGCTTGAGCCACAGTGCCCGAGCGGCGGCGAGCTGGCTGCCGCTGCGGAGGCTGGAAGTTCCTTTCAGATCCCGCCATGTTTGCGGTTGGGGAGCAGTGTCACCGGCATGTTCTTGGACTATGGCGGAAAACTCTTCCAGTGCCCAGTCCATTTTGTCTTGTTCGGCCAAGATATCGCGCAGAGATTCGGCCAGCTCGAGAAGCAGCTCTACATCTAGTGCGGCATACGCCTTGAGCTCCTCGCTAAGCTGCGGGGTTGACCAATCAGCGTCGCCGTAGCCCTTTTCCAATTCGACGTCGAAAAGCTCCGCGACCATAGTGGCCAGATTGGGGCGTTCAAAGCCAGCGAGCCGCGCCGCTAGCTCGGTATCAAAGACGGAGGCAGGGAATAGTCCGAGCCACCCGAGGCAAGGCAAATCCGAATGAGCGGCATGAATTATCCATTCCGTCCCGTTGAGCACTGGGGCAAGGGCGGATGTGAGCTCTTCCCGGTGGCCTTCCGGGGCAAAGAGCATTGTGCCCGCGCCGCGCCGGCGAATCTGCACCACGAAGGCGCGGTCATCGTAGCGATAACCGGAGGCGCGTTCAGTGTCAATAGCAAACGGGCCCGTACCTGCGGCTAGGCGGGCCGCGGCAGCGGTGAATTCCTCCGGGGTGGCAAGGGTTGGTGGAATGCCCTCTAGCGGCCGGCTGCGCAATTCTGGCATTCTAGCGGCCGAGCTCGGTAACGCCTTCTGGGGGGAGGCCGGCAACGTTGGCTAATACCTTTGCAAAAGCCTGTACGTGTGGTGCCAGATCGAGTCCTTCGGCGGTCCACGAAGCACGCATTTCGATTTGGTACGCGCGTGGTGGGCCGCCAATCTCGCCAAAACGCACGGACGCGGTGGAGGTGACGGTGCCGCCCAAGTTGGTGTGGCCAGCGCCTTCCTCTTCTAGGCCTTCATTGAGCCATTGCCAGGCCACATCGGGCAAGAGCGGATCGCCTGCTACGGCATCGTCCATATCGGCCTGAATATAAGCCACCAAGCGCATAGCACCTTCCCAGGCTTCCTCAGCGCCCGGATCATGGAGCAAGATGAGGCGGCCAAAGGCATCGCCTTCTGTATCAGTGGGCACGATGTCAGGGCTGTCTTCGCTTCCCACCTCAAGGCCGATCGCGTGGCTAAACGGCGCAAGCCGTTGCGGTGGGCGAATGGAGCCGAGGGTTATCTCGGGGCGCAGGTCGGCCGCGTGCATGGACTCCACTGCTTGGGTGAAAGCGGCGGGGGTGGCTGGCTCGTGGCTGTCCGCCTGCCCGTGCAAAGGGGTAGGGGTGGAAGCCTCGGCGCTGCGTGGGGTGGTCGATTCGGAATTGCTCACGACGTTCAAGCTATAGTTTCGCGGCCTCTAGCTGGGGGAGGCGCGCCGATGTGAGAGTGTGTCGCCCTCCCTGCGGTGGGAGAAGTGACAAGGTGTCATATCCAACTTATGATGGATATGTTCGTTTACTCAGAGGCTTCTGCAAAGGAGAACGCAATGGCGAAGCTTGACTACAAGGAACTCAACGCAGTTCAGCAATATTCCCAGCACGCAGTCTTCAAGGTGATTCCGGGCGCACTCGGCACCGAGCGAGCGGAGATCATTGCCCAAGCGCAACAGTTCTTCGCCGACGTCGAGAAGGCAGGCAAAGTAACGGTGCGCGGCATCTATGACCTCACGGCTATGCGTGATTCTGCTGACTTCATGATTTGGTGGCACGCTGAGGAATTCTCTGATTTACAAAAGGTCTTTGGGGATTTCCGCCGCGAGACTGTCCTTGGCCAGGTCAGCGAAGTGACCTGGGTAGGCAACTCCTTGCACCGTCCGGCAGAGTTTAATAAGTCGCACCTGCCGTCGTTTATCATGGGTGAGGAGCCTAAGGAGTGGATTTCGGTGTATCCCTTCGTTCGCTCTTATGACTGGTACACGATGGATGATGAAAAGCGCCGCCGTATTCTGATGGAGCATGGCATGCAGGCGCGCGACTATCCTGATGTGCGCGCGAATACCGTCCCAGCTTTCGCATTGGGCGACTATGAGTGGATCTTGGCTTTCGAGGCGGATGAGCTCCACCGCATCGTCGATCTGATGTATCTGATGCGCTACACCGAAGCTCGCCACCACGTGCGCGAGGAGATTCCCTTCCACACTGGCCGCCGCGTGAAGGACGTAGCAGAACTCATTGCAGTACTGCCCTAAAGGGAGCGTCGCCTAGCAGAAGCACTGCTTGGCGACGTCCCAGGCTGCGCCCCGTCACTAGCCTCTTAGCTAGGCTGCCGACGAGGCGCTTTGTTGTATATAGCCCTCCTTTAAGCTGTGTCTCCTTCTACCGGCTTTTCCTCCAAGTCTAGGCAGATGGAATTGATGCAATAGCGCAAGTCAGTAGGGGTATCGTAGCCCTCGCCCTCAAAGACGTGGCCTAGGTGCGATTCGCAGTTGGCGCACAAGACCTCCACGCGGCGCATGCCTAGCGAGTTATCTTCTCGCTCGATGATTTTGTCTCCTGCTAGCGGGGAGAAGAAGGACGGCCAGCCACAATGGGACTCAAACTTTTCCGTGGAACGGAAAAGCTCCGTCCCACACGCACGGCAAGAATAAACGCCCTTTGTGGTCGTATTGGTGTACTCGCCTACATGGGGCGGCTCCGTACCTGCCTCACGCAGAACATAGTATTCCTCGGGGCTTAAGCGCTGGCGCCATTCGGTATCAGCAATGAGCTTGAAATCGGTCATGGGCCGAGTCTAAACCGCTCTGCGCGCGGCACGCCACCAGCCAGCGACCGTAGCGAAAATTGCGACGATAAGCAGCGCCCATCCTGCCGTGGCCGTGAAAAAATTCATCCAACGCCCAGCATCCGGGTGCGCTGTAGACGCCCACGAGACCGGAGCCAAAAAGAGAAATGCCGCCAACCACGCTCCCGCGGAATGAAACACCGAGCGCGGGAGAACAACGGTAAACATCAGCGGGAAGAGCCACATGGAATAGTACTGCTGGCCCAAGGAAGATAGGAAGAAGATTCCCACCATGATTGACCCGCTCGTCGTCAGCGCCCACAAGGTCGAGTCGGAGTTGCGCCAGCGTAAAAGCCCGAGAATCGCTGCAGCCGTAAGGGCGGCAAAAATCAACCACACGGCCCAATACAACCCAGTACTAAAGTCGACGTAGGCGTGGAAACCTGCCCAGGAAGAGTTGGCATAGTCACGAGTTTCCGAAAGATAGGGCAGGAGTTTTTCTAAAAAGCCGCTCGCGCCCGGCACTACCGGCCACGCCAGTAGGTTGAGAATCACCGGAACCCCGATGCCGCCGGCGAGGCTGCGCCACTGGATCTTTACTAAGGGCAGGAAGAGCAATGGCGCAAATTGCGGCTTAATCACGATGGCCAGGCCAATGACCACGCCTGCCACCCAGCCCAGCCAAGGGGTGTGCTCGGCCCGCAAGAAGGCCCACAAGAACACAGCCATGCACAGCAAAAGAATGCCGTTAATATTGGTAAAAGCGAGTGTGTTGGTCACCGACTCCGTGACAAACGCCAATGCAATAGATACTGGCCAAATGGGGGAAGTAAGCTTGCGGTCCACTATAAGGGTAAGCACCGCCAGTGCCGCGACGATCGCGGCTGCATTTGCCACGATGAATAGTCCTCGCGCGAAGGAGAAGTCTAGATGCCCTAATGGCGCAAGCAGCAGCGTGGCACCCGGGGTGTACAGATATAGCGGGTCCACGTGGTTATAGGCCTGCTCGTAGACCGGCTGGCCGCTAGACATGCGCGCCACTGCGTTATACACGGTGGTGAAATCATCCGTTGGCGTGCCGTTGCGCGCAATGATGAATACGCGATGTACAACAAGCAGGATGGCCACGGGCCAGGCGGCGGCATTGATTCGGGAATTCACGGCCCCTTAGTCTACGTCCTTGTGGTCGCGGGAATACCGCAGAAACACCGTGCCATCCGTATCGGCTGCGACATTGTCCAGCTGCATGCGGCGGTGGGAATGCTCGCCCTTAAAAGTAGCCATGGGAGTTTCGACGCCGGTAGACAGATGAGGATCCAGGGTCAAATACATCTGGTCAATCGCATCGGCGTCCACTAATTGCCCAATCATTCCTGGACCGCCTTCACATAGCACGCGCTTAAACCCGCGGTCCTTCAAGACGGATAGGTAGTCCCGCACGCCTCCCTCACCGGCATCGCAGACCTCCGCCCCCGTGCTTTGAATAGCCTCGAGTCGGGTAACGATGTCTTCATCCTCCCAGCTGCTGTGTGGGACCAAGATGATAGGTGGGGTAGTGAAGTCGTTAAAGAAGTCCGAATCGATATCGAAATCTAGGCTGCGGGATGGAACGGCGATAGGAGCTGGGCGCGAGCCATCGGTGCTAGGCACAACGCCCGAGTAGTCTTCTGCACGCACCGTTTGCGCGCCCACCAACACCACGTCTGCCCACTCCCGCAGAGCTGCAAAAAGCTGTCCATCGGTGTCATTTCCCATGTCTTCTGAAACATGATTCATCGTCGCTGAGCCAGTCAATGTGCTGACCATATTCGTGCGGACGGTGAATGCGTCGTCGGAATCAGACCCCAAAAGCGATGAGATATCCATGCCACCACAGTGTAGCCAAGCCACTAGATCCCCGGCATGGTAAAGAGTTGGCCACAGCCGCAACAGAGGGGCTACACCAAGCGGATCAGGATGACTCCAATCAAAATAACTGCAATGCCGATAATTTGACGCAGCTCTACGCGGGCACCACGCATACGATCAATAAGAACAGAACCCAACATAGAGCCAAGAAGAGTCGCCACCACAGTAAGTCCCGTGCCAATCTGTGGAACCAAGGCCGCGTTGCCAAAGACAAACAAGGCGCCTAGGACGCCGCCAACCCACATCCACCATGGGTTAGCCTTTCCCTCGGGACGCTCGATACGGGGGCGCCAGCGCAGGACAGTATTGAGAATAACGAGTGCAGAAACGCCAATCGTAAAAGACACTAAGGCCGCGCTGACGGGTGACCCGGTGATTTGACCCAGATGACCATTGATGGCGGACTGGCTTGCGGTAAAGCAGCCAAAGACGAATCCGGCTAGGCGCCACAGCCACAAAGAAACAGCGGAGTCTTCGCTCTTCGTAGGCGCGCCGGGCCCGGCGACGATGGCGATTACCCCACCTAACACAACCAGCGCCCCAAATGCGCGCACGATGGTTAGTGGGGAAGCAGGGGAGTCAAAAAGCCCCAAGTGGTCAATGACGAGCCCCATCATGATCTGGCCTGCGATGGGAAGGACGACGGTCTGGACTGCGCCCAAATGAGGAAACAAGAGGATGTTTCCAGTAAGAGCCACCACTCCAAGTAAGCCGCCAAGCCAAATCCACAGCGGTTCGCCGAATGCCCGGGAAATTCCGAAGTCACCGCCGGTGACTGCCGTTGCGATAATGAGCAAGGTCACCGTGCCCACGGCAAAGGAAATAAGCGAAGAAGAAAATGGGGTGCCAGTTGATGCGCGCAGGCGCGTATTAACCAGGGTCTGTATGGGGAGAACGAGTCCGGCTATAATGCCTAAAAGAATCCACAACACGTCGGGACACTTTACAGATATACAAAGAAACCCGCCCAGTCTCCTTTAGATTGAAGCTAGGGGCGGGAAATGGTGGTCCTAACTGGGATTGAACCAGTGACCTTTCCGGTGTGAACGGAACGCTCTCCCACTGAGCTATAGGACCTTGCGGGGGTTAAATTTACACCTGTGTAATTTGAAATACCTAATTGGCTGGGTAGGCGGCGCCTTTGAGGAGTCATTTGATTGGCGATTTCTCTCGATGAATTACACCGGTGTGTTTTTGAAGGGACCAGAGGCGAAATTTCAGCGGCTAAAAGAATGCTGCTGGGCTGGGGATTTGGAAACTGGGGCGGAGCACGATAATGTTTCTTCTCGCACCGCAACGATACAAATTTTGCGGCGCAATGCGGATGTAGCGCAGTTGGTAGCGCATCACCTTGCCAAGGTGAGGGTCGCGAGTTCGAGTCTCGTCATCCGCTCCACGCTTTTCTAAGGATGTTCCTGCGAAGAGTGATTCTAAATGAATAGCGCGCGATTAGCTCAGTGGGAGAGCGCTTCCCTGACACGGAAGAGGTCACTGGTTCAATCCCAGTATCGCGCACAAGGACTTTGTCCTAGAAACCGGGCTTGGTTTCGCATGCGGATGTAGCGCAGTTGGTAGCGCATCACCTTGCCAAGGTGAGGGTCGCGAGTTCGAGTCTCGTCATCCGCTCCAGCACTGTATTGTGTGAGGCGGTATCGCCACGGTGGAATGGCCGAGTGGTGAGGCAACGGTCTGCAAAACCGTGCACACGGGTTCGATTCCCGTTTCCACCTCAACTTCTTAATGCCCTCGGGCATTAAGCGCGATTAGCTCAGTGGGAGAGCGCTTCCCTGACACGGAAGAGGCCACTGGTTCAATCCCAGTATCGCGCACTAGAGTCCCGATGGGACTCGCCAACAAATCTCGGTTTGTTATGCGGATGTAGCGCAGTTGGTAGCGCATCACCTTGCCAAGGTGAGGGTCGCGAGTTCGAGTCTCGTCATCCGCTCCATATAGCCGCTCCCGAAAGGGGCGGCTTTTTCTATGTCTTCTGCCGTGTGTGGTGCGATACGCTTGCCCTTAGAAAGTCAAAAACACTCGACGGAGGAGGGATGATGCCACGCACACTGGTGGTGCCGCTAGTAGTGGGAGCTTGCGGCTGCGCGTCTTTTGTTTCGGGAACTGTGCTTTTCTTTGTGGGCCTTAATGTGGCAGATGCGGGTGACGGCGACGGCAGCGCGGCGTTTCCTTTGGCACTTATCGGCGTAGGTACCGTCTTGTTTATTGCTTCACTGATGACTTCTGGTCCGCTTTTTAGTGCCCGAAAGATGGAGCGGGACTAAAGCGAGGCCCGTTGGAATTGAGTCAACTTGCCTTAGATAGTGATAAATACCTCTTTTTATTTCCAAATAGGAACTCCTTCCCACCTCAAGCCGACAAATGTCTCGACGCCCTGCTTGTCGCGATTGCTGTTCTAGCAAGCCCCGCGGCTAGTATGTCTGACAATTCAACTTGTGCATTTCCAACAGCAAAGGAGCTATCTATGGGCTACCGCTTACCTTGGCTGCGCCGTACGGCCGCAGCAGTAGGCACTGCAGCACTGGTTCTTGGCGGGTCGTTGCCTGCCGCAATCGCGCACGACTCCGTTATTGGTGGTTCGGTCAAAGACGGCGAACAACTCGATGAGTTCCCTAAGGAAATCACCCTCGAGTTTTCTGGCATTCCCAAGGAAGATTTCAATACCTTCGCCGTGACCAACGCGGATACGGGAGAGAAGCTTTTTAGCCAAGAGCCGAAGCTCCATGAACGGGACCTCACCATTGAAACTCCAGCGGACGTCAATCCTGGCCCAGGCAACTACCAAGTTGGTTTCCAAATCACGTCCTCGGATGGACACGCTACCCGCGGCGGAGTGAAATTTTCCGTCAAGGGTGAGGCCTCAGAGAACACCGAGGCGCCCGATTCTAAATCGATAGAAGCCCGCGGCGATGAGGGCCTGTCAATGCCGCTGAAAATCATTCTGGGGGTGGGCGGCGTTCTGGCAATTGCCGCAGTAGTTGCCCTATTTATTGCCAAGTCTCGTCGCATTGATTCGGAAGGTGAAAAATAATGTCTAAGATTTCTAACATTGCCCTTGTAGGCCTGACAGTGGCCGGCCTCGCCCTGGCAGGTTGCTCCCCACAGAACCAAAATGACTCCACCGAGTCGAAGGCGGATGCCACCACCAGCGCTGCGGAGAAGTCCTCCTCCGCCGCAGCCGAGGACCTGACCTTCGAAGATGCCGTTGTGCGCGCCAATGAGGACAAGGACATGACTGCCATTTTTGGCACCCTGGTGAACCACACCGATAAGGACATCGCTATCACCGGTTTTTCCACCAGCCTTAATGCCAAGGTGAACCAGATCCATGAGACTGTTGACGGCAAGATGCAAGAAATGTCGAGCCCGTTGGTGGTTAAGGCCGGCGAATCCCACGAACTTGCACCGGGCGGTGACCACTTCATGCTCATGGAAATGGAAAGCCACATCGCTCCCGGCGAATCCCTTGACCTTAAGGTGAAGCTTGAAGGCGGCGAAGAGCTCGATCTGGGTGAGATCCAAACGCGTAGCATGCCTGCCGGGGATGAGGACTACGGCGATATGGAGGGCCACGATATGTCCCACATGGAGCACGGAGAAATGTCCCACAACAAGGAAGGCCACGACCACTAGTCATGTCTGGATTCAGCAGAAGGGGCTTTCTCACTGGCGCTGCGGTATCGACTAGCGCCTTCGCGTTGGCAGGCTGCAATATCCAGGGGTCTTCCCCAGGTGCTGAGGCCCAGGAGCAGCCCGCGCTTGCCGACGCCCTCGTGGCTTTTGACGGCGAGCATCAGGCGGGCATTGCTACCGCAGAGCAGGCTCACCTGAATCTGGTGGGGTTTGACCTTAAAAGGGGCGTCGACAAGCGGAAGTTTGCCAACCTCATGAAGCTGTGGACCGAGGACGCCCGCGCGCTGTGCACCGGGGAGCCGCCGCTAGGTACGCTGGAGCCGGAAATGGTGCAACAGCCCGCCAACTTGACCATCACCTGTGGTCTAGGCCAGAAGGTTTTCTCCCTGCTCGGCGTGGAGAAACCACACTGGCTGGGAGGTGTGCGTTCCTTCGACCGCGATAAGCTGGAACACAAGTGGGGACAAAGCGATATCGTCTTGCAGATTTGCTGCGATGATCCTCTGATGAATACCTACGCCCTGCGTCATATGGTGCGTGCCAGTGAGCATTATGCCAGTGTGAAGTGGCTGCAGCAGGGGTTTATTAATGCCTATGGCAGCCAAGAAAAGGGCGCTACCGCGCGCAATATGTTCGGCCAAAAGGACGGCATCGTTAATCCGCGCAGCGAGGAAGATTTTGCGGCCCAAGTGTGGATCGATAAGGGGCCGAAGTGGGCGCAAGGCGGAACGGCGATGGTAGTGCGTCGCATTCGCATGAATGTGGATACGTGGGAGAAGCTCGATCGCTCCTCCCGCGAAAATGCGGTGGGCCGCAAGCTTGACACCGGCGCCCCGCTTACTGGAGAGGATGAGTTTGATGCCGCGGACTTCAACGCGGTGGATGACTATGGTCTGCCGGTGATTGATAAAAACTCACACATGGCCCTTGCCGCCCCGCCGGCGGATCATCCAGAGCAGCGCATCCTGCGCCGCCCGTATAACTATGAGCTGGCTCCCGATGGCAAGGAAGGGCAGCTGTCCAATATCGGCCAGGTTTTCATCTGCTACCAACAGGATCCCACCAAGCAATTCGAGCCTATCCAGGCCCGTTTGGATAAATCTGACCTGATGAATGAGTGGCTGACCCATATCGGCTCCGCTATGTATTTCTGCCCGCCGGGCACCCTCGATGCGGATGGACGCGAATCATGGTGGGCAAAATCGCTTTGCGAGCACGCAGGGTTGTAGAATAGCTATCCGTAAATTTAAATAGCGGAAGCGGCCAGGTATGCCGCCGACGCACGAGCGCAAAAAGGAGCGCGATTATGGCGGAACTCATCCCCGCAGTACCGGTCAATTACGATTCCTTCACCGTACCCGCCGGCCAGGCCGTGGGTGCAGCAATGCGAGAGCTCAACCTTCCCAACAAGGGCCCAGAGGCTGTCGTAGTCGTTCGCAGCGAGGACGGCACTCTCTTTGATTTGTCGCATACCCCCGACACGGAATCCACCTTCACCCCGGTTGCCGCCTGCGAGGAAGACGGCCGCGCCGTCGTCCGCCACTCTTGCGGTCACGTCATGGCACAGGCCGTGCAGGCCGAGTTCCCCGGTACCAAGCTGGGCATCGGCCCGGCCATTGAGAATGGCTTCTACTTCGATTTCCAGACCGCTGAGCCTTTTACCCCAGAAGATCTCAAGGCGATTGAAAAGCGCATGAAGAAGATCATCAAGGGCGGCCAGCGCTTTGAGCGCCATGTCTACGAATCTGCTGAGGAAGCGAAACAAGCGCTTGCCGGAGAACCCTTCAAGCTCGAGCTGGTCCAAGACAAGGGCAACGTCGACCCGGACTCCGACGAGGCCGCAGAGGTTGGTTCCGGCGATCTTACCCACTATGACAACATCAACCCGCGCACCGGGGAAGTAGAGTGGTTCGATCTTTGCCGCGGACCGCACGTCCCGACCACCAAGTACATCCCGGCCTTCACACTGACCCGTTCTTCTGCCGCCTATTGGCGCGGTGATCAGTCTAAGGCTGGCCTGCAGCGCATTTACGGCACCGCTTTTGAGTCCAAGGAAGCTCTGGAGGCCTACCAGACCATGGTGGAAGAGGCGGAAAAGCGCGACCACCGCCGCCTGGGCCAAGAACTAGACCTCTTCTCCTTCCCAGATGAGATTGGCTCCGGTTTCCCTGTATTCCATCCGAATGGCGCCACCGTGCGTATGGAGATGGAAAACCACTCCCGTAACCGCCACGTGCAGGCCGGCTACTCCTTTGTCAACACCCCGCATATCACTAAGGGAGACCTTTTTAAGAAGTCGGGCCACCTCGACTTCTACGCCGATGGTATGTTCCCGCCAATGCAGCTCGACGGCGAGTATGACGAAGAGGGCAATACCGTCAAGGAGCCGCAGGACTACTACGCCAAGCCCATGAACTGCCCGATGCACAACCTGATTTTTGCATCCCGTGGCCGTTCCTACCGCGAGTTGCCGCTGCGCCTATTTGAGTTCGGCACCGTCTACCGCTACGAAAAGTCCGGCGTGGTCCACGGTCTCACCCGTGCCCGCGGTTTTACCCAGGACGATGCGCACATTTACTGCACCGAAGAACAGCTGGAAGAAGAACTCACCAAGGTCCTCGACTTCATCATTTCCTTGTTGAAGGACTACGGCCTGTCTGATTTCTACCTGGAGCTTTCCACCAAGGATCCGAATAAGTTCGTAGGTTCCGATGAGATTTGGGATCGCTCTACTTCCATCTTGCAATCGGTCGCGGAAAAGTCCGGCCTCGAACTGGTACCGGACCCAGCAGGCGCAGCATTCTACGGCCCGAAGATTTCGGTCCAGGCCCGCGATGCTATCGGCCGTACCTGGCAGATGTCTACCGTGCAATTGGACTTCAATCTGCCGGAGCGCTTCGAGCTGGAATACACTGCGTCTGACGGAACAAAGAAGCGCCCGATCATGATTCACCGTGCGCTCTTCGGCTCCATTGAGCGTTTCTTCGGTGTGCTGCTGGAGCACTATGCCGGCGCCTTCCCAGCATGGCTGGCACCGCACCAGGTGGTGGGCATTCCGGTGGCCGATGAATTCTCCCCGCATCTCGAAGAGGTTGCCGCGCAGCTGCGCCAGAGGGGTATCCGCGCCGATGTGGATACCTCTGATGACCGCATGCAGAAGAAGATCCGCAATCACACCACTGCTAAGGTCCCATTCATGTTGGTCGCTGGTGCCCGCGATGTGGAGGCCGGTGCTGTTTCCTTCCGCTTCTTGGACGGTACCCAGGTCAATGGTGTGCCAGTGAACGAAGCCGTGGAGCTCATTGCTGCTTGGGTAGCAGAGCGCAATAACGAGCAGCCGACCGAAGAGCTCATCAGTGCCCGACGCTAAAAAGACGCACCACACCGACAGCGCCGCCGCTTCCCAAAGCCAAGCGGCGGCGGAAGAAGCCTTCGTTGACACAGGCGCCGGCGAGCCGGATCGTCTAGAGCGGCTGTGGGCTCCTTATCGCATGGCCTATATAGCCAAGCGTTCTAAGGATCCCTTTGTTGCAGCGCCCCAAGGCAGCGACGAGGACGGGCTTATCATTGCTCGCGGCAAAACCGTATACGCATTGCTGAACCTGTTTCCGTATAACGCTGGGCACCTAATGGTGGTGCCTTACCGGAAAGAATCGCAGCTTGAGAATCTCACTCAAGAGGAGTCTCAAGAGTTAATGGCGTTTGCGCAAAAGGCGGTTAGGGTGCTCAAGCGAGTCTCGCGCCCTGAAGCTATTAACGTAGGCCTGAACTTGGGTCGCGCTTCAGGAGGCTCCGTGGGAGATCACTTGCACCTGCATGTGGTGCCAAGGTGGCCCGGGGATAGTAACTTTATGACTGTCCTCGATGGGACTAAGGTATTACCGCAGCTTCTGCAGGATACGCGCCGCGTGCTGGCAGAGGGTTGGCGCGAGATGGAAGAGGAGGATTCGCGTGCTTAGCGTGCATGGGCGAAAGCCCGCCGCCGTGGTGGTGGAACCTATAGCCAAGGCCTTTTTGAAGTTAGGCCTGACCCCGAATGTGGTCACGGTTGTGGGAACCATTGTCACCATTGCCATCTCGGTGGTCCTCATTCCAACCGGGCATCTTTTTGCCGCAGCCGTTTTATCTGGCCTCTTTGCAGCCTTCGACATGCTTGATGGCACCATGGCGCGTCTGACTGGCAAAGCTACTGCCTTTGGTGCGACCTTGGATGCTTCGTGTGACCGTATTACTGACGGCGCACTGTTTAGCGCCATGGCCTGGTGGTTGATTTATTCCGCGGATTCTTCCCGCATTACGGTCATTGCTTGCTTTGTCACCTTGGTATGTTCCCAGGTCATCTCCTATATCAAGGCTAGGGGAGAAGCATCCGGTTTCAAGATGGTTGGCGGCCTAATTGAGCGCCCGGAACGGCTTATCTTGGGCTTGGGCGGCATTGGCCTTGAGGGCCTTGGCGTTCCGCATGCCATCGAGGTAGCACTGTGGATCCTTGCCGTCGGTTCTATCTTTACCGTGTGCCAGCGCATGGTTATCGCTGCCCGCCAGGAGCAGCACTAGCTCGCGCTGCACCACCTAAACCAGGAGGTTTACACCATGTGGGATAAAGAGGACCTCTCCGCGGCCGGATACCTCGCGGGGTGGAAGGTGGTGCGTCGGCTGCCTGATCGGATTGCGCGGGTGTTGTTTCGGTGCGGCGCAGACTTTGCTAGCAGGAACGGCCGCGGAATGGATGGCTTGCGCCGCAACCTTGCCCGCGTGGTGGGGCCAGAAAACGTTACCCGCGCACTGGTGCGCGATTCTGTTCGGTCCTATATGCGCTATTGGATGGAGGCCTTCCGCTTGCCGGCCATCCACAGTGATGCCGGGTTGCACGAACGCTTGCTCAGTGGCTTAGAAGGCCTTGAGCACTTTGATGCTTCCGCCCAGTCTGGGCGTGGCACCATTTTGGCGCTGCCGCACTCGGGTAACTGGGACATGGCGGGCGTCTTCCTCGTCGGCCATTATGGTCAGTTCACCACCGTTGCGGAGCGGCTCAAGCCTGCCGTGCTTTTCGACGCCTTTGTGAACTACCGCGAAACCCTTGGCTTTGAGGTTCTTCCCCTCACCGGCGGCGCAACCTCGCCTTTCGCGCGCCTTAAAGAGGTACTGGAGGCCGGCGGCGTGGTGTGCCTGCTGGCTGAGCGTGACCTCACCCGAAGCGGGGTCAGCGTGAATTTCATGGGAGAAGAGGCCAACATGGCCGCAGGCCCCGCGCAACTTGCTCTGGAAACTGGCGCCGCCCTCCACGTTGTGCACTCGTGGTTTGAAGGCGAAGGATGGGGGCTATCGGTGTCTCCGGAGCTCGAGGTAACGGACCTGCAGGAGACTACCCAGCGCATGGCCGATAGCTTCGCTGCGAATATACGCCGACACCCGGAGGATTGGCACATGTTGCAGCCACAGTGGAATGTCGATATTAAGCGGCGTCGGCAAGCGCGCGCTGTCAACAAGGCCTGTGATACCCGGCAAACTGGTGCACGGCAGGAAGGCGAGAAATAATGCGCATCGGAATCGTGTGCCCTTACTCCTTCGATGAACCCGGCGGAGTTCAAGCCCATATCCTTGATTTAGCGACGGTGTTTATTGAGCAAGGGCATCATGTTCAGGTCATCGGTCCTGCTTCGGCGTCCACCCAACTGCCGGATTTCGTAGTTAAAGGCGGCCCAGCGTTTCCCATCGCCTATAACGGGTCAGTGGCGCGCTTGTCCGTCGGCCCTCAGGTAACGCGCAAAGTAAAACGTTTTATTAAGGATGGCGACTTTGATGTCTTGCACATCCATGAGCCAAATTCCCCGAGTTTTTCTATGACCGCGCTGGCCGTAGCCCAAGGCCCGTTGGTGGCGACATATCACGCCTCCGCCTCGAGCTCGCTGGTGTTGACCCTCGCCAAGCCTTTCCTCGCTCCCTTCCTGGAGAAGATTCGAGGCGGTATTGCCGTATCCGATATGGCGCGACGGTGGCAGGTAGAGCAATTGGGCGGGGACCCCGTCCTCATTCCCAATGGCGTGGATACATCTGTATACGCGCAGGCGCGGCGACGCAGCCCGGTAAAGGCTCCCGGTGACCCTTTAGAAGTGGTCTTCTTGGGGCGTCTGGATGAACCGCGCAAAGGCCTGGACATTCTGCTCAGCGCGCTCCACCAAGTGCCCCCCGATATTCGTGTCACCATCATGGGCGGGGGCCGCGCCCGCGAGGTCGATGGCGTAGACTTTGTCGGCCGAGTCAGCGATGCTGAGAAGGCAGAAATCCTCGGCCGCGCCGATGTGTATGTGGCCCCAAATACCGGGGGCGAGAGTTTCGGCATTGTCTTGGTAGAGGCCATGGCGGCCGGCGCAGCCGTCGTCGCCTCTGATCTGGAAGCTTTCCGCGCGGTGTGCAACGCCGACTCCGACGAGGTAGCCGGTGCACTTTTTCGCAACGAAGATAGCGGGGATCTGGCCCGTGTTCTCAATGAGGTACTCGATGATGCCGACTACCGGGCCCAGTTGGTGCGCAACGGTGTTCAGCGTGCCCGCACTTATGACTGGGACCATGTGGCAGCAGCCGTTATGCAGGTCTACGAAACCGTCCAAGACGGAACCAAGGTAAGGGTGAAGCGTTGATGGCCATTGAAATTGCGCTAGTACTCTTCTTGCTCATTATCGTCGGTTCATGGGCGCTTTTTACCGCCCAGCGTCTCAACTCGCTGCACATCCGCACCGATGCCTCGTTGGCGCAGCTGCAGGCAGCGCTAGACCGCAGGGCAGCGGTAACGGCGGCGGTGGCGCCCGAATTGGCGGCCCTAGCCCAGCGGGCCGAATCTACCGAGCTCTATCAGGGGAATTTCGAACCACGCACCATGATCGAGCGGGAACTATCTGCCGCTATCGTGCGGGAGTTTCCCGCGGAGCACCGCCCTGCTGCGCTTGCCGACGCCGAGGGGCGCATCCAGCTCGCTCACCGCTTTTATAACGAAGCGGTCAGCGATACACGTGCCCTGCGTCTGCGCCCTGCGGTCCGGCTTCTTCATCTCGGTGGCACCGCAAAGCTGCCGGAATATTTTGACTATATGCTGGCTGATTAGCCTGCTGAGCTAATTTAAGACGCGAGAGAGTGCCGACCCCGTCGGGGGCGGAATACCGGCTTAGCCTCAGTGCTAGCGGTCGCCCCATTGACTGGACTGGAAGGCTCTTGCTGCTGGTGCAGTTCAGCGCGTTCTATCTTGGCGGCCAAAGCGACCTCGACCCCGAACCAAATCAGCCCGATGACGGCCATGGCGACAATGAGAATATTGCGGGCGACCAAGAGGTAGACAGCGAACATGTTCTCGCCCACGTGATTCCAGATGTAGTCATAGTTAAACGGGTAGACCAAGGTTCCCAATCCCGCGGCGATGATGGCACAGCCCGCTATTAGGGCTTGAAATGCCCGCAGGGATGCGAAGCCGTGCGGGAGGCGTTGGCGGATGACCACGGCAAGCAATGGACCTAGCCAGACGATGTATTGCGGAGAGAAAACCTTATTGGTCGCGATAAGGAGCAGCACCATAACGGTAAAAAACGCTATGGTTGTGCGCGTGGTCCATCCGCCGGCGCAAAGCCGGTAGAGCGCCCAACTCACCGCAAGTACGAGCATGATAATGATTGCAATGGTACTCCACCTCATGGCGGTATCCACGCCGGGTCCGGAGATCTCAAAACTCTTGGAAGCGGCGTAGCCCAGGTCCCATCGGCCGGGATTGCGGTGGGCTTGCAGCAGCAGGAATGTCGCCGGGATGGATTCTAATTGGAGACCGCGCACCCCCTGATAGTCCAGGGGAGAAAGCAGGCGTTCGGTGCCAGAGGTAGCTATCGTGACGGCGCATACTGCAACGATGGTGCAGAAGAAGGCGAGCAAGCGTTGCCAGGTTGCGGAACTATTAAAGCGGCTTACCAAGCCAGCGGCGAGCACCCCTGGCCATAGCTTCATCGTGGTGGCAAATCCTAGCAGCGCCGAGGCAATGAGTGGACGGGTAGCCAGTAGGGCAGCCGCGCCAGCCACGGCTACCGCCGGGAAGATATCGAGGCGCCACACAAAGGTATGGCCAGCCGCGGTGCCGAAGAGGACCCAGAACCAGGCGGCCCAAAATGCGCGCGGGTGGGCGGGATGGTGGCGCAGTAGCAAGGCTAAAAAGGCGGCGTCAACAAGCAGCGTCATGATGGTGAAGCCGATATAAAAGGTGGTGATGTTTTCACCGGTGAGCCACCCCAAGATCACCGTAGGCCAGGTGCCGGCGTGGGGATATTCGGTCATTTTGGTCGGGTCATCGCCATAGCGACCCGCAAAATAATACGCGACATCGCCCCTGGGACTGTGATCAATCTTGAGTAGATATATAAGACACAGGCGGGCGATAACCCACCCAATCCAAACTGCAGGAACAGAAGCGAGGCGTTTCACCCAAAAGACTTTATTCAAATAGTTCTCACTTCGGTAGCAGACATAGTTTCTTCCGGAAAAGTCTTCCCCTCTGTGCCAAAAATGGGGGAGAGATTGTGAGAATAGAAATCGGCGCCTCGACCCTTTAGTAGTGTGGACGGCAATTGCTTGCGGAAGTGATATAGAACATAGGGAGTGTGGAGATGGCGGCCATCCGCGAGATTTTGACCATAGACGAAACGGGAACGGACGATGTCTTTAGTGGCCCGGCGGTGGAGTCACGGATTGAGCGTACCTTTGGTGGACATATTGCCGCGCAGGCGCTGGCTGCGGCCCAACGCACCGTTTCCGGGAAAGAGGTTCACTCCTTGCATGGCTATTTTGTGAGCCCCGGTGACGCGAGGCGGCCGATTGAGTTGCGGGTCGAGCGCATTAGGGATGGCAGGTCCTTTGCCAACCGGCAGGTACGCGCCTATCAAGGCGGCAGGTTACTCTTCTCTGCCATGGTGAGCTTCCACCGTAATGGGGACTGCGGCCCGCAGCACCAAGATCCCATGCCAGAGGTACTTGGGCCCGAAGAAGTAGCTGGTATGGGTGGTGGTGCGCCTTACTCCACCCGCATCATCCTCAAAGAGTGGGAAGAGTGGGATATCCGCTTGGTGCCAGAAGATGGAAGAGATCCTGTGGCAGCTGAGCGCACCGGTGCAGGATTTCGTCATATCTGGTTTCGCAATACCGGTCAGCTTCCGGAGGAGCCGGCTTTCCACCGTGCCGCGCTGACGTATATGTCCGATATGACTCTCATCCGCTCCGCACTTCTTCCGCACCAGGGAGAGAAAGTGCAGTTGGCAAGTCTCGACCACGCCATATGGTTCCTGCGACCTTTCCGCGTGGATGAGTGGCTTTTATATGAACAAGTATCGCCCTCAGCGGCTCAAGGAACCGCAATTGCGCGCGGCAAGCTTTTCACTGAACGGGGTGAATTGGTGGCATTGGTCAACCAAGAGGGGCTAACTCGCTTTCTGGATGAAAAGCTGGGTAGCGGCTCTGCCCACGGCAATTGGCACAACGTGTAATTATGCCCCGCTTAAAAGGGGGTCGCTTTCACGCATTCATGCAGCACACGTATAATTGCCACCAGTTTCAGCACCCGATTAGAAAGGGACTACATGTCAGGCCACTCGAAATGGGCAACTACCAAGCACAAGAAGGCTGCCAACGATGCCAAGCGTGGCAAGGAATTTGCCAAGCTGATCAAAAACATCGAAGTGGCGGCCCGTACCGGCGGTGGTGACCCAGCGGCTAACCCAACCCTTGATGACATGATCAAAAAGGCCAAGAAGGCCTCCGTCCCTAATGACAACATCGAGCGTGCTCGCAAGCGTGGTTCCGGCGAAGAAGCCGGTGGTGCGGACTGGGAAACCATCATGTATGAGGGCTACGGTCCAAACGGCGTAGCCATGCTCATTGAGTGTCTGACGGATAATCGCAACCGCGCGGCAACCGATGTTCGTACCGCGATGTCTAAGAATGGCGGAAACCTGGGTGAGTCCGGATCCGTGGCCTACATGTTTACCCGTACCGGGTTCGTCTTGGTAGAAAAGGGCGGACTCACCGAGGACGATGTTTTGATGGCCGTGCTCGAAGCCGGTGCAGAAGAGGTTAAGGACCAGGGCGAGAAGTTTGAAATTGTCTGCGCGCCGACGGATGTGCAGGCCGTTAAAGACGCCCTAAAGGAAGCGGATATTGAGGTCGATGACTCCGATAATGATTTCCGCGCCTCCGTTGAGGTGCCGCTTGGGGCCAATGACGCCAAGAAGATTTTCCGCCTCATTGATGCTCTGGAAGACTCTGATGACGTGCAAAACGTCTACACCAATATGGACCTGTCCGATGAGGTTCTTGCCGAGCTGAACGAGGACTAAGCACTTTCGCGCTGCAAGGGTCATTAGCGCCGGTAGCGTTCCGCGGGCATTGTTCGCCGGAGCGTTGCCGGCGCTTCGCTATGGTTAGGCTGGATGCTACTCTTGTAGAACACCTGTGTGTAGTCCATAATGGGGCAGTAGGCCGTGCGAAGTGGTGCTGATATGAAAGTGGGGGAGAAATGAACCTAGAAGGGATGCGCGTGATGGGCATTGACCCGGGCCTAACGCGCTGTGGACTTTCCGTGGTTCAGGCTGGTCGCGGCCGAGCAATTCTTCCCGTTTCTGTAGGTGTGGTCCGCACGCCTAGCGATAAAGACTTAACTGAGCGGCTCCTGCGTCTGTCGGTGGCAGCGAAGGAATGGATGGAAGACTATTCTCCGGATGTGGTTGCGATCGAGCGCGTCTTCGAACGCGGACAGGTGTCTACCGTCATGCAAACTGCCCATGTCGTAGGAGTGTTAGTGCTGGCCGCAGCCGAGCGCGATATTCCGGTGTACATGTACACCCCGTCCGAGGTGAAAAAGGCCATCTCTGGCAATGGACGCGCAGATAAAAAGCAGATGACCACCATGATCACCCGTATCCTAGGGCTGACGGAGCCACCCAAGCCTGCCGATGCCGCCGACGCGCTCGCCCTGGCAGTGTGCCACTGCTGGCGGGCCCCTGCCATCGTGCGCATGGACCATACCGGTCTTGGGCTGGGGGCGAAGACGAGTGGCGTGCGCGGACAGGGTAAGAAGCGCTAGGTAAGTTGATTGAGAGTAGAAGGATAGAAAGCCAATGATTGCTGCACTGCGTGGAGAGGTAATCCATATCGGACTCGATCATGGGGTCATCGATTGCGCAGGCGTGGGCTATAAATTTTTGGCCACGCCACAAACTCTGGGCACCTTGCGTCGCGGGGAACAAGCTACGGTGCTTACTAACTTGGTCGTCAAGGAAGACTCCCTGACCCTTTATGGCTTTAGCGCGGATGAGGACCGCGAGATGTTCCAAGTTCTGCAATCCGTGTCCGGCCTAGGTCCAAAGCTTGCTTTGGCGGCGCTTTCGGTCATGGGGGCAGGGGAGCTCGCTGCGGCGATTGGTGCGGAAGATGTGAAGGCGCTGCAGTCTATCCCAGGCGTCGGCAAGCGTATGGCTCAGCGCCTAGCATTGGAGCTTAAAGATAAGGTGGCGGCCTTTGCACCAAGCGAGCCCTCCACTGCAGGTGCTAGCGATACTGCCGTCGCGCCAGCCGGCGGGGCCGTGGTAGAAAGCGTGACTGAGGCGCTCATTGGCCTTGGGTTTACTGATAAGGCGGCGCGCCCCGTGGTGGAATCGGCTCACGCGGACAACCCCGACGCCGATACGTCCTCTCTCCTGCGTGCCGCGCTGGCGCAGTTGGGCAAGAAGAAGTAACGGCAGGCAGGAAGGTAAAAATCATGTCCGATATAGAGCGCACCGAATTTAACCTCCCTGAAGGCGTTGATGCTGCGCATGCCTCGCAGCGCAATAGCGATGTGGAGGCGACCGCTCACTCCGAGGAGCATGATATTGAACGGTCCTTGCGCCCGAAATCACTAGATGAGTTCATTGGCCAACCCAAGGTGCGCGAGCAGCTCTCGTTGGTGCTCAAAGGCGCGAAGAACCGCGGGGTTACGCCGGATCACGTTCTACTTTCCGGTCCGCCTGGCCTGGGTAAGACCACTATGGCGATGATTATCTCCCAGGAATTGGGGACTTCGCTGCGTATGACCTCCGGGCCGGCATTGGAACGAGCCGGTGATTTGGCCGCGATGCTTTCAAACTTGATGGAAGGAGACGTCCTTTTCATTGATGAGATCCATCGCATTGCCCGGCCGGCAGAAGAAATGCTGTATATGGCAATGGAAGATTTCCGTATTGACGTCATCGTGGGAAAGGGCCCCGGTGCTACTTCCATTCCGCTAGAAATCCCGCCTTTTACTCTGGTGGGAGCGACAACGCGCGCCGGAATGCTTACCGGTCCTTTGCGAGATCGCTTTGGTTTCACGGCGCAGATGGAGTATTACGATACGGCTGACTTAACCCAGGTGATTAAGCGTGCAGCTCATATCTTAGATGTGGATATTGAACACGAGGCGGCGGTGGAAATTGGCTCTCGTTCGCGTGGTACCCCACGTATCGCTAACCGCTTGTTGCGCCGCGTTCGCGATTATGCCGAGGTAAATGGCACAGGCCTGATTGATCTTAGTGCGGCGCAGGGCGCGCTCGAGGTCTTCGACGTGGATGATATGGGCCTTGACCGTCTAGACCGGGCGGTGCTCAACGCCTTGATTAAGGGGCACGGTGGCGGACCAGTCGGTGTGAGCACCCTTGCCATTGCAGTGGGCGAGGAGCCCTCGACGGTGGAGGAAGTGTGCGAGCCTTACCTAGTGCGGGCCGGAATGGTGGCGCGTACGGGACGCGGCCGCGTAGCTACCGCCGCTGCGTGGCGGCACTTGGGACTTACTCCGCCGGAGGGCGCAGCCGGACTCTTTTAATTCTGAGGTGATTCTGCTTAGTGGTGCACCCTGGGGTTTCTGCGTCCACCGCTGTCTGGCACACTAGGAAGCTATGGAAATCATTATTCTCATCATTATTGGCGTCCTATTCGTCATTCCCTCTTTCATGGCCATGCGAAAGCAGCGCCAACGCCAAAATGATATGCAGACCCTCCAAAATTCCCTCCAGCCAGGTGACGCTATCGTCACTGCAGGTGGCGTGCACGGCGTGGTACGTAGCACGAGCGAGAAGAGCGTGGACCTAGAAATCGCCCCGGGCGTGGTGGTTACTTTTGACAAGATGGCTGTAATTCGCACCGAACAAGAGGCTAACGACCTTGAACGCCCTGCGGCTGCCGGAGATACCAGGGGTGATGTGCAAAACGACCTGCCCGATGAAAAGTACCCTCCTTTTAACGACGGCGGGAAGAACTAAAACCTCACCACTTTCTAAGAGGTTCCTTAATGTTTGCTAGGTGTGAGGGAACTTCACGGAGCGTAGACCCCATCACACTTTCGGCCTATTCTGGCCCTCGTTAAGGAAAACTCCGCCTTATGACGTACGATTGTGCGTTGTTGACGTGCCTGCGCCATTCGGCTGGGCCGTATTTAATGTTTAAACACCCTGCTATAAGCAGCACAGGAGATTATCGTTGTCCGCATCATCGCGTGGCGCTATGAAAAATAGCAAACGCCAATGGCCGAAGCGCGCAATAGCGCTCTTCGTTCTCATTGTGGTTGTTATCTATGCGCTTATCTTTTTAACTGTCAGCCGTCAAAGCACCCCGAAGCTTGGCATTGACCTGCAAGGCGGTACTCGCGTAACGCTTGCCCCACAAGGCGAGGAACCCACTCAAGACCAGCTTAAGCAAGCTCGCACCATCTTGGAACAGCGTGTCAATGGCATGGGCGTTTCCGGCTCTGAGGTTGTCATCAACGGCAATACCTTGGTCATTACCGTGCCGGGCGAGGACGCCTCCCAGGCACAGGCCGTAGGTCAGACATCGCAGCTGTTTTTCCGACCGGTGGCTAAGCCATCTATGCCGGACATGGGCAAGCTCAATAAAGAGCTGGAAGACATGGCCAACCGCTGGGTGAAGTATGGCGTAATCAGCGCCGACGAGGCTAATAAGCAAATGGAGCAGGTCACCAAGGCCCTCGCTGAGCAAGAGGCGCAGATGAGCGGAAAGAAGCCGAAGGAGCAAAAGGCTCCTAAGGTCAGCGCCAAACCCCTTGAGGAGCCAAGCAACTCCATTGAGCAGACTAAGCGCCGCGATGAAGTCGCGGAGATGCTGCTAAAGGACCGCCAATCCGAGGATCCGACGACCCAGGCCGCAGCCTCTGCGCTGATGACCTGCCAAGGCAGTACTGATCCTCTCGCCGGCGCAGATGATCCTTCCAAGCCCTTCGTTACTTGTGATTACTCCAACGGTAACCCATATGTTTTGGAACCAGCACCCCTACTCAACGGCATTAAGGATGAAAACGGCACCCGCCTGACCGGTAACGAGATCGATACCAACTCCCCAATCGAAGGTGGCCTTAACGGTCAGTCCGGCCAGATGGAGATCAATTTCTCCTTCAAGACCGGCAGTGGCCCGAACGGCTCCCAGACGTGGGCGGACCTCACGCAGGAACATCTCAAGGACCAAGTTGCCATCACTCTTGACTCTGCAGTTATCTCTGCACCGGTCATTCAGGGCGCAACTCCAGTAGGCTCCGCTACCTCTATTACTGGTGATTTCAGCCAGGAGGAAGCACAGAACCTGGCGAATAACTTGAAGTATGGCGCACTGCCGCTGTCGTTCGCCGGCGAAAATGGCGAGCCGGGCGGTACTGTTGAATCCATTCCGCCGACATTGGGTAAAGCCGCGCTGCAGGCCGGCCTCATCGCGGGCCTCGTAGGCTTGGTACTCGTGATGGCATATTCGCTGTACTATTTCCGCGCGTTGGCTGGCGTGTCCCTCGTCTTCCTCATCGCTTCCGGCTTGTTGACCTATGGCGCCTTGGTGCTGCTGGGTCGGTGGATCGGCTACTCACTGGATCTCTCCGGTATTGCCGGTCTGGTCATCGGTGTTGGCGCAACGGCTGACTCTTTCGTGGTTTACTACGAGCGCATCAAGGATGAGCTGCTGGAGGGACGCACTTTCCGCTCCGCAACGCACAAGGCGTGGGAGCGTGCGCGTGCCACCATCGTCACCGGTAACGCGGTGACCCTCATCGGATCCGTTGTGGTGTACTTCCTCGCCATCGGTGAGGTGAAGGGCTTCGCCTTTACCATGGGCCTGACTACGGTCTTCGACCTCGTCGTCTCCTTCTTGGTCATGGCGCCGCTGATGCAGTTAGTGGGCCGCCGTCCAGCAGCAGCCAAGCCTTCGATGAATGGCCTTGGCGGTATCTACGCATTGGTAGAAGAGCGGCGCGAACGTGGCTATTTTGGTGGGGGACGTCGCCAAGCAGGCTCTGCTGAGACCTCCGACTCCACGGAGGCAGCCACCAAGGAAACGGCAGGACATACTGCCGCAGGAACCGCACGTCCCCTCGATGCTGCGGAAGATGAGGAGAAATAAGCATGGCTGTTTCGACTAAGCACAAAATTTCCCGAATGGACCGCCTCTACGAGGACGAGAGTGGTTATGACTTCATCGGCCGCACCAAGCTCTGGTACGGCATTTCCGCAGCGCTTGTCGTGGCGGCAGTGGTGGCGATCCTCATTCGCGGTTTCTCCCTTTCGATTGATTTCGAGGGCGGCACCACCTTGTCCATGCCGGCAGGCGATCTCAAGGAAGACGAAGTAAGCCAAGTCTTTGAAGACTCCACCGGCATAGAACCCGAGCAGGTACACATCGTTGGCGCTGGCGACTCCGAGACTTTGGAAATTGTCTCCGAGCGCCTGAGCCAAGAGGACGTGAACGCTGCTCGCACGGCTATCTATGACAATTTCAAACCGGAAGATGAAAACGGCAGGGCCACTCCGGATGCCATCGGCTCGTCCACAGTTTCTGAATCTTGGGGGTCTTCGATCACCCAGCGCATGCTCATTGCCATGCTGGTCTTCCTCGTCGCTGCCACCGTTTACGTGGCCATTCGCCTGCAGAAGAACATGGCTTTTGCCGCCATCATCGCGCTGATTGCGGATGGCGTGGTTATTGCCGGCATCTACGCCCTCTTTGGCTTCGAGGTTTCCCCAGCCGTCATCATCGGTCTGCTTACCGTTCTGACCTTCTCCATGTATGACTCGGTCATCGTCTTTGACAAGATCAATGAGAATACGGAAGGCCTCGAGGGCCAGCGCAAGAAGACCTTTGCTGAGCTGACCAACCTGGCGATTAACCAAACCGTCATGCGTTCGATTTCTACCTCGGTGATTTCCGCGCTGCCTATCATCGCGCTCTTTGTCGTGGCTGTCTGGCTCATGGGCATCGGTACCCTGCGCGATTTGGCACTTATCCAGCTCATTGGCGTGGTCGAGGGTATTTTCTCCTCCATCTTCTTTGCTACGCCGCTGGTCGTGACCTTGGCTAATATGTCCAAAAAGATTAAGCGCCATAATAAGCGAGTAGCGGACTACCGTGCCGGCAGGGATGAGAAGAACGCGGAAGAAGATGGCGTACCCGCAGCTGAGCGCACCGTGGTTTCTCCAGTAAGTGCGCAGTCCAACCCGGTTGGCAATGAAACCGATTCGGTGGAGTCTACCGGGCACCCCGGCGCAACGTGGCGGCCGGGTAGGTAGTTTCTGGTAGTAAAATTCAGGTGGATCGCTAACTGAAGTGAGGGCAACAACCGTGGTCAAAGCAAAGAGCAGTTCTGGAGAACGTCATTGGAGTAGGCGGGCCCTTGCTTCGTGCGTATCGGCACTCGCTTTGGCTGCTACTGCCTGTAGCGGGCAGGGCGGCGAAGATGAGTCGCCGACTTCGCCCCAGGAACCAGAATCCTATGGATATTTTGGCTACCAGGTAAATTCCCGCTTGGCCACTACCAATGCTGGTACCTCCTTTGGTAATGCCACCTCCGCCGGATTGTTGTCTACGCGGTTGTACCCGGGCCTTTTCGTGCCCGGGCCCTCTGGCGAATTGATTCCCAATGCGGACCTTGTTGAGACTGAAGAGCTTCCGCCCGTTGCTGGCAGCGACCAGCGTAGCGTCCAGCTAACCTTGGAAGAAGATGCTGTTTTCTCCGATGGCACTCCCGTGACTTGTGATGACTACTTTTTGGCGTATGTAGCCGGTACCCACCCAGCTGAGTTCGCTTCGCATATGCCGCTGATGAATGACATCGCAGAATTCAGCTGCAAGCCGCAAAGCAAATCTTTCACCTTGACCTTCAATAAGGATCAAGGTCAGCGCTGGCGCCATATGTTTGGTGCCGGTACCGTTATGCCCGCCCATGCGCTAGCGCAAAAGGCCGGACTGAGCATTGAGCAGCTCAATGCGGCTATGGCTGCCGGGGACATGCAATCGCTTGCACCTATTGCAAAAGAGTGGCGGTACGGCTTTTCCGTGGCCAAAGATCAACTTGACCCTAAGCTCCAAGTTTCCTTCGGCCCTTATGTCATTGACAAGGTAGGCGATGAGGGTGAAGTGATCCTCAAGGCGAATGAAAAGTACTTTGGCGACGCCCCGGCCGAGGAGCACATTGTAGTTTGGCCTGCCGATGCTGACGCGGAGAAACTTGCGGATAAGGGTGCGTTGCGTGTGGTTGATGCCTCCAGCGACAGCCCTGACTGGCTTGAGAGCACCAAGGACCAGACGGGGGAGTCTCCCTACGAAGTCACCCCGATGGTCGGCGAGCTGACGGACACGCTTACTCTGTCTGAAGCCGGCGTATTCGCGGAACCGTGGGCACGGGAGAGCTTCGCTGCCTGCGTCGATCAGCAAGCGGTTGCTCAGGCGAGTACCGCGGCCTCTGGCGTGGAGGTGCCTCCAGCATATTTGCGCACCGTTTCCGCCACTAACCCAGTCTCCGGTGGTCTCGACAAGGTGGGCAAGGAACACCAGGGCACCGATCTGGCGAAGGCGGGCAGCCTCAGCGGCACGACCATTAAAGTCGGCTACTTGGGACCAGACAAGCGCTATGCGGCCATGGTCGAACAGCTCCGTGCATCTTGTGAACCAGCCGGTATTACTATTGAGGATGCGTCTGCGGAGTTTATGTCTCAGCACTACCTGGAAATGGATCCAGAGACCTGGGCGCCTACCGTTGATGCTTTCCTCGGACCGGTAGATCCCCAAACGGAGTATTCCACGGTGGAATCAAGCATGAAGAATTCCGCGGAGCTTAAAAAGACAGAAGAGGCTTTGTGGAAGGACGTTCCGTCTATTCCGCTTTCCGCACAGCCGCGTGTTTTTCTAGTCCGCCGCGACGTGGAAGGTGTCCTGCCGTACACTGGCGTCTCGGGCATCGGTTGGAATATGGATCGCTGGCGCAGCACCGCCCAAGCCGAAAAGAAATAGGACCCACAACCGCGGCCTATCACGACCTCTCGCAAATATTTCTCAAGGAAGATTATGAGTTCGCACTACGAATCAGCAGCACAGGCACTCAAGGATAAGGTTCGCCTCGTTCAAGACTTCCCAGAGGAGGGCATCCTCTTTGAAGACCTCACCCCGGTCTTGGCGGATCCAGAGGCATTTCGCACCGTGGTGGACGGCTTAGCAGCTGCCTGTGAGGAGTTAGGCGCGGATATGATCGGCGGCCTGGATGCCCGTGGATTCCTATTAGGCTCGGCCGTGGCCTACAAGATGGGCTTGGGTATCCTAGCCATCCGCAAGAAGGGCAAGCTTCCGCCTCCGGTATATACCGAAGAATATGAGCTGGAGTACGGCTCTGCGGCGCTGGAGATTCCGGCCAGCGGCGTTGATATCAAAGGCAAGCGCGTTGTGCTTGTCGACGACGTCCTAGCCACCGGCGGCACCCTCCACGGCGCTAAGCTTTTGCTCGAGTCGGCAGGAGCCGAGGTTGCCGGCAATGTGGTGGTGCTGGAAGTCAAGGGCCTTAACGGACGTGAGCGTTTATCCGGCCCACCGCTTATTGTGTTAAATGCCACAGACTAAGATGGGATGTCTAAGCTAGTTCCCACGATCTAGAGGACATGAGGCCACAAGGCTCGTGGCACTGTGAAGGGCGGTAGATTTGGCCATGGACAAACCCGTAAAACGCCAGACCGGCGGCGGAATGCGCAGCATGTCGGCTCGCCTTGCCCGTTCGCTCACCGGCGGCCGGGTCAAGGTGAATCCGGTGCTGGACCCGTTGATGTCCATCCACCGCAAGTTTCACCCCAAAGCCGATGCGGACTTGCTCAATCGCGCCTACGACACCGCCGAGCGGCTCCATGAGGGGGTTTTCCGCAAATCCGGAGAGCCTTATATCACCCACCCGCTTGCCGTGGCGACGATTGCGGCGGAAATCGGCATGGACACCACCACCATCGTGGCGGCCCTTTTGCACGACACGGTGGAGGATACGGACTACTCCTTAGAGGATCTCACCCGCGATTTTGGTCCCGAGGTGGCTCGCTTGGTGGACGGTGTGACCAAGCTGGATAAGGTGGCGCTGGGCTCGGCCGCCGAGGCAGAGACTATCCGAAAAATGATCGTCGCAATGGCCACCGATCCCCGCGTACTGGTCATCAAGGTAAGCGACCGGCTACACAATATGCGTACGATGCGGTTCCTTCCGCCTGAAAAGCAGGCCAAGAAGGCGCGACAAACCCTTGAGGTCATTGCCCCTTTGGCTCACCGTCTAGGTATGGCAAGCGTTAAGTGGGAGCTGGAAGACTTATCCTTTGCCATCCTGTATCCAAAAAAGTATGACGAGATCGTGCGCATGGTCGCTGACCGGGCTCCCTCGCGTGACCGGGCGCTCAAGGAGATCATTAGCCAAGTCAGCGCGGCATTAAAGGAAAACGGCATTGAAGCCGAGGTTATGGGCCGTCCAAAGCACTACTGGTCCATTTATCAAAAGATGATCGTGCGCGGCCGTGACTTCGCGGAGATTTTTGACTTAGTGGGTATCCGGATCTTGGTCGAAGATGTCAATAGCTGTTATGCCGCCATCGGTGTGGTGCACTCGATTTACCAAGCTCTGCCCGGACGCTTTAAGGACTATATTTCCTCGCCGAGGTTTGGCGTATATCAGTCATTGCACACCACCGTCCTAGCAGATGGCGGCGCGACGCTAGAGGTTCAAGTCCGCACCCATGAGATGCACTACAATGCCGAATTCGGCGTGGCCGCTCACTGGCGTTATAAGGAAACTAAAGGGAAGAACTCGGGCCACCAAGAAGAAGTGGACCAGATGGCCTGGATGCGCCAACTTCTGGATTGGCAGAAGGAAGCTGCTGATCCTAATGAGTTCTTAGACTCCCTGCGGTATGACCTTACCGCCAAGCAAATCTTCGCCTTTACCCCCAAAGGCGACGTCGTAAACTTGCCGGCCGGTTCTACTCCAGTGGATTTTGCTTATGCAGTACATACTGAGGTGGGACATAGGTGTATCGGTGCCAAGGTCAATGGCAAGCTCGTCGCGCTCGAGTCGAAGCTAAAGTCCGGCGACAAGGTGGAGATCTTCACCTCTAAGGATCCGAACGCTGGTCCGTCCCGTGATTGGCAGGACTTCCTGGTGTCTGCCCGTGCCAAGACTAAGGTACGGCAGTGGTTTGCCAAGGAGCGCCGTGAAGAACACTTGGAGGCCGGACGCGACGCACTGGCCACTGAGGTCCAACGTGGTGGCTTGCCCATGCACCGCCTGTTTACTGCCAGCTCCATGAAGCAGGTTGCGGAGCAACTTCATTACACCGACGTCGACTCGCTCTATACCGCCATCGGCGCGGGCCATGTATCTGCCCAACACGTTGCCAATCAGTTGGTTGCCATGTTCGGTGACCGGGACGATGCCATTGACACTTTGGCCTCGCGCACGCCGCTTTCTGAGATTGAGCACTCCCGTGCCCAGCACACCGAAGATTCCGCTTCGGGTACCGGCATTTTGGTGGAAGGCAGCCCGGACGTGATGGCCAAGCTGGCTAAGTGTTGCCAGCCCGTTCCAGGTGATGCCATCTTTGGCTTTGTAACTCGCGGCGGCGGAGTGTCCGTGCACCGGGCCGACTGTACCAACGCAGAAAAACTCAAAGCAGAACCTGAGCGCATGCTGGAGGTGACTTGGTCTTCCGGTACGTCGGCGACGGGCGCTTTCTCTGCAACCCTGCAATTGGAAGCTCTTGACCGCCAAGGTCTTCTCTCGGAGCTCACCCGGGTGATGAGCGATCAGAATATTAACGTATTGACCATGAATTCCAATCGCGGTGATGACCACATCGCGACGGTACGGTTTACCTTCTCTGTGTCAGACACCAAGCAGTTAGGTACGTTGATGACGACGTTGCGCAATACCGAAGGCGTCTTCGACGTCTACCGAGTTACCGCCTAACGCACTTTGTTCTTACCCTAAAGGAGGGGAGAGGCAAGCAACGTGAAGGCTTCGGGTGGGTTACGCCTGCGTGAATTCTTGGCTGCTGCAAGGTAAAGCTCCAGCAGAAAAGCTTAAATTCTTCTGCCAGGTAGTTAGCAAAGCGATATAAATTATCCTGTCGCTTTCTACTATCTAGGAGTACCTCATGCAGTTTCGTCGCATCGGCCAGCTCGTGGCCGCCACTACCGTTTCCGCAGTCGCTCTCTCCGGCGTGCAGGCGGTGGCACAGGAGAACAAGACCACCATCTCTGTCACGAATATCACCGATATTCACGGTCACTTGGAAGACCAAATTGGTGATCCCGCCAAGGCTGGCGATGAGATGGGCGTGGCGCGACTGCAGTCCCTTATCAAGCAGGTAAACGAGGGCCAAGAATTCAATCTGACCTCCTCGGGTGATAACATAGGCGGCTCTGCGTTCGTATCGGCAATTTCCGATGATAAATACACCCTTGAAGCCCTCAACGAGATGGGCATGAAGGTATCCGCAGTAGGTAATCATGAGTTCGATAAGGGCACTGAGGATCTCACGGAGCGCATCCAGCCCAACTCCAAGTACCCAATTTTGGGAGCCAACGTGCTCAAGGACGACAAGCCTCTGCTTAAGCCGTCTCACGTTGAAGATCTAGACGGCGTCAAGGTCGGTTACGTAGGAACCGTAACGGAGAACACAAAGTACAAAGTTTCTGCAGCGAAGATCCCAGGCGTATCCTTCACTGATCCAGTAAAGGCCACCAATGAAGAGGCCACTCGCCTGAAGGAGTCCGGCGAGGCAGACGTTGTGGTTGCATTGTTCCATGAGGACGCCCAAGAATATGCCGAAGGATTCAACAAGGACGTAGACGTGCTCTTCGGTGGTGATACTCACCAGCGCACCAAGGGGGAGATTCCGCGTGAGGGTGCACTCCCGCTGCAGTGGGCGCAGGGCCATGAGTACGGCAAGCTGCTTAACGACGTCGACATTACCTATGACAAGACCGCAAAGAAGGTAACCGACATCAAACTCAGCCAATACGATGCTACGGACGCGGCCTCGGTTGAGCCGGACGCTGGCCTCGCTTCCGTGGTGGAAAAGGCACAGAGAGAAGCCGAAGTTGAAGGCTCCAAGACTGCCGGCACCGTCACTCAGGATCTTTTTCGCGGTTCTGACGAAGGCGCTGAGGCAGGCTCTAACCGCGGCGTAGAATCTACCCTTAATAATTTCATCGCTGATGGACAGCGCTACGCCATGAGCAAGCAGGTGGGTGAGGACATCGAGATCGGTGTAATGAACGCCGGCGGTGTGCGCGCCGATTTGAAGGGCGGCGAAGTTTCCTACAAGGACATCTTCGAGGTACAGCCATTTGGCAACTCCGTGATTACCGCCAAGATTTCCGGTGAAGAGTTCATCAAGGCCTTGGAGAACCAGTGGCAGGAAGGTAGCCGCCCGCGTCTAGCTATGGGCCTTTCCAACAATGTCCAGGTTGTTTATGACCAGAAAGCCGGCAAGGGTGAGCGCATAAAGTCCGTGACCATCAACGGTGAACAACTCGACCCGAATAAGGACTACTCCATCGCACTGTCTTCGTTCCTTGCCTCTAGCGACGAGGATGCAGGCGGTGACGGGTATTTCAACGCTGGTTCCATCAAGGACAAGAACGATGTGGGCTACATGGACACTCAGGCCATGATCGATTACATCAAGTCAGGCGAATCTGAGGTTCGCACCGGCCAGGGCCAGATCGGTGCCCACGTTGAGGGAGAGGTAAAACCAGGTGAGGAAATCACCGTGCACTTGTCGAGCCTCAATTACTCCACCAACGGTGAACCGATGGCGAAGAAGGCGACCGTAAAGCTGGGCGATGCTGAGCAAACCGTTGACATCGATAACGCTGCTCACGAGGGCGATGCGCAATTTGGAGAGCGCGGGCGCGCCACGGTGAAGCTCACCGTTCCAAAGGACCTCAGCGGAAGCCAGAACCTGGAAATCACCACCGATGCCGGCACCAAGGCAACGCTGCCTCTCGAACTAAGCGGCAACGCTTCCTCGGAACCGGGTGCAAAGCCTGAACCTAAGGGCTCTTCCTTGTCCTCTAACGGCTCTTCTGCGGGTGGTGCAGTATTTGCCATCATCGCGGCGCTGGTCGCAGGCGTTGCCGTTGTGGGCATGAACCCCCACATTCTTCCCGCCCCAGCACGCAAGATGATCGAGGACTTGCGCAAGCAATTCCATATCTAAGCCATTAGTCGTTAGGCGGAGCGGTTCTTCCTGAACGGGGGAGAAGTGCTCCGCCTTTTTCTGTACAGCTTGCAGTAGCCAGGTAACCTAACCAACCGTGGATCTTCTAGACCTCTTTCTGCGCGAAATTACCTATCAACTCGGCATTGAATGGCACCGTATCCCCGTTGTCGTGCTGGCCACCTTGGGTATATACCTCTCCTTCATGGTCTTGGTGAAGGTTTTTGGCTCTCGAGTGTTAACTTCCATGACGGCCTCAGATGCCATCATCATTATTATGTTTGGCGCGGTCGCAGGCCGCGTTATCGTGGGAAATCCTCCGACCTTAGCTGCCGGTGTTATCGGCCTAACAACCCTGATGGCGCTAGAAGCCGCGTTCGGCACTATCCGTAAGGTAGTGAAGTGGACGCGCTTTCTTGACCGGCGTCCAGTTCTCCTAGTCTTTCGCGGGAAGATGGTTGAGGATAACTTGACCCTAGCGCATATTACTAAGTCAGATATTTATTCTGCGGCCCGCAAGGCAGGCATTAGCCGCATGGAGGACGTCCAGATTATGATCCTGGAGCCCACGGGTCATATTTCCGTGATCAGAATCGGGCAATCTATCGACCCTGAGCTTTTCAGGGACCTGGTGGGGTCTGAGTACATAGAGGACGCCAAAGACCTCTAGACTGCAGCTCAATGTCGGGCGAAGAAGCTCGGAACCATTAGCTGTCCGGGCCACTCAAAGCATATGAAAAAGCCGCTGCATCCCAGCAATG